>DATAUC010000077.1:0-198038 GCA_036268485.1 Acidimicrobiales bacterium
TAGGGCTTTGGCGTTGGTCTTGGACAGGAGCTTCTGGGCCGTGTTCTGCAGTTGGTAGAACTCGGTGGGCACCGAGGTGTTGGAGATGAAGGCGCCGTTCTGCAGGGGGTGCGACCACCCGGCCACGGGCTTGAGGGTGACGTCAATGATGCCGATCAACGTCTCCACCTCTACGGCTGCATCAGTGTGGTGGGGGAGCTCAACGGAGTGACTGACCGAAAGGGTGGCCACGACGTGATTGCCCTCCACCTTGATCGCGGTCACCGAGCCCACCTTGACCCCGGCCACCAAGACGTCGGTGCCCTTGGCCATGCCGACGGCGTTGGGGAAAAGGGCTTCGAGCGTGTAACCCGAAGCGAAGAGGCTGCGGTTGAAAAGAAGAATTCCGCCCACGGCCAGCACAATGCACGTAATGGCAATGGCTCCGACGTACTTGGGCCGGAACTCCGTGAAGGCCTTCACGGCAGAGTCGATCCGTCAGGCCGGCCAAGCGTGTCGAATTCTCTAATGCACATGTGCATGCCCCCCGCGCGCGGCCTACCGATCGTGACTGTGAACCACAGCGTCTTCGTCGTGCGGCGTTTTCGATTGCTCGGTGCTGGCCAACTGGCGGGCCCAGGCGTAGTCGGCCTTGCCGGCCGGACTGCGCAGCACCCACGGCACCCGCACGATCGCCTTGGGCAACTTGTATCCGGCCAGGTGCTGGGCCGCAGCCTGAACCACTTCCTCATCGGTGGCCGTTCCCCCGGGCGTCAGCTGCACGACGGCCACGACTTCTTCACCCCAGCGCTCGCTGGGTCGCCCCACCACAATGACGTCAGCAACGTCGTCATGACCGAGAATCGCTTGCTCGACTTCCTCGGCAAAAATCTTCTCGCCCGCCGAGTTGATGGTGACCGAATCACGGCCCAGCAGCTCGACCAGGCCGTCGTGGCGCAGGCGAGCGCGGTCGCCGGGCACCGACCAGCGGACTCCGTCAACGGTGGGGAAGGTCTGGGCCGTCTTGGCCGGATCTCCCAGATAGCCGAGGGGTATTCGTGTCTGTTTGGCGAACCACCCGATCTCGGCTTCGCCGGGCTCGAGCCGTCGGGTCAGATCGGCGTTGAGTACGGCGACGTCCTGATTGGGTGAAAAGACACCGCCTTCGGGCGTGCTGCCGGCCATGGAGATCTGGCTCAGCGCACTACCCGTCTCGGAGGATCCGGCCAGGTCGGCGATGATGGTGTGAGGTAGGAGCGCATGCAGCCGCTGCTTGGTGGCCGGAGACGTGATGGCGCCGCCTACGGCAATGAGGGCCAGGGACTTGGTGTCATAGGAACCCCGCTCGAGCTCGTCGATGAGGGGCCGGGCGAAGGCGTCTCCCACGAAAAGAGTGGCGGACACCTGTTCATCAGCAATGGTGCTCCACACGTCGACCGGATCGAGGCGGTCGACCACGGCGTTCAACACCACCGTGCCGCCTGACAACAGGGCCCGCAGGGCCAGCCAATGCGCGGCTCCGTGCATGAGCGGCGCATTGGGCAGGATGCGCTGGAGCTCGCTGGCCGCCGCCGTGGCGCTCCGGGCCTCCACATCACCCAGTGGATCACCGTCAGCACACAGCGCAGCGACCCAAATGTCCGCCTGCCGCCACATGGTGCCCTTGGGCATTCCCGTCGTGCCGCCGGTGTAGAGGAGGTAGAGGTCGTCCACTTTGTGCTCGAGATCGGGCGGGGCCGCGCTGGCCTGAGCCAGAGCTTCTTCGTAATCCACCGCGCCCTCGAGGAGCGGCTGGCCTGAGTCGTCGGCCACCTGCAGCAGGAACGGCGTGCGGGCAAGCCGGGGGAGGACAGCGGCCACATTGGGGGCGAAGCGGGCGTGGAAGACGAGCGCCGCGGTGTCGGCGTCGTTGAGCAGATAGGCGAGCTCGTCGGCCACGTAGCGGTAGTTGACGTTGAACGGCGCCGTACGGGCGGCGAAGCCGGCCAGTGTGGCTTCGAGGTATTCGGGTCCGTTGAGCATGTAGAGCCCCACGGTGCTCTGGCCCGATTCCCAGGGCTGGAGATCGCCTCGTTCCTGATAGGGCCCGCAGCCCTGCGCCTGGAGCACATTGGCCAGCCGACACGTGCGGTCGAAGAGGGCTCCGTAGCTCAGTCGGCGCTGTCGCCAGACGATGGCGTCGCGCGGCTCCACGGCGTGCGCCACCGCCGAAAAGAGCTTCCAAAGGTTGTGCTCCACGCCGAGAGCTTGACAGACGGACGCAATTAAGTAAACCATCGTTGGATGCAGCGAACCGAGCAGTCCGAACTTCCCGCCTTCGAAAAGGCGGCGCAGTGCTGGCTTGACGATCATGCCGAAAGGCGAGCACCAGCGGGAGGTGTGGTCTGGGGCGAAGGCTCGGACAACGTGGCCCTCTTCAAAAACCTGACCTTCGATGAGGAGAAGGCGCACATTGATGCGTTGCGGGACTGGCACCGGATGAAGTCCGATGCCGACTACGGCTCGATTGATTGGCCAGTGGAGTACGGCGGTGCCGGACTGCCCAGAACCTTTGCCCAGGCCTTCTCCCGGCTTGAGTCCAAGTACGAGACACCGGCCGGCCACGAGGCGGTCAGCATCACCATGGAATTGGTGGCACCCACTATCCGCACCGTCGGATCGGACGAGCTCAAGGACCGCTACCTGCGCCCCATGCGTCGGGGCGACGAAATGTGGTGCCAGCTCTTTTCTGAACCCGGTGCCGGATCGGATCTGGCCGGCGTGTCGTCGCGCGCGGTGCGTGAGGGCGACGCCTGGGTGTTGAACGGGCAAAAGGTCTGGACCTCGGGCGCCCAGTACGCCGACTTCGGCTACATCTTGTGCCGGACCGATCCCACCGTGGCCAAGCACCAGGGACTGACCACCTTTCTCCTGCCCATGGATGCGTCCGGCGTCGAGGTTCGACCCTTGCGTCAGATGAGCGGGGGCACCTGTTTCAACGAGGTGTTTTTGACTGACGTGGTCGTACCGGATTCGCATCGGCTGGGCGACGTCGGAGCTGGTTGGTCGGTGGCCACCACCACATTGGGCTTCGAGCGCGCCGCGGCCACCAAAGGCGGGACGTCGGGCGGTGACATCTTCGAGCGGCTGGTGATGTTGGCCCGACACGTGGGGCTCGCCGACGACCCTCTCATCCGGCAGCGGCTGGCCGGGCTCTACACCGACGGTCGGGTGAGAGCGTTGACGCGACGACGGGTGGCCGATGCCGTGAAGTCGGGATCGACTCCCGGCCCTGAGGGGTCGATCGGAAAGCTGGCGTGGACCGAAGGGCTCCGGACCATGGCCGACCTGGCAGGTGATCTGCTCGGTGCCCGACTCACGGCTGATACCGGAGCGTGGGGGACCTTTGCCTGGGGCGAGTTCGTCAACGGTGTGCCGGGGTACCGCGTGGCGGGAGGCAGTGACGAGATACAGCGGAACATCATTGCCGAACGCGTGCTCGGTTTACCCCGCGAGCCCCGTTAGGTCGCCCGTGGCCGTTGTTACCCAGGCCCGGCGGCCCCGGGATCGCAAGTCGATGATCGTGGCGGCGGCAGCAGAGCTCTTTGCCGCGCGCGGGTACGCCGCCGTGGGCATGGACGAAATCGGCGCCCGGGTCGGTATCACCGGGCCAGCCATCTACCGGCACTTCAAAGGCAAAGAGGCCGTCCTCGAAGCCGTACTGGTGGACGCGGTAGCGACCTTCGAAGTCAGTGATGCCACCGTCACCGCCGGCATCGAACAGGTGGTCGGCGACGCGGTTGCCGGTGCACTGGATCGCCCGGCCTGGCTGGCCACCTATGTCCGGGAGCGCCAGAGCCTGCCCAAGGATCGCCGCCAAGAGCTCGGCTTGGAAGGCCGCAATGCCTTCCTGCAGTGGCGGCGAGCCATGTCCGACGCCAATCCGACCCTGGCCAAGGGCGAGATCGGCATGCGCCAGGCGGCCATACTCTCGGCGCTGAGCGCAGTCGCCCTTCGTCCGCCCACTTTGTCGAGACCGCAGCTCGATGCCGTGCTCACGACGTCATTGGTCTCCATAGTCCACATGGATGGCGTGTCCACGGATGCCTCCCTCTCCTCGCGCCGCCCCTGGCAACCTCCGACGAGCCGCCGGGACCTCATCCTCGAACAGGCACTCGCACTGTTCCGGCGCCGCGGCTTTCACGGCGTGGGTATTGACGAGATTGGCGAAGCCGCCGGCATCACGGGCCCGACGGTGTATTTCTATTTTGACGACAAGACCGACATTCTGGTCGACGCGTTCTCACGCGCCAGCGCACGGGTGGCAGCAGGAGTGCACGAGGCACTGTCGGGGGCCACGTCCGCCGGCAACGCCCTGGTGCGGCTCTCCAATTCGTATGCCGAGGTGGCCGCCGACACGCTGGACCTCATTGCGGTGACCAGCCGCGAAGGTCATGCCTTGCCCGAATCGGAGCGGCCCCGGCTCTCGCGCTCTCGCCGGGAGATCCGCGATGCCTGGGTTGCCGTGGTGCGTGAAGTGGCACCGGAGGTAGGCGAGGGCGCGACCCGCACCCTGGTGGCCGGGGCCTTCCCCCTCATGAACCAGGCGGTGCAGCGGGGTGCCTCGGCGCCTATGGCGGCCGCCATGGCCCGCACCTTCCTCCTTGCCCCCGCCAATAAGTAAACCAACGTTTGACTCTTCTTGGCGTTCGTCTTACGATGACGACACCATGGGGAGGATCCCCGTGGATGAGGAGGTCCGGTGAGCGAGCGCGCGTTTGTCATTGGTGTGGGCATGACGAAATTTGAAAAGCCCGGAAGTCGCGAGTGGGACTACCCAGACATGGCCAGGGAGGCCGGCCAGGCGGCGTTGGCCGATGCGGGAGTTTCGTACGACGCCATTGAGGACGCGTTCATCGGCTATTGCTACGGCGACTCCACCTCAGGACAGCGGGCCCTGTACGAACTGGGCCTGACCGGGATTCCGGCCATCAACGTCAACAACAACTGTTCGACAGGTTCTTCCGCACTCTTTCTGGCCCGGAAGTTCGTGCAGGGCGGGCTGGCCGACTGCGTCCTGGCCCTGGGCTTCGAGAAGATGGAGAAGGGCAGCTTGGGCATCAAGTTCCCCGACCGAACCTCGCCGATGGACAAGCACTTCAAGGACATGAAGGCGCGGCGCGGCATCGTCAAGGCGCCCCCGGCGGCGCAGATCTTCGGCAACGCTGGGCGCGAATACATGGAGCGCTACGGCGTGACGGCCGAGACGTTCGCCAAAATCGGAGAGAAGAACCACCGTCACTCCGTGAACAATCCGTACTCGCAGTTTCAGGACCAGTATTCGCTGCAGGACATTTTGGACTCGCCCATGGTGTTCGACCCGTTGACCAAACTGCAGTGTTGCCCCACATCGGATGGCGGGGCCGCAGCGGTCGTGGTCTCCGAACGGTTCGTACGCCAGCACGGCCTGATGGACCAGGCCGTAGAACTGGCCGGCCAGGCCATGGCCACCGACTTCGCGTCAACCTTCGACGGCAGTGACATGAGCATCGCCGGTGTCCATCTGACCCGGGCCGCGGCCCAGCAGGCCTATGCGGAAGCCGGGCTTGGACCCGAAGACGCTCAGGTCATTGAACTGCACGATTGCTTCAGCGCCAATGAACTCATCACCTATGAGGGTCTGGGTCTTTGCGAGGAGGGCAAAGCCGGCGTCCTGGTGGACGAGGGGGCGGTCGACTACGGAGGCCAGTGGGTGGTCAACCCTTCCGGCGGCTTGATCTCCAAAGGCCATCCCCTGGGGGCCACCGGGTTGGCGCAGTGCGCCGAACTCAACTGGCAGCTACGAGGACTGGCTGAGCGCCGCCAGGTTGATGGGGCCACGGTGGCCATTGGCCACAATCTCGGTCTGGGTGGTGCTGCCGTGGTGACCGTCTACCGCAAAATGGTGGCCTGATCCGGTGACGCTCGACCATATCGACTTGATCGACCTCGATCGTTGGTCCCGCGAGGGGGCGCCGTATGACTGGTTTGCCCAGCTGCGCCGGGAAGCACCGGTCTGGCGTCACCCCTCACCTTCAGGTGGTCCCGGCTTCTGGGTCATCTCGGGCTACGACGAAGTGGTCGCGTTGAGTCGTTGTCCCCATGCCATGTCCTCGGACCAGGACAACGGCGGTGTGACCGGCCTCGGTCCGGGCGACGAGCTGCAGGAAGGGCAGGACGCCATCTTCAATCAGGCCGGGGTGCCCAGAGAGCAGGCCAGTGCCGAGGCCAAGTTCCTGTTGACGTTGGATCCGCCCGAGCACACCGCCTACCGGCGACTCGTCAGCAAGGGGTTCTCCCCCCGAGCCATTGCGCTGCTCAAGGATTCGGTCCGCGAGGTGACGTCCGAACTGCTGGACGCCCAGTCGGCCGGCGAGCCTTTCGACCTGGTGCCGACCGTTTCCATGCCGCTTCCCATGCGCGTCATCAGCGACATGCTGGGTGCCCCCCGGGAAGACCATGAGGCCTTGCAGCGCTGGAGCAATGAATCCATTACCGGAACCGATCCCGAATACCGCTCGGGGCCGGACTCCATGTTCGTAGCCATTGTGTCGTTGCTGAACTACTTCCAGGAGCTCTACGACCAGCGTTCCGTCACTCCCGCCGATGATCTGGTCACACTCCTGCTGCAGGCTGAGGTGGGTGGCAGCGCACTGCCCCCCACCCGATTCAAGATGTTCCTGCTGCTGTTGACGGCGGCCGGCAACGAGACGACGCGCACCGCTCTCAGTCATGCCGCCTTGGCGTTCGCCCGGTACCCCGAACAGTTCGAGCGCATTTGCCAAGACCCGTCGCTTATCCCCACGGCCACCGAAGAGATCCTGCGTTGGTCGTCGCCTCTGCTCTATTTCCGGCGCAACGCCATCGCCGAAATGGAGATCGGGGGACAGCGCATCGAACCCGGAGACCTGGTCAGCCTTTGGTATGTCTCGGCCAACCGCGACGAGGATCACTTCGACCAGCCCGAGGTCTTCGATGTCGGGCGCAGTCCCAACCCGCACGTGGCCTTCGGCGGAGGCGGGCCGCACTTCTGTCTGGGCGCCAGCCTGGCTCGCATCGAGATCTCCATCTTCCTGGAGGAACTCGTGAAGCGCTATCGCAGCGTCGAGCTGGCCGGTCCGGTCGACTACTTGCGGGGCAACTTCCTCAACGGCATCCGGCACCTCCCCGTCACCTTCTCGCCGAGCACGTAGGAAGGACCCGGGCGACACCACTCGCCAATCCGACAGAATGACATCGTGATCAATGGGCTGACCGGGAACGCCGAGTCGGGGAGTGCCGACCATGGGTGAGCCCGTTGAGCCGGTCAAGGTGTCGCGGCGCATTGAGGCGTCGGCGGCAGATATCTTCCGTGTTCTGAGTGACCCGACGAAGCACCTGGCCATCGACGGTTCGGGGATGCTTCGAGGCGCCGAGACTGCGTCGCCCATTACTCGAAAAGGCGACGTCTTCGTCATGAACATGTACTTCTCAGCGCTTGGCGAGTACCAGATGGACAACCACGTGGTGGAGTTCGAAGCCGATCGACGGATCGGCTGGGAGCCGGTGGCCGGGAAGGGACATCCCGAGATAGGCGGCAGAGTTGGGCATCGATGGAGCTACTGGTTGACCCCGGATGGGCCCGATGCGACCGTCGTCACGGAAATTTACGATTGCTCCAGTGCCCCGATCGAGTTTCGCCGGGGAATGAACAATGGCGAGCAGTGGCGGAAGGACATGGAGGCCACGCTCCAACGACTGGACGAGGCTGCCCGCGGTTCGTAACGGTCTCGCTCAGCGGCGCGTCAACTCTCGATAGCGAACAGTCTCCACTCGTCGGGCACGCCCTTTAGGACATGTGTGCCCCGTTCGGGGGTGGCGATACCCGAGCCGACGAGGTGACCCCTGACGCCCTCCGACACGAATACTTCGCCAGCACCGGCCAGGTCGCAGATGCGCCTGGCAATGTTGACCGTCAGGCCCGCCACATCATCGTTCCGGAATTCGACCTCACCCGTGTGGACGCCTGCCCTCACTTGGATCCCTATGCCCTTGGCTGCCGCCACTATCTCCCTCGCGGCCCGGATCGCCCGCGTGGTGGCGTCGAAGGTGGCCAGGAACCCATCGCCCATGCTCCTAATCTCGCGACCCCGGTGGCGAGCCAACGCAGCTCGGACCATGGCGTCATGTTGGTCGGTCAGCGCGCCCCATTTCCGGTGTCCCATGCCGGCGGACTGCTCAGTTGAGCCGACAATGTCGGTGAAGAGGATGGCGGCCATGACCACATCGCCCTCCACCCCCTGGTGGGTGCCCGTGAGGAACTCCTCGATCTCGTCGAGGAGGGCGTCGGAATCGCCAACGAAAAAGTAATGGTCTTCACCGGGCAACTCAATGAAATTGGCGCCGGGGATGTGGTCAGCCAGATAACGACCCGCCCCAATCCGGACGTAGCGGTCCCCCTCTCGATGCAAAACGAGAGTTGGAACCGAGAGGGCCGGTAGAAGATGCCTCACATCTCGCTGAATGTTGTCCCTCCACGCCGTCATCGCATCGCGGGGGAGGCCAAAACGTTGACAGCGCGCCAACCACGAGCGGAACGCCTCGTCCCTGGTTTTGCTGGGCGCCATGACATCCACTGACGCGCCCGTCCCCCATGCTTCCCTCACCGCGGCAACGTGTTGGTCCAGCGTGTCTCGGGATAGACCCCAGGGGTATCCCTCTTCCTGCACGTAGTGGGCGTAGGAATCGATGAGGACCAACGCGCTCACCCGCTCGGGGTGAAGAGTCGCATAGCTGATGGCCAACGGCCCTCCATCTCCCGATGCCACGAGAACCACCCGTTCGCAGGCGGCCTTGTCGAGCACCGCCGTGATGTCGCCGTAGTGCACTGCTTCATCAGAATCGAAGCCCGGTATGAGGCCGCCGGAGGACCCGCCACCCCTGGCCTCCAGCCAGACGGTCTGGCTGAATCCACGAAGACGCCTGGCGAAGTGGACGAAACCGGGGTCGTCCCATAAGAGGTCGAGTGGTATGGCCGGAGGCTGGAAGAAGAGGAGTTCGAGCGGCCCCTGGCCGGTGACCTGGTAGGCAACACTCACCCCGTCGTGTGCCGAGGCATACATGGTCTCGGGCCGCTCGTTCACAGCCGTCAGTCTGTACCAAGTTCCCGAGTAATCGCTAGATGCCAGGAGGAGCTCACTCGCGAGGGTGCCCTCGAAAGCTCCGGCAGAGTGCCGGCCAGCGTTGCCCACTCATGCAATTCAGGGAGCCCATCCCGGCATCCCAGGGCAGGTCCACTTGAGGTGGCCGGGCCATGCGTTGACGCTGGTCGATAAGGTCGGAGGCTGGCCTGAAGGAAGCCGAGCGTTCCGAATCGGCAGGACTTCGCCATTGGGCTCTGCCGGAGGCACGGCCCCACTCGATGGTGGGTCGGGACTCACGAGCACGGAGGAAAGAACATGTCACACGTACGCCGTTTCGACCACGTTGGCATTACCGTTGCCGACCTTGACGCTGCAACGCAGTTCTTTGTCGCGTTGGGCCTAGAGATGCAGGGAAGGACGTTCGTGGAGGGCGAGTTCATCGACACCGTCACTGGTCTCCCGGGATCAAGAACCGAAATAGTGATGCTTCGACCTCCTGACGGCGGGACAAATATCGAGCTCTCTGCCTTCGTCCGGCCGAGCTGCGTGCCGGGCTCACCGGCCGCTATGGCCAATGAGATCGGTTTACGGAGCATTGCTTTCGAGGTCCATGACCTCGACGCCGCCGTCGACCAGGCAGCGTCCGCCGGCTATGGCTTGGTGGGTGGAATCGGTGAATACGAGAGTTCTTGGCGGATGGCCTACGTCCGAGGCCCCGAGGGGATCATCGTCGCTCTCGCCCAGCCCATGGGCTGACCCGATCCGTCGTCCGCTCTAACCCTGGTTACGGGGCTGAAGGCAAGGAGGCGTCACTGATTCGCTCAATGACTCGAAATCGCTCCAGAACCACCTTTGTGGTGTTGTTGACCGTAAATGCGGGGTCATTGAGTTCGCGTCTCATGTCGTCGCAGTGCCAGAACTCTTCATGTCCAGCCCTCCAATCGGCGACGGATTCGAAACCCTCACCCTCATCGACCGCATGCGCTAAATCGACATCACCAAGCCGGGCGATCTCGACGCTTGTTGTCTCGATGAGTGCCACTGGTCGGTTCATCGAGTCCACAACCACCGAGCGTTTGCCCGGCACCGGAAGTGGGCTGCCCTCCAACTCGTATTCGAGCTGAAGACTGGTGGTCGACACCTTGAGGCCATTGAGGACGGCACTCACCAATGCGTCCCGAAGGGGTCCCGGGAAGGCGAACTCCATCCGGGAGAGGCCCTCGTAGGTCACATTGCCCAGGGTATCGGTAGCGCAACATGGTCGATCACTCACCCTGCACCGGCGCTAGTGCGTGAACCCCGAACTGGTGAACGGTGGAAATCCTGATGCCCTGATCACTCCTCGACTCCTGCTACGTTCGATTGGGTCAACAGCGGGTCGCTCTTAGCGCTCTTTCTGCTTCATGCAGAGGCAATGGAACCCGATCGACAAGGAGCACCTGATGCGTGACGACGTACGCCAGGCACTGGCCAATGGTCGGTCTCTGGATCTTGCTCTGCTCGGACGATCGACATCACGACCAAAGGCCGACGTTCTGGGGAGCAGCGAAGGATCGAAATCGTCTTCTACTGGTTCGAAGACTCGATCTATCTCAGTGGGATTCCCGCCCCGCGTATTCGAGATTGGCTGGCCAACCTCACGGCCGAACCCAATTTCACTTTCCATCTCAAGCACGGAATCGTCGCCGATCTGGCCGCCGTGGCTACGGTCATAACCCAGCCGGTGGAACGTCGTCGAGTGCTCGCCAACTTCGTCGAGCAATTTAACCAGCGCAATCTTCCCGACAGTGGGTGGCCGGCGGCCGACCTCGAAGAGTGGGTGGAGGGCAGTCCGCTCGCAAGAGTCTCGTTTTTTGAAACTGACTAACTGAGGCCCCTTGCCGGCGGGACACCTTCAGCTGTCAATCCCTAGAGGTGGGATGGGGGGAGATCATTTGCAGTGGTCCCTCACCACCACATGAGTGGTAAGCCCCGAACGCACGCGGAAGGGCTTGCTCCCTACGCCCTGTCCTGGATGTCCTTGGTTTGAAATGACGTACGTACCCGGCCGCAATACAAAGTGAAATGTCGAACCGCCAGGTACTGACGCCTTTTGGATCAGAGTGGTTCCCCGCCAGACGCTGAGATCGGCGATTGAGGCCGTTGACGGCCCTACGCAAGCGACAGCTCGACCGGTTGCCACTCCCGCTCTGTTCCGAGCAGCCGCCGCGACACCCGACGCCCCAATCGAGGCTGGTCCCACACCTAAGAGGAATACGATGAGAAAAGCGAACTTTCGCATACTTGCATCTTGACCCTCCGAACCGCGAGTTGGTTCGCCACTCGGCCCGAGTCGGGCGATCCTGGCTAGGTCCGTGGCGAATGACAACTTCAACCAACCAAGGCTTCTCAGTCAGGCGTCACCTTCCATCTCACGGACTTGCCGCGCTCGGGATTTCCTGAGGTTGATCGGGACAGAACCCCGGCGTCCTCGAGTTCCGACCGGAGTTGGCCGGACGAGCGAAACAGGACGGTCTGCATGCCGAGCGCTCTGGCGGCCTCGACGTTCTCTTTGCTGTCGTCAATCATCAACGTTGTGCTTGGTGTCAGTCCGAATCGATCGAGCAGGAGGTTGAAGATGGCGGGCTCTGGCTTCGCCATTCCTTCTTGACCGGAGACGACGGTGCCGTCGAACCAGTCAAGAAATGCAAAGCGCTCGAATCGGAGCGGATACGTCTCCCTCTCGTGGTTGGTCAGCGCGTAGCAGGGCAGCCCGGTCGCTCTCACTGCTCGAAGAACCTCTACAGATCCGGCGTCGACACCTCCGATCATCTCCTCGCTGCGCTTCGACCAGGCCCAGATCAGCTCGGAGAGTTCGGGATACTGGGAGGCGAGCTCGGCGCATGAAGGCGCGGTCGAGACACCGCGGTCGTGGGGTGCATGCCAGGCCGGCGAACAGATCTCGGCGAGAAACCACTCCATCTCGTCTTCGTTCGTGAACAGCTTGCGGTAGAGGTGTCTGGGGTTCCAATCAAGCAAGACACCGCCGATGTCGAACACCAACGCCTCAACGGGAAGTTCGATTACTCCGTGAATACGCACATGGAACATGTTAGATTGAACACTATGGATGTGCACACCCGCCACCAAATGATCCTGCAGTCCCTCCGACAACGCAGCCCAGTACTGGTGGTGGAACTGGCCGACACTCTGGAATGCTCCGAGATGACAGTGCGCCGTGACCTCGAGTCGCTGGAGCGCAGCGGGGGTCTGCGTCGTGTCCACGGCGGGGCGGTGAGTGTTTTCCTCAGTGCGGAGGAGACCCCGTACGGAATTCGGGCCCTGGAGAACAGCGAGGCCAAGGCGGCGATAGGCGCCGCGGCAGCCAGCCTGTTGGCCGACGGGGAAACGGTCATCCTTGATGGTGGCACCACGGCCATGGAGGTGGCACGAGCTCTCCGCGGCCGACGTTTGACGGTCATGCCGCTGGCCCTTCGGCCTGTCTTCGAGCTACACGAGTGTCCCGACATCAAACTTCTCCTCCCGGGTGGCGAGGTGCGTCCGGGAGAGTTGTCGTTGACCGGCAGTCTCACTGAACCGTCTTTCTCTCAGCTCCGATTCGACACCTGTGTGATGAGCCCGTGCGGCATTGACGCCAAGGCCGGCATCACCACCCACCTTTTGGCCGAGACGGCAGTCAAGCGCGCCGCCGCCCGAGCCTCGCAGCGGGTCATCGTCGTGGCCGACTCCTCGAAGCTCGGACGGCTGGCTTTCGGTCACGTCTGCGATCTCGACGAAATCGACATCATCCTCACCGATGTCGGAGCCGATGAGCAGAGCGTGGAGGAATTCCGGGCGATGGGAGTTGACATCCGCTGCGTGTGACGTTGTTTCCGGAGTCAGGCCGCAGAACGTCACCAGCGTCGGCGGACCGTTGGCCCCGACTGGCCGTCATCGCTGTGTTCTTTGTGCACGGATTCCTGTTCGCCTCGTGGACGGCGCACATACCCCAGCTGAAACAGAACCTTGATCTGAGCGATGGTCGGCTTGGCTTCGCCTTACTCGGAGCCCCCATCGGTTCGGTTCTCGCCATTGGGGTGGCTGCCCGCATCCTGTCGAGGGTGGGGAGTCGGCCGCTTGTCCGCCTGGCCTTGCTTGGGTACTGCGTGTCGGGGCCGTTCATCGGCCTCACTGGTTCGTTCGGAACGTTCTTCGTCGCCTTCCTGGTCTGGGGCTTCTTCCAGGGATTGCTCGACGCGTCCATGAACACCCAGGCGGTCGCGGTCGAGCGGTTTTCCGGCCGCGTGCTGATGCCGGGTTTCCACGGCTCGTGGAGCAGCGGCGCCCTCTTCGGTGCGGTCGTAGGAGCGGCGGCGGTGGGATTGGGTGTCTCGCTGAGCGCCCAACTGCTGGTGCTGGCGGCACTCGGCCTACTCGTTGTCGGCTGGCTCACGACCCGGATGATCCCCGATCGGCCAGCAGGCGATGACCCCGAACCATCAATGGGCAATGGCCGAGGGCGTCACGGCGTGCTGCAGAGGGAGCTTGTCGTCCTCGGGGGTATCGCCTTCGCCGACATGCTCTGCGAGGGCGCCGCGGCCGACTGGGCCGCGGTGTATCTCCGCAATTCCCTGCACACGACACCCTTGGTGGCCGGCTTGGGGTTTGCCATCTACGCCTTCGCCATGCTGGCCGTTCGGCTCTCCGGAAACCGGCTCTTCACCAGGTTCGCCGCCTACCGACTTCTCCCTGCCCTGGCCCTCATGGCCACGCTCGGATTCGCCGCCGGCCTCGTCATCGCCCGTCCGGTCAGCGTGCTCATTGGGTTCGCCCTGCTCGGGGCTGGGCTCGGGAGCGTCGTGCCGATGATCCTCAGCGCGGCCGGAGCGGTGGGCAACGTGAATACCGGAAGAGCTGTCGCTTCGGTGGCCGGCTGCGGCTGGGCCGGCTATGTCGTAGGACCGGTCGTGATCGGTGCCGTTGCCTCATCAACGACCCTACACACCGCCCTCTTCCTGATCCCGGTGCTTACCGGCATTGTGGCGGTGAGCACGTGGACGGCCAGGGGAATCCGGCACACAGCGCTGTCCACCGGGTCCAATGCGCTGGTTACTTGACCACGACGGTTGAGGCGAGGGCCATGCGATGGTCCTTCGACCACGGCCGGCCGAGCGTTGCCCGAGGGCCTTGCAGCACGTCATGGGATCGCTCGCCCAGAATGTGGGCCGCTTCACCTTCGACGTCTTTGGCGTTGTAAGGGTGCACCTCCCAGCCCTGTTCGCTGGCGATCTGGGCCAGCACTTGGCAATACATGACTGAGTCAGCGCGGCTCTCGTAAGGCACGCGGCGCTGGACGGCAATTACCTCAGGGAAGTCGGGCGGCCAGGACCGAAGCGATATGGAGGCGATCGGTTCGGACACCGCGGCGGCTAGCTCTGTCAGCCCGGTTCTCGTGGCTCGAACCACCGACGCTCGCACCTCCGCCACCAAGGCGGCCAAGGCAAGGTCATCGAGTGGCTCTCCTGTTCGGTGGAGTAGGTGGGGGCCGCCCTCATGGTGGATTGGTGCCGCCGGCAGTCCCGGCTCGATCAATTCGATTCTCCTGCGGTCAACGACGCGGTAGTCCTCCGAGGCGGTGACGGCCACGGCCCAGCCGAAGTGGTGGGCGATTCCGATTCGCATGTCACCGATTCTGTCTCAGCGAAGACCCTTCACATAGCCTTGAGAAGCGAGGATGTATGTGCCATGACCACCACAACGGATTTCACAAAGTTGCTGGTCCGACGTGGAAGTGAACCGCTTCACGCTGCCGTGATCGGGAACCCCGAATCGCCCGTCTGGAATCCGAAGGCGCAGCGCGAAGGCATCCTTTGCCTTATGCACGCGGGTGCGGATCCCAACGCCCCGCGCTGGGCGGGGTTACACCGCTACATCGAGCGGTACGCAACTACATCGAGCGGTACGCAACCGGTGTTCTGCCGCAGTCGAAGCCCTTCTTGATTCGGGCGCTGATTCTGACCTTCAAAACGACAACGGCTCCACCGCCTGTGACCTGGCGCTCCTGACCACCGGGCGAGGTAGCACGGGATCCCCGGAAGCCAAGGCCGAGCAGCGCATCATTCTCAACCTGTTGGAGGTCGCCACGGCATGAGAGGTGTCGTGACTCCTGCCGCCCGGTGATCTCGACGGTACCCTTTCGCTCATGCCCAAAAGCAACAAAGGAACTGAAGAGGTCAGCGATTGGCGAGAGGCCACCCTCTCTCGCATGCGAACGTGGATAGAACAGGCTGATCCCGAGATGGTGGAAGAGCCAAAGTGGAAGAAGCCAAGCCAACCAGAAGGTGTGCCGGTCTGGTCACACGACGGCATCGTGTGCACGGGTGAGACCTACAAGGCCCACGTGAAGTTCACCTTTGCCAGGGGCGCGTCGTTGAAGGATCCCTCGAGCTTGTTCAACTCGAGTCTGGAGGGGAACATGCGCCGGGCGATCGACATTGCTGAAGGCGAAACGATCAACGAAAAGGCCTTCAAGGCACTGATCAAGGAGGCCGTGACGTTCAACCTGACCTTGCACCGCAAGTAGGCGGGGGAGCGGGACGACGTTGAACCCTGAAGCTCAAGCACACCTGGCCGGACTAATCGCTGGAGCCCGCGTCGGCCCACTGGGGTTAGATGGCGACGCAGACGAATGGAAGTCGGGGGTGTTTCGAAACTTCAGTTCAGCCCTGGCTGCCTTGCAGGCAGTGGGCGCGGTGACCAACGACGAGGGTCCCGAGTGGACCAACCGGATGCTGGTGGCTCTCGGTGAGGAACCTCTTGAACCACTGCCAGCGGGATTCAGCGGAGCCAGACTCATCTCGGTCGGCGCACGGCCCCCACGTCCGCACGACCCGCCTCCGGCATCGACCTTTCTTGGGCTCGTAGCGGTGAGTGAACCCGATCGGCCGCTGGATTACGGCGGACGAGTGCAGATCCTTGGAGTCGAGCTCTACAGCACCAAGGTGGCAGTGGCCTGGCGGCTGGCTCCCGAGCCCGACTACGAGTTCCTCTTCGCCGATGAACTGGCGGCGCTGGACGCTGACCTCGAAGAGGTTTCAGACTTCGAACGAGATCGACTCCGTAAGCATCTGCTGCAGCGATTGAAAATACAGCGCCGGCATCTGCGTTTGGCTGACGATGTCGGCACCGACTACCACACGACGGGCGGTGGATCTGGCGGCGGCGGCGGCGAGCAGGTTGGCCGAATGGGTTTTGTGCCCGCTCTTCCAATTGAGGCAGAAAGACTGACCATCTTCTGGGACGATCTGGATTTTGGTGTGGTGCTTCCACCTCGAACGTCGCCCTAGGTGAGCCGCTTGCGCCGGCGTCGGCCGGAGCCAGCTATAGGTGGACCGTGCCATCAGGGTGGAGTGACCATCCGGGATTGTGCGCCACTTCCCAGACGTAGCCGTCGGGGTCAGCGAACGCCCCGGTCGTTCCACCCCATTCGGCTACGTGAGCGTGACGAACGAGTGACCCGCCAGCGGTTAGCGCATCGTTCAAGACGTCGATCACTTCCTCGGGCGAGCGCACGTTGTAGGGCAATTCGATCCCTGGGGCTCCCTGCCCACCCAGGGCAGTCCAGAGCCAGAAGACCACGCCCGCCTGGAGGAAGCACACCTCGTCGTCGGGCTGCAACGTTGCGACCGGACCGCTTGAGAAGTCGCCCAAAGGGGAAGGCCGCTGGTTGAATGCCAAGCTGGATAGATGTTGTCGTGGGAATTTGCTGAGACACGCTCGGAGGGAGTGACGCCGTGGTGAAGCTCGTCTATTCGGCGATCGCGTCCATGGACGGCTATACGACGGACGAAGACGGCAACTTCGACTTGCTGGCCCCGGATGCTGAAGTACACGCGTTCATCAACGACCTCGAAAGAGGGTTCGGCACGTGCCTCTACGGCCGCCGGATGTACGAGATGTTGGTCTATCGGGAGAGTCCCGAAGCTGATGACGACAAGTCGCCCATCGCTCTGGACTTCGCCGGACTCTGGATGGCAGCGGACAAAGTCGTCTATTCGCGGACGCTGGAGGGGGTCTCCAGCGCAAAGACTCGCCTGGAGCGATCTTTCGATCCCGAGGCAGTGCGGCGCATGAAGGAACAGGCGGATCGCGACCTGTCCATCGGGGGCTCGGAGCTGGCCGGACAGGCCTTGGAGGCTGGACTGGTGGACGATATCCACCTGTTCCTCATGCCGGTGATGTTCGGGGGTGGCAAGGCGGTGCTGCCCGACCACGTCCCCGCGACCGTCGAACTACTGGGCGTGGACCGTTTTGAACACGGCGTGGTCCATCTCCATTATGGCATCGCGACCTGAACCTCCACGTGAACCCAGAGGTCGAACCTGGGGATGCGGATACGCTGAACAATGGACTCCGATCGTTCCATCGCTCCCATCGTGTCGGCCCTCTCGTCGAAAATCACTGACTCGCTGAACGCACGGCGACGGGGCATCGCACTCTTGAGCTTCTGCCTCGTGATGTTCTTGAGTGCCCTTCCGTCGGCGTCTGCCGCGGCCGCGGTCAAGGGAGAGAAGGCACAATCGGCCAGATCTGAAGTCAGCCAGGCCGTGGCGGCGACCTACGCAGCCAGTTCCTTCGTGTGTAGCGGGACCGCTGTCGATACGGGAACAACCATCAAGTTCAAAGTCGCCATCAGCAAGGCGGCGGCGGGCGGAACGCTGTCCTTCAACGGCCAGCAAGCGGACATACGCCGTCTTATCCTGACGATCTACGTGAAGGCAACACAGGGTTTCTATTCGCAGGAGGGACTCTCGCATGATCAGTCCGAACTGCTGGCCAACCACTGGTTGGCGTCGCAGGTCGGCGATCCTGGGTATGCCGCCGTGTCGGTGTTCGTGGTGGCCAAGAGCCTGATTCAGGGCTTGGTGCCCGGCCTGGGCACGGCGAAGCTCACGCGGTCCAGCCCCACGACATTCGATGGGACGGCCGTCGATGCCATTGTCGGAGTCGTCGGCGGGGTCAAAGCGACGATCTATATCGCCGCGCACGGGAAGCCGTATCTGGTCGGGATTTTCGAGCCCAGTAAGAAGAGCGGCGGAACCATCCGGTTCTCCGACTACAACAAGAAGGTCCGGCTCAAGGTTCCCTCAAATGTCATCAGCGCACCGCCCACTAAGGGCGCCGCGACCTGAATACGCCGGCTGAGCCAATGGTTCAGCCGACTGCCAGTGCTCGCAGCTCGGCAAACGAGGTGCGCATTATGAGCGTGAGGTCCTGACCGTCGCCGCCCTCGGCCCATTGATTGAAGGCGACGAGAAACACCGTCATGCCGACCTGAGCGGCCAAGGTCGCTTGCAGTTCGTTGACTCCCCGTTGGCGCAAGGCCGCGGCGACCGCGGCCGCATAGGTCGCCAGCTTGGCCAGTTCGCGCTCTCGCAGTTCGGGATTGGAGGCGATCACGGTCTGGCGCAGGAGAGCCAGATCGCGGCGGGACTCACCCAGCATTTCCGAGGCAGCATCGAGGCCGCGGGCGACGGCGTCGAAGGGGCCATCGGCCTTCGGGGCGTCATTGACCCCGGTCAGTATCCGCTCCTGCAGGATGTCGGCTCCGCCGAAGAGCACCTCCCGTTTGTCGGCGAAGTGCCGGAAGAAGGTGCGTTCGGTCACACCGGCCCGCTCGGCGATCTGGGCGGCCGTCGTCTGGTCGAAGCCGCGCTCGGCATAGAGCGAGAGCGCCGCTTCTTGCAGCCGGCCCCGGCTGTCCGGTTCCCATCGGCCCATGCAGTGATCCTACCCGTTGACAGTCACTGACATCAGGGAGTAGATTGATGGCAGTTGCTGACATCAGCCTAGCTTGGAGGTTTCGCCATGAAGGTCTTCGTCACCGGAGCATCGGGGTGGATCGGTTCGGCCGTAGTGCCCGAACTTCTCGCCGCGGGTCATGAAGTAGTCGGGCTGGCTCGCTCGGATGCTTCGGCCGAAGCCCTGGAAGCCGCCGGCGCAGGTGTGCACCGCGGCGATGTGGACGATCCGGAGGGGTTGGGCAAGGGAGCGGCCGACTCGGATGGGGTCATCCATCTGGCTTTCCAGCACGACATCGCCTTCGGAGGGAACTTCGCGGCGGCGGCCAATGCCGATCGACTGGCCGTCGAAGCCATGGGAGCGGCTCTGGCCAACTCGGACCGACCCTTCGTACTGGCCTCGGGCCTGCTCGGGATGAAACCCGGTCAGGTGGCCACCGAGGAGGACGGCCTGGTGCCCGATTCCACCATCCGCGGCAACCCGGCCGGGCTGCGGGCGGCCACGGCGCTGCTCACCTTGTCCCTGCGCGGGATCGGCGTCCGCTCGTCGGTGTTGCGCCTCCCGCCGACCGTCCACGGCGACGGCGACAAGGGATTCGTGTCTACCTTCGTCGACATCGCTCGGGAGAGTGGCGTCTCGGCCTATGTGGGCGATGGCTCCAATCGGTGGCCGGCGGTGCACCGCTCCGACGCCGCCACGTTGGCCTGCTCGGCGCTCTATGCCGCGCCCGCCGGATCGGTCCTGCACGCAGTGGGCGACGAAGGTGTCGCATTCCGCGACATCGCGGCGGCGATCGGCCGCCATCTCGACGTTCCGACCAAGTCCCTCGACGCCGCCGGTGCCGTCGAGAGCTTCGGTCCTCTGGGACACTTCGCCGGGCTGGACAGCCCAGCCAGTAGCGTTGTCACCCGGGAATTGCTCGCATGGGAGCCCAAGGGGCCGAGCCTGATTGAGGATCTGGAGCAGGGGCACTACTTCCACCGGGACTGACCGGACGCTTAACGCTGATTCACCGAGAGGCCTGATCAAGATCTGGTGCGTTGATATGGATGACGGCGAAGATCTGGTGACTCAGACTGCAGGTATTCGCTTAGTTCATGCTCTGAACACAGGATTCATGGTGTAATCCCTTGTGGTGACCACAGCAGGGGAGGCAGGCACTGCATGACCGCTACCGACGCACGACCCGTACTGGCGCCGAGGATGGCAAAGGACAGCGCCGCTCTCCGGGTGGACGGCCTGGTCCAACTGATTCAGATTGATGGTCGCCGCACCGAAGGATCCCCCTTCGCCGAGCTGGTGGCCGACGTCGGGCCCGACGAATTGCGATCGCTCTACCGGGACCTCGTCATCGTGCGCCGCATTGATGCCGAGGCGACGGCACTGCAACGTCAGGGCGAACTCGGGCTGTGGGCACCCCTCCTGGGCCAAGAGGCGGCGCAGGTGGGATCGGCCCGAGCCCTGCGGCGCGACGACTTTGTTTTCTCCAGCTATCGCGAACACGGCGTGGCCTATTGCCGGGGCGTCGATCCGGCGAACATGTTGCGCTTCTGGCGCGGCTCGACTCTCTCGGGCTGGGACCCCTACGAGTTCGGCATGACCACGCCGGCCATCATCGTCGGCTCGCAGGCGCTGCATGCCACCGGCTACGCCATGGGCATCGCCTTGGACGAGGCCGATTCGGCCGCCATCGCCTACTTCGGCGACGGTGCCACCAGCCAGGGCGACATTTCCGAGGCGCTTGGCTTCGCGGCCAGCTTCGAAGCCCCGGTCGTGTTCTTCTGCCAGAACAACCAGTGGGCCATTTCCGAGCCGGTCCGGCTGCAGGCGCACACGTCGATCACCCAGCGGGGTGAAGGCTTCGGCGTCCCCAGCCTGCAGGTCGATGGCAACGACGTCCTGGCCGTGCTGGCGGTGACCCGCCATGCGCTCCAGCGCGCCTATGCCGGGTTGGGTCCCACACTCATCGAAGCCGTGACGTACCGCATGGGCCCGCACACCACCTCGGACGATCCATCCCGCTACCGCTCGGCCGAAGAGGTGGCGGAATGGCGGGTCAAGGATCCGCTGGCCCGGGTGCGCGCCCTGTTGGAGGTCGAGGGCCTGCTCGACGCAGCGTTCCAGAGCGAGGTGGACGCGGCGGCCGACCTCACGGCGGACACACTGCGGCGGGGCTGCCTGGCCACGGTCGAGCCGGAACCGCTGAGTTTGTTCGACCAGGTCTATGCCGAACCGCATTCGTTGATCGCGTCCGAACGGGCGCAGTTCGCTGACTACCGGGCCGGTTTCGACGAGCAGCCGACATGACCACGATGGCCCTGGGCAAGGCCATCAATGCCGGCCTGCGGCGCACACTCGAGCGCGACCCCAAGGTGGTGCTCATGGGCGAGGACATTGGCAAACTCGGCGGAGTATTCCGCGTCACCGAGGGCCTGCAGCGCGACTTCGGTCCGAAGCGGGTGATCGATACGCCGCTGGCCGAATCCGGCATCATCGGCACCGCCATCGGACTGGCCGTCCGGGGCTACCGCCCGGTCTGTGAAATCCAATTCGACGGCTTCATCTACCCGGCCTTCGACCAAATCGTGTCGCAGGTAGCAAAGCTGCACTACCGGACCCAGGGCAAGGTGAAGATGCCGCTGACGATCAGGGTGCCCTTCGGTGGCGGCATCGGGGCGGTCGAGCACCATTCAGAGTCGCCCGAGGCCTACTTCGCCCATACCCCGGGCTTGCGCGTGGTCTCCTGCTCGAACGCGGCGGACGGGTTCGCCATGATTCAGCAGGCCGTGGCCTCCGACGACCCCGTTCTGTTCTTCGAACCCAAGCGTCGCTATTGGGAAAAGGGCGACGTCGACGATTCGGCCGAGACGGCGTCGGACCCGGGCACGCTGCATCAGGCCAGGGTCCTCGTCGCCGGTACCGATGCCACAGTGGCCACCTATGGTCCCTTGGTGGCCACCGCACTAGCGGCCGCTCGGACGGCGGCCGAAGAAGGCACCTCGCTCGAGGTCATCGACCTGCGCTCGCTCTCACCCATCGACTTCGAGACCATCGCCACGTCGGTGAAGAAGACAGGGCGGCTGGTGGTGGCGCACGAAGCGCCCGTGTTCCTGGGACTGGGTGCAGAAATCGCGGCCCGTATCACCGAGCGTTGCTTCTTCCACCTGGAGTCCCCGGTACTCCGCGTGGGCGGCTTCGACGTTCCCTACCCGGCGTCCAAGTTGGAGCAGTACTTCCTGCCCGATGTCGACCGCATCCTCCATGCCGTCGACCAGACGCTCGCTCCCGTCCCGTGAGCCGCCGCCAGTTCAACCTGCCCGACCTGGGTGAGGGCCTGACCGAAGCCGAGATCGTCACCTGGCTGGTGGCGGCGGGGGACACGATCACCCTGAATCAAGTCATCGCGGAGGTGGAGACCGAAAAAGCCGTGGTCGAGCTGCCCAGCCCCTACGCCGGCACCGTGGTGGCGCTGCTGGCCGAAGCCGGGACCGTCGTGGATGTGGGGCGGCCCATCATTGAGGTGGAGATGGCGACGGAAGCGGCAACGCTAGGCGAGCCGACCGAGGAGAAGGTCCAGGTGCTCGTCGGCTACGGGCCGGCCGAAGCTCCCGTCAGCCGTCGGCATCGCCGTAATCGTGGTGGCGCAGAGACCGCGACGCCGGCGGTTGCACCGCCGCTGCCGGCTGGGTCGGCCCGTCCGTTGGCCACGCCTCCCGTTCGCTACATGGCGCGGGTAGCCGGTATCGATCTGACCCAGGTGGCGGGCACCGGCCCGGGCGGGACCATCACCCGTGATGACGTACGCGCCTTGGCTGACGTCGGTGCTGTCACGGCGACACCCCTCCAGCCACCTTCGGCCGGTGTGTCGCCCGGTGGAGACCAGCGCGAGACACGGGTGCCGATCCGGGGCGTGCGCAAGCACACGGCCGATGCCATGGTGCGCAGCGCGTTCAGCGCGCCGCACGTCACTGAGTTCGTCACCGTCGACGTGACGCCGATGGTCGAACTGGTGGACGCCCTGCGCCAGCACCAGGCGTTCGACGGGGTGCGGGTCACACCTCTGGCGGTGATCGCAAAGGCGCTCCTGCTCGCGCTCGAACAGAACCCGAGCCTCAATTCGAGTTGGGACGAAGAGGGCCAGCAGATCGTCACCAAGCACTACGTCAATCTCGGCATAGCGGCGGCCACGCCCCGCGGACTGGTCGTGCCGAATATCAAGGAAGCCCACACCATGAAGCTGCGCCAGCTGGCCGTCGCACTGGCTGACCTGGCCACGACGGCCCGGGCCGGCCGCAGCACGCCGGCGGACTTGAGTGGCGGGACGATCACGATCACCAACATCGGTGTCTTCGGGGTCGATGGGGGCACGCCGATCGTCAATCCGGGCGAGGCAGCCATTCTCTGTGTCGGTGCCGTGCGGCGCCAGCCTTGGGAGTTCGAGGAGGAGATCGCTCTGCGCCAGGTCTTGACCCTGAGCCTCTCCTTTGATCACCGCCTCGTCGATGGCCAGGAAGGTTCGCTCTTCTTGGCCTCGGTGGCATCCATGCTGGCCGACCCGAGGGCCATGCTCGCCTTGAGCTGAGTAGACGCCCCAATCGCTATGGCGGGCCGGCCACCAGGCCGTGGTCATAGGCGTAGCGCACGGCTTCGGCCCGGTTGCGGGCACTGATCTTGGCGAAGAGATGGTTGATGTGGCTCTTGACGGTGACTTCTGAGATGTAGAGCTCGGCCGCGATCTCGGCATTCGATTGGCCGGCTGCAATGGCTCGCAGCACGTCCGCTTCGCGGGGCGTCAAGTTGTCCGGCAGGAGCTCAGACATTGGTGACTGGGAGGCGGGGGTGGAGCTCTGGGCCGCTCGCAACAGGCTGGCTTGGACGGCGGGGTCGAGCACCGACTGGCCCGCTGCGGCCGAACGGACGGCCAAGGCGATCTGTTCCCGTCCGGCATCCTTGGTCAGGAATCCGGTGGCCCCCGCCTCCAGCGCGCCCACAATGCTGACGTCGTCGGCGAACGTGGTGAGCACCACCACCCGTATGTGAGGCAACTCAATCGACAAGCGTCGGGTGGCGGCCACACCGTCGGTGTTGGGCATGCGCAAGTCCATCAGTACCACGTCAGGCGAGACGCGGTGCGCCAATTCGACCGCCTCGTTGCCGTCGGCGGCCAGGCCGACCACTTCAAAGCCATTCTCGGCATCGAGCACGGTGGCTAGCGCTTCACGCACGGCGCGCTGGTCGTCGGCCACCACGATCCGCAATGACGGTGGATCCGGAGTCATTGGGCATCGGCTGAATGGTTCGGCACGCGGAGCTGCACCCGCCACCCTCCGGCGTGCGGCCCACTGGTCAGGGTGCCGCCGATGAGTTCGGCCCGCTCCCGCAGCCCTTCCAGGCCGTAGCCGCCACCGAGGTCAGCCAATGGACCTGGGGCCTGCGCCTCGATACTGCCGGTGTCGGCCACCGTCAGTGCAACGTCGTCGGCGCTGAAGACCAAACGCACGGTGGGGACTGAGCCGGGCGCGTGCTTGGCCGCGTTGGTTAGCCCTTCCTGCGCCGTGCGGCGCAGGGCCACGGCCACATCGGCGGCCAGTGGGCGTGGCGGGCCGACGATCTCGAATGATCCGCCCTCGACGGTCTCGATCAACTGGCGCAGGGCATCGGCCAGCGGTGGGGGATCGGAGCGCAATGATCCGACTGCTTGCCTGGCCTCGCTGAGGCCTTGCACAGCCAGGCCACGGGCTCGGGAAAGTATGGCGGCGGCGCGACCGTTGGGTTCGGCGTCGGTGCTGAGGACGGCCTCGAGGGCGTCGAGTTGCAGGACGAGGGCACCCAGACTGTGGGCCAGGATGTCGTGGATCTCCCGGGCCGCGTTGGCCCGCTCGGCCAATCCGGCCGCTCGAGCGTGTTCCTCGCGAGCTCGCTCGACGTCGGCCAGGCGCAACTCGGCCTCTTCGGCCCGCAGCATGTGTTGCTTGCGCCCCGACGCTGTGAGGTAGCCGATGATGGCCACCGAACCCAGGGTGATGTTCGAGGTCGGCTCCCCGGCCACCAGGATGGCGATGGCGGTCACGACGACGGCCAGCGCGGTGACAAAACCACCGGGAGCCAAGGGCAGGTTGGCCCCGATGTCCAGCCCGACCAGGATGATCAGGATGGCGGTCCCCACGCCGGGGTCGTAGCCGAGGAGCACCCCGCAGCTCACGGCGGCAACGACACTGCGGGCCAGCGCGCCCGGAGCCTGGGGCCACACGGTGTTGACGCCCTGCAGCCCCACCGCCGGGATCAGGCTGACCAGCATGACCAGCCCGTTCCCGGACCACGCCGGGTGGGGTTGGCCTATGAACACGGTTGCCGTGATGACGGCGAGAGCCAGGAGCCGGGCCGCCTGGGCGTAGCGGCCTCCGAACATGTGAAGCGAGAATTCAGTCGGCCTCGTGCTCAACGGATCGGTGGCCACTGGGCGGGCCGATCGGAGGACTGCACGGGCCCACGGTACTGGCCCGAGGTTGAGGCGCCTCGGGTGGTCAGGGATTGCGTGCGCATCCAGATGACGGCTGCCTCGCCCAGGAGGGTGAGACCCAGGCTCAAGACGATGGAGCTTGTAAGCGCCGAGCGGGTGCCTCCGGCGGCCACCCCGCCGACATCGAGGATCACCTTGGCCAGCACGTTGCCGGCGAACACGATGACCGAGGCCACGCTCCAGCTGACCCACGGGGTGCCACTCACGTCGGTGATCGTGTCCAGGCGACCGCGAAGCATGCCGAGACTCAGGGAGAGCGCAGCACCGATGGCCACGACGGTGATGTCGGTGGCGTTCATCTTCACGTGGAACATGTTCTGCAGGCCGATGATGCCGGCGACGATGGGCAGTAGGAACAGCTTCTTGGGCGCCGGCACCGGCCGACCCTTCATCCGGCGGGCCACCACGAAGGCGATGACGGCGAGGGCTTCGACAATGGAGATGACGTTCATGTCAGACCGCCCACTCAAGGGTGGACTGGCGGCGGGCCTGGTTTCGGCCCACGGCCAGGCGGATGCTGCGGGTGATGGCCATGGCCACAGCCATGAAGATCAAGGCGTCGGTGAGGGCATCGACCGTGATGCTGTTGGTGACGAGCCAGTGGCCCAGCTGGGTGGTGTACCAGTGGTTGGCGCCGTAGGTGAACAGCAGTCTGGTGCCGATGACGACGATCCAGAAGGCGGCATAGGGCGTGCCGGCGGTGCTCACGACCCGGCCGGACGCGCTGTCGCAGGCGACCTTCATGAGGCCGAATGAAGCGGCAATGCCCAGCAGCACGCCGAGCCCGGTGAGGGCGATCTCGAGCACTTCGCCGTTGCCGGATGTCGCCGGGTGACTCAGGAAGAGCGGGATGATGCCGGCGGCCAGAAGGACGGGCCGGAGGATGCGGGAGGTGCTGACCTTGCGCCGGCCGAGGTCGGCTTCGAGTACTGCGAAGAGCACGAGGATATTGACGAGGAGAACATCGGTTGGCATGGTCGCCACCTTTCGGTCGGGGTACCTCTCAACCGTGACAGGAGGCAGTCCCCAGCGAATCGGCCCCGGGGTGGGTCCAGGGGTGGAACGGCCGGGGCCCCTCCACCCGTGGGTGGAGGGGCCTTTCTCAACCGATGATTGGCGAAGCCGGTGCACGATCGTGGCTACCAGACGAAGCTTGACGCCTTGGTCGTGGCCGACTCGCTGGCGGCGGCCTGGTTGGCGGCGACGATCTGCTGCTGGGTCGTGGCGGAGGTCTTGGCGGCCTGATTGATGGCTTGCGTATTGGCCGCCTGCTTCTGGGTCGACTGGGCCTGGGCCGCTGCGATCTGTGCCGCGTTGGTGGCGTTGGTCTGGTTCATGTAGGTGGTGGCGTTGACCATGCCGGGAGTAGCGGAGGTGGCGGACGTGGTGGGTGCCATCATTCCGATCAGGCCGGCGCCCTGGGCGGCGGATGTCATGGTGGTCGGTGTCGTGGCGGCCCCGGCGGCCCCGGCCAATCCGGCCATGCCGGCGATGCCAGCGGCGGCAGCAAAGGCGCCCCGGAGGGTCCAGCGGGTGATGGTGGCGGTGGTGCTGTGCATGGCAGTCTCCATTCGGTTGGTGGCCCGGTCGGCCGTTGGTGTGTTCGATCTCGGATACGCAACCGCACGGCAAACGGTTCAAAGAAAATGGGGGAAATTCTTTTCTTTTTGCTGTTGAACCTTTCCGAGAGTCGCTCCGTATCCGTGGGGAGGAGGACCGTGATCATGCAGATGCGCGAAGCTCAACGAAGTGAACGTCGAGCCCCCATCACCGGGGAGGTCAGAGGACGCCCAGCTGCTGGCGGCTGTGGGCGCGGGCGACCGCGGCGAGCCCCTGCGCGTGCTCTATGCCCGCTACGCCGGGCGGGTCTACGGACTTGGCGTCCAGTTGCTGGGCGACCGGGGCCTGGCCGAGGAGTTGGTGCAGGAGACCTTTCTCAGGGTCTGGCGCACGGCGTCGCGCTATGACCCAGAACGTGGTTCACCTTCGACCTTCATCTTCACCATTGCCCGGCGCCTGGCCATCGACTTGTGGCGGCGACCGTCGTCGCGGCCCGGTGAACCCGAAGCCGAGGCGCCACCCGATGACGATCGGGTGGACAGCGTCCTGGTCCGCCTCGAAGTCAGGGAAGCCATGAACTCCCTCACCGGGGCCCACCGGGAGATTCTCGAACTGTCCTATGTCGAGGGGCTCAAGCAGACCGAGATGGCAGCCCGCCTGGGCATTCCGATCGGCACGGTCAAGACGCGGAGCCACCATGCATTGCGTGCCCTGAAGGCGGCCCTCCAAGTGAGGGGGATCGATGGCTGATCCACACGCCGAGCCGCATCCCGATGTCGCCGGCTTTCTGCTGGGTGCGCTGGACGAGGCCGAAGCGGCTGAGTTCGAGCGCCACCTGGCTGACTGTCCAGCCTGCCAGGACGAGATGCAAGACCTCTCGTCTCTTCCGGGGCTCCTGTCGGATATGGCCCCCTTCGAGGAGCTGCCCCCCGACCTCGAGGCACGCACCTTCGAGGCCATCGCGCAAGCCGCAGTGGCCGACGAACCAGTGATCGCCCCGGTCGTCTCCCTCAGTCAGGCCCGTGAGCGCCGGCGTTGGAGCAGCCGGCAGATGATCCTGACCGCCGCTGCGGCAACCGTGGTGGGTGTGGTCGGTCTGGGTGCGGGCCTGGGCATCGCCCATCGCCAGCCTGCGGCCCAGGCCGTGGAGCATCTGGTCGCCCCCGACGGAGGGCAGGGCCGGGGCACCGCCACCATCCGGGCCACGCTGACCGGACTGACCATCAACTTGAACGTCCATGGGCTGGCGCCCTCACGACCCGGGACCGTCTACACCTGCTGGTTGGTCGGTTCCGGTGACACCCTCTCGCATCAGAACCGGGTCTCGGTGGGCTCCTTTGTGGTGGGGGCCAATGGTTCGGCCAACGTCGTGTGGAACACCGGAGCCAGCCTGCATCGCTTTCCCACCCTGGGCGTCACCTTGGAGCCAGATAACGGTGATCCCCTGCATCAGGGACCCAAAGTGCTCGAGGACGTCTAGCGGTCCCCAGCCATCCCGGTCTTGCTGCCTATGCTCTCCGGCGGACAACGGAGGGCAGGAACGATGAAGGCATTGGGACTCAGACTGACGGCAATGACGGCGGTAGCGCTCGTGCTGCTGCCTGCTGCCAGCGCGGCGGCCAAGTCCACCACCCATGTCGGATCCAATCCCTCCAGCGCGTTCTGCGTGGCCATCGAGAACGAGCAGGCGGGCGTGTCCAAGAACCAGTCAGAGGTCAAGAAGGACATGGCCTCGGGCCAGCTGTCCCTGGTCAAGAAGGCGTCGCTGGAGATTTACGGCATCGACATGCAGGCGGCCCAAAACGTGCAGTCCGCCCTGGGCTCGGCGCCGGCCAAGGTGAAGGCGGCCGTGGCCGCGACGCTGAAGTTTGATGCCACGCTCAAGTCGATCATCAAGAAGTCCAAGACGTTGGCCGGGTTGACGGCGGCCGAGACGGCCGCGGCCGGCAATCCCAAGGTGACCAACGCCGGTCAGGTGCTCACGGTCTACTTCAACAGCCAGTGTGACACCCGTACCACCACCCCTAAGGGGTCGGTCGGGGGTGCGTGAGCACGTCGGGATTCACCACGTTGATCGGAGTGCCGCCGGCGTAAGCGTTGATCTGGTCGAAAATGTCTGCAAACTGGAGCTCCCACTCGTCCCTTGAGACGTAGCCGATGTGGGGTGTGCAGACCACGTTGTCCATGGTGAGAAGCGGATCGTTCGGATCCACCAACGGCTCCTCGTCGAAGACGTCCAGGGCCGCCAGGGCCGGCCGGCCCGACTGCAGCGCCGTCACCAGTGCCCCCGCCTCTACGAGCCCGGCCCGGCTGGTGTTGACGATCAGCGCGGTGTCCTTCATCTGTGCCAGATCGTCGGCGCTGACGATGCCCCGGGTATCGGCCACCAGGCGCAGATGCAGTGAGATGACGTCGCAGCGGGCGAAGAACTCGCGCTGACTGGTGGCCACCGTCCAGCCGTCGGCCCGGGCCCGCTCCAGTGAGGCCGGGCTGGCCCAGATGACAACGTCCATTCCGAACACCTTGGCGTAGTCGGCCACCACCCGGCCGATACGCCCGTAGCCGAAGACCCCGAAGGTCTTGCCCCGCAGCGTCTGGCCGACACCCATCTGCCAGTGGCCGGCCCGCATGGAGGCCACTTGCTGGGGGATCAAGCGCATGGCGGCTAGGACGAGGGCCCAGGTCAACTCCGCCGCGGCGTAGGACGGAGTATCGGCGTGGAGATTGGAGGAGACCACGATGCCCAGCTCGGTGCAGGCGTCCACGTCGATATGGGGGTAGACGCTGCGCTGGCTGATGAGGCGGAGCGCGGGCAGGCGCTCGAGCAAGGGACGGCGGATCTGCGTGCGCTCTCGGATGAGAACCAGCGCCTCGGTGCCCGCCAGCCGTTCGGCTAAGGCGGCGGTGTCCTGCTCGTGGTCGTTCCACACCTCGACATCGTGATCGCGCAGCCGCTCGAAGCAGGCCAAGGTGCGGAGCGTGTCGAAGTAGTCATCGAGGATGGCGACTCGCATCGGACCCGTTCGCTACAACTTGATGCGGCCCAGCCAGGACAGGAACGGTGAGACTGCTGATGCCGGAGCAGCCGGCGCAACTGGTGCGGCAGCGGCTGCCGGAGTGGTGGCCGGAGGCACGTATCCGCCGATGACTGGTGCCGGGTCGGGCAGTCGGAGCGGCACCGTCGTGACGACCGGGGTGACCCGGCCGAGCGGCAGTTCGACCGATGAGGGCCCGGCCGCACTGTGGGCCACCTTGTAGACGCCGCCCACCAGGTTCAGCGTCTCGGGCACTGTTGGCTGCAGGTGGGGTGAGTCCGCCGTGGTGATGGTGATGCGGATGCGGTGCCCGGCGGCGATGGTGCTCAGGGTGGGGAAGATCTCCACGTTGTACTGCGTCAGGGCCCCTGGAGTCACCGGTTGCGAGGACGCCTGGGTGTAGGGGTGGTATGGCAGGAGGTACTGGCCATCGGGAGCCGTCCACGACTGGGACGCGCTGGTGGCCCGCAACGAACCCAGCAGTGCGCCTTCGGTCAGCGGCTTCGCCTGCCCGCTGGGGCTGACGTCCTCCACCTCGACCACCCACTCGGTGTCGGTGGTGTTGGCCTTGGCGTAAATGGACGCCGAAATCGGACCCCCGAGCGTCTGCGCTTGAGCGAAGGGCGCGGTGGTGTAGTTCAAGACGGTCGGACCTAACTGGGTCAGGCGGTCATCTTGCAGGCAGGGCAAGGAGGTGATGCCGACCTCCTCCTCAGCGAAGAGCACCGGACCGATGGCCCATTGGTCGATGGCCTCTCCGCACGGACTGCCCAGTGGTGACCAGGCCAGGGTGTCCGATCCGGATCCCGTCGGAGCGGTCGTGGTCAGGCGCCCGTCGTTGAGCGAGGTCGGGTCAGATCCGGACCGTCCCGACGCCAGGTAGTAGCGCGTCGGCGTGAGCCCGGTGAAGGGGAACGTGGTGGTCTCGTCGTACGTTTTGGTGCCGATGTCGTAGAAGTGCAGTGGAGTGGGTGTCTCGGCCATGCCGGTGTCGACGCCCTTCAACCACGTGTCGAACCAGCGCAGCATGAGAGGGTCGATGTTGATGGTGGCGGCACCCAGGTGGGTGAACGGTCCATCCCACAATTGGTAGCGGCCGGTCACGGCCTGACCCGGCGTCATCTGGGCGCCGGCGCTCTTCTGGTCGTAGAGATTCTGCAGGGCGGCGTAGTTCAGGGGCTCGCCCCGTTGGAAGAGGTCGAACTCGCCTCCGACCAGGTAGGCCGGAATTCCGTTGGCCACCACGTTGGCCAGCACCGACGACGGCTGGCGGGCCTGCCAGTAGGCGTCGTCGTAGGCGTCGTCCTGCCCGCTCAAGATGTTGGCCGTGAAGTTGGTGTCGAAGTCGAAGAGGTCGACCAGGTGGTCGGTCAGGACCGAGGCCAGCCCGTCACCGGCGTTCGGTTCCATCAGGGCCGTGGCCAGAGGGTTGACCAGGTTGAGACCACTGGTCAGGCCCAGGTAGGTCACGCCGAATTCGGAGTCGAGGATGCCTCCCATGAAGGCGGTGTCGCGGTAGAGGTCGGTGGCGGAGACGATGGGGAAGATGGCCTTGAGCGGACTGTTCGGGCCGACGGCGCCTGCGGTGAGGATCTGGTTGATGCCCAGATAGCTGGCCCCGTACAGGCCGACCTTGCCGTCGGAGTGGGGCAGCGCGGCCGCCCACTGCACCAATTCCACGCTGTCCTGCTGCTGGGCCGGGTCGAACAAGCCGAACTGGCCCTCCGAGTCCCCGGTGCCCCGCACATCGACCACGGCATCGATGTAGCCCCGCTCAACGATGTACTTGTCGGCTCCGGTCCCGCCGCCGGCCACGCCGGCCGTGCTCTTGCCGTACGGCGTCTGCGTCATGATCACCGGGAACGGTCCGGTCGCCTCCGCCCCTCCGGAGGTCGGGAAGTAGACGTCGGCCCGCAAGATCGTCCCGTCGTTCATGGTGATGGGAACGTTCCTCTGTTCGCCCACCGCGTAGGTGACGGCTTCGGGTGTCCAGGCGGCTCCCGGCGCGGCACTGGCGGCCGCCACGTCGGCGGGCAGTGCGAGGACGGTCGTACCGGCCGCACCGGCCGTGGTGTGGCTGAAGCCCACCAGGGCCGACGTCGCCGTCGCGGTGGCCAACGCCATGGTCCGCCAACGCGGCAGGTGCCGCCGAGATACACCGAGAATTCCGCCGAGCATGGTCACCTTTTCTCCGTCCTGACCGGGGCATCGTAAGGAGGGGGCCCGGGCACCGCCAATTCTCAGCTTCGGCCGGCTGGGGGCATGCCGGTCACCGGCCGGTCATGCCGTCGATGAGTTCGCGGGTGATATCCATGTGGCCGGCATGCCGGGCCGTCTCCTCAATGACGTGGAAGACGACCCAGCGCAGCGTGGTGGGTCGCAGGGGACCTGATGAGGCCAGGTCGAAGCTGAAGGCGGCGTCGAGGACCCGGTCCGAAGCCGCAGTCTCTTCCCGATAGAACGCTTCGAGGTCGGACCGGTTCCAGCCATCAGGGAGATCGAACATGTGGCCCCGCCACTCCATGTCCATCGGTTCGCCGGCATAGACGGCACGGAACCACAGCCGCTCGGACAGGCCCAGGTGGAAGACGATCTGACCCAGCGAATTGGCGGCCGGGGTCGGTCGCCAGCGCAGCTGCTCCTCGTCGAGGTCGGACAGCTTGTAGATGGCGCCCTCCCGTAGGTGGGTCAGCCAACCCCGGGCCATGGTCATCTCGTCGGCCGGGGCGGATTCTTCGGGCCGGGGCACGGCCAGGATGGGAGGCGACTCGGGCATGGGTCAAGCGTGCCTCTGGTCGCCGGGTCGGTCAAACGGCGGCGGTGCCTACAGCGTGGTGGTGGGCAGCGTCCCGCACTGGGCGTTGATGTAATTGGTGACCGTCGTGCTGTCGCTGTTCAACGATGCGTTGGAACCCAGCGAACTCAGGGACGCCTCCAGCGACTTGATGCTGGTCGACTTTTGAATGTCGGCCTTCAGCGTGCTGTCGAACGTGAAGAGTCCCTTAATGGCCGTCTGCACCGCGGCGGGCGCCGTCCGCATGGCGCTCAGCGCCGGACCTTCTTCCTTCACGCCCAGGTTGACGGCGGCCAGCATTGCCTTCTTGCTGGCGGCGAAGTTCTTCGAGGCGAAGGCCTTGGTGAAGGCGGCCTCGATCTTGGCGGAGTCGGTGTTCTCGCCGTTCAGGGCCTTGCACAGGGCGCTGCCCGGGTTGGTCCCATTGACCCGCTTCGGCGCCGTGGTCGTGGTCGTGTGGTGGGCAGCCTTGTGCTTGGCCTTGTCGGTGCTGGCCGAGGCGACGGTCACCGATCCGATGCTCAGAAAGAGGCCCAGGGCGAGAGCGGTGGCGCCCTGCACGGCGCGACGGGTCGACACGAATGACCTCCCAGGTCAGCTAGATGAAGGGGAGAATCCTACCGTGGCCCGCCGATCTGGGATCGGAGGGCCCACGTGTGAGAGAATGATGGCGTGACTCTCTCATCCATGCAGGATCACCTCCCGCCTGGTCCTGCTGCGGCCGATACTCCGTTGGGGCCGGACTCGCTGCTCTGGCGGTTGGGCTTTCCCCGCACCTCCCTCCTCCTGGCCGGCCGGGCCCTGCTTCTCCAGACCATGCATCCGGTGGTGGGAGCCGGCGTGCGCGATTTCTCCACCTTCCGGGAGGATCCCTGGGGCCGGTTGGACCGCACCCTGGTCTCCTTGCAGGCCCAGCTCTTCGGGGGCGCCGCCGCGGTTGACGAGGCCGCCCGCCTGCGCCAGCTGCATCGGTCCATCCGCGGCGTGGGCTTCGACGGGCAGCCCTACAGCGCGCTGAACCCCCAGGCCTACGCCTGGGTCCACCTCTCGAACTTCGACACGACCCTGTGCTTCAACCGCTGGTTCGGCCGCAGACTCTCGCCGAGCCAGCAGAAGGAGCTCTACGCCGAGTGGCGACAGGTCGGTCGGGTTCTCGGCATTCGCCAGGCCCACATGCCCCCCGATCTGGCTGCGTTGCACGCCTACGTCCGCCAGACGGTGGCCGACACCTTGGAGGACAACGAGACCGCCCGTGAACTCCTGGGCAGCTTGCGCCTCGACGACGTGGGCTCGCCCCCGTGGCCGCTGTTCCCCGAGCCCCTGTGGCGGGCCCTGCGCCCGGCCGGCCGTCTGCTGCTCTACGACACCACGGTCGGGACCCTGCCCAGTGCGTTGCGCCAGAAGCTCGGCCTGCGCTGGACCGCTCGCGACCGCCGTCGCTTGCAGGCCTTTGCCGTGGTGGCGCGGGCCGCGGCTGCCCCCGTGCCGGACCGGTTGCTGCAGTACCCCATGGCTTTTCGGGCCCAACAGGCGTCTCGACGGATGGCGCAGGGGCGGGCCTCGTGACGCTGGCCGCGTTCTCGTTGCTCGACCTGCTGGCGGACGACGGCCCGGACGAAAGTCAGGACGAGCGCATCACGGATGCCGCCCTGGCCGCCTTCATGGAGTTCGGCATTCGCCGCACCAGCATGGGGGAGATCGCCAAACGTGCGGCCATCAGCCCGGCCACGCTCTACCGACGCTTCAGTGGGAAGGACCATTTGGTGTGGACGGTGGGCCGCCGCGAGGTGCGCCGACTGATTGCATTGGTCGATGCCCAGGTAAACGTGGCCGACACCCCCGAGGAACAGGTGGTCACCATGGCCACGGCCTTCCTCAGCGCGCTGCGTCAGAACGCCCTGCTCCACCGCCTGCTCAGCACGGAACCCGAGATCGTCCTGCCCCTCCTGACCACCCAGGGCGGCGTGGTGCTGGCGCTGGGCCGGGCCTACGTGGCCGACTTCATCCGACGCGTGCAAGCCGCCGCCGGGCCGCCGGCCTTCGATCCCGAGCCGGTGGCGGAGATGGTGGCTCGGGTGGCCCTCTCCTTGGCCCTGACCCCCGAGACCAGTCTTCCGGTCAACGATGACGCAGCCTTCCGCCTGTTCGCCCGCCGTCATATCGCCGGCGCCCTGGGACTCTCGGCCGTCTCTGCAACGCCGTAACAGAACGCACCTCCCGCAGCTATGGTGACGCGCGGGGAGCGTCATGAGATCGGGGGCCAGCCATGGAGGAACTCAGCGGCAAGGTGGCGGTCGTCACCGGTGGTGCGGCTGGCATAGGCCGGGGGATCGTCGAGGCGCTGCTCGAAGAGGGCGTGCGCGTCGTCATCGCTGACATAGAGCAACCAGTCCTGGACCAGGCGGTGGCCGAACTGGGCTCCCTGGGTGAGGTGCGCGGTGTCGTCGTCGATGTGTCGTCGGCGTCCTCGGTGGAGGCCCTGGCCGACGACGTCTTCGGTCGGGAGGGGGTCTGCCACCTTCTCTTCAACAATGCCGGCGTGACGTCGGGCGGCGGTGGACGGCCCTGGGAACAGGAGCCGAACGACTGGACGTGGTGCTTCAGCGTCAACGTGTTCGGCGTGGCCAACGGGATGCTGTCGTTCGTGCCCCGCATGATCGAGTCGGGCCAGCCCGGAGTGGTGATCAACACCTCCAGCATGGACGGCGGCATCGCGCCGGTGCCGTACGCCTCGGTCTACGCCTCCTCCAAAGCCGCTATCTCCTGCCTGACCGAGGCCCTGGCCCACCAGCTCATGGCGGCGGAGACCAAGGTGCGGGCCGCCGTCTTCTATCCCTCCGGTGGCCTCCTCGATACGGGACTCTGGACCGCCCAGCGGAACCGGCCGCCCGACCTGGCCCGCGTACACCCGCGCCCGCCGGCGCCCGGCACCACCTTCGAAGAATTCAAAGCCCACCTGGAGGCGTCCGGACATCCGGCCCAGCTGATGGATCTCCGGGAGTTGGGTCGCTTTGCCGTGCGCGGCGTGCAGGCGGGCGACTTCATCATCGGCCACGGCCTCGACCGAGCGGCCGAGATGCTGCACCGTCGGGCCGACGCCATTAGCAAGGGCCAGCTGCCCCCGGCCGCATTGAGTTGAGGTGACGAACATGGAAACAGTAGAGCGCTACACGATCATTTCGGCCGACGGCCACGCCGGGGGTGACATTGCGGACTACCGGCCCTACCTGGCCAGCCGATGGCATGACGACTTTGACGCCTGGGCCGCCGAGTACGTCAATCCGTTCGCCGACCTGCAGGCCCCCATCGCCTATCGCAGCTGGGACAGCGACCGCCGGCTGGCCGAGACCGAGTCCGACGGCCTCGCCGCCGAGGTGCTCTTCCCCAATACGGTGCCCCCGTTCTTCAGCGAGGGAAATCTCGTCGCCCTTCCCCCCACGCCGCAGGACTACGACGCCCGCTGGGCCGGCGTCCAGGCCCACAACCGGTGGCTGGCCGACTTCTGTGCCCGCACACCCGGTCGTCGGGCCGGGGTCATTCAGGTCTTCGCCAATCACATGGAGGACGCCCTGTCCGAGGTGCGCTGGGCGGTGGAGCAGTTCCATCCCTTCGGCGGGATCCTGCTGCCCTCCATCCCACCCAACTCGCATCTCCCGCCGCTGTGGGAGGACCACTACGAGCCGTTGTGGCAGTTGTGTGCCGACCTCGATGTGCCGATCAACATTCACGGGGGGAGCGCCCTGCCCGATTACGGCGACCACGAAGCGGCGCGCGCCATGATGCTCATTGAGATCCCCTGGTTCAGCCACCGGGCCGTGTGGCACCTCATCTTCTCCGGCGTGCTGGAGCGGCATCCCACCCTGCGCTTCGCCGTCACCGAGCAGGGCGTGGCCTGGTTGCCCCGCGGGCTGGAGACCCTGGATTGGTTCTACGGGCGGATGACGTTGCCCGAGGCGGCCGAGGCGCGTTTCTTCGGCGCCGCCGCGGCCCATATGTCCATGAAGCCGTCGGAGTACTTCGCCCGCAATTTCTGGATAGGCGCCAGCTTCCTGCGGCCGAGCGAGGCGCCCCTGCGCCATGAGCTCGGGGTCGACCGCATCATGTGGGGTGCGGATTACCCGCACTCCGAGGGCAGCTATCCCTACACCACCGAGGCGCTACGTGTGGCTTTCGCCGACTGCCCCGAAGATGAGGTGCGCACCATGGTGGAGACCACGGCGGCCGACTTCTACGGCTTCGACCTGGCCCTGCTGCGACCGGTGGGCGATCGCATAGGGCCGTTGGTCAAAGAGGTCGGCGTGCCGTTGGACCCGGCCGACTGGCCCCGCGGCTCCACGTGCAACGCCTTCGATCCCACGCAGATTCTGCGGGCCTGGTAGCCGGGATCAACTATGAGGTGGGCTCGCTGCAGTTGAACATCCAGCGCACGCCGAAGCGGTCGGCGCAGGTGCCCCAGTAGGCCTCCCATGGCATGTCCTGTAGGCCGAAGAGGTCACTGCCACCGTCGGAGAGCGCGGCGAAGAGTCGCTCGGTCTCGGTGCGGTCCTCCAGCTCCAGATTGATGGTGACGTTGTTGCCGTAGCGCAGTTCATGCCCCGCCGAGGCCAACATGTCGGTCGCCATCAGGAGGTGACCGCCCAGAATCGGTAGCTCAATATGCATCACCATTTGCTTCTCTTCCTCGGAGAGCGCTGGCATGTTCGGATCGGGCATATCCCCCATACGAAAGATCGGCCCTGCGAACTCGGTACCGAAGATGCCCTTGTAGAAGGTGAAGGCCTCCTCGGTGTTGCCCATGAAGTTCAGGTAGGTGCTGACTCGGCTCATCGGATCTCCTTGCATAAGGCGGTCGGTCGCATGGTTGACGTCGCGGCGGCGCAGAAATCATCGCGCCTCGCTGAGCACCCACTCCAGCGCGTCGCAGATGGCGGCATGGCCGACCGGATCGAAGGCGTGGCCCATGCCGGCCACCACGACGGCGTGGGCCTCGGGGAGCGCCTCTGTCGTCACGTTGAGCGAGAAGTGGAACGGGATGAGCCGGTCCCGCCGGCCGTGCACGATGGCCAGGGGGACAAGGCTGACCACCTTCGGGGCCACAGCGCGTGGCGGTTCGGGCGGGTTCCAAACCGGATGGATGCGCACCCGGGCATGTCGGGCGGAGTAGCGGCGGCCGGCTCCGGTGCGGGTCAATGCCACGGTCAGCAAGGCGCGCAGCCGAAGAGGGATGCGCCAGTCTCCTGGACTCGATACCACGACGACGCCGGCCAGGTCGGGATCGCTCTGGGCGTAGGCCAACGCTGCGATCGCCCCCATGGAGGCGCCCACCAGCGCCACCCGGGCATGTCGGCTCCGGGCCAGCTGCACCGCGGCAGCCACGTCGTGACGCTCCAGATCGCCCAACGTCGAGTACCCGTCGGACTCCCCGTGACCCCGGGCGTCGTAGGAGACGACATCAACGCCCCGGGCGTTGATCATTTTGGCCAGGGCCTCTACGTGTGGGTGGTCCTTGGTGGCGGAGAGCCCATGGACCAGGACCACCATGGCGGCAGCGTCATCCGAGCTGGTCCAGGAGCGGGTGGCCAGCTCGACCCCGTCGCTGGTCACGATGTGTGCCTCGGTGTCGTGGACCGACATCCCGCCTCATTTCGAGGACAAAAGCCTGAGGTGCGACGGTGCTCGGGTCCAACGCCGTGCTGCCCGGAGGGCTGATCGCAGTCCACCCTATGGGTGGGCCGAACCCCATCAGCCGGCTTGGCCGGCCCAGGGCAGCGCTAGGTAGACAGCAGCCCGTCCAACAACCGTTCGAGGGTGAAGAGGAAGAGCGCGTCGGTGTCGACGCCTTGCTCCATGGCTCGCTGCAATCCGGCGTCGACGGCGCCCCCGCCCAAGCTGTGCCAGAGCTCCTGGGTCGTCTCGCTGCCGGGCACCCGCTGTTCGAAGTTGTTGGTCAGAAGAATGAAGCCGCCTACGGTGAAGAGGATGGCCCGCACCACCATGGCCGCCTCCTCGTCGCGCAATCCGGCTGCTGCCACCTCTCGGGCCAGCGCCACCTGGGTCGGGAACGACAATTCGGCCGCCCGGCCGAGCTCGAGGGCCAGGAGTTGGACCTGCTGGGTGGCCGCCACCTGTTGGCGCAGGCCGGTGGCCAGTTCGATCATGCGCCGGCGCGGCGTCCGGCTCCGCACCTTGGGCTGGGGCAGCTCGGCAATGAGTTCGGTCAGGACCCGGTGCAAGAGTGCTTCCCGGCTTCCGTAGTGCCAGTAGACCGACGTGGGCGTCACGCCGGCTGCGGTGGCCACTTTGCGCATGGTGATCCCGACCACGCCATCTTCGAGGAGGAGGGCGCGCGCCGCCGCCACCAAGCGCTGTTCCGTGGGTTCCTCCACGGTGGGCGGCGGGGGCGTCGGCACGTCGGGGCAGCGTAGCGACTCTCGACACCCCGCCCCGTCTGTGGAACAGTGTTGCAGAAGGGAGGGTCCATGCAGACAGTCAGGTATGGAGCACGTGCCGCGCTGGTCAACCATGAGTTGGCGGCCAAGAAGGCGGACATCTGGTCCGAGGCCGTGACGGCCATCTACACGACCGATCCGGACATCATCGCGGCGGTCCTCCCGCCGCCGCTGGAGGTCGGGCCCCAGCCGTTGGTGCGCATCACCATCACCAAGGTCGAGATGCCCGGCTACCCGGTCTTCGGAGCCGGATGGATCGGGGTGCAGGCGCGTCACGGCGATCATGTGGGTGAGTACCCCATCCTCATGCCCATGACCACCGAGCAATCCACCATCGGCGGCCGCGAGACCAACGGCGAGCCTAAGAAGCTGGCCGAGGTCGAGGTCCGGCGCCAGGGGAACCGAGTGGAGGCGCGCATCGCCCGCATGGGCTTCACCCTGTGCGAGATCGTGGGCCGGGTCACCGAGACCCGGGAGAACTACGAGAAGGAAAAGACGGACTTCTGGTTCAAGGTGTCGCCCTCGGCCGAGGAGCCCGGAGCTCTCGACCAGGACCCGCTCCTGGTCTACGGGGAGAAGACAGAGCGCACCCGCCTCCACGAGGGCATTGAGGGAGAACTCATCATTAAGGAGGCGCCGCTCGATCCCATCGCCGACCTGGTCATCCGCCGCGTCGTGGATTTGAACTGGACCGAGCGCGCCTCCACCCAGGTGGGCCGGATCATCGGCCCCGTGCCACGAGCCGACCTGGCTCCCTATCTCCATCAGCGCTACGACGACTTTTCCGTCCTGGGGGCATCCAAGTGAGCGAGCGATACACCATCATTTCGGCCGACGCCCATGCTGGCCTGCCCTGCGAGCAGTACCGGCCCTACCTGGACCCGGCCTACATGCGGCAATTCGACGAGTACCTGGCCGAACGCGAGGGGCACCGGAACCAGCAGCTCCAGATGAATTACGACTACATCATGGGCTGGGAGACTGAGAACGAGGAGGGTCTGCGCGGCGCCTGGGATATCGACCAGCGCGGCAAGGAGCTCGACGCCGACGGCGTGTCCGCCGAGGTCATGTTCGCCGATGCCGACGCCATCACCGGCATGGCCTCCCCGCCCTTCGGCGCCGGGCTCTCGGCCGGCGCCATCGCCGATCCCGAGTTGGCCTTCGCCGGCGCCCGGGCCCACAACCGCTTCCTGGCCGACATGTGCAGCGGCAACCCGCAGCGCCACGGCGGTATTGCCCTGGTGCCCATCACCCACAGCGTGGAGCGCTCGGTGGCAGAGATCGAGTGGCTAGCCGAACAACCGGGTATCCGCGGCGTCATGGTGCCCACCATGTGGCACGACCTGCAGCCCTACAACCACCCGGACTACGACCCGGTGTGGGCCGCCTGCCAGGCGGCCGGCTTCCCGGTCCATACCCACTCGGGCGAGGCCCCGCAGGACGAGTACAACGGCAACATCGGCATCTATCTGGCCGAGGTGGTGTGGTGGGCTGCCCGCCCCATGTGGCATCTCCTCTTCTCGGGAGTCTTCGAGCGTTTTCCGGGTCTCAAGTACGTCGTCACCGAGGCGGCCGCCTACTGGGCGGCCGACATGATGTGGAAATGGGATCAGTACATGGGGGGCGGCCACACCACCAAGAAGATGGCGGCGCTCCTGGCCGGCAAGATCTCCAAGCTGCCGTCGGACTACTTCGGGGAGAACATCTTCATCGGTGCCTCCACCATGTCCAAGGAGGAAATCCGCCGCCGCCACGTGCTCGGCTGCAATGTCGTCATGTGGGGGACCGACTATCCGCACCCCGAAGGCACATGGCCGCACACCTTGGAGCGCTTGAAAGGCGACTTCGGTGGCATCCCGGTGGAGGACACCCGGCAGCTCCTGGGTGAGACGGCCGCCCGTTGCTATGGGTTCGACCTGGCCGCCCTGCAACCCATCGCCGACCGTATCGGACCCACCCCGGCCGACCTCGGTCAGGACACGTCGTTGCGCACCGACCCCGAAGAGATCCGGGCCGCCCGCTGGTGGAAGGACGAGTACCAGGTCAAGGCGCCTGGCTGACCGAGCTACAGGTTGTCGTCAGGGAAGAAGTTGACCCAATTTGTCTGCATGGAGGCGCCATCGACGATGACGGTCGAGCCGCTCACGTAGCGCCCGGCCGGTGAGCAGAGGTACAGGATCATGGCGGCCATCTCGTCCGCCGTGCCCATGCGCACGGTGGTGCCCTCGGCCACCAGCTCGTCGGTGAAGCTCTGCTCGGTCCGACCCACCGTCTCCAGCTCGGCGCCGATCATGCCCGGTGTGGCAAAAACGCCCGGGGCGAAGGCGTTGATGGTCACCCCGTGCCGCATCAAGTAGGGCGCCAGGGTCTTGACCATGTTGACCACACCGGCTCGGGCCGCGCCCGAATGCACGAACATGGGAGCGCCCCGATCGAATGAGAACGTGTGGACGACGTTGACAATGGCACCGAATCCGGCCGCGGCCATCGGCTGCATGAAGCGGTTGGTCACGTTCCACGTGCCGTTGAGGTTGAGGTCGACCACGGCCCGCCACCCGTTGTCCGAGATTGCGCTCGGTCGGGCCGGAAACTGACCGCCGGCGTTGTTGATGAGGAAGTCCACCCGGCCCAGACGCTGGTAGACGGCATCGCGCAGGGCATCGACCTGGTCCAGCTCCCTGATGTTGGTCGGGATGGCCTCACAGCGACCGCCCATGGCCGTGATGGTGGCGGCCACGTCGTCCAGTGCTGCCGCCGTACGGCCGGCGATGGCCACGTCGGCTCCCAGTGCGGCAAATGACAGGGCGACCTCGCGCCCGAGACCGGTGCCCCCTCCGGTGATGACCGCCGTCTTACCGGCGAAGACATTCTCGGCGAACACGGCCACGCCCGGACCGCGCTGCCAAGTCATGGGTGCCCGTTCATCCGGCGAAGTCCCAACTCCCGCCGCCCTTCTCGTAGTGGTGGAGCACGTTCTTGGCGATGAGGATGCGGTGGACCTCGTCGGGACCGTCGGCCAGGCGGAGCGTGCGGGCCCCGAGGTACATGGCGGCCAGGGGCAGGTCGTTCGACACTCCGGCGGCACCCCAGACCTGAATGGCCCGGTCCACCACCCGTGAATAGGCCGCCGGTACGAAGACCTTTATGGCCGAGATCTCCGTCCGGGCCTGAGGATCGCCCTGGTCAACCTTTTCGGCGGCGTGAATGGTCATGAGCCGGGCCGCCTGCAGATCGATGTAGCTGTCGGCGATGAAGCCCTGCATGAACTGCTTGTCCTTCAAGAGTCCGCCGTGCACCTCCCGGGTGAGCATGCGCTCGACCATGAGGTCGAAGGCCCGCCACATCTGGCCCACCGAGTTCATGCAGTGGAAAATGCGGCCGGCGCCCAGGCGGTCCTGCGCCGCCCGATGGCCGTCGCCGACCTGGCCCAGGACGTTCTCGGCCGGGACCCGCACGTTGTCGTAACGCACCTCGCAGTGATCCGACGAGGGGCTGCCCCAGATCCCGATGCCCCGCACGATGGTGACGCCGGGCGCCTTGGTGGGCACGATGACCTGCATCATGCGCCCGGGCTTGACCTCGCCGTTGGCGTCGCCGGCGCGACACATGACGATGAAGAAGTCAGCGGCCAGTCCGTTGGACGTGAACCACTTGTGCCCGTTGATGACCCACTCGTCGCCTTCGAGCACGGCCGTGGTCTTGATGGAGCGGGGATCGGATCCGGCATTGTCGGGCTCGGTCATGGAGAAGCCCGACTGCATCGTCCCTTCGACCAGCGGGAGGAGCCACTTCTCCTTCTGCTCGGCCGTGCCGTACTTGGCCAGGATTGTCTGGTTTCCCGAATTGGGGGCGACCACTCCGAAGAGCGAGGCGGCACCCATGGCGTAGGCCAGGATCTCGTTCATGTAGGCGTGGGCCAGGAAGTCGATGCCCATGCCGCCGTACTCGGGCGGAAGATGGGGCGCCCACAACCCGGCCGACTTCACCTTGTCCTGGACGGTGATGCGCAGCGCCTTGGCCTCGACCCGTTCGGCGTCGGTGGCGTTGGATCGGCGGCCGATCCACAGTTGGGACTCGTGGGGGAGGATCTCCTCATTGACAATCCGGGCCGTGCGGAGCCGGATGTCGTTGATGTGGTCACTCAACCCTGGAATGGGCGTCACGGTGATGGGCATGGGGGGACTCTACGTGTCGGGCGGCCGGGATGATCGGCTCGCGGGTGCTACCCGGATTCGGCCGCCGGGTCGGGATGCTGGGCCCAGCGTCCAACCAGGGCGCGCTCGTACCGCCCGCGGCCGACGAAGCTGACGGCCCAGCGGGCCAGGGCCCCGAAGCGGTTCTTGAATCCGGTCAGGAAGGTCACATGGACGACCAGCCAGAGCAGCCAACCGATGATCCCGCCGATCTGCAGCGGCCCCAATTTGGCCACCGCCCGGAAGCGGGAGATAGCGGCCAGCGTGCCCAGGTCGTGATAGTGGAACGGGCGCATTACCGAGTCGCCCTTGATCCGGCGCCCGATGGTGCGAGAGGCGTGCTTGCCCGACTGCATGGCCACCTCGGCCACGCCGGGCAGGTCGTTGAGCGCCATCATGTCGCCCACCACGAACACTTCGGGATATCCCGGGACCGAGCAGTCGGGGGCCACCCGCAACCGTCCGGACCGGTCGACTTCGGTTCCGGTGGATTCGGCCAGCATGGCGGCCAGCGGTGAGGCCCGGGTGCCGGCGGCCCACACCTTGGTCTCGGTCCGGATGGACAACGTCGAGCCGTCGGCCTGCGTCAACTCGACGCCGTGCGCATCCATGTTGGTCACCATGGCGCCCAGGTGGATCTCCACGCCGATCTTGCGGAGATCGCGGGCGGTCATGGCGGACAGGCGGTGGCCCATGCTGGTCACCAGACCGTCGCCGCCCTCGGCCAGGACGACACGGGTGGTGGTGGGGTCGATACGCCGGTAGTTGCGGCGCAGGGCCCGGTGGGAAAGCTCTATGAGCTGTCCCGCCATCTCCACGCCGGTCGGGCCGCCACCGATCACCACAAAGGTCATCAGGGCTTCACGGCGGGCATCGTCCTCCTCGGCCTCGGCCCGCTCGAAGGCACCGAAAATTTGGCCCCGCAGGTGCAGCGCGTCATTGAGGGACTTCATCCCCGAGGCCGAATGCCGGAACTCGTCGTGGCCGAAGTACGACGTCACCGCGCCGCCGGCCACAATGAGGCTGTCGTAGCCGATGGTGGTGGCCCGGCCCAACTCCGTCAGGTGGACCTCCCTGGCCTGGGTGTCGATGGCACCGACCTCGCCCAGCACCACCCGCAACGAGTGGTAGTTGCGAAAGACGTCCCGGATGGCCGGTGCGATCTGCCCCTCCGACAGGATCCCGGTGGCTACTTGATACAGCAGCGGCTGGAACAGGTGGTGATTGGTCCGGTCGATCAGGGTGACGCGGGCATTGACCCGCCGCAGCCCCTTGACGGCCGAGAGACCGCCGAAGCCGGAGCCGATGATGACCACATGGTGGCGCGTGTCCTCTTCAACCTCAGTCACAAGTACCTTTCCACGACCTCTTGCACATAGAACGCCAGGGGGAGTTCGGCCAGTTCCTGTCGATCGACCCAGCGAATGGCATCGGTGGTGCCGCTCACCTCGGGCGTGAGCACGCCTTCCCAGGACTGCACTCGGTAGATCACCCGGACGGTGTGCAGGTTGGTGCCGTCGGGCAACGTCCGCACGTCGGACATCACATCGATGAGGGGTCCCAGCGTGACGGTCAGGCCGGACTCCTCGAAGAGCTCACGGAGTACGGCATCGGCCGGGGCTTCGCCGAAGTCGACCCCGCCCCCGGGCAGGAACCACCGGCCCCGCAGGGTCAGGGAAGGCGCGGCCCGGGCCAGGAGAATGCGGCCCTCATTGTCCACACAGAGGCCGTAGGCGGCGATGCGCTGCCGATCGGTCATGAGTGCATCGTTGCGTGAGATACCCAGGATCGCAAAGTCTCAAGCCAGCTACCCTGGCACGGGCCATCAGCGGCCACCAGCACGAAGGGGAGTGGGATGGACACTGCATTTGAGCTCGAGGCCATCAGGCGCCTGAAGTACGCCTACTTCCGCACTCTCGACCTCAAGGAATTCGACGCGCTCGGTCGTCTACTCACCGAGAATGCCACCGCGGCCTACGAGGATGGAAAGACCGTGCTCGAAGGCCGGTCAGCCATCGTGACCTGGCTCTCGGAGTCCCTGAGCAGCCCGGCCATCGTGACCGAGCATCACGGCCATCACCCCGAGATCGACTTCACCTCGGCCACCGAAGCCACCGGCATCTGGTACCTGCAGGATCGCGTCGTCATCCCGTCGGCTGACCTGGAGATCGGCGGGACGGCTTTCTACTCCGATCGCTACGCCAAGACCGATGACGGCTGGCGTATTGCCCACACCGGGTACATGCGGGTCTTCGAGGAGCACCGAACCCATTCGACCATGGCCGTGGTCTCGTTCAGCTCCCGCTTCGACAGCTGAGCCGGCCCCGTCTTAGGGACGGGTCTCGGGGCTGAGAGTGAAGCCGGGATCGAAGAGGGTGGTCGGGGCCAGTGCGGCCTCAATGGCCTCGACAAAGTCCGGCTCCAACACGACATCGAGCGCCTTCACGTTCTCGGCGATCTGTTCGGGCCGGCTCGCTCCCACGATGGCGCTGCTCACGTTCTCGTTCTGCAGCACCCAGGCCAGGGCGACCGATGCCGGCGTGTATCCGGCCTGCCGGCAGAGTTCGGCGTAGGCCTGCACCGGTTCCAGCACCTCGTCGCGCAACAGCCAGCTCATCTCGCTGCCTTCGGCTCCGGTCGATCGTGAGCCTTCGGGCGCGGGCTGACCGGGCGCGTACTTCCCGGTGAGCACGCCCTGGGCCAGCGGCGACCAGACGATCTGCCCCACGCCCTCCTCGTAACAGAGGGGAACGACCTCGGCCTCAATGACGCGCCAGATCATGGAGTACTGGGGCTGGTTGGAGATGATGCGGTCGAAGCCCATCTCGTCGGCCATCCGGAGGGCATCGCCGATTTGCTCGGCCGTCCACTCGGACACCCCGATGTAGTGCACCTTGCCCTGGCGTACCAGGTCGTCGAAGGCGCGCAGCGTCTCCTCCAACGGGGTGGCGTAGTCGTACCGGTGGGCCTGCAACAGGTCGACATGGTCGGTCTGCAGGCGCTCCAGCGAGCCGTGCAGTGCTTCCATGATGTGCTTGCGTGAGAGCCCCCGGTTGTTGGGATTGGGGCCGGTGGGCCAGTAGACCTTGGTAAAGATCTCGATGGAGTCCCGGCGCACACCCTTGAGGGCCCGCCCCAGCACGGATTCGGCCTTCCCGATGGCGTAGACGTCGGCCGTGTCGAAGGTGGTGATGCCGGCATCGAGGGACGCTTTTACGCAGGCCAGTGCGGCCTCCTCTTCCACCTGGCTGCCGTGCGTGATCCAGTTCCCGTACGAGAGGGCCGAGACGAGCATGCCTGATCTTCCGAGGTGGCGATAGTCCATCTCCGGACTGTATCGGGTGGTTCTACGATCGCCCGATGGCCCCCGACGACCTCCCTGCCGACGCCAGGGTCGATCCCGACCTGATCGGTCCGTCCGAGGCGTCGCTGCGCGTCCACAAAGCCATGACCATTCCCATGAGCGAGATCACCTGGCGGGCCACCACATCGGGTGGGCCGGGTGGCCAACACGCCAATCGCACCTTGAGCCGGGTGGAGGTGCAGTTCGATGTGGCGGCATCGGCCTCCCTAGGCCCGCGCCAGCGATCCCGTCTCATTGAGCGTTACGGGCCGGTGGTCCGGGCCGCCGCCTCGGAATCGCGTTCACAGTCGCGCAATCGCCAGTTGGCTCTCGAACGTCTGGCCACCCGCCTGGCCGAAGGCCTGCGGGTCGACCCCACCCGGCGGCCGACCCGACCCACCAAGGGTTCCCAGGTGCGGCGGGTGGAGGCGAAGAAGCGTCGGTCCGAAACGAAACGTCAGCGTCGGGCGCCCGGTGCTGACGAGTAGGTGCGGTAGCCGCTCTAGTTCGACAGGCCCAGAGGGGCCAGGACCGCCGCCAGCCCGGCGTCCAGTTGCTCGAGCAGCGCGGCGTCATCGTCAGCGCGTGGACCCCGCAGGGCGGTCAGGGCGGCATACCCCTGGGCCACCAGGGCGGCGTCCTCGCTGGAGTCGGCCAGCCCGGCATCGCCCGAGTGCGGGAACGGCGTGCCCACGGTGAGCACGATGGTGCCGCCGCCCATGACGGACTTGGCCCCTTCCGCCGCCGCGGGCCCTTCCATCTCGGGCGTGTTGGGCGAGTCCCAGCTCCCATCGCCGACGGCCGCCTTAATGAGGCCGGCCCCGCTGACCCGGGCCCAGCGCAGACCGAGGATTTCCGAGAGGGGCAGGGCCGGGACATTCAGGTTGAGGACGGTCCGCACCGGTGCGGCAGCCAGGACCGGAATGAGGGACACGGCCAGGTCGGCGGCGGATTCCCACGGATCGGGGGTCACCCCCGCTCGCAAGGACACGGCCAGGGCGCTGATGCCCAGCTGCGATGCCGTCAGCGCGGCGCCTACGGTGCCCGAGTGCAACACCGACCGCCCAACGTTGACGCCGTGGTTGATGCCCGAGATGACCAGGTCCGGCTTGGGGCCGACCGCACCGAGGGCGCCGGCGATGACCGAGAGGGCCGGGGAGGCATCGAGCCCGTAGGCCTCAATGTGCTCCGCGCCTTCGACCTTGGCCCGTTGGTAAGCGATGGTGGTGTGCTCGTCGACCGAACCCACCGCCGCCCCGGCGCCGCTGTAGTTGCTGCTCGGAGCCACCACGACGATCTCGTGACGAGGTCCTCCCTCGGCCGCTGACGCTTGCGCCCAGGCCGCCAGCGCTCTGGTCAGGGCACCCAGACCGGGGGCCAGCACTCCGTCGTCATTGGTCACCAATACCCTCACAAAGGCGGACCCTATCGGTCGTACCGGCGTCACTCGGACCGGGCCGCCGGCGTGTCACGCAGCGTTCGGCGGGCGATTACCGACCCGTCACCAGCGTCCAACCCCACCTTGACCCCCACGTCTGCTTCAATTCAATCGCCATGACCCCTCGCACCCCCCGTATTTCGCTCGCGTCTCCCACCGGCCAGCAGTGGCGGATCGGGCATGACCAACAGGAAGTCGTGGTGAGCGAAGTCGGCGCCACCTTGCGCTCCTACACCGTCGGCTCGGTCCCCGTCATCGACGGATTCGGCCCCCAGGAGTGGTGTCACGGCAGCCGGGGACAGGTGCTGGCCCCCTGGCCGAACCGGCTGGCCGACGGACGCTACGAGTTCAACGACATCCGGGCTCAGGCCGCCCTCGATGAGCCCGAGCGCCGCAACGCCATTCACGGCCTGGTGCGTTGGATGCCCTGGACCCTGCAGACCCGCCATCAAAATCAGTTGTCGCTGCGCCTGCAGCTACATCCCCAGCCCGGGTACCCCTTTTCCCTGCTGCTCGAACTCGAGTACCACGTTGGCCGAGACGGACTGACCGTGAAGACGACGGCCCGCAGCCTCGAAGACGGTCCGGTGCCCTTCGGTCTCGGCTTCCACCCCTACGTGACTGCCGGCCCCGAAACCGTCGATGGAGCCATCCTGCAGTTGCCGGCCCACGACACCCTCGACCTGGACGACCGTGGACTTCCGACGGGTACCGCCACGCCGGTGGCCGGCACCGATCGCGATTTCACCACGGCCCGTTTCCTGGGCCAGACGGTCCTCGATACGGCGTTCACCACTCTGGACCGGGATGCCGACGGCAAGGCCTGGGCCAGCCTCGATGCGCCCGGCGGGGCCAGCGGAGCGGCCCTTTGGATGGACCGCTCCTTCAAGTACCTGATGGTCTACACGGGCGACACCCTGGGCGAACTGAGTCGGCGGAGGCGAGCAGTGGCGCTCGAGCCCATGACGAGCCCGCCCAACGCCCTGCGCAGCGGCACCGACGTCATCAGGTTGGAGCCCGGCCGGGAGTGGTCGGCCAGCTGGGGCCTGGTGCCTCGATGACCGTCACGAAGCAAAGCAGCCATGTGGTCATCGTCACCGGCTCGTCGAGCGGCATCGGCGAAGCGGTGGCCCGCTCCTTTGCGGCCATCGGCGCCGGCGTCGTGGTGAACTCGGCCACCTCGGTGGTCGCCGGGGAGGCCGTGGCGGCCTCGCTGCCCGACGCCATCTACGTGCAGGGCGACATCGCCGATCCCGAAGTCACCACCCGTCTGGTCGACGCCGCCTTGGAGCGCTGGGGCCGCCTCGACACCCTGGTCAACAATGCCGGGACGACCGCGGTCATTCCCCATCACGACCTGGCGGCGGCATCCGTCGACGTGTGGCGTCGCATTTTCGAGGTCAACGTCTTCGGGACGTGGTCCATGACGCTGGCCGCGCTGCCCGCCCTGCAGGAATCGCACGGCTCGGTCGTCAACGTGGCGTCGGTCGCCGGGCTCCGCCCCACCGGATCGTCCATTCCCTACGCGGCCAGCAAGGCTGCCCTCAACCACATGACCGTGCTCCTGGCCAAGACGGTGGGACCCGGTGTCCGGGTCAACGCGGTGGCCCCGGGCCTCATCGATACGCCGTGGACAGCCGATTGGGGCGTGGTGCGTGACTTCGTCGAGGCGGTGGCGCCCCTCAAGCGGGTGGGACAGCCCGAAGACGTGGCCGAGGTCGTGCTGTCGCTGGCCCGGGCGAGTTACGTGACCGGCCAGGTCGTGGCCATCGATGGCGGGCTCTCCATCGCCACCTGAGGACTGATCGGCCAGAACCTGGCCTGCCGCCGCGTGGCAAAGTGCCCCCATGCGATTTGTTGTGTTCGCGGCGGGCGCCATCGGGGGTTTGGTTGGGGGTCGCCTCTTTCAGGCGGGATCGGATGTCACCCTGATCGCCCGGGGTGCCCACGCGGAGGCTCTGCAGCATGGCCTGGTGCTCGAGGCGCCCGACGAGACGGTGACGCTGCCGATTCCCGTCGTCACGACGCCGGAGGCGATCGACAATTGGGGCGAGGCGGTGGTGCTGCTCGGCGTCAAGGGTCAGGACACCGATGCAGCCCTCGCTCAGCTGGCCACTTCTGCTCCTGACGCCACGCCGGTGGTGTGCATGCAGAACGGCGTGGAGAACGAACGGCGGGCCCTGCGACGCTTCTCCCACACTTACGCCATGTGCGTGATGTGCCCGGCCACCCATCTGCGCCCCGGGGTCATTCAGGCCCATTCGGCACCGGTGACGGGACTTCTCGACCTCGGCCGCTACCCGCACGGGCTCGACGCCACGGCGAGCGCGATCGCCACCGCGCTCGATGCCACCCTGTTCCAATCCGTGGCCCGGCCCGACATCATGCGCTGGATGTACCGCAAGTTGGTCATGAATCTGGCCAACGCCGTGGAGGCCCTCTGCGGGCCCGAAGGGCGCTATACCCCGCTCTCCAAAGCGGCCCAGACCGAGGGGATCGCCGTGTTTGCCGCCGCCGGCATCGACGTGGCCACCAGCAAGGAAGACGCCGAGCGTCGGGGTGACCACATCCAGCTCCGGAACACATCGTCGGGCGAGTGGAGCGGCGGATCGAGCTGGCAGAGCTTGGCCCGGGGCACCGGGTCGATTGAGGCGGAGTTCCTCAACGGGGAGGTCGTCTTGCTGGGAGGTCTGCATGGAGTACCCACGCCGGTCAATGCGTTGCTGCAGCGCCTGGCCATGGCCGCCGCGACCGAAGGACAACCACCGGGAAGCTGGACGGTGGCGGCCCTGAGCGAATTGGCGGGCGTGGAACGCAGCTAGCGGCCCGGTCAGAGTCAATCGGCTGCCAGCGCGGCCCGCACTTCCTCGTCGACGCTGGGCAGGGCCTCTCCCGGGGCATCGATCTGCACCGAGACGACGCTCCCGTTGAAGGGCGCTGGCGGCGTGTAGCGGTCCGAAACCGGGAAGCCGCTGTCGAAGCCGAGTCGGAGACCGGCACCACCATGCTGGAGGGCGAAGGGCAGCGCGCCCTCGACAATGATCTCGTCGGCGATGACATCGTCGAGCAACAAGACCATGCGGGCCGGAACCTGGCCCGAAGCGACGGCGTAGGCGACCGACAGCCGATGGGGGCCCGAGCCGAGCGGAGAGGATCCGGCCAGTTCGAGTACACCCGTCGACCGGGCAAAGGCGAAGTGCGGTGTCCCAGCGGTCACAAACATGGCGTAGCCGCCGAACCAGTCGCCCAGAGCGCAGATCACGCCCTCGGTGGTGGCACCAACGGCCTCGATCTCCGCCGTGATGCGAAAACCGCCCCAGAGCATCGGAATCGACTCATCGTGCACCGGACTCCCGCCGGGACGGAAGACGCGGGAACTCCCGGCCGGCCACGCCGCCGGGATGAATCCCGAGAAGCGGTCGAGCATGCCGTCGGAAATGGGCAGCACCTGATTGCGTTCTGCTTCGGCCGACCACAGTTCGGTCAGCTGAGCGAGTCGCTCGGGCTCGGCGGCCGAGCGGTCGTCGGCTTCGGAAAAGTCGGAGGAGAGATCGAAGAGTTCCCAACGGTCGTCGGCAAACGACCGGCTGCCGATGGCCAGCTCCTCTTCGTCCAGCACTCCCGAGCTGATGTGATTGGTCGTGGCCTTCCACCCGTCGTGGTAGATCGAGCGCGAACCCAGCATTTCGAAGTACTGGGTGCGATGGATCTCGGCCGCGGCGGCATCCTCGAATGCGGGCAGGAGGCTCTGCCCGTCAATGAATTGTTGGGTGACACCGTCCACTACCTCGGGCGCCTCAATACCGGCGGCGGCCAGAACGGTTGGCATGAGGTCGACCACGTGCACGAATTGCGACCGTACGGATCCCGGGGCATCGATCTTGCCGGGCCAATGCACAATGAGAGGTGTTCGTGTGCCGCCTAGCCACGTGTAGCGCTTCCAGAGTTTGTGGGGTGTATTGCCAGCCCAGGCCCAGGCCCAGGAGTAGTGGTTGTAGGTGGTGAATCCGCCCCAGTCGTCGTACTTGGCCAGGTTGTCGGCCATGGATTCTCGCAAGTGGGCGGTGAAACGCATCTCGTTGACGCTGCCGTCCTTGCCGCCCTCGGCGCTGGCCCCGTTGTCGGAGAAGACCATGACGATGGTGTTCTCAAGCAGCCCCGACGCTTTCAGCGAATCCAGGACGCGTCCGATCTGCGCATCGGTGTGGGTCAGGAAACCCGCAAAGACCTCCTGCTGGCGAGCGTGCATCCGTCGTTCGTCGGCGGAGAGCTCATCCCACCCCTGCACCCAAGCGGGGCGTTCGGTCAGGACGGTGCCTTCAGGGGTGATGCCGCGCTCGGTCTGACGATCGAAGACCTCGCGTCGCCAGGCATCCCACCCGTGATCGAACCGCCCGGCGTACGGGGCGACCCATTCGCGGGCCACGTGGTGGGGCGAGTGCATGGCGCCCAACGCGAAGTACAAGAAGAACGGCTTCCCCTGGGCCGCCTGTTGTTGGTCCTGCACCATGCGAATGGCGTGATCGGCCAGGTCCTCGCTGAGGTGGTAGCCCTCCTCCGGCCGGCGCGGCGCCTCTACGTAATGGTTGTCGCAGACCAGGTTGGGAGCCCAGTGGTTGGCATCGCCCTGCAAGAAGCCGTAGTGACGTTCGAAGCCGAGCCCCAAGGGCCAGGTGTCGAAGGGGCCGGCAGCCGAACGTTGCCAACGCGGGGTCAGATGCCACTTTCCGACCGCCATGGTGGAGTAGCCGGCGTCGCGCAGGATCCGGGGCAGGGTCACCGCCGACTTGGGCAGCCGGGCGGTGTAGCCCGGAAAGGCGAGAGGAATATCGGACAGGAAGCCCATGCCCACGGCATGGTGGTTGCGACCGGTAAAGAACGACGCTCGGGTGGGCGAACAGAGCGATGTCACATGGAAGCGGTTGAAAGGTGCTCCGTTGGCGGCCAGCGCATCGAGGTGCGGCGTGGCGATATCGGAGCCGAAGGCACCCAGGTGGCCGAACCCAGTGTCGTCCAACACAATGGCCACCACATTGGGAGCGCCCGCTGGGGGCTTCGGGTCATGAGGAAACCGTGGTGTGGACTCCTGTGGAGTGAGGCCGATCTGCTGGGGAGGCAACGCGGGAGACATGGCGACAGGGTAGGCCCAGCCATTGGTGAGCGGCGTTTTGGTCTCGTATCAGGACTAACGTATGGGCATATGCAGGGCCACCTGCCAATGCCACCGCAGCCTCACTTCCCGACCGGCCTGTCGCCGGCCATCGGGTACCTGGCGACGCGAGAGGCGACGCCTCTTGGCGAGCGTGATGAGCTGGCGCCGGAAGAATGGTCCTACGAGGACCTGGACCAGGAGTGGCCATCGGGCCACTCGCGAGTCGTGAAGGTGACGGCGATCATCGTGTCGTTTTCGCTGATCGTGGCGGGTCTGGGCACCGTGGTCGAGTTGGTACTGACCGCCCGCTAGCTCGAAAGACTTTGCAGGAACCGCAGGGCGGACTGGCTTGTCACTTCCGCCGTCAAGGGTTCGGAATGCGGGCTGTGTCCCGCCTGGGGGTAGAGATCAACGACGGCGTTTGGCAAGGCAGCCCGGATGGCCTCTAGCTCACCGGGTTCCGATCGCGGGTCGGCCTCACCGTGGAGCAAGAGCGTCGGAGCGCCGATCGTTCCGAGCCGACCCTCATAGAGGTCTGCGTCGGATCCCGCCGCCGCGGCGATGTCCAGCCACGCCTGCCCGTCCAGCTCGAGGACGCGTCGCCACCGGTCCGCTCCGTGTTCGTCGCCCAATCGTGCGGCCAGTCCGGTGCCGAAGCTGTCGGGATTGCTGGCCATGCGCTGGAAGAATTCACGCGAATGCGGCTTGGTGGGAGAGAAGTGCAGCGCCTCGAGAATCAGGGCGCGGCACCGCTCCGGATGTTTCATGCCGGCGTGAGCCGCAATGACCGCACCATCGCTGTGCCCCCACCAGATCGCCTCGTGCACATCCAGCTGGTCCAAGAAGGCCAGCATCTCGAGCATGGCCCGGCCATGAAAATCCCGACCCAGCTGATCGATAGGCGTCGACGATCCGTAACCCGATCGGTCGGGAATCACGATGCGGTAGTGGTCGGCCAGGAGCCGAATCTGGGCGGCAAACGGGTACGCCTGGTAGCCCCACCCCCCGTGGAGAATCAGGAGGCATGGTCCGGCGCCGAATTCCCGGTAGGAAATGCTCGATGGCCCGTTGGCCAGCGGTGACCATTCCAGTGTTGCCTGGCCGGTAGGGCTTTCGTCACCAGCCTGCATCGACACCGCACCCAGGCTACGCCGGGCGATCCCTACGCCAACTGCAATGCGGTGAGTTCCTGTAGCTTCCAAACCCGCTCATAGGCTGGCAGGTTGAGGGGATAGGACGACCAGGACGACAAGAGGCCGCGACGGAACTCGCACCGATTGGCCATTTCAAGCTCGTAGTTCACGCCATTGCGCTCAAAGGCATGGCGCAGGATGACGAAGGCCTGATTGCCGTCAATGGTGGACACTTCGACGGAGGATCGAAGGGACGTGCGGGCCATGGCCTGAATGGAGCCATACCAATCCGGTACGTCCGACGTGATGAAGGTGGTCTCCTCGGGTGTTGAACCCCGCACGGTGATGATCAGGTCCGTGGCGCATCCGGCCAGAAACTCATCGAAATGACCCTGCACGAGATGGCCGAAGAGTCGCCCGACCTCGTCTTTTTGGTGCTGCTTCATCTTGGTCCCCCTCAATCCGTGAGTGTTCTGCCCGTCCGCCAAACGGCCGTAATGCCGATACCGGCCGGTCGCCGGAACTAAATATGACTTAATACATCGCCTTTGTCAAGAATCCTTCCGTGCAGGACAGGGAAAATCCGTCCCAACGGCGCTGGTCGGGTGCGGTCTCTTCGGGGCTTGCTATGGCCGTAAGGTCTCACGCTTGGCGCCATTTTGCGGACTATCGGGGCGCCTAAGAGATACACCGTGCAGAACTTGGGTAGTGATTAGCCGTGGCAAAGACCAAGGTCTTCATTTGCACAAAATGCAAGCAAGCCAAATGCCTGGCGCAGATATTCGAGCATTCCCAGACGAAAGTGTCCCTGGTGGGATGCCAAAAAATCTGTGCCGGGCCGGTGGCGGGCGTGGTCGTCGACGGAAGAATGGAATGGTTCAGCCGCATCGACACGCCCAAGCGAATTGCCGGGCTTCGCATGGTGGCCCGTCACCGGGTCCGGCGCACGCCCAAGGCGCTCGAAAGGCGTCGGGTGGTTAAGCGATCCGGTCGCAAGCCCCGCTAGCTCGAGAGGTCATCGATCAGACGGTCAGGTGACAGATCGTCGGCGGTGCACCGTTGAGCTGCCGTGTGCTCTCCGCATTGAGCCATTCCCTGAAGGCGACGACATCGGTCCCTGGGGGTGGCACTGGAATGGAGAGGAGATCGCTGACGTCACGGAGGAGAGAGGCCAGATCCTCGAGCGCCGCCAGTGCATCAGCGGATGCGTTTGTGACCAGATCGAACCGGGTCATGCCCTGGGCTGCCGCCCGCAGGGCAGCGTGTCGGCCTCCCAAGCGAACTGAGGCGGTCCGATCCAACAGTGCGAACAATCGCCCGACTTCTTCGTGGTGGTCTAAAGCCTGACCTTCCAATTGGATATCGCGCAGGAGATCCTCAACCTGAATGCCGCTGGACACGGCCGCCCGCACCGGAATGTCCAGATAGTGCAGCGTCAACAGATCGTTGTGGCGGGGCGGAGTACGGCCCAGAGAGACGATTGGCTCGGCTGGTGACGACGGGTACGTACTGGTGACTTCGGCCCACACCGTCTTGCCCTCATCGGTTGTGAACATGCCCCAGCGCTCGGCCACGGCCGCCACAATCTGGAGTCCCCGTCCGCTATTGCCGAACGTCGTGAGATCAACAGCGCTGCCCGCGGTGGGGATGGCGACGGGAAGATGATCCGGATCGAGATCGAGCACGTCGAGCCGGATGCCGAATTGGAGTGGCCGTACCGTCACCACGAACGGGTGGCGCGTGTGCAGTAGCGCATTCGTCACCAGCTCCGTGGTGCAAAGGGAGACTTCTTCCACGATGTCCGAAAAGCCACACTGCACTGTGAATTCCGAAGCAAATTGGCGGGCCTGGCGACTGCTGCCCGGGGCCGCTTCCAGACTGATCACCTGGGCATCCGCACCTACCGACGGCGCCAGTGATGCTTGCCGATCGTCACGCACCGGTCAATCACACTCCGAGGACAATGAATGGCGTTGAGGCTTGGTCATCGCTTCGGTGTGAAGTCCGCCACCAGAAGGCAGACGTCATCGTCATGAGACCCCAGAAGCATTTCTTCGAGGATAGTTTCGCAGGCCCGCTCAGGACTGGGACTGTTGCGTGTCTGCTCTGCAGTGATCATCAAGTGGGTGAGGCCGATCTCAAGATCGATACCGCGCCGCTCGAACAAGCCGTCGGTGAACATGAGGAGTCGATCGTCTGGACTGAGGGTGAAGCGGTGCTCCACCGCTCGGTTGGGAGAGTGCAGGTGGGCTGAGCCGATCGGGGGCGCGGGTTCCCCCCTCAGGTGCTGCGACGTCCCATCACGACGAAGAAGGATCGGTCCCGGGTGGCCGGCTGAGGCCCAGACGACGTCGCCTGTCGCAGGATCAATTTCGACACAAATGATCGTGGCAAACGCTTCGGGCTCCTGAACCGCAATGAATGTGCTGAGTTTGACCAGGGCTTCGGATGGTCCCATCGAGTCGAACAGGTGCGCTCGGAGCGAATTGCGCAGCTGTGCCATGAGCGCCGCCGCGTGCAAACCGTGACCGGCGGCATCGCCCACGACCAGAGCGATCCAACCGTTTTGCAGCTCGAACGCGTCGTACCAATCGCCGCCGACCTGCCCTCCCTCATTGGCGGCTCGATAGCCTGCGGCCAAGGTCAAGTGGTCCGAAGTGGGAAGAGACGACGGCAGGGCTGCCGCCTGGAGCGCGCCAACGGTCTCCCGTTGTGTCTCATTCTGCGTGACATCATCGAGAGCGTTGGCCACGCACGCAGTGACGTCAGTCATGAGGGCGACGTCGTCGTCAGCAAAAGGCGCTCCGCCGACCCTGACCGTGGTCAGAACGGCGGTCACCTCGCCTCTCGAGAAGATCGGCATGATCAACCCGGGTCCGTCACCCATCAGCTGAAGGGTGCGGCCATAGGCGGCGCTGGCCATGCTGTTGTCCAATTCGTCGACGATCTGTTGGGCCAGCTGGGTCAGCCGGAGCGGCTCGCCGCTCTTATAGACGACCACGCCAGGCGACGGGCCCGAGTAGGCGTGGGGATAGCCACCCACGAGACGTCGGGCCAGACCATTGAGGGCGGGATCTCGGTGGCCGGCTGCGATTCGGACCAGCTCATCTCCGGCGGGAACGACGACGGTGCACCAGTCACCCATGGCCGAGACGACTGAGCTGCACAGTCGATCGAAGATCTCGGTGCGAGTTCTCGCTCCAGCCAACTGAGTTGAAAGGGCGGTGAGAAAGCTCAGCCTGATGTTCGTTAGCTGCGTTTCGGCCAGTGCCTGCTCGCGTTCCAGTGTTTCCGCGCGACGCTCGCTGATGTCGGCGAAATAGACATTCAGACCCTGCTGGTCCGGCCAGGCGTGCACCTCGAACCACCCCGCCAATGGTCCGTAGTACGCCTCGAAGACCACGGTCCGCCCACTACTCAAGGCGAGGCGGTACTGCCTCTCGAACTCACTGCCGAGGGCTTCAGGAAATGCTTCGAACAAGTTGATGCCGATCAGTTCGTCCCGGCTGGCTTGGAGGAGTCGCTCGCCCTCGGCGTTGATGTAGGTGAAGACAAAGGAGGCATCCATCGTGAACAGCGCGTTGGGCATTGTCTCGACCACACCAGGCATGCGTCCATGCGTCATGCCTGTGTCAGTGCCCTTGGCGCGCTCCAGGGCCAGCCCGCTCAGCTGGGCAATGAGATCGAGTCGACGTAGTTGGGCCGCGTCAAATGACTGGGGCGCTGACCAGCCGAAGCCAAGAGCCCCCAATGTCTCGCCCCTCGCGCCGTGAATGGGCAGTGATGCTCTGGCTTGGAGGCCAGCCTCTTCCATTTCTGCGGTCAGGAGGGGGTATCGCGCCTGAATCTCTTCGACCGAACCCAAGAGCACCGGCAATCCGTTCCGAATGGCGTCGCAGCCCGGGACGTGATCGTCCAATTCGTAGGTCAGCCAGCGGTTGCCCAGAGCATCGACGGCGGGCCGGTGCACGATGTGAACCAGGTTCGCTTCTGTGGTCAGGATGGCCATATTGGCGAAAGAGCCACCTGCGGCCCCACCCCCTTCGGCGGCCAGGGCTTCCGCTACCTCAAAGGGGTTGGCGCAACTGGCCAATGCGGTGACGAGACGCCAGAGCGCCTCCTCTTCTGTCGGTTCCTCGATTTTGGTCTCGTCATGGCCATCGGGGAATGTCATGGCGCAGCGTCAGGTGGCGACGGCCGGGGGAACGATGGTGAGGTAGCCGGTAAGGCCGCTGATCTCAAAGAGGCGTCGAGCCATAGGCGTGGGCGAGAAGATCGTCAACGTCGCGCCCTGGGACTCGAGCTTCTTGTGCTCGGCCACCAAAAGGGAAAGCCCAGTCGAGTCAATGAAGGTGAGCAGACCGATATCAAGGATGAGTCCGGTCTGAACAGTGGTCGTAATGGCCACCAACTGCTCACGTAGAAGCGGGGCACTGGAGACGTCCAATTCACCAGAGAGCACCACGAGGCAGCGGTCTTCCATCTGACTAATGGAAATTTGGAGCGAATGGTCCCCGACGGAATGAACAAGGGAATCCTCGCTGGCGGAAGGCTCCGGAAGCGAGGCAGCGTGTTCGAGGGTCATGGCCAGGTCTCCCAATCAATATTGCAACTCGGAGTAACGGACATTGTGCAGCTTGACCAAACGAATACCGACCGCTCTCTGATCGGCAGCGGGCTGAGATTATTGCCGTCAGATTGGCGATGCAAGCCTTATTTCGGGTTGGTCGGTCCCCTTCAACGTTTGAGAGATCGGTCTGCCGGGTAGCAACTCCCGATGCCGAGGCCTCTCCCGGCCAGCCCATGAAGACTGGCAAGGAACGCAGGGCTGTCCTGCTCGATCTGGACGGCACGCTGCTCGATACCAACTATCTCCATACGGTGGCCTGGTGGCGGGCCCTGGAGGATGCCGGGCAACGTCGCCCCATGGCAGAGATCCACCGCCTGATCGGAATGGGCGGCGCCGAACTCCTGGAAACGCTGCTGGGCCAGGACGATCCGGATATCAAAGCGGCGCATGGGCACTACTTCAGCGGTCTCCACCCGCTCATTGCGCCGCTACCGGGAGCAGCGCAATTCGTGCAGGAGATCAAGTCCCAAGGTGGTCTGGCCGTAGTGGTGACGTCGGCCACAAAGGACAATCTTCCCGTGCTCCTGGCTGCGTTGGGAGTGGGGGACCTCATCGACCTGGTCGTCGATGGCGAGGATGCCGACCGGGCCAAGCCCCATCCGGACCTCTTTGCGATGGCCCTTCAGCGAACGGACGTCTCGGCGGCCGACTGTCTGGCCTTGGGTGACGCCGTCTGGGACGTGCAGGCGGCTGCCCGTGTGGGTGTCGCTTGCGTGGCAGTCAAGACTGGAGGATTCTCCGAAGGCGAGTTGCGAGCGGCCGGAGCCGTCGCTGTCTACCAGTCATGTGCCGATCTTTTGGCGCACTGGAGCGCCAGCCCGCTGGCCGACTTCCTGTCGCAGCGGGATTAGTGGATGCTCCAAGCGGGCACATACATCTTTGACGAAGACTGTGAGACGGACCCGAAGGGAGCCCGAATGCCCTCCACATCAGCCAACGTGAAAAATGAAAAGCAGTACGAGCGCTTGAAAGAAGAGGGCATGTCCAAACAACGGGCGGCTCGTATTGCCAACAGCCCCGACGCGTCAAAGCACGGCGGCCAACGGTCCGGCAAGGGCGGCGATTCGAGTCAAGGTGGAACAACGGCGCAGAAGAAAAAAGCAGGCCGCAAGGGCGGTCAGGCGACTGCTCGCAAAAGTAAGGGTTGATCGCCTACTGGATTTTCCGGAGCCAGCCGTAGGCCAGACGCAGATAGTCGCTGGCTCGAGCGGCGGCACTCACGGAGACGAGCGCCGTGGTGGCATTGGGCGCGGCGAGGCTGCCAGCAATCAGACCAGTGGCGACCCATTGAGCGGCGCAAAACGGGCAGGTGACGAGTTCGCCGATGGCATGGCGGATCCCGGTTCCAATGACATCCTCGTTGACCTCCCCCTCTCTAGCGGGCTCCTTGAATTTGGTAAACGGTGACCGCAGGACAGCTGTCACGGAGTCCTTCGTGATGATGCTGCTGATGTGTTCGGTGGCCAGACCGTAGAGCAGCAGATCCAGCGGCTGGAGGCGAGCTACTTGGGATTTGCGCCCACGAAGGGCCAGGGTCAGGAACCCGCTCAAGGTCGCATATGCGGCCAAGATACCGGCGTACCCCTCCAACGGTCGGGGGTCGGCCGTGTGGATGTGGGAGTTGGACGGGGCGCTCCTCTTTCGAGCGGTGGTCCCAGAACGCCCCGCCTCCTTGGCTGGCGCCGCCTTCTCGGCTGGTTGGTCCGTCACGATTTGCCCATACCCACTTCACTCGTCCATAACCTCACCTGTGGGTTTCGACCTTGTCGAGATAGTCGGCAGCTCGGGCGGCCAGGGCCATGATGGTCAGAGCCGGATTCGCACTGCCCTGAGTCGGAAGGACGCTGCCGTCGACTACGAAGAGGTTGGGTACGGCGAAGGATCGTAAATTGGAATCGACCACGCCGTCCTGCTCGTTCGATGACATTCGGCATCCGCCGATGAGATGGGCATAGCGGTCGATTGTGATGGCCTCCTCGGCACCAGCCGCCCGGTGCATGTCTTCCATCACCTGCCGGGCGGCCTTCATCAGGGCGCGATCGTTATCGCAAAGTGAGTAGGAAAAATGAGCGATCGGGAGCCCATGCCGATCGACTTCGCTGTCCAGCGTGATCCGGTTCTTGGCTTGTGGGAGGAGTTCGCATAAGGCGCCAAAGGTGGCCCAGTGGACGAAGTCGCGCATGTATTCGCGCAACACCCCGCCCCAATGGCCCTGGGCCACAACGTGTTCGGCATACACGATGGGCAACGGGGAGATGCATTGGAGCGAAAATCCGCGCTTGTAGTCCTTGGTGGGGTCTGTCTCGTAGAAGGCCTCACTCGATGCCTCCGGGGGAGGTGCCTTATACGCCCGAATCTCCTCGCTGTAACGCCCGGCAGTTTGCGGTGCACCTTGGACCATGACGTAGCGGCCCACCTGGTCGAACTCGTTGCAAAGGCCGTTCGGGAAGGCTGATGAAGTTGAATTGAGCAGGAGGCGAGGGGTCTCGATCGAATAGGCGGCCACCACGACGACCCGAGCTCGCTGGTGGTACTCCTGTCCCTGGTGAAAGTACGTGACGCCGGTCGCGGCCCGGTTGCGGTCGATCTCTATCCGGCTCACCATGCAGTCCGGCCGTATTTCGGCACCCTGAGCCAACGCATCGGGTACGTGAGTGATGAGGGGTGATGCCTTGGCGTTGACTTTGCATCCCTGCAGACAGAAGCCTCGGTAGATGCAATGAGGGCGATTGCCGAACCGGCCGTTCGTGATGGCGACCGGACCAATCCTGACGTCGATGTTCATGGCCTGACAGCCTCGGACGAAGGCCATGCCATTGCCAGCAATCGGGTGTGGTGACTGCGGATAGCTGTGTGGATCGCCCCAAGGCCACCGTTGACCAGCGACCGGAAGCTCGGCTTCGAGAAGCTCGTAATACCGCTTGAGGTCGTTGTACTCGATAGGCCAGTCGGCGCCGACTCCGTCATTTGAATACGTTCGAAAATCCGAGGGATGGAACCGGGGCACATAACCGGCGAAATGAACCATGGAACCACCCACACCGCGCCCGGAATTGTTGCTGCCGAGCGGGATCGGATCGGCTCCGGAGATCACTCTGGGTTCGTTCCAATACAGCTGATGGGATCCCGCCTCGTCGCTGACCCAGTCTCGATCGGGATCCCAGAAAGGTCCGGCATCGAGGGCCACGACCCGCCATCCCCGGCGAGCGAGCCGTTGGGTCAGGACCGCTCCTCCGGCACCGCACCCCACTACAACGGCATCGACGGTCTCATTCAGATCGAAGTGCCGCATGTCACGCCGCAGCTGGTGATTGGTGCGCGTGCCGTCATTGGGCAGAAGCCACGCTGATGCATTCCGCTGCCTGACACCGTTCACCCGGCTCTCCCCCCTGAAGCCGAGGGGGAGAGGTGTCCGGAATGGTGCCGTTTGGCTGCGTCGGCCCGGCTGCTCCACGGAACCGGATCCTCTGCATCGTTCTCGGCCACTTCCCACGGTTCGCGGCGATCGAGACCAATGTTCTTGTAGCCCCGGGGATACGCCGGACCACCAAATCCAATCTCGTTCCAGACCAACGGGTGGGCATAGAAGGCATCACAGGCGTACCGCATCCAAAGTGAGAACACCCTCTTGGCCGGTAGCCCTCGCCACTGACCTTCGTGGGTCCGAACCGTTTCGATCAGATTGATCTGCTGCTGCTTCGCCAAGCTGCTGAAGTCCCGCCCAAACTGGAGCATGGCATCGGCTTCGAGACCGGCGATGGATTGTCGCCAGGCCTCCGGATCATCGGGGAGGTCGGCATAGCGATAACCATCGCCTCGTCGTTGCGCCAACCTCTGGTCGATAACAGCGAAAACATCCACTCTCGGTTCGTCATCCTGAGCCAGGAGACGGTCGAGCAGTGCCCGTACCGCTCCCTCCTCGGCGCCGTCGAAAAAGACGGGCGTTCCCGCTGGCTGCAGCCGCCGGAACACCACCGCGGTCGTCGTTGCGTCCCAGTGGGGGGACTGCTCGGTAACGTCGAAACCGGGAAATCGAGGCTCGGCTGAGCCCGGAGTCTTCCCCATGTCAGTCTTCGCGGCGCAAGATGGCAGCCAGCAGTCCCATGCCACCCACCAGCCCGAAGAGAAGCGGGGCAAATGTCGGCGGCCCCATCTCGGCGTTGTAGCGCGCCATTTTCCAACCCCCGGGGCGTTGTGCGATACCGCGAAGGTGGAGGTATTGCCCCTGGAAGCTATTGAGCATGACGACAGTAGAAACAATGGGCAGCACCGTCTTGGCCGCCTGTCGCGAGAACACTCCGGCGATGCCGGCGGCCGCTATGGCCGGCGTAAGGGCGACCGGGATCCACATCATCCGGTTGGCGAAGCTGGCCCGATCATGCTCGAGCCAGATTTCGACTCCCGTGATGATGGCCCCCAGGGACGTCAGTCCGGCCAGGGTCCGTTCGAAGCGGCCGTGGCGCACGTTCAGCACAAGGCGGTCGATGCCCATCAATCCGGTGGCCAATGGGAGGTCGCTGGACCGCCGCCGAATCACGATCTGAGTTCCGTGATCTTGTCCCGAAAGAGGGTGCTGGCGATGGTGGCTTTGCGGGGCTGACCGGAAAGGAACGCCTTGACGAACCCCTTCGCTTGTTCGTACTGCACCTTGCCCGGCATGGGCGGCTCATCCGGATTCACCGTGACGTCCACCAAGGCAGGTCCGGGAAATGCGAAGGCTTCGGCAATGGCCGACTCGACCTCGGTCGCCTTTTCGACTCGTATACCCAGGCCGCCACAGGCCTGGGCCCAAGGCGCAAAATCAGGTTGCCGCCCGAAGCGGATGCCGTACTCGGGGTAGCCGAGTACCAGCTGCTCCCACATGATCTGGCCCAGGGACGCATTGTTGTTGATGACTACCTTGATGGGCAGGCCGTAGCGGCAGGCTGTGCCGAACTCGGCCATCAGCATGGCGAAGCCACCGTCGCCGACGAAGGCAATGCACTGCCGGTCCGGATGCGCTATCTGGTTGGCAATGGTGTAGGGGAGTCCCGGCGCCATGGTGGCCAGGTTGCCCGACAAGTAGAACTCCCGATCGTCGCGAATGGTGAAATGGCGAGCGGCCCAGGTGGCAATCGTCCCCGAGTCTGACGTCAAGATTGCATTGCTGTCGGCCAGTCGGTCGATGGCTTTCATGAGGTACTGGGGCTGAATCGGATCTTCATCGATCGACTCGATGGCCGACATCTTGTCTCTCCAACCCTTCATGCTGTCCTGCGCCTTGGTCAAGAAGGCGCGGTCTTCCTGCCGCGTGAGGTGGGGGAGGAGCGCGGCAAGCGACTGACGCGCATCGCCGATCATGGGCACCTCGGTGGCGATCCGATTGCCGGCTCGTATTGGATCGGCTTCAATCTGGACCACTTTGCATTGACCCGGCTCGGGCAGGTACTTCGTGTAGGGAAAGTTCGTGCCCACCATGAACAGGGTGTCGCACCCTTCCATGGCCTCCATGGCGGGCGCCGTGCCCAAGAGTCCGATGCCACCAATGCACAGGGGATGGTCATCGGGCACGGCGGCCTTCCCAGGCAGTGTCTTGATGATCGGCGCGCCAAGTTGACCGGCCGTCTCGAGGATCTCCGGTCGGGCGCCCAGGGACCCGGCACCGACCAGCATCACGACTTTTGACCCCCGGTTGAGGACATCGGCCGCAGCGACCAGGTCCTCGTGTCGAGGCTCGCCCGGGGCCGGAAGGAAGATGGGGGCCGTGGGCTGGATCACGGCCGGAGCCGGTGCGCTCCAGGGGTTGGCATCTGCATCGGCAATCTGAATATCGGTGGGAATGGTCAGATGAGCCACCCCTCGGCGCGTGAGGGCGTGCCGAATGGCGATATCGACCAGGGTGGGGATTTGCGTCGGTACGAGAATCATCTCGTTGTATTCAGCAACGTCGATGAACAACTTCTGAAGGGCGACCTCTTGTTGATAGCCGGTGCCCAACATCTGCGACTCTTGCATGCCGGTGATGGCGAGTACCGGAGCGTGATCGAGCTTGGCGTCGTACAGCCCGTTGAGTAGGTGAATCGCTCCTGGCCCCGAGGTGGCCAAGCAGACGCCAAGGCGACCAGTGGACTTGGCGTATCCGGTTGCCATAAATGCCGCCGCTTCCTCATGATGCACCAAGACAAACTTGATCTTGTCCTGGTTGCGACGAAGGCCTTCCATGATGCCGTTGATACCGTCGCCCGGTAGCCCGAAAATGGTATCGACTCCCCAGTCGACCAGTCGTTCGATGAGCGCTTCCGACGCGATTTTCGACATCCGATCCTCCTGGCTTATCCGCTACCTGGGTTGGTAGTGGAGGGTTACCCAACCGAGCCGGGATTCAACCATCGGCCTCCGCCTGGAGCATCGGCTGTTTCCATTGCTTCGCAATTGGTAATGCAGACGATCGAAACGAAGAAACAACGCAAGTACGGAGGCAGCGTGTGACGATTCCAGGGGAGGAAGATCGCCCCGCACCACACGTCCTGCGGGACTACGCCTTCATGGCCGACGGGGTCCGGGGAGCGATGGTCGATCCCGATGGCGACATTGGATGGATGTGTTTTCCCACGTGGTCCGACAGTGCGGTATTCGCTGGTCTCTTGGGCTCCGGAGGCCGGTATCGCGTTGCGCCCCAGGGCCGGCGCGTTCACGGCGGCTACTACGAGGACGGAACCCTGATCTGGCGCAGCAGATGGGTTACGGACGCCGGCATCGTTGAATGTCGAACCGCGTTGGCGTACCCGGGGGATCCAGCTCGGGCTGTAATCTTGCGGCGGATCATTGCCGTCCAAGGGGAGGCATCAGTCGAGGTGATGCTGGCACTGGCGACTGACTACGGCCGCCGTGGGATTGGTGCGTGGAAACGGTCGGGAGCTCACTGGGTCGTGCACGATCCAGCTGTTTCGGCGCTCTGGACGGGTGGGGGCGATGCAGTCCCGCGCACTACGGGGGACGGGACTCCCTGCTTCCATTGGGTTGTACGCGTACCCGAAGGCGAGTCGTACGACCTCGTGCTCGAACTGGGCACATCCCCACGGTCCTTTCAGCCAAAGCCGCCCGCAGTGTGGTGGAGAGAGACGGAAGATGCCTGGGCCCGGGCCGTGCCCACGTGTAGCGCCGTGCCAGCGGGACGAGACGTGCGGAGATCTTTTGCCGTCTTGCGCGGCATGACCAACCAGTTGGGAGCGACGGTGGCCGCGGCGACCACCTCGTTGCCTGAACGGGCGGAGGCTGGGCGGAACTACGACTACCGGTACACGTGGGTCCGCGACACCTGTTACATCGGTCACGCCGGAGCGGCGGTCCCCGGGGGTGAAGAGGTCCTGGATGATGCAGTCCATTGGGTTCGAGACCGCATATTGGACGATGGACCTGACACGATGCCGGCCTACCAGGCCAACGGCGGCCCGATTCCGGACCAGCAGTCGTTGGGACTATCGGGATATCCCGGCAGTTCCGACGTCATTGGCAATAGGGTCCGCGATCAGTTCCAACTCGATATCTTCGGCGAAGCGTTGCTCCTCTTCGCCAACGCGGCGTCGCTCGACCGATTCGATTCGGACGGCTGGCGAGCGGCCGAACTCGCCATCGAGACGATCGGCAAACGCCAAGCCGACAAAGATGCCGGCATCTGGGAGTTGCGACCTAATCAATGGACGCACAGCCGCCTCATCTGCGTGGCCGGATTGCGAGCCATCAGCGAGGCAGGTGCCCCTGCTCAGTTGAAATCCACCGCTCGCCTTCTGGCTGACCAGCTCATTAGTGACACAGCACGAAGCTCTCTCCATCCATCGGGTCGCTGGCAGCGTGCCCCGGGCGACGAACGGATTGATGCATCGCTGCTCCTGGCCGAGATTAGAGGGGCGCTGGCTCCGGACGATCCTCGATCCATCGCCACTCGGGAGGGGGTCATGTCCGAACTCTGCGAGGACGACTATCTCTATCGGTACCCCCATGCTGGGCGGCGTCTGGCCGATGTCGAGGGTGCGTTCTTGGTCTGCAACTTTTGGATGTCATTGGCCAAATTGAAGGCGGGTGACGTCGCCGCCGGTGTGCAGTGGTTCGAACGAACCCGAGCCTCGTGTGCAGCCAGTGGCCTCTTCTCGGAGGAGTTCGATGTGGCGCAGCGCCAACTCCGGGGCAATATTCCCCAAGCATTTGTCCATGCCCTCCTCATCGAGTGTGCGGCGGTCATTGCCGATGCGTAATTCGGGCGAGCCGCTGGTGTCTGCTGTGTCCTCTCGGACATTCGTCATCCCCACGGACGGCCTCGAGGGAGACGGCACTTTGGAATGGGAAGCCACCACCATGGTGGTGGTCGAGGTTGTGGCCGGCAATGTCCGGGGTATTGGCTGGACGTATGCGTCGGCGGCTTGCCGCGATGTCATTGAGGAAACCTTGGCCCATGTGGTGCTCGGTTCCAGCGCTCTGTCGATTGCCCATTGCCATGAGGAGATGGTCCGGGCGTGCAGGAATTTCGGGCGTCCGGGGGTTGTGAGTTGCGCCATCTCAGCCGTGGACATCGCTCTGTGGGACTGCAAAGCCCGTCTCCTGGGACTCCCACTGTCGGAGCTCATCGGCCGCTATCAGGACAGTGCCCCCATCTATGGAAGCGGCGGCTTCACTACCTATGACGAGACGACCGCTCGCGCACAGTTGGAACAGTGGGTGCACCAATGGGCCATCCCGCGGGTGAAAATCAAAATCGGAGAGAGTTGGGGCTCCTGTGAACGTCGTGATGTCGAACGTACGGAGCTGGCACGAGAGGCGATAGGTCCTAAGGCAGAGCTGTATGTCGACGCCAATGGCGCCTACACCAGGAAGCAGGCCATACGGGTGGGTCGGCAACTGGACGAATGCGCCGCGGTGACATGGCTAGAGGAACCAGTGTCTTCCGACGATCTCATCGGTCTTCATGAAGTTCGTGACCAGGTGGTGGTCGATGTGGCGGCCGGCGAATACGGCTACGACGAGACTTACTTTGCCAGAATGGTGGCCGCCAACGCCGTGGACTGTCTGCAAGTCGATGTGACCCGTTGTGGCGGTTACACATCGTGGCTGCGGGCGGCCGCCCTGGCGCATGCCCACGGTCTTGACGTATCAGCCCACTGCGCACCGAACCTGCACGCCCATGTTGCCGTCTGCGTGCCCAACCTTCGTCACATTGAGTACTTCCATGACCATCACCGAATTGAGACGAGTCTCTTTGATGGCGCGCTGAGCCCAATGGGCGGCAACCTGCAACCGACCGACGCCCTCGGGCACGGGATGACGCTCAAGGAGTCAGACGCCGCTCGATGGAGGTGTGCGTAGTCGGCGACCGCCGAGCATCCGGCCGGCGAGTCCCAGACCAGCCGCTCCAAGGGCGATGGCATTCCGGTGCCGGGTGAGCCGGGAGAGGGTGGCATGACCGTGCGATCGATCATCAAATCGTCCGTGGGCACCGAATGGTCCCGGAACGGGTGCCATGAGATTGTCAGAACGATCAGGGTCTTCCTCTTGGTCGGTCTGTTGCGATGTATATCCAGTCTTGGCCAAATAGCGGTCGAGCAGTTGTGGCGCCACCTTGTTGGCCAGGACAGTCAGGGTGGTCGAACTTCCGACGTAGTAGGCCCGTCGGCCCGGGTGCTCTGCCGCGAAGACAACGGCTCGGGCACCCACCTCGGGTTGGTAAATCGGAGCAACCGGCTGCGGTCGCCTGGGAAGACCGGAACGCACCCAGTCAAACTGCGGCGTGTTCATCGCCGGCATGTGGACCATGGTCACCCGGACGCCGCTCTTGTCGTGAAGTAGCTCTGTGCGCAGGGATTCGGTAAACCCAACAATGGCGTGCTTGGCGCCGCAGTAGGCCGATTGCAGGGGAATGGAACGGTGGGCCAGGGCGCTGCCCACCTGGACGATGGCGCCGCGGTCCCGGGGCAGCATGACGTCGAGGGCAGCTTTGGTCCCATGGACGAAGCCCAGATAGTTCACCTCATTTGCCCGAGTGAAGTCGGCCATTTCGATGTCACGGAAAGGCGCGAATATCGAACTCATGGCGTTGTTGACCCAGATATCGATGGGTCCGAGTTCATCCTCAATGTCGACGGCTGCCTTCTTGACGGCGTTCCAATCGGCGACATCGAGAGGAAAGATCAACCCTTGGCCACCAGCTCGCTCGATGTCATCAGCGGCTGAGTTCAGGCGAGCGTGATCCCGGGCCAACAGAGCCACCAAGTCTCCTTTACCCCCAAAGGCCAGCGCGATGGCCCGCCCCAAACCGGCCGAAGCGCCTGTCACTACGACCACGCGTGGCTTCACGACCATCCGCTTGTTCTCCTTGAAGTTGATGGCGGATTCCATACCCAGAGGGCACCGTGACAACCATGCTCACCAAAACAACAACGGATGTTTGCCAGGACCCTTTCGCGGGAAGTGGCGGACCTAACGATGCGAGAGTGACGGGAGGAGCTGTATCAATGGATGAGGAACTGAGCATGTTCGATGCGCACGGGCCGCCGCCGGCCCTCATGGCGGCGATCCTCTTCGGCTCCATGGCGACGTTCGTGGGCACCGTCGCCTTGAGTGGCCTGATCAGCGTCACCACCACCGTGAGCCGCTCCCTTCTCCGGCGCTAACCAGCTCATCGGCATGAGCGACCAAGGCAACCAGCCGGGAGGGGAGTCAGTCGCCCAGCGGAACAATCGGAACCTGGCGGACCTCCTGCAAGAGTTGCGCGTTGCCGGACTTGGTGTGCAGGTGCTCTTCGGTTTCCTGCTCTCGCTGCCGTTCACAAATCGATTTGTGAAACTCAGCTCAGGGCAGCGCGACCTGTACCAGGCCAGCCTGGTGTTCGCGGCGTGTTCGATTGCGCTGCTGGTGGCTCCGGTGGCCTACCACCGCTGGGCATTTCGAATGCACGAGAAAGGCCGGATCCTCAAGGTTTCCAACCGCTTGGCCTTGGCCGGATTGGCGACAGTGTCGCTGGCCATCTGTTTGTCGGTGCTGTTGGTGTTGAGTTTCGTCAGCACTCCATGGACGGTATCGGTACTCGTGGTGGTTACGGCCGGCGCGTTCGGGTACCTGTGGTTCGCGCTGCCTCTGATCGGCCGGCGAGAAGCTCCGGATGAATTGGATGGCAACCGCCCGTCAAGTTTGTGAACTGCCCAACGGGGAAAGTCACACCTACCGCAATGAAAGGGAGAGCGATGGCAGAAATCGGAGCGTTTCTTTCCAGTGAGGAGCACGGACCGCGGGAGTTGGTGGCCCAAGCGGTGATGGCAGAGGAGGCTGGACTGCACTCCATCCTGATCTCGGATCACTATCACCCGTGGATCGATCGACAAGGTGAGAGCCCCTTTGTGTGGAGCGTCATTGGGTCGATCAGTGGCAAGACGAAACACCGCGTCACGACCGGCGTGACGTGTCCGACAGTTCGCATCCACCCGGCGATCCTGGCCCAAGCAGCTGCGACAAGCCAGATCCTCCTCGATGGTCGTTTCGTCTTTGGAGTCGGGACGGGTGAAGCGCTGAACGAGCACATCCTGGGCGACCATTGGCCGCCGGTGGAGATCCGCCTGAAGATGCTGGAAGAGGCCGTTGAGGTGATCCGACTCTTGTGGGAAGGGAAAGTGGTCAACCACCATGGCGAGTTCTACACGGTGGAAAACGCACGCTTGTATTCGGTGCCTGATTCGCCGCCCCCAATCGCCGTCTCGGCGTTCGGTCCTGACGCCGCTGAAGTCGCCGCCAGGATCGGTGACGGCTTCATCACCGTGCGACCGGATAAGGAGCTTCGTGAGAAATACCGATCGCTCGGTGGAAGCGGACGGTCGATCGCGGCCCTGAAGGTGTGCTGGGACCAGGACGAGAAGAGAGCCCGGAAGCTGGCCTACGAACTGTGGCCGACAACAGGTCTGACCGGCCAACTCAGCCAAGAGCTGCCGATGCCGGCTCATTTTGAGTCAGCAGCATCCAATGTGACCGAAGACACGGTGGCCGATGCCATTGCCTGCGGACCCGATCCCGAGCGCCACATTAAGGCCATCACCGAATATCTCGACGCTGGTTTCGACGAGGTGTACGTGAATCAGATCGGTCCCGACCAGGCAGGGTTTTTCGACTTCTTTTCCCGGGACGTGTTGCCCCGGCTCTAAGTGGACTCCCACGCTGTTGATCCAGCCACGTAGCGCTGATCCTGCGGGGCAATCGCCGATTGCCTGGCACGGATCGGGGTAGGTGGCACGTGGCAGCTCCCGGCCTGGGGCGTGGGTGGCCATGACTCGTTTCATCCCTGAAGCGTCGATATCTACGCGCAGAAAGGCCTGTTCATGTCGCTCATGGAGTCGAGATTGAGAGCGGTGGCTCAGTCACGCGCCCCCGCCTTCGCCCTGCCGGGATCAGGTTCAACGTGGGATCGATTTGAAGCGTTCGCTGAATGGGCAGCCGATGACCTGTCGCTAGCCCGCCTGGCTGAGGGTCACTTCGACGCATTGGCCATTTTGAATGAGGCCGGCGTGCCGGCCCCTGGCGTCGGAACCACCTACGGCGTGTGGGCCGCGCGTTCGGGTGGCCTGGGTGTTACTGCCCGCCTCGAGTCGGATGGATGGCATCTGTCGGGCATGCGTCAGTTCTGCTCAGGGAGCGGGATGATCGACCGCGCCCTGGTCACCGCCGAGGCGCCGGACGGCTATCGCCTCTTCGACCTGGACGTAGCGATGAACGTAGTCCGAGTCTTGCCTGACTCCTGGGTAGCGGTCGGCATGGCGGACTCACGAAGTGAGACTGTGGAGTTCGGGGGGCCTCCTCTTCCCGAATCTGGGGCCATCGGGCCACCGGGGTTTTACTTGGACCGTCCAGGGTTCTGGTTCGGCGCGGCGGGGGTGGCGGCGTGCTGGTACGGCGGGGCGGTCGGGCTGCTTCTGAACGTCGTCGAGAGTCAGGGAGCAGCATCGTCCGAAGTGGTCATGGTTTCAATCGGGCGCGCCGTCGCCGCCGTCGCGGCCATGCGTCACGTCCTTCGCGGCGTGGCGAGAGAGATTGACGACGATCCAACAGATGCGTCGGGGGAGGCGCAACGCCGCTCCATGTCTGCCCGGCAGGCGATCCACGCGGGAGCGACAGAGGTGCTCGGGCTCGTGGCAACGGCGGGGGGAGCGCGTCCTTTGTGTCACGATCGCCTACAGGCCCAACGAGCGGCAGATCTCTACGTCTACCTGGCTCAGCACCATGGAGCGCAGGACGCCGCCGCTCTCGGTGCTTTGGCTCTCAAGGAGCAAGGATGGAGCTAGTGGTCGACAGCGATCATTTGGGGACGACCGAATTGCAATGGGCTTCGTCGGCTCGATTGGCTGCTCTGAAGGAGCTCGCCATAACGCCGCCGGAGCGGGTGCTGGTCGTGGCGCCACACCCAGACGACGAAGTCTTTGGGGCGGGAGGCTTGCTCCAAGCGCTGCTGGGTACCCTGGCCCGAGTCGAGTTCATCGCCGTGACGGACGGGGAAGCCTCTCATCCTGATGCCAGAGCCGAGATGGGCATTGACTTGCGACAGGTCCGTGCCGCGGAGTCAGAGCGGGCACTGGCACGACTCGGCTGCGGTTCCCCTTCCATAGCCAGGTTGGGGATCCCCGACGGGCGTGTCGTCGATCACGCAGAGAGCCTCTCCGACCTCTTGGCCGGCATGCTGCGTCCAGGCGATCTTTGTCTGGCCCCGTGGTGGCACGACGGTCACCCCGACCACGACGCCTCTGGGGCGGCTGCGCTCCGAGCAGCCCGTACGGCTGGTGCCACCTTCCTGGGCTATCTGGTCTGGGCCTGGCATTGGACGAGTCCGGAAAGAGATGAAGTGCCCTGGGAGCTCTGTAGACGGTTTGGTTTCTCACGGCGTGTCGCAGCGCGGAAGCGCTGGGCCACAGGGGCATTCCGGTCTCAGACCACGGTTCTCGGCGCTGGGGCTCATGAAGATCCAGTGCTTCCTGCCCCCTTGCTGCGTCGCTTCTGGAGGTCCTACGAAGTCTTTGTCACGGATCCGGGACACGTTGGATGACATCAACCAAGAAGAGCTATTTCGACGAGATCTACAGGGACGACGCAGATCCGTGGCAATTTGAAACCAGTCCCTACGAGAAGCGGAAGTACGCCATCACCATGGCCAGTCTGCCCCGACTCCGCTATGCGTCCGCCTTCGAACCCGGCTGCTCGGTGGGGGTGCTCAGTGAACAGTTGGCCAGCCGTTGTGATCACGTATTGGCCACCGACTTCATTGCTCCGGCGCTGCAACGGGCCCAGGACCGGCTGAAGGACCTTCCGCACGTCACGGTCCAGGAGGGCTCGATCCCCGATGACTGGCCAGCCGGACCATTCGATCTGGTGGTGCTTAGTGAGATCGGTTATTACTTCGACGAGGTTGACCTTGTCCGCATTGTGACGCTCGTTTTGGGCTCGACGTTGCCGGGCGCCCACCTCGTAGGAGTGCACTGGCGGGGAGACACGAACTACGCCCTGAGCGGCGATCGGGTCCACGAGGTGATCACGTCATGCTCTGGCCTCAGCCGGTGCGTGCAGCATGAAGAGGACGAGTTCGTTCTCGGCGTGTGGGAGCGGTCGCACTGATGGGCCACCTCGATATCCGACCCGCCATTCAGCGCATCGGCGTTGTGGTCCCGGCGCGCAACGAGGAAGAATTGTTGGGTGATGCCCTGACCGCTCTCGGTTCCGCCCTGGCGGCTGCCTCGTTATGCGGCCTGCACTGCCATACCGTCATTGTCCTCAATCGCTGCACGGACCGAAGCGGATCTATCGCCCGCAAATGGGTCAGAGCACTTCGGTCAGATAATGGACCCAATCGGGGCACGGTTATGGCGTTCCGCTCCGGTGGAGTTGGTGCCGCCCGCTCTGCGCGCTGTTCGGCATTGCTGAAGCGATGGCCGCATCTGGACCCCGGCTCGATTTGGCTGGCCACGACCGACGCGGACTCCCGGGTGCCAGATGACTGGCTACTGGCCCAGCTGAGGGCGCACCGAGCGGGTGCTGACGCTTGGGCAGGGCGGGTGAAGGTGGACGACTGGTCCGGGTTCGATGCGAGCTCCGGGTCACGCTGGAGCGACACATATGAGGCTGAGTCCCGGCCCATCCATGGGGCCAGCATGGGGTTCAGCGCACGGTCCTACCTCCGGGCCGGAGGGTTCCCCTCCATCCTCACGGGAGAGGACCGAGCCTTACATGACGCCATCGTGGATCTGGGCGGGCATGTGCATTACGCCAAAGACGCAAAGGTGACGACCAGTGGCAGACGGCTTGCTCGAGCTCCGCTTGGTTTTGCCCAGGCTTTGTCGCTCATAGAGGAAGCTTCATAGGCAGCACCCCATGCGTGGACTGGGTTTCTGATCGACCGATTTGGGCAAGGTGAGGGGTATGCAACCCAGGTGCCCGAGGCGGGCTCGGTGAACATTTTCGAGCGAGGCCTGCGGTCCGTTGACCGAGCGCAGCAGAGATACGGTCCCACCGCGTTCGTCTACGCGGTTATCAAGAAATTCGGCGACGATCGGGGCGGTTCACTGGCCGCGTTGCTCACGTTCTACGGGTTTCTGTCGCTTTTCCCCTTGCTCTTGCTGTTGGTGACCATTCTGGGATTCATCGGCGGCAATGACCATTCGTTCTTTCATCGGGTCGAAGCATCGGCGTTCTCCCAGTTTCCGATTGTCGGTTCAAAGCTGAGTTCCAACATCCACCAGCTGCATCGCAAGAGCGTCATTGCGTTGGTGGTCGGCATCGCCGGCGTCCTGTGGGGATCTCAGGGAGCAATCCAGTCGGCACAGTACGCCCAGGCGGAGGTATGGAACATCCCAGGTGAGCACCGGCCGAACTTCTGGGCCCGTGGCGGCCGCACCCTCATAATGATGGGAACGCTTTTCGTGTTCCTGGTTTCCAGTACGGCGCTGACTGGAGTGGTCACATTCGGTCACCGCTCACTGCCTGTGATCATCGGGGGCATCGTGGGGACAGTTGCCTTGAACATTGCCCTGTTCGCCGTGGCCTTTCGCATTCTTACCCCCAAGCACGTCGATTGGACATCCCTCTACTACGGGTCGGTGGCCGGGGGAGTGGGCTGGACTGCCTTGCAGTACCTCGGAGGAATCCTCATCAACCACACGCTTCGCAATACGAGCCAGGTGTACGGATTCTTTGCCGTCATCCTTGGTCTTCTGGGATGGATTTACCTGGGGGCCCAGATCACGCTGTATGCGGCTGAGATCAACGTGGTGAAAGCGCGTCACCTCTGGCCGCGCGCCATCGTGCAGCCTCCTTTGACCGGAGCGGACGAAAGAGTGTTAGCGGCCATCGTCATGCAGGGGAAGCGGCGACCCGAACAGAGCGTCTCTGTGGGGTATCGCAATGCCAACGCGGCTCCCTTCGATCCGCTGGCAGTCGAAGGCACGTCAGTCGAAGGTCCGCAAGCAGTAGGGGAGGGTGGACGTGGCGGTCACTGAAGAGCCCATCGGCCCCATGGGAAGCGACGAAGAGCTGGCGCCCGGTGTCCTGGTGCTGCCGCCCGGCACCGAGCGCAACCGGGAAGAGAGCGAGGAATACCTAGGGGTCCTCGGTCGGCCTTTTGATCGGCGTTCGCCCTTCTTTATCGGGCTGTTCGGCGCCTTCGGGGTGGCGATCGCCTATGTCATAGCTCGAGGCATCGCCGACGTAGCCAGCGTCCTGGTGATCATTGGTGTGGCCCTGTTCCTGGCCATCGGGTTGAACCCGATTCTGCAGGTGTTCGTGTCGCGAGGCTTGTCGCGCGGGGCGGCCGCCGGCATCGTCACCTTGGGTTTCGTCTTGATCATCGCCGTCTTTGTCGTGGTGGCCGTACCTCCCATTTCGCATGAGATCAATGCGCTGGTGACCAACTACCCCCGCTACAAGAGGGAGCTGATCTCGGGCAAAGGGTGGGCCGGCCATCTGGCCGTTAAGTTGCACTTGACCAGCTATCTGAAGGGCACCAAGAAGCTGAAACTGCCCATTGCCAGCGGAGCGCTTGGCGCCGGGAAGGAGATCCTTTCCATTGGTATCGGGACGATCAGCCTCGTGGTCTTGACCATTTACTTCCTGGTTGCCCTGCCGGGTGTGACCAAGCTCTGGCTGTCGTTAATTCCGACTAGTCGGAGAGAGCGGGTGCGTCTCCTCACCGACGAGGTCTTTGACCGGGTTGGTGGCTTCATGTTGGGGAACCTGCTCACCTCCCTGGTGGCTGGCGTCGGCACCTATGTGTGGCTCAGCATCTTTGGTATCCCGTACGCCCTGCTGCTGGCCCTCTTCGTCGCCCTCTTCGATCTCATACCGATGGTGGGTTCAACCATTGCCGGCATCGGGGTGTCGTTGGTGGCGCTCACTAAGGGATTCCCCATCGCCATAGCCACGGCTGCGTTCTATGTGGTGTACCGATTCTTGGAGGACTACCTCCTCAACCCGCGCGTCATGAAGCACACGGTAAAGATCTCTCCCGGCCTGACCATCATCGCCACCCTGGTCGGGGGAGCGCTACTCGGTCTCATCGGTGCGCTGATCGCCATTCCGGTGGCCGCCACCATCCATCTGCTGCTGGAGGAAGTGGCAGTCCCCCGCCAGAACAAGCGCTGACCGCTGGAGGGCCTCGTCAGGATGCCCGGCGCCGAGGCGCGCGGGCTGCCGTTTTCGTTGTCTTCTTGCCGGTGGCTCGCGGGGCCCGCTTCTTGGCCGCTGATCTCTTGGCTGGCTGCTTTTTGGTGGCCTTCGTGGTCCGGCCGGTTGACTTCTTGATGGAGCCTCCGGATTTGGAGACACTGGCCTGCAGAGCTTCGAGGAGGTCGATGACCTTGCCGCCCCGTTCGGGTTCGTCGTGGGTCACCGTCTCATGACCAGCCAGGCGCTCGTCGATTAGGGACTGGACGTGTTCCCGGAAGGAGTCGTGATAGTCAGCTGGATTCCATTTTTCGGCGAGTGAGTCGATCAGCAGCTGGGCCATGTCCCGCTCCTTGGCTTTGACCGTGTGTTTGTCGGTGAGATGAGGCAACTCAGCGAGCGGGTCGCGGATCTCGTCGGAGAAGTACATGGTCTCGAGCGCCAATACATCGGGCTCGGGACGGATGGCAACGAGGTACTCCTTGTTGCGCATGACGAAGGTGGCGATCCCGATCTTGCCCGCCTTGTCCATGGCGTCTCGCAACAGTTGGTACGCCTTGGTTCCCGAGTCGGCCTGGGGCGCTATGTAGTAGGTGGCGCGGAAATAGATGGGGTCGATATCGCTCAGATTGACGAAGCCCTCAATATCGATGGTGCTGGACTTCTTTGGTTCAGCCTCGGCCAGATCGTCGTCGCTGAGGATGACGTATTCATGTCCGCCGGTGTCCATCGCCTTCACGATCCGTTCGGCCGGCACTTCCTTGCCGGTCCGCTCGTTGACCTTCTGGTAGCGGATCCGATCGGACGTGCCCTCTTCGACCTGGTGAAAGTGGAGCGTTTTGTCCACCGTGGCCGGGTAGAGGCCGATGGGCACATTGACCAGGCCGAAGCTGAGCGAGCCCTTCCAGATTGCACGCGGCATGGCGCCTCCTTGCCGCGTTCTGTACCCAGCAGGATGAATCGGGTAACCACCAGGGGAAAAGGCCCGTCGCAGCGCCTGATGCATGGTTCTTGGGATGGCGGGGTATCAGGTGGATTGACACACCCGATGCCAGCCTCCAGGGGTCTGGCCGTTCACGAGACCCGAGGGAGACATCATGCTCGACCAAGGCACCAAGCCCAAGGGCCGGAGCCGTAGCGATTTCGTACTCCAGGCCAATGTGCGCGCCATTGAGAACCAGATGCGTGTCGTGCGGCCGTTGGTTCTGCGCTTGAGCGTCGAGCGCTCTTTCGAGCCCTGCTGTCAGCTGCTGGCCGAGATCTACGGCTACGAGATGATGGCCTCGGATTCCGTCTCGGATGCCCATGTGAGGATCCTGTTTGCTCGATCGCTTCAGGGCGAGCGGGTTCCCGAGGCGGTGCGTCGGCCCGACGCCAAGCCCGGGTCATTCGACTAGCGACTTGCACCGGGTGATCTCTCTCGCTCATTGGCTAATAGCGGTCAGCTTCGGCTAGTGATGCACCGTTGGATTTGGGGGGCGGTGTGCCCAACGAGAGGAGCGCAAGATGGTTGGTCCGCTGGATGGCGTCCGTGTCGTTGAAGTAGCGAACTGGACCTTCGTACCGGCCGCCGGAGCCGTGCTCTCCGATCTCGGGGCTGACGTCATAAAGGTGGAGGCTCCAACCGGTGACCCTCAGCGTGCTCTGCGGAACCTGCTCAACCTGGCCGAAGACGGACCGAACCCCTTTTTGGAAGTCCCCAACCGGGGCAAGCGCAGCTTTACTGCCGACCTGACCACCGAGGGTGGCCGGGAAGCGCTCACCCGGTTGCTGGCCACGGCCGACGTCTTCCTCACGAGCAACCTGGCCCCGATTCGCCGCAAGCTGCATATCGACCTTGAGGACATACGGGCGGCCAACCCCAACATCATTTACGTGCGCGGCACGGGCTGGGGCGCCCATGGACCCATGGCCGACATCGGCGGCTATGACGCCGCCTGCGGGTGGGCCACCGGCGGAATGGCCTACAAGATGTCGGTCGATGGGCAACCGCTGACACAGCCCCCGGCCTTCTTTGACCTCCAGGGGGCCAACACCATTGCCGGAGCCGTCGCCATGGCGCTCTTCAAGCGGGAACGGACCGGGGAGACCTCGGTGGTCGACGTCTCTCTCATGCACGTGGCCATGTGGGCCATGTCTCCCGACATCGTCGGCACGCCGTTCACCGGGCAATCCGGCTTGGGCGATCGCATGGAATCTCCCAATCCGCTCACCAACACCTATCGGACCAAGGACAATCGTTGGCTTTACCTAGTGTGCTTGCAGGCCGACCGGTTCTGGCCCGAATTCTGCACCTGCATGGAACACCCCGAGCTCATCACCGATGAGCGTTTTGCCGACGGGTTGACTCGCTACACCAACCGGCACGAATGCATCACCACGCTGGATGGAATTTTCGGCCAACTGACGTTGGCGGAAGTGCACCAGCGGCTGGACCGGTTCTCCGGTGTCTGGGCCCCCGTCTTGCGTCCCGACGAGTTGGCCGACCATCCGCAAGTGGGTCCCAACGGATTCCTGCCCACGATCACTCCGAGCAGCGGCAGTCCCTTCCACCTGGTGGCCGCCCCCATGCGTTTCGACGATGTCCCCACAGTGCCCCAAGGTGCCGCTCCGGAACTCGGTCAGCACACCGAGGAGCTCCTGCTCGAGTCCGGTCTGGGCTGGGACGAAATCGGGGCGCTGCGCGAGAGCGGCGCCCTCGGCTAAGCCTGTGGGAGTGGGCTGCTCAGTTCGGCCTTGAGCACACGCCGCAAGAGCTTTCCTGTCTCGCTGTAGGGCAGTTCCACACGGAACTCAACGCGTTGGGGTGCCCGGGTCGACCGCAGTCGTTGTGAGACCCACTCGATCAACACGTCGGCGCCGGCCTGCTGACCTTCGACCAACACGATGACGGCGGCCACTGACTCGCCCCACTCATCGTCGGGCAGGCCGAAGACGGCGGCATCGGCCACGGCCGGATGGGCCACCAGGACATCTTCGATCTCGCCGGGAGAGAGGTTCTCCCCACCGCGGACGATGACATCATCGAGACGACCTTCGACGAAGAGATAGCCCTCGGAGTCGAGCCAGCCGCCGTCATTGGTGGCCAGCCAGCCATCAGCGGTAAGGGTGGGACCCCGCCCCAGGTACTCGCCCGAGACCTGTTCGCCCCGCACCCAGATCTCGCCCCGGTCGCCCGGAGCCAGCACTTCGCCGGCTGGGCCACGAACTTCGACTTCGAGGCTGGGCAGTGGCCGGCCGACGGAGCCCAATCGGAGTCGCACGTGCGGTTCGGCCGAGCCCACGGCCTCCCGGTGGTCGTCGGGACCGAGGACGGCCACGGTGGAACTGGTCTCGGTCAGCCCGTAGGCATTGACCAGACCGACGTGGGGCAGGAGTTCGAGGGCCTGTTCGACGACGGCCACCGGCATGCGGCCGCCGCCGTAGGAGAGATGCTGGAGGGCCGGCAGCTTCTCGCCCCGCTCCTCGAGCACCTGGAGGATGCGGCCGAGCATGGTGGGCACCACCATGGCGTGGGTGATGGCTTCGGTGGCGGCCAGGTCGACCCAGGCCTCCGGAGTGAACTGGGGCAAATAGACGAGACGTCGACCAGACCAGACTGAGCTCAGCACGGCTGCAATGCCGGCGATGTGGTACGGCGGCACGCTCACCAGTGCCGCATCGGCCTCGTCGGCGCCCAGGAATTCGACGGTCTCGAGGACGTAGCTGGTCAGGTGACGATGGCGCAGTACGGCTGCTTTGGGTTCACCGGTGGTGCCGCTGGTGAACAACAGAACGGCGGGCTCGTCCAGGTCGGCATCGCCGGCCTCGGCCGGTGCCGGACCATCGGCGCCGAGGAATTCCTCCCGGCTGGTCATGGCCAGCTCGGGTATCCCGTCGGGGAATCGGGTCGGGATGGATGGGTCGACCACGGCCACGGCCGGGGCTGCCCGTTCGAGGATGGCCCGCAGTTGGGCGTCGGCCAGCCGGTAGTTGACCGGGACGTACGGGATGCCGGCACTGGCGGCGGCGAAGAGCCCGATGGGGACGGCCTCCGAATTGATGTCGACGGCCACTAGGCGTTGGGCCTGGCGCTGCTGCAGGGAGCGGCCCGACGCCTGTGCCTGCTGCAGCAGACCTTCGTAGGTCAGGGCGCCGTCACCCTGGGGACCGACGGCGACCCGGTCACCGAGGGCCTCGGCGGCAATTTCGAGGAGCGAGGTCAGGTGCATCGGTCAGTCCGACGATGGGAGTGGCTTGGCGTCCTTGAGGGCCAGCGCCGCGCCGTCGACGGCCAGGTTGCCGGCGCCGGCCTTGGTGACGAGAAGCTCGAGACCTAGGTCGGGCTCGGTGAATCGCTTGCCGATGAGGGAGCCCCCGGAGAAGGCCGGATCGAGCTCCAATCCGGGGGCCGGCGGCTCGCCGACCGCCACCATTGGCTGACCACCGCACTCGAGGGACACGGCCTGGCCGGCGGCGCGCACCACCACGACTTCGGTGTCGCATACCTGACTGGCCCAACGAGTCCCGGGCTTCAGTTCCACTTTCCCTCCCATAGGTCCTGCTGCTTTTGCGTACGAAGGTCTATCGGCGCCGTGTCACGCGGGGCAACTTGGCCTCAATCCTCCAGGGCATTGACGAGGCCCCATTCCAGCGCGGTGGGTGCGTCGATGCGGGCTCCGCTGACGGCGAGCAGGGCGGTGCGCTGGCGGCCGATGCGGGCCGTGATGCTGGCGGTGCCGCCGGCACCGGGGATGAGGCCAAGGGCCACTTCGGGCAGGGTGGCGGTGAAGTCACGGCGGGCGATCACCCGGTTGGCAAAGGCCGGCAACTCCACGCCGGAACCGGCGCAGGGTCCGTGGACCCGCACGGTGAGACGGTCGCCCAGGGCATGGATGGCCCGTCCGATGCTGGTGGCCAGCCGGACCAGGTGGGCCGAGGCCGGGTTGACGAAGCTGCCGAACTCGTTCAGGTCCCCGCCGCTACTGAAGCTGGAGCCGTCGCCCCGCAGGACGACCTCGGTCACGGAAGCGTCGGCGGCGGCCAGGGCCAGCGCGTTCAACAGATCGTCCCGCATGGCCCGGTTGAGGGCGTTGCGCACCTGGGGACGGTGCAGGACGATGTGCAGGGAGTCGCCGTCGCGTTCGATCAGCACGGCCGGGCCTTCCTCGGTGACCGGATCGGGCACGGGATGGTTGGTGCGCCACATCCGAAACTCAGGCCCAGCCTGCAGGAGCGAGAAGACAGCAGATTCGGCCACCAGGGCGGCACCGAGGGACGGCTGAGTGGACCGCAGGAGCAGGGCCAGTGACGTGGCGGCCACCGGGTGCCGCTCAATGGCGCCCAGGAGGTCGTCGACAGAGGCGACGGGAGCTTCGGGAATGAGGTCGGCCCATGTCGGGTTGGCGGTGTCCGGGCGGTCCACGGCAATGACGATGCAGGGGAGTGACGCCAGCGAGATGCCCGATTTCGGTCCGGCCGAACCGTCAGGGCTGGCCACGATCACGGCACCGTCGACATCGGACAACTCCTCGGCCGCGAACGGGGAGTCCAGCACGTCGGCCAGTGCACTGTCGGACAGCTCGAGAAGTCGAATGGGCTCACGCTACAAGAGGCCCGCGGGCGGGCGACGAGCGAGATGGCAGCATGACGGGATGGAAGGGCCGGCGGCAGCTTGGGCACGGAGCGGCGCCATGTTCCTCACCGGCCGGCCCGATGGTCCCGGTCTTGGTGGCCCGGTTGCCCTGATCGAGCTGGTCGAGACGGCCGCCGCGGTGTTGTCCCGCCACGGCGGTCGGCGGCCGCCCATTGACGGCCTGGCCCTCCTGGGAGAACGGGCGGCCATTGCATCCCTGGGCCGCCGCGGCGACGTGAGCTGTGGCGGCGGCGCTCGACTTCTGCGCGCCGCGGATGGGTGGCTGGCCGCCTCGCTGCCCCGGCTCGATGATGAGGCCGCGGTCTCGGCCTGGCTGGAGGAGGACGTGCCGGCGGGCGATCCGTGGCCGGCGGTGGAGGCGAGCGTGGCCAGGCGGGCGGTGGCCGAACTCGATGCACGGGCGGCCTTGCTGGGCCTCCCCATCGCGGCCGTGAGCTCGGTGGGCGCGCCCGACGAAAGCTTTGGGCTGCCGATCCCTGCCTTACCGTTCGGGCCGGGAGAAGGACCATCGGCACTCTCGGGGACCACGGTGGTGGACCTGTCCGCACTGTGGGCCGGACCGCTGTGCGGTCAACTGCTTGGAGAGTGCGGTGCCCGGGTCATAAAGGTGGAATCGACCAGCCGGCCCGACGGAGCCCGGGCCGGGCCACCGGCGTTCTTCGACCTGCTCAACGGCGGCAAAGAGTCCGTCGTGCTTGATCTGCAGTCGTCAGTGGGCAGGGGCGATCTGCGGCGTCTCCTCATGACCGCCGACATCGTCATTGAGAGCAACCGGCCGCGGGCGCTCGAGCAGATGGGCATTGTGGCCGGCGATCTGTTGTCGGCGTCGTCCGGCCCCCGCGTCTGGGTCTCCATCACCAGCCACGGTCGCTCCATGGGCGAGCGGGTCGGCTTCGGCGACGTGGCGGCGGCAGCCGGTGGCCTCGTCGTCTTCGACGCGGCGGGTGCGTGTTTCGTGGCCGACGCGGTGGCCGACCCCCTCACCGGTCTGGTGGCCGCCGCCGCGGTGAGCGAAGCCCTGGCGGCCGGGGGCCGGTGGCTGCTCGATGCCGGCATGGCGCCGCTGGCCGCCAGCGTGGCGGGTGCGCCGCTCGATGTCAGCCAGCTTCAGGCTCAGCCGCCGCAGACTCGAGTGAGCGCCCGGCCCGCGGCTGAACTCGGAACCGGCACCGCTGCGATGCTCGCCGACTTGGCGACGGGATCAGCGGCCTCAGGGATCCCGGGTTCGTAGAAAGCCGGCACTGGCCGTGCCCCAGACGATGACAATGATGCCGTAGACACCCAGTGGAGCGGCGGCCGAAGCCCCGAAGGCGGCCGTGGCCAAGCCGGCGGCGATGGCGAAGTCGCGCATCGACGTGGTGAGGAGAAGGGCGCGGCGAAGCCCTGGCGGTTGCCGTAGTCCGAGACCGTGACCGAGGGCAGCGGACCCCACCAGGAAGATCAGGATGGCTGCGATCACCGGGAGGTACTGCGTCGAAAAGTTCACCTCGGCGGCGATCAGGGCGACCAGGATGGCCACGGCCAGCGTGCTGACCGACGAGGCGATGGTCTCGGCGACCGCCGGCAACGAGAGGAAGAGCCGGGTGGCCAGCCCGGCGCACAGCGGTGCGGCCACCACGAAGAGGAGGTTGATCACAATGTGACCCGGGTGGATCGAGACATGGGAAGCTTCGAGGCCGAGAAGGGGTCCGGCCACCGAAACAGTCAGGATGGTGGAGCCGATGAGGACGCCTCCGGCTAGGGCCACGTCCCCGCCAGCCATGCCGGTGGTGGCGATGGAGGCAATCTCGCACGGGGCCAGACCGATGGTGATGACGCCGTCGCGCAGCGACCCCGGCCCGATGAGATGGGCCACCGCCCAGGAGAGGGCGGGGAGCACGCTGGCCCCGACCACCAGCGCGGCCAGGAGCGGACGCCAGGCCGCCGGGAGGGCCCGGAGTCGCGCCGGCTCGATCGTGATGGCTGTGGCATAGACCAGGACGATCAGGAAGATGTCGATCCCGTCGTGCCGCACCAGAGCGAGCACTGGCCTTTGCAGTGTCAGCCCGACGGCGGCTGCCACCACCACGGCGGACAGCTCCCGGTAGTCGTGGATGATCCAGCGAATCAAGCGCTGCAGCGTCGTGATGGGCCTAGTCTCCTTCATCGTTGATGGTTTATTTACAGGAAACAGCTTTTCATGGCATTACCTGGGTGTTAATCTGTTGGAAACAAAAGAGTGCCGCCCCCCAGCGAGGCGACGAGGAGGTGCCGGTCACCATGTTCACGAGAATCCTGCTTGCCATTGGCGCGTCGGACTCAAGCGATATCGCTCTCAGCTACACCACGTCGTTGGCCAAAAGCTCAGGGGCCAGTGTCCGGGTGGTCCACGTCAACGAGTACCTGGTCGGCGGTCGGGGTTTCACCGTCGCCACTCAGGCCGAGGCCATCTCCCACCTCGAATCGGCCGTGCAGACGCTGCGTGAGGCTGGCGTCTCCGCTGGGGGCTCCCTCTACCTGACTAGCTGTTTCGGCGTAGAAGCAAGGATCGTCAATGCTGCCCACGATTGGGCCGCCGACGTCATCGTTATGGGCTCACGCCGTCAGCGCCGATTCGGACGATTCGGGGGCAAGGGGATGCGCGATCGGGTGATGGCCCAGACGGCGCTGCCGGTCCTGGTTGCTCCGGCCCCGCTCTCGGTGAGCGACGGCCGGATGCCGCAGCTGCCTGAGTTGCCGCTGGTGCCGATGGCCGACTTCCCGTCCATCTCCATCTGAGTTCCGAAGGAGCCAGTCGAAACCTTTCTTCAGGGACGGTCCCCGGCGTAGATGGTGATGGAGAGGAACCGGATGGGTAGCTTTATGAGCTGGGTCGGGCCGTGCGGGATATCACCCTCGAACTGGAGCGTGTCGCCCTTCGCCATGCGGTAGTGCTCCCGCCCGTAGCTGTATTCCATGACGCCCTCGAGCATGTAGAGCATTTCGATGCCGGCGTGCTGGAAGAGCGGGAAGACCTCCGTGCTCTCGGCCAATGAGACCAGCAGCGGTTCGACCCGCTTGTAAGGGCCGCGTAACGTGCCCAGGAGTTCGTAGGTGTGCCCAGACCGCGTGCCCTTGCGCACGATCTCGGGTCCACTGCCGGCCTTGACGAAGACGGCATCTCGTTCTTCGGCCAGACCGCGGAATAAAGACGTGACGGGCATGTCGAGGGCGGTGGCCAGCCGCTCCAATGTGGCCAAGCTCGGTGAGGTCTGGGCGTTCTCGATCTTTGAGAGCATGCCCTTTGAGATGCCCGTTCGATCGGCCAGCTGGCCGACGTTGAGCCCGATCTCTAGGCGCCGGCTGCGTACGTGGTTGGCGATGACTTGGCCGAGCTGGCCGCTGGCCGCCTCGGCGCCGTCAGTCTCGCGATCGATGGCCCCGTTGCTGCGGGAGGACACTTTGCCCGACGCCGCTGCGGCGGGTTTGGTTTTGCCCCAGCTCGCTGCTGCTTTCTTGGCCGTAGCTGCTTTGGGTGCGATCACCCCTCGTCGAACGGCCACGGCGGACCAATATAGGCAGCCCGCTCCGTCGGCACGGGTCTCTCCATCGAATTAGCGCATCTGGCCCGCGCCGGCGTAGGGGTGGGGACTGACCAGGTATTCCTGGGAGGCGAAGCGATCGAAGCGGAAATCACGGTGGTCCACATCGACGTGGCGGCTCTGGCCTGTGGTCATGATGTCGGCCATCAGTTCGCCGGTGGAGGGGGAGATCTTGTAGCCGTGGCCGGAGAAACCAGCGCACAACCAGAGCCCCTCAATGGGCGAGGCGGAGATGATCGGGTTGTAGTCCGGAGTGACGTCGTAACAGCCGGCGTAGGAGGAGGACAGGCCTACTCCGCTCAGGCCGGGGAAGCGGTGCTCGAATTTCGGGATCATGCGGATCAACTCGTCTTCGATGGCTCGCTCGCGGTACTGGTCGGGATCAGACCATTCGGGCTCGGAGTGGTCGCTGTCACCCAGCAGGATGGAGGTCTTCCCCTCCATGCGGACGTATTGAAGGGAGACGAGGTCGGAGAACACGGGAACGGGGCCCACAGGCTGGCCGGGATCCACCAGAAGGATCTGGGCCCGCTGGGCTCGGATGGGCACGTCGATGCCCGCGGCCGCGGCCAGTGGTACCGACCACGGGCCGGCGGCCAGCACCACCTGCCCGGCACTGATGTGCTCGCCTGAAGCAAGTTGGACACCGACGGCGCGCTCACCCACCACATCGAGGGAGATCACGGTGCTGTTTTGGCGCAGTTGGGCCCCACCGCGCCGAGCAGCCACCGAGAAGGCCTGGGCGGTCTGATGGCCGTCGCCATAGCCGCCCAATGGCTCATAGGCGAACTCGGCGAAGTCGTTCAGATCGGCCGTTGGCCACAGTGAGGCGGCCGCATCGTGCCCGACCAGGTCCACATCGATGCCGATGCTTTGATGCATAGCCACGTTGGCCCGTAGGGCTCCGATGTTCTGCTGGCCCACCCCGACCAGGTAACCGGTCCGGCGATAGCCCGACTCGGCCCCCAGGATCTCCTCGGCGTTCGCCAGTACCGGAAGCGCATGCCAGGCCATGGCGGCCAGCGAACGGATGCCATAGTGGCAGCGGACGATGCCACTTGACTTGCCACTGCCCCCGGATCCGACGGTCGCCCTATCGAGAACCAGGACGTCGTCGAGACCGAGCTCGACCAGGGCGCGGGCGGTGCTCAGCCCGCTGACCCCGGCACCGACGATGACGACGTCGAATCGTTGGGACCCGCTCACCTCGCGGCAGTCAACGCGGCCAGCCGGGCACCCAATCGGTACCGGCGAGCGGAACTCGGGCCATGGCGGCCGCCTCAATTGTGAGCGCCGCCAGGTCCTCCGGTTCGAGGTGATGGACGTCAGATTTGCCGCAGGCTCGAGCGAGTGCCGTGACCTCCATGGTGGTGGCCCGCAGGAAGTTGGCCACTGATTCGGCGGCCAGGTCGCCGATCAGGCGCTTCTCGAGCACGGGATCCTGGGTGGTGATTCCCACCGGACAACGACCCGTGTGGCAGTGGGCGCAGTGCCCGGCCGAGGTTCCGAGGGCCTGGTAATCCGCCTCGACGTCGACCACGTCCCCGCCCGGGGTCTGGTAGTCCCGGCGATTGCAACCCAGGGCCAGCAGGGCAGCCACCCCAATGGAGACTGCATCGGCCCCCAGGGCCAGCGCCTTGGCCACATCGGCGCCGGAGCGGATGCCGCCGGAGACGATGAGTTGCACCTCGTTCGTCATGCCGATCTCGGCCAGTGCCTCAGCGGCCATGCGTACGGCCGGCAACGTCGGGATGCCGGCATGTTCGATGAATACATCCTGAGTAGCCGCGGTGCCGCCCTGCATGCCGTCGACCACGACCACGTCAGCACCAGCCGCCACGGCCAACTTCACGTCGTGGTCGACTCGGGTGGCGCCGACCTTCACGTAGATCGGGATGGCCCACTCGGTGGCTTCGCGCAGCTCTTCAATCTTGATCCGCAGATCGTCGGGCCCGACCCAGTCCGGGTGGCGGCTGGCCGAACGCTGGTCGATGCCGGGTGGGAGATCACGCATGGAGGCCACCCGCTCGTTCACCTTCTGTCCCAGCAGCATGCCGCCACCGCCCGGCTTGGCTCCCTGGCCGATGACGATCTCGACGGCATCGGCCTGGCGCAGGTCGGCCGGATCAAAGCCGTAGCGGGAGGGAAGCACCTGATAGACGAGCAGGGCTGAGGCCTTGCGTTCCTCGGGCGTCATGCCACCGTCCCCGGTGGTGGTGGAGGTGCCGACGGCGGTGGCGGCTCGACCGAGCGCCTCCTTGGCCGTGGCCGAGAGTGCGCCGAAGCTCATGCCGGCGATAGTGATGGGGATCTCCAATTCCAAAGGCTTGGCGCCGTGGCGCGCCCCGAGAACGGTGCGGGTCTGACAGCGTTCCCGGTAGCCCTCCAGCGGGTAACGCGATACGGAGGCGGTCAGGAAGACCAGATCATCGAAGGTGGGCAGAGCCCGGCGGGCGCCCAAGCCCCGGATGGGGTACTGGCCGGTCTCGGCCATCTCGTGAATTCGGGCAATGACCTCGGGTGGAAAGCTCGCACTAGCCGGTTGCACCGTCATCAGTAGGCCCCGTGATTGTGAGTCGAGAAGTGGTAGAGCTGGCGTGCCGACGCCACCTTGGTCACCTGGCTCGGGTCGATGTGGTCGAAGCCACAGTCGTGTACCAGCTGTTTGACCACCAGGAGATCGTCATCAGTGAGCTCCTGCACCACAGCGTCGGCGCCTAGTGAGGCGATGGCACCGGCGACGTAGATGACGGCCTCGTAGAGCGAGTCGCCCAAGCCGTGCCCGGCATTGCCGCCGATGAGGACCACCCCGGACTGAGCCATGAAGCCCGACATGGCCCCGGCGTCGCCGGCTATGGCAAGGGTGCCTCCCTTAAGGGAGATGCCGGCCCGAAGCGAGGCGTCGCCCTCGACGATGATGCGGCCGCCGCGTGCGCTCGAGCCGGCGCTTTGCGATGCGCTGCCGTGCACGCGGATGGAACCTCCCATCAGGTTTTCACCGACAGACCAGCCGACGAATCCGTTGACCTCAATGTCGGGACCGGACCCGTCCTTGCTGCCACCCAGGCCGCCGACGAAGTAGCCCGCATTGCCATCGATGGTGATGGTGGTTGGCGCAGTGAGACCCACAGCCAGGTTATGGCGCCCCCGCGGTTGGACGACTCGTGCCGACTCGCCTGGGAGCAAGGCTCGCAGCTGCTGGTTGACCCCGCGGGTGCCGAGTTCGTCGCAATTCAACGGCTCCACGTGTAGACCTCCTCGGGCTGGGGCTCGAAGACGCGAGCCGATCCGATGTCGGGCAGTTCGGCCAGGGCCCGGTACTCCGATGCCACGGCAACATAGGCCGCGGTCTCCGCCACCACGGCCGGCTTACAGGCAAAGGCGTCACGGACGACCGACATCTCCTTGGCCGTGGTGATCACCAACGTGAAGAATCCGTCCATCTCCTTCATGACCCAGCGGGTGGCCTCTTCCAGATCGTCGCCCAGGCTCAGGCGTCGGGCCAGGAAGCGCGCTGCCACCTCGGAGTCGTTGTCCGAGTCGAACGTGATGCCTTGGGTCATGAGGGCCCGACGCACGGTGGCGTAGTTGGAAAAGGAGCCGTTGTGGACGACACAGAGATCGGCCGTGGGCACGAATGGATGGGAATGCAGCACGGTGACCGCCGACTCGGTGGCCATGCGGGTATGGGCCACCGCCATGTAGCCCTGCCACAGCTCCACGCCGTAGCGCTGGCACGTGTCAATGGGGCGCCCGGTGTCCTTCAGCACGCTGACGTGCTGGCCGGTAGCCAGCACCCGGATGTCGGGGGAGATGGCCGGCAGCGCGTGCAAAAACTCCTGGGCCAATGCCACGGGAAGGCTGGCCACGACGCCGGCGCCGAAGGGAGACCAGGTAAAGACGCCACCACAGGCGGCGACGAGCCCGTCATGCACGAAAGCCCAATTCATGACGGCATCGCTACCGAGCGAGATCCGAAGATGTTCGGCCTCACCGGGTTCGCCCGCGGCACCGTGGTCGGCGTAGAGGGCCAGGCCAGACGAGTCGGGCCCACGCTCGTCGAGCGCGTCAATCATGGGGACCAACAGCGATCCGAGTTGGGATTCCAACGCGCTATCCCGAATCAGTAAGCCCACCACGCCGCACATACGCGCACCCCTTTCGAGAGGCCATGGTAACGCAACAGTATGTCTACAGTGTTTCCTATAAGGAAACACCAGGTCAATCGGTTGGGTGCCCTACATGGGCCAGCGGTCGCTGGTACCCGACGACATAGGGCGGGGGATGTCGCTGGACACGCAAGGCGGGGTCGTCCAACGGCGACCCGATCTGATGGCTGAAGGGAATGACGCCGGCCCACACGTTGAGGTCGTAGTCGGCGTCGTCATCCGCCGGCCAGCCCGTTCGCACCTTGGCTGACGACTCGGCCAGGGAAAGCTTGAGCAGCATGGTGCTGCGGAGCTCCTTCTCGGTGGGCGGTCGGGCGTCACGGGTGCGGCCAGGGATGATGTGCTCGACCAGCGCTTCCAGGCCGATCCGCTTCTCCTCCAGATCGGCGACGTCGGTGGCTGGGCCGATGATCACGACCGAGCGGTAGTTGATATCGGTGTTGTAGGTGGAACGGGCCACCACGATCCCGTCCACGAAGGTGACGGTCATGCAGATCTCCACCGACGGCGTGCGGGCGCCGCGGAAGAGGCGGCTGGCAGCGGAGCCGTGCAGGTAGACCTGGTCGCCCACCCGTCCGTAGGCCAAAGGGATGACCACGGGGAACCCTTTCTCGGTCTGCAACCCGACATGACAGACGATGCCCTCGTCCAATATGGCGTCGACCGTGGCCCGGTCATAGAAGGCGCGGTGGGCGTACCGGTGCAGCGTGGTGCGTTCGGATGCCGGTTCGGACATTGGCTGGACCCCGTTTCGTTGAGGGACGCCGAAGGGAGGGCGAGGACGATCTTGCCTCGTCCCATTATGGCGGCCGCTGGTGACCTGTCAAGAAACTCCGTCCACCAGAGGTAAACGTTGGGTACGGGCCAGTGTGGCCGCTGCACCTGTGGGCGGCTTGTTAACAGAGGGGCAACATTTCGCAACAGTTCGGAAACCATGGACTGTTTCCCGTGGGGCAACATCGTTGACACGAGGCCAGAAACCCGGTCCTTGTCACAGCCACGCGATGCAAGAAGGAGACGGCCACAGTGAGTGCGCAGGAGTTCGCCCCCGTTACGACGAAAGAAGAGTTGAAGGCCGCCACCGAGCGCGACGGCGTCGACTTCCTCTTCGCCATGTTCGTCGACATGAACGGGAAGCCGTGCGCCAAGATGGTTCCGGTCTCAGCCATTGACGGCCTGATGGCGGACGGTGCCGGCTTCGCCGGATTTGCCGCCGGCCCCATGGGGCAGGTGCCATCGTCGCCGGACCTCCTGGCCATGCCAGACCTGAGTTCCTACATGCCGGCCCCTTGGCGGCCGGGCCTGGGGATCATCCAGTGCGATCCCTATGTGCTGGGTGAACCGTGGCCTTTCGCCCCACGGGTGATCCTGCGCCAGCAGCTCGAGCGGCTCGCCGCGGCCGGCCTCCATCTCAAGGTCGGGGCCGAAGCGGAGTATTTCCTGGTCCGTCGCTCCGCCACCGGAGGCATTGAGGTCGCCGATCCGCTGGACCAGGCCAAGGCTCCCTGTTATGACGCCCGGGCGCTGACCCGGATGTACGACCACCTCACCACGGTGTCGCGCCACATGAACGCGTTGGGGTGGACCAACTACGCCAACGACCACGAGGACGCCAACGGGCAATTCGAGCAGAACTTCAAATACGCCGACCCGATGACCACGGCGGACCGGGTGATCGTGTTCCGTTACATGATCCACGCGCTGGCCGCCGAGGCCGGCATGTTGGCCACATTCATGCCCAAGCCGTTTTCCAACCTGACCGGCAACGGCCTGCACATGCACTTGAGCATGTGGGACGAGCAGGACAACGAGCTTTTCGCTGACCCCGATGACGGCCGTGGCCTTGGCATGTCAGGCATGGGGTACTCGTTCATCGCCGGTCTGCTGGAGCATTCCCAAGCGCTGGCCGCCGTGGCCTGTCCGACGGTGAACTCGTACAAGCGGCTGGCCAGCCCGGCGCCGGACTCCGGTGCGGCCTGGTCGCCGGTCTACGCCACCTACGGCGGTAACGACCGAACCCACATGCTGCGGGTCCCAGATCCGGGCCGGGTGGAGGATCGCTGCATTGACGGGTCGGCCAATCCCTACCTGACCATCAGCGCCATCATCGCTTCGGGGTTGGACGGCATCGAGCGTGAGCTCAACCCGGGAGACCCATGTGAGCTGAACCTGCTCAAGCTTTCGGCCCACGAGGCGCAAGAGCGGGGACTGGTGTCGATGCCCATGACCCTGTGGCACGCGCTCGAACACCTGGAGGCGGACGACGTGATCCGGGCGGGGCTGGGCAAGACGCCAGAGGGGGACTACGTCGACTACTTCGTGGCCACCAAACGAGCCGAAGTCCGGTCTTCCCACTCCGAAGTCACGCCGTGGGAGTTGGAGCACTACCTGAGTTCCATTTAGCTCACATCGGCGACTCGCCCGCCACTTCCGAACCGTGACAACTACCAGTAATCACCGCCACACCGAGTCCCGAGGAGATGAGCATGAGCGAGTCCGGCACCGCCGTCAGCGGCGCACCCATTGAGGTAGCCACGTCCCTGCAACGGGGCACCAACTGGTGGGGCGCTTTCGTGATCGGGTTGGCCGGCACCATCTTGGTGACCGGGATCGTCCCGTTTGCCGTCCAATCCATGGGAGCGGCGGCCATCCCGGCCATCGCCCTGGTGGTGATTATCGGGCTCATCGTCTGCTTGGCCATGGGTGAGTTGGCGGCCATGTTGCCGCACCGCACCGGTGGCCTTCCGTCCTATGCCTACGAGAGCTTCCTCCCACTGGGCAAGACCACAGCTCGCCACATCGGTGGCGTATCGGGCTGGGGCTACTGGCTCGGTTGGTTCCCGGTGGCGCCCATCAACATGATTTTGGCCGCCGGCTACATCGCCGTCTTGTTCCACGTGCCGCTGGGCCGCTCCTTCTTGCCACTGGGCAGCCTGGGCACGCCCATCTCGCTCGGGGTGCTGGCCATCACCATGATCGGCCTGGTCATCTTGTTCATCCCCTGCTACTACGGGATCAAGCTCGGTGCCACCTTCGCCACCATCCTGGGTGTGGTGGCCATGGTGCCTTTGACCCTGCTGGTGTTCCTGCCCGTCTTCAAGCCGAGCAGCTTTCACATCTCCAACCTTTCAGGCTTCCACTATGCCGACGCCAAGACGGCCGGGTTCGTCTTCTTCATGGCCTGGATATTCGTCATCTCGTGGAATGCCATCGCCATGGAAGCGGCGGCGTGCTACATCGGGGAGTGTCGGGATCCGGCCCGGGACGCCAAGATCGCCCTGACGGCCGAGGGTCTTTACGGCGTCTTCATCTACATCGCCACCGCGGTGGTCTTCGTCGGCGTACTGGGCTCATCGCTCAAGACGGCCGATCCGCTGACGCTGTACACCAGCTTCGCCAATCACATCTTCGGCAACGCCGGCTATGTGAAATACATCATTGGTGTCCCATTGATCTTCGCCCTGCTGCTCTCGGTCCTCAACGCCATCATGGGGGTCGGCCGCTCACTGTTCCAAGCGGCGGAGGACCGTGTGCTGCCCCGATTCTTCCAGCACAAGAACAAGCACCACGCACCCGACCGGGCCATGCTCTTCAACCTGATCTGTTCCATGGTGGTGGCGTTGTTCGGTTCGCCCGTGCGCATTTACGTGTTCTCCAACGTGGGCTACCTGGTGGCGGTCATTCCGGCTCTGGTCGGCTACTTCGTGATGCGGCAGTTCCAGCCCGAGCGCATTAGTCCCTTCCGGTTGCCGGCCTTCTTCCGCTGGATTGCCTTGGCCTGTGGGCTCTTCTTGACCTTCGACTACATCATCGGCGGATTCAACTCGCCGAACATTGTGGTGGGTCCGGGACAAGGGCACTTCCTGTTCTTTCTCGGATTGGTCATCGTGGCCGCCTACATCCCGCTTTACCTCTGGCGCAAAGCCAGTGACAAGCGCATGGGTCTGGCACCCCTCGGCGACGAGGTTCCATTGGTCTCGGGCTCGCCCGGTGGCATCGACTTGGACGACGCCCCGCAGCTGGTGGTGACGGGCGACCCCGACATGGTGTCGATGCCCACCGTCTCCGCCATGCAGGCCGAGACAGAGCTATGACGGCGTCGGCCACCTTGGATCCACCGGCCAGCCATCCCATCCGGAGCAAGTTCGGTCGACGGAAGTTCGACAAGCAACCGACCCAGACGGCGACCGTGCTGATCGCCTCCACAGGGGAAGCCATTCCACGCTCGGTCATCCGTGATGCCGTGCGTACGAGTGAGGGAGGGGCCGTAGCGGTGGTGACCATCGCCCGCATTTACGGCTCGGCCCTGGGCTTGCCCAATCCGGGTCTGATGCCGACGCGCAAGGAGATGAACGAGCAGCGGGCTCACGTCGAAGAGGCCATTCGGCTCATTGAGAAGGCTGGCGCGGAGGCATGGGGCCAGGTAGCCGCCACCCGAAAGTCGGCCAAGACGATTGCCGAGGCTGCGGTGGCTCGAGGCGTGGCCCACGTCATTGTGGTCCGACCGGAGCAACCGCGCTGGCGCGAGGTGGTCGAAGGGAATCTGGTGAAGGAAGTGGCCAAGAAGCTCGGACCGCAGGTGAAGGTCGTCGGTGTGAGCCCCGATGTGAAAGGAACCAGGTAAGCCAGATGGCCATTTACCTCAGCATGCAGCGAGTGCGCTTTTCCAGCCCCGACGCCTACGACAAGTTCCGGACCGTGTTCAGCAACGTGCGCCATCACCTCATGAACAAGCCGGGTTTCATCCACCTGACCTGGTGGGAACACCCCGACGAGCCCGGTTGGTACAACGAGATCTCCATGTGGGCCAACAAAGAGGCCGTAAACGACTGGCACATGGACGTGTACCACAAGCACGCCAAGGAATGGGCGGCCAATGGGGCGATCATGGAGGACATCATCTCCAACTTCGAGTTGGTGGCTACCCGGCTCTTGCGCATCTGCCCCACGTGCGGAACCTTGCAGGACAAGCCCTACGACCTGATGACCGAGCTCAAGACGTTGGCCGAGCCGTGCCCCAAATGCGGCTTCATTTTCCCGGTCGCCGAAACGACGCCCAACAGCACGACAGTGGCCAAGGACGTGTTCGTCTAACGGCAGCTCAGGAAGTCGGCGCTTGCCGGCCTGCCCCTCCACGGTGATACTCAGGAGTGTCAAAGTGGAAGTGGGGGCGTCATGTCGTTTGATCTGGTCATTCGTGGGGGCACGGTGGTGGATGGGAGCGGAGGGCCGGCCCGCACGGCCGACGTGGCCATCAGTAACGGGCGGATAGCCGAAGTCGGTTCCGTCGAAGGGAAGGGCCAGCGGGAGATCGATGCCGACGGCGCCCTGGTCACCCCGGGCTTTGTAGACATCCACACCCACTACGACGGTCAGGCCACGTGGGACACGCGCCTGCAACCGAGCAGCCTGCACGGCGTCACCACCGTGGTCAGCGGCAACTGCGGCGTGGGTTTCGCACCCGTCCGACCGGGCGACCACGGGGCACTCGTCGAACTCATGGAGGGGGTGGAGGATCTCCCCGGGACGGTACTCAACGAAGGTCTGTCCTGGGAATGGGAATCGATCGGCGAGTATCTCAACGCCCTGGAACGCCGACAGTTCGACATCGACGTGGCGGCCCAGGTCTGCCACGCCCCGGTTCGGCTCTTCGTCATGGGGCAACGCGGAGCCGACCGGGAAGCGGCCTCGGAGGAGGAGATCGCCGAGATGGGCCGCCTGGCCGCGGAGGGGATCAGGGCCGGCGCCCTGGGCTTCACCACGTCACGCACGCTGAACCACCGGACGAGCCGGGGAGAGCCGACGCCGACGTTGACCGCCAGCCGGGACGAGTTGGTAGGCATCGCCCGGGCCATCGGAGCCACCGGCCAAGGGGTCCTCCAAGTCGTGTCGGACTTCACTGACCAAAGCGAGGGCGAGACACTGCTGGAGATGATGCGGGCGTCGGGGCGGCCGCTCTCCATATCTCTGCTGCAGTCGAGTGCCGGCGTGGGATATCGCAAACGCCTGGCGCTGCTGGACGCGGCACAGGAGGAAGGGTTGACCATGCGGGCCCAGGTGGCGGCCCGGGCGGTCGGGGTGCTGCTCGGATTGCAGGGCTCCATCAACCCGCTCCGCCACACGCCCAGCTTCCAGGCGGTAGCCGGAGCTCCACTGGCCGAGCAGGCGCGCCGACTGGGCCAGCCCGACGCACGCGAGCAGCTGGTGCGCGAGGTGAGCGACGTCGGACTGCCCTTCTCGCTGGACCGGATTTTCGATCTGGGCGCGCCGCCCGACTACGAGCCGGGGCCCGAGGACAGTATCGAGGCCCGGGCCCGGCGAGCCGGGATGGATCCGCACGCGCTCTACGTCGATCTCCTGCTCGGTGACGAAGGTCGAGCGCTGCTCTACCTGCCCTTCCTCAACTACTTCGATGGCAACCTCAATGCGGCGGCCGAGATGATGGCGCACCCCCAGACTGTGCCCGGGCTGAGCGACGGGGGCGCCCATGTCGGCACCATCTGCGATGCCAGCTTTCCCACCTCGCTCCTCACGCACTGGGGCCGGGACCGCAAGTCCGGGACCATGTTCTCGGTGCCTTCGCTCATCGCCCGGCAGAGCCGCTCGACCGCCGAAGCCGTGGGACTGCTCGACCGCGGCCTGCTGGCTCCCGGCTACAAGGCCGATGTCAATGTCATCGACTTCGAACACTTAGGGGTCACGGCGCCGGCCATGCACCACGATCTCCCCGCTGGTGGCAAACGGTTGATGCAGGGAGCTCAGGGCTATCTGCACACCATCGTGTCGGGCACCGAGACTTACGCCGACGGCGTGGCCACCGGCGAACTGCCCGGACGATTCGTCCGGGGCCCGCAATCCGATGCCCGTCAGGAGGCGCGCCGATGACTACCACCCCACGTGCATTGGAAACGGGCTGTGAATGGACGTCGGTCGACGTGGCCGATCAGGCGCAGTGGACCGAGCTCTTTGATGCAGGCGAGCAGCAGGAGTTGGACGCCGCCCTGCGTCACGCCCTGGCCAAGTCCGACGACGTGCTCGAGCTCGAGCAGGATGACTTCCCCTTGCCCACCGTGGCGCAGCGTCTGGGCCGCATTGAAGAGGAGCTCATCAACGGCCGGAGTTTCGTGCGCCTGCGCGGCATCGACCGTCGGGCCTACACGCAGTCTGAGATGGAGATCCTCTATTGGGGGATCGGCACGCACTTGGGATTGCCCTGGGCCCAGAACAAGCACGGCCATGTGCTGGGCGATGTGACGGATCAACACAAGGGGATTGACGACCCCACGGCTCGGGGCAACGAGATCGGCGGCCTGGCACTGCCCTTCCACTGCGACGGGTCGGACCTGGTCGGGCTGATGTGCCTGGAGAACGGCCGCTCCGGCGGGCTGTCGGCCGTGGCCAACTCCGTCCGTATCCACAACCAACTGGTGCAGGACCGTCCCGATCTGGCCGCCGCGCTGTACGACGAGTTGCCCTACGACTTCCGGGGTGAGCAGCCGGCCGGCGGCAAGCCCTACTACCTGGTGCCGGTCTTCACCGAATGGGAGGACCGGCTCTTCGTGCGCTGCATCCCGCCCTACATCTGGGCCTCGCAGCGCCATCCCGAAGCACCCCGGCTCACCGACCTGCAGCGGGAGGCGCTCACGGCGGTGGTGGAGATGGCTGATGACCCCATCAACCACGTCCTCATGGAACTGCAGCCCGGTGACATGCAATTCATCAACAACTACCACGTCCTGCACGGGCGGACGGCCTACGAGGACGACCGGGGGGCCGGGCAGATCCGGCACCTGAAGCGGCTCTGGCTGGAGACCACGGTGCTGACCAGTCGGCCGCACTACTTCGCCAACCACCGCACCCACTGGTCGGCCACGCGCACGGCCAGCCGCCTGCAGGTGCATGAGCCGGCGGGCGACCGGGGGGCGGCCACCGGCTGATCCGCAGGCTCCGATCCGCGTGTAAATGTCAATATTGACAATTACGGATCGACATGCAAGCCTGCCGATCGAGGGGAGAGCGGGAGGGGTTTTGACTGCGCAGTTGTTGATCTTCGGGGTGCTCGGGGTGGCCTCCACCGTCTTCGCCGTGGCCTACAACCGACGTCTCTTTGTGGCCAGCGGTGGCGTCGGGGCCGGGCGGGTGACGCTGCTCGAAGGGCTGTTCTACTTTTTCGGTCTGGTCTCCCTCGGTCTGGGTTGGTACTTCAACGTGCGCTACACCCACGTCGATCCCCATGCCAGCTACGTCAACTACACCAAGGCCCTCTTCTCGAACTGGGCCTCGGATTCGGCGGCCCAGGACTACATCATGGCGAACGTCGTCCTCCTGCCGCTCTGGACGATCGTCGACGGCCGGCGGCGCGGCATGCGCGTGCCGTGGATCTACTTCGTGATGAGCCTCTTCACCAGCTTCGCCTTCTCCATGGCGGCGTATCTGGCCTTTGTGGAACGGCAGATTCGCTACACGCGGAGCAGTGATCAGACGCCGGCCGCATCGAGCACGGCGTAGCCACAGTTGTAGCCGGGAATGAAGGTGACGCCCGGCCCGCCGTGGCAGCCGGCACCGCACAGGTAGAGGCCGTCGAGGGGGATCGGGCTGTCCGGCCAGCCGCGGGGGCCGGGGCGGAACGGTCCCATGAATTCGGGCTGCAGGAGCCCGTGGGTGAAGTCGCCGCCGGTGCAGCCGAACATCAGCTCATAGGTGTAGGCGGGGTAGTTGAACTGCCGCTCAATGAGATCGGGGAAATTCGGGGCGACGCTGGTGATCTTCTCCACCAGGCGGGCGGCCATCTCGTCGCGGAGGCGGGCCCGCTCGGCGTGGTCGGCGCCGATGGGGAAGTAGAAGGCGAAGCCGCTGGCCGCATGCTTACCCGGGGGCGCCATGCCGGGCTCGGTCAGGGTGGGTATCTGCAGGTTGAAGGAGGGTGCGTCGGGAACCAGCCCGCGCACGCAGCGTTCGTAGTCGCGCTGCATCTGCTCGGCCGTGCCGAACATGGTCACGTTGCGGCGGAGGTCACCGTGGTTGAGGACCTCGTTGGGCCCGCTGAACTCGGGCAGTCCGTTGAGGGCGAAGTGGATCTGGAAGTAGGCGGCGCGGTGGTCGATGGCGTCGATGCGCCGGGCGAACCCGGGAGGCAGCTCGTCGCGATCGAGCAGTTGGGTGAAGGTGGCGGTCGGATCCAGGTTGGACACCACGACCGGTGCCGTCACCACCTGGCCGTCTCCCAGGGTGACGCCCTCGACGCGGCCGGCGTTGGTGCGGATGCCGGCCACCTTCTCGTGCCGGCGCAGTTCCCCTCCGTGCTGTTCGAAGAGCACACGCAGGTGGTCCGACATGGCGCCGATGCCGCCCCTGACCTTGGACATGGTGGCATTGCCGGGTGAGGCCAGGGCGAAGGCCAGGCAGAGGGCGCTCCCCGGCGTGTACGGGCCGCGGTAGGTGGAGTTGACGGCCAGGAAGCTCAGCATGCTGCGCACGGGAGCATGGAGCACCGGATCGGGCAGGTAGCGATCGATGACGTCCATCACGCTGCCGAACATGGCGGTGCGGATGGCCTCACGCTCCTGCTCGTTGGCGGCGCAGGCCCACATCTCGTCGAGTGACCTGGGGGGCCGGCGGACATCGAAGCGGCCGATGGCGCGGGCCGGCGCCTCGGCCCAGGCGGCTACCTGGGCCATGCCCATCACCGCATCGAGCCCGAGCGTCTCGTTGAGATGGTCGAGGAGCTGGGCCGGATCGGAGTAGAGGAGGATGGGCGACTTCCCGCCGGGTTGGATGCTGGCCGACTGCACTTCGGGCTCATAGATGGGGCAGGCGGCGAACCCCAGATCGTCGTAGATCTCGTTGGGGATCGGGAACTGGATGGACCCGGCCAACTCGAATTGGTAGTCCTTGACCAGCTCGGTCGTCGTGGCCATCCCGCCGATGAAATGGTTCTTCTCCAGGCACAGGACCCGCAGCCCGCCCCGGGCCATCACGACGGCGGCGGTCAGCCCGTTGTGGCCAGCCCCGATGACGATGGCGTCGTAGTCCGGCATCAGTCGGACGGTAGCGACCGTCCCCTGGTTGTGTCAATTTTGACACTTCGGCTCGAGCGACGGCCGGATCCCGAGAGCAGCCCCCGATCGAGCAGGCCCAGGGCCTCCTCGGTGAGCCGGGCCAGTTCCTCCAGATCGGTGTGGTCGCCCCGCATCCAGGTCGTCACGGCGGCGAACGTGGCCGCGGCCACGCACTGGGCCGCCACGGCGGACAGGAAGCGGGCGTCTTCGTCATCGGGTGCGCCCTGGCGGGTCAGGTGGCGCTCCACCTCGAGGGCGAACTCCGCCTGCACCTGTTGGATGTGCCGGTCCACCTGATCGCGGTCCAGCTCCCGTTCTCGCAACTCGGCGATCTGCACCATGCTCGACCGGTCGAAGGGGAACGAGTAGATGGCGGCCAGGACGGCTTCGCTGATGGTTTCGCCGGCCGGCCGCGTCTCGAGGGCGGACCGGAACCAGTGCAGGCTGGCGTCGTAGTCGCTGAAGAGCAGATCGTGCTTCGAGGTGAAGTGCCGGTAGAAGGTGCGCAGCGTGACGCCGGCGTCACCGGCGATCTGCTCGGCCGAGGTGTCCTCCACGCCCTGGGCCAGAAAGCGGACCTGGGCGGCCTGGCGCAGGGCGTCTCGTGTGCGCTCGCCACGGGCGGTCAGCGGTGGCTGCGGCAGGGGCATCAGCCGAGCCTACCGAGCATGTGCGGCGAGCCCGAGTGCGATGATGGCCACCATGGGAACGACGGCGCTGCTGCTCATGGATGTGCAGAACGGCATCGTCGATCGCGTCCCCGACCAGAGCGGTCCCCTGCTCGACACCTTGGCACGGGCCAGGGCGGCGGCCCGTGCCGCCGCCCTTCCCGTGATCCACGTGCGGGTGGCGTTTCGTCCCGGTACCCCTGAGATCAGCCCGCGCAACCTGACGTTCTCGGCTTTGGCCGGGTCCGGGACGACGGCCATGGGTGTCGATGACCCGTCGACCCAGATCCATCCGGCGGTGGCGCCCCAGGCGGGCGACGTCGTGGTCATCAAGAAGCGGGTGAGCGCGTTCACCGGCAGCGACCTCGAGGTCGTCCTGCGCTCGCTCGATGTCGACGGGCTGGTGTTGTCGGGGATAGCCACCAGCGGGGTGGTCCTGTCCACCCTGCGCCAGGCGGCCGACCTCGACTATCGGCTGACCGTCCTGCGGGACGGGTGTGCCGACGCCGACCCCGAGGTGCACCGGGTCCTGCTGGAGAAGGTGTTCCCGCGTCAGGCGGCTGTACTCGAGACGGACCAGTGGATCGCTGGCCTGGGTGGAGCCGCAATTGTGAGCTGACCCCTCCAGCGTGGCACGATCACGCGGTGCGAGTGCATCGCAGTTTCGCCTTTGTCGATGTCTCCGGCTTCACCGCCCTGACCGAACTCGAGGGCGACGAGCACGCCGTCGATGTCCTGACGGCCTTCCGCGCCTTGTTGCGCGATATCTGCTCGCGCCGGGGCGTCCGTATCGCCAAGTGGCTGGGTGACGGCGTCATGCTGGTCGGTGTGGAAACGTCGCACCTCCTGGCCACCATCATTGAACTGCACCATGTGGTCTGCGAGGTGTCCACCCCGATGCAGACGGTGTCCATCCGTTCCGGGGTCACCTCGGGCGAAGTGATCTTGATGGAGGGCGACGACTACATCGGCCACTGCGTCAACGTGGCGGCCCGCCTGTGCGACCTGGCCCAGGCGGGCGAGGCGCTGGCCGCCCCGGCGGTGATGGGGGACATGCCTCGTTGGGGCGCCGTTCTGTCCCAGAAGGACGTTGACCTGCGCGGCGTCGAGCGGCCGGTTCCGACGTCGAGCATCGGCATGGCGCCGCTGGGCCCGAGGCCCATGCGCGACCCCATCTGCGGGCTCCCGCTCTCCGAGGCCACGGCCGAGGCCACTGGCACTGACCCCGACGGGGATTCGGTGTGCTTCTGCTCGGCCGGCTGCCTCGATACGTGGATGCGCCGGCCCATGGGGGTGGCGAGCACGGGCCGTCCGGACCCCAGTATTCGATCATGAGGGGACGAGCGTTCGGCAGCGGAAGTGACCGATGCGCATAGCCGTGGCCGGGGGGAGCGGCACGGTGGGGCGCTACGCCGTCCTGGCCGCCCGCGAGGCGGGCCACGAGGTGGTGCCCATGAGCCGCACCGGCGGCGTCGACGTGCGCACCGGTGCCGGTCTGGCCGACGCGCTGAGCGGCGTGGACGTCATCATTGATGCCGCCAACGCCCCCTCGCTGAATCGGGCCAAGGCCACCGCGTTCTTCACCGAGGTGGCCGGTCGCCTGCACGAAGTGGGCTCAGCTCAGGGCGTCTCCCGCATCGTCATCATGTCGATCGTGGGCTTGGAGCGGGTACCCGGGTATGGCTATTACGAAGCCAAACTGGCGCAGGAGGCGGCCGCTCTGGCCGGCCCGCTCCCGGTCAGCATCCTGCGGGCGACCCAGTTCCATGAATTCCCCGGGCAGATTCTCTCCCGCATGTCGCTGGGACCGCTGGCGCTGATGCCCATAATGAAGGTGCAATCCATCGCCGCCCGCGAGGCGGGAAGGGCGTTACTGGAGGTGGCCGTCAACCCGCCGCCCGGCACCACCAGCGAGATCGCTGGGCCCGGACCATCGGATCTGGTGACGTTGGCCCGGGCCATGGTCAAGGCGCGCGGCACCCGTACGGTCGTGCTCCCGGTGCCGGTCCCGGGTCCGGGAGGAAAGGCCATGCGAGCCGAAGCGCTGCTGCCCACGACCGGTGTTCGGCTGGCCGGACCGACGTTCGCCGAGTGGCTGGCCGGCCCTGACGCCGCCCCACTGCTCCACTGAGGACATCGGGACCGCCAGGGCGTAGGGTGGACGTAAGGGCGATCGGAGGATCATGATCACAGCCCAGTCGTCGCAGGTCGGACTACAGCTCGACGAGGACCACGCGCCGGAAACAAATGGCCGGATGTCGGTCTGTCGACGTTGCGGGGGTCGGACCGACGGGCCAGCGGGTCTGCATCACATCACGCATCACGAGCATGTGGCGCGCTCGAGCAATTGGTTGGTGGCCCAGACACGGCTACGGGACATAGAACGAGCGCGGGTGTCGCGCCTGCACTGATGCTCGTGCTGCTGATTCTTGGCTGCTCAGTGCTTGGGGAGCAGGGGGTAGAAGGCCGCGGCGATACGAGCGTGTCCGGCATCGTTGGGATGCGGGTTGCTGGTGCACGCTTCAGTCAGCTGGCAGATGGTGGCCAGATTTTCGGGTTCGGGCTTGCCGTTGACGACCACGGTCTGCGTGTCGCCTGACCCGTAGGCGGCAAACACATTGGCCATCTTCGCCCCGGCGGCGTGGAAGGCGTGCGAGAGGGTCTTGTTCAGGTTGGTGAACAGCGAGAGCGATTGCGTGGCGAAGTCCGGAGCACCGATCGTGTCGTAGGACAGGAGGGGGTCGTAGTAGTTCATGCCGACGATCCGCGCTCCGGGGTACTCGCGCTTGAGCTCGCTCAGGATGACGGGTAGGGAAGCTGCCACCTGGGCCAACCCGGCCGAGACACACGACGTGTCGATGGACTTGGGCAGAAAGCACCCATAAATGTCGTTGAATCCGATGTCGACCGTGATGAGGGCCACCCGGTTGGGATGATTGAGCAGGAAGGTCTGGGCCGAGTTCATCTGCGGTTCACCCGAGGTCTCACACGGATTGGGCCCGTTGATCATGCTGAAGGAGGTGGCCCCGCCGCAGGCGTACGACACCAGCTTGAGGCCCGGCAGCTTGGCCCGCTCGCGCCGGTAGACCAGGCCGACGTAGGAGTCGGGCGGTGGTGTGTTGTAGCCGTTGGTGGTGCTGGCAGAGGCGCCGGCGGCGATGGAATCACCCAGGGCCAGGTAATAGCGGGTGACCGTGTTGGTGTGTTGGGTGTCGTTCGCCACCTGTGCGCTGGCGGTGTGCGACGACATGGTGACGAGGAGGGCGACCAGCGCCACCATCGGGCCGAACCGGAGGAAAGGATGGTGGAGGGAGGCCGAATGCTCGCGTCGCACGGCTGGGATTTTAGTGCGAGCAACGCCCCGTTTAGAATCGGGCCCGTGTCGCGCCCGAGCAGCGCTCTCTATGTCGCGCTGGCGTCCGTCGACGCCACCCTGGCGGCTACCGGTCGCCGGCGCATGCGGCGGTTCACCAAGCCGATCCTGATGCCGGCGCTCATGGTCGGCCGGGACCGTTCCACGCAGCGTGCCCTGGCCTTCAGCGGTGCGGGCGACGTGGCCCTGCTCGGATCGTCCGATGTGGCGTTCAAGGTGGGGCTCGGCAGCTTCCTGGTCGGGCATCTGGCCTGGGTGGTCGCACTGCGGCAGCGTTCGACCGGAACACTCAAGAAGCGTCCCCTGCTGGCGCTGCCCTACGTGGCGGCTTGGGTCGGTCTCAACGCGTTCTTGTGGCCCCGCACCGGCCGCGATCGTGTGCCCGTGGTGCTCTACAGCGCCACGCTGCTGGCCACTGCGTTGGCCGCGCTGGACACGGGGGACCGGGCCGCCACCGCCGGCGGAGCATTGTTCCTGGTCTCTGACTCATTGCTGGCCCTGGAGCGCTTCGCCGACGTCCATCTCCCGCTCCACGAGGGCCTGGTCATGGCGACCTATACCTCAGCCCAGGCTCTGCTGGCCCAGGGCTGACCATCAACCACCTGATGACCTCAGACGCCGAGGCCGCGACCGATGATCTCCTTCATGATTTCGGTCGTCCCGCCGTAAATGGTCATGATCCGGACATCCCGGTACAGGCGGGCGATCGGGTACTCCTCCATGTAGCCGTAACCACCGTGGAGCTGCAAGCAGGTGTCCACCACCCGCTTGCACAATTCGGTGGTCCACCACTTCGCCTCGGCCGCCGTCTCCGCTGAGAGCTCGCCGCAGTTGAGCGCTTCGATCTGCCGGTCCACGAAGACTCGGGCGATGTCGATCTCCGTCTTCATTTCGGCCAGCGTGAAGCGGTTGTATTGGAACGAGCCGATGGGCTGCCCGAAGGCATGGCGCTCCTTGGCGTAGGAGAGACCCAGTTCGAAGGCGGCTTCGGCCTGCGCCACCGCCCCCACGGCGATGGTGAGCCGTTCCCGGGGCAGCTTGGTCACCAGGTGGGCGAAGCCCTCGCCTGCGCCACCCAAAAGGTTGGCCGCCGGTACCCGCATATCGTTGAAGAACAATTCGCCGGTGTCGGCGGAGTGCTGGCCGATCTTGTCGAGGTTCCGCCCCCGCTCGAAGCCCGGAGTATCAGCCTCCACCACGATCAGGCTCATGCCGCGGTGGCGCTGGGTGGGGTCGGTCTTGCACGCCACGATGACAAGGTCGGCATTGAAGGCACTGCTGATGAAGGTCTTGGAGCCGTTGATGACGTACTGATCCCCGTCGAGCACCGCCGTGGTCCGCATGGCGGCCAGATCGGATCCCATCGTGGGTTCCGTCATGGCTACCGCCGTCATCAGGCTGCCGTCGCAGATGCCGGGAAGCCAGCGCGCCTTCTGCTCGTCGTTGGTGGCGCTCAAGAAATAGGGGAGGCACACGTCGTTGTGGAGGGTCATTCCGATGACCTCGGTGGAGACGCCCAGCCGCGCCGCCTCCTCATTGACGATGGCGTTGTAGCGGAAGTCGGTCATCCCGCTGCCGTAGGGCTCCGGCGCGTCGAAGGCCAGGAAGCCGGCGTGCCCCGCTTCCCTGAACAGCCCCTTATCTACGATGCCGGCCCGCTCCCATTCCTCCCGGTAGGGGACCACATGGCGCTCCAGGAACGTCCGAAAGCCCTGGCGGAAGAGGTCGTGGGTCTCGTCGAACCCCAATCGGGAAGCTGCAGGCATCGATCCCTTTCCATGGCCGGCCGGAATCCGGCCGGGCCCGTCTCGTTGGGGAGAGTCTCCATCAGATCCCCGGACCGCCCGCCCATCACGCCGGAATTACGGGCGAAACCCCTTGACCTTCGGCCGGGCACATTGGTACATTAGTGAACTAATGAACCATCGAACCGGACAGGGTCATGCGAAACGAGACAACCGTGCTCGATGACGGGACGCCGCTCTTCCTCCAGATCGGGGCGCAGCTGGCGGACGACATCGCCGACGGCACCCTGGCGGAAGGAGATCGGGTGCCCTCATCGAACGAATTTGCCGCCTTCTACCGGATCAACCCGGCTACGGCGGCCAAAGGCATCAATGTGCTGATCGACGACGGCCTGCTCGAAAAGCGCCGTGGCATCGGCATGTTCGTGGCGTCGGGGGCGCGGGAACGCCTCCTGGCCGAACGGCGCCAGCGCTTCGCTCAGCAGTACATCGAGCCGATGCTGGCTGAGGCCAAGCGGCTCGATATGGATGTGGAACTCCTGGTGTCTCTCCTGCACGACACCAGCAAACGAAATGGAGACGGAGACCGATGACCCCCACCATCAGCGTCACCCAGCTGGGTCGGACCTACAAGGATCACGCCGCCCTCGCCGATGTCACCCTCGACATCGCGCCCAATGCCATCACCGGCCTCCTGGGACGCAACGGCGCCGGCAAGAGCACGCTCATGCGCATCATTGCCGCGCAGGAATTCGCATCCAGCGGCACCGTGCGGGTGCTGGGCGAGGATCCGATGGAGAACGATCGCATCCTGCGCCGGATCACCTTCGTGCGGGAGGACCAGATCTTCCCCGACTTCAAGGTGCGCCATGTCATTCGTGCCGCATCGTGGTTCCATCCCAACTGGAGCGAGGAGCTGGCGCAGACCCTGTTGGCTGATTTCGAGTTGCCCCCCAACCGGCCCATGAAGAAGCTTTCCCGAGGCATGCGTTCGGCCGTCGGCATTGTGATCGGTCTGGCGGCCCGAGCCGAGGTGACGTTGCTGGACGAGCCTTACGCCGGCTTGGACGCCGTGGCTCGTCAGATCTTCTATGACCGGTTGCTGGCCGACTATGTCGAGCACCCCCGCACGGTGCTCCTCTCCACCCATCTCATTGACGAGGTGGCCGACCTTCTCGAGCACGTGGTGATGATCGATCACGGGCGCATCCTCATTGATGCGCCGGCTGACACCGTGCGGGGCCAAGCCGCCACCATCGGCGGACCGGCCGACGCGGTCGAGCGCTTTGTGGCCGGACGGCCGATCCTGCATCGCCGCACCATGGCGTCGGTGTCGTCGGTCGTGGTCGGCGGGGGATTGCTCGACCAGGACTATCGACAGGCCAGGGATCTGCACTTGACGGTCCAGCCCCTCTCACTGCAGGAACTCATCGTGCACACATCGGAGACGACAACGGAAGCGAGGAAGAGCGCGTGAACACATATCTCAAGGTGGCCAGGTACCACCTGGTGAATCGGGTCCAGTACACCCTCCTTCCCTTGGGTTGGCTGGCCTTCGCCTTCGCTGTCTGCGTGGTGATCTTCACGATCGTCGATCCCTCGACCAAGAACGGCCACGTCGGAGCCCTGGCGTCCATCTTCTTCATCTTTCTGGCCCTGGGTGTGCAGAGCGTGGTGCAGCTGCTGCCCTTTGGCTTTGCCCTCGGGCTGAGCCGCCGCACCTACTACCTCGGCACGGTTCTGTTGGTCACCGGGCTGTCTGTCACCTACGGGCTGCTGATCACGATCATGCAGGAGATCGAACGAGCAACCGGAGGATGGGGCGGCCACCTGTCGTTCTTCCGGGTGCCCTACATTCTCAACGGAGCGTGGTACCTGACCTGGCTCACGGCGTTCATGGGGCTGCTCTTCTTCTTCCTGCTCGGCATGTGGTGCGGGCTGATCTATCGCCGCTGGAATCTCATCGGCGTCTTCGGATTCGCCGCCACGGTGATCACGGTGGCGCTGGCCGGGGCACTCTCCATCACGTGGACCCACACATGGTCGGGGTTCGACCACTTCTTCCGGGCGTTGAGTGCTACTGGATTGACCGGCATGATCGCCGCGTTGGCCCTGGTCCTGCTCACCGGGGGTGCCGGCACCATGCGGCGGGTCACCGTCTGAATTGAAGGGAGCGGCCACCCGGAGCGAGGATGGATGAGAGGAGGCGGTCCCTCGTGCCATCTGTGCTTCGACACATCGATCCGACCCGGCCGCCCAGCCGTTTCGCCCGAGCGTTCGCCGGCCTGGCGGCCACCCGGGTGGCTCGGTTCGTCTCCCGACACGTCAGCTGGAAGCTCGACCCGTTCCTCCTGCGCGTCTCGGGCGGGCGTCTGGCCTCGACGCTCATTTTTCCGGCCGCGCTGCTCCAGACCAAAGGGGCACGCAGCGGCCGGCCCAGGCGCAACGCCATCATCTACTTTCACGACGGCCAGGACGTCGTGGTGGTGGCGTCGAATGCGGGCATCGCCCGGCACCCGTCCTGGTTTCACAACCTGCGGGCTCATCCCCAGGTGACATTCGGGGGCATTGCGATGGTGGCGACCGTCGTAGCGGACGAGGCCGAGCGTCAACGGCTCTGGGTGCTGGCCGACCGGGTCTTTCCGGCCTACGCCAATTATCGCCGGGACGCCGCCCGATGGAATCGGACCATTCCGATTGTGAAGCTCACCCCGCCGAGATAGGGACGCTCTGCCAGAATTCCTTGACCAGCCGGTTGGCCGGGGAGTCGAGGCTGGTGATGAAGTTGTGGCCGGCCCCCGGAATGATTTCGAGTCGGGCCCCTGGGATCAGCGATGCCAACTCCACGCCGCGCTCCACAGGGACGGTCTTGTCCTGATCCCCGTGGATGACCAGGGTGGGGCAGCTGATGGCGTGCACGCGATCCTTGGAGCTGTAGGCCCCAATGGCTTGTGACTGTCCGATGAGACCTCGTGCCCGCACGTTGCTGGCCAGCAGGATGGCCTTGTCCGCCTCAATCGCTTCCTTGGGCACATCGGCGCCGTAGCCGCGATTGCCGCCGAGCTTGAGGAGGATCCGCGGCGGGATGAAGCGAAGGATCTTGCTGACGAACGACGCCGCACCGGCCGGCCTGTCGGGTGCAGCGGTGCACCCGAGAACCAGGGAGGCCACCCGTTCGGGGTGTTGCAATGCCATCTCCTGCACGATGCCCCCACCCATGGACGCTCCGTATACGTGGGCGCGTTCGACACCGGCGGCATCCATGACGGCGAAGGCGTCCGCCGCCATCTGGGCGATCGAATAGGGGTCCTTGGGGGTATCGCTCTTGCCCACGCCGCGGTTGTCAAAGCGGATGACCCGGTACTGGTCGGTCATGGCCGGCCACACCCGATGCCACATATCGGAGGGGTAGGCGAAGCCCATCACCAAGAGGACGGGTTCGCCGGCTCCCTCCGCGTCCCACCACAAGCGAACTCCATCATGTTCGACGTAGGCCACAACCGCTCCGTTCCCTGCGTGAGTTCCTGGGGCCATCTCCGGTGCGGATGGCGTCAGGGGTTAAAAACTACCAACTAGTTGATAGGTTTGCTAGCGTGACGGCGGTAGGCCTCGTCAAGAACTGGACGCGTTGCGCATGAAACCCGCTGTTCGTAAGCCCTATGCCGTCGGGATCAAGCGCCGCGAGGAAATTCTCGAAGCCGCCCTCGAAATCTTCAGTGTGCAGGGCTACCGGGGCGCCGCGTTGGCCGATATCGCGGCCAGAGTCGGGCTGACGCTGGCCGGGGTGCTGCATTACTTCTCCTCGAAGGAGGAAATTCTGGCCACGGTGCTCCAACGCCGTGATGAGGGACTGACGCCCTGGTTCGTGGACACCTGGGCGGAGACGGGAAGCTTCTCCTCGGCGGTACACGAGCTCATGGTCCACAGCATGCAGTCGCCCCATGTGCTGCGGTTGTTCGTCACCATGTCGGCCGAGTCCACTGATCCATCCCACCCTTCGCACGAGTACTTTCAGCAGCGCTACCGGTCGAGCCGTGAGCACTTCGGCGAAGTGCTCCGCCAGGCCAAGGAACTCGGACAGGTCCAACCGGCCGTGAGCGGCCCGGTCCTCATGGCGGTGCTGGATGGCCTGCAGCTGCAATGGCTGCTCGATCCCACCTTCGACCTGCTGGGCGAGCTTGACGGCTACCTGCAGACCATCGCCGTCAACCCGGGGCCGCTCTCATGAGCACGCTCGACACCAGCTCCACGGCCGATCGGCTCACACGACGAGGAGCGACACAGCATGCAGTGGCCTGATGGATTTCTCTGGGGCACGGGGGCGTCGTCCACCCAGTGCGAAGGTGCCGCGCCGGCATCGGATTGGATCGTCTGGGAGCGTGATGGGCGCCTGCCGGTCTCGGGAGATGGCAATGGGTTCGCCGCACGCTTCGCCGAAGACTTTGCCCTCTATGCCGGGCTGGGGCTGACCCATCACCGACTTTCGATTGAGTGGGCCCGGGTCGAACCCGAACAAGGGGTGTACGACCAGGACGCCATCGCCCACTACCGGGCCATTCTGAGCGCCGCCCTCGAGGCGGGGATCACTCCGTGGGTCTGCCTCATGCACTTCACCCTGCCGCAATGGTTCGCCGATCTCGGTGGGTTCCTGGTCGAGAAGAACCGCGTTGACCACTGGGCCCGGCACATCGCCTTTGTGGCGGACACGTTCGGAGACCTGGTGGGTGGGTGGCAACCGATCAACGAGACCAACTACTACGCCACCATCGCCTTTCGCAGCGGACGCCGGCCTCCGGGTCACAACGACCGGGAAGAGTGGGCTGTCGTCTCCCAAGCCATGCACCTGGCCACGGCAGAAGCTGCGGTACGACTGAAGCAGACGGGTGCCCCCGTGGCCTCCATCTTCGGCCTGTCGGGTGAGGTGGCGCTGGACGATGCACCGGAGACCCAGGCCAAGGCGGCGCAGTTCCGGGCCATCAACTGGGACGCCGGCATCGGGCTGTTTCGCGACGGCGTGCTGCGTTTTCCCGGTCGCGATCCCATCGAGCGTCCGGATCTGGCCGGTTCCTTTGACCTGCTCGGCTTCTCCTACTACGCCACCATCGGCGTGGCGCAGGGCAAGGTGGTCCCCTTCCCGGTCGACGCGCCGATATCTCCGCTGGGCTACGGGATCGACGCCTCCGGCCTCGGATTGGTGTTGGACCGGCTGGCCGCCGAGTTGCCGTCCACTCCGTTGCTGGTCGCCGAATACGGGATCGGCACCGACGACGATGCGGTGCGAGCTCAGTACATTGAGGACGGGCTCACCGAGGTGCAGGCGGCGCTGGCCCGCGGCATCGACGTGCGCGGCTTCTTCCATTGGACGGGCGTCGACAACTACGAGTGGCTGCACGCCTACGACGTGTCATTCGGGATCATCGACCGTGACCGCAAGGTCAGGCCCAGTGCGCTGGTCCTGCAACGAGAGGCCACGCAGTAGGCCGATCGCGTCAACCTCGGGAGGCGAGCGGCCCTCCGGCTCCAAACGCCTTGGCGGCGAACCGGCGGCCCAGACGCGCGTACCCGGCGGCGTTGGGGTGGAGGTCGTCGGGCAGATCGCCGGCGTCGTCCGGCCCGAAGAGCGCAAGCCCGTCCAGATAGTGCAGGTTGGTGTCACCCTGGCCGCGCCGCAGCTCGACGATGGACCCGATGATCTGGCGGATCTGCGTGAGGGTCAGGCAGGTCAGGCGGATCTCCTCCAGACCGGGCACGGTGACGTAGCGCCCGTTCGGTCCCATCACGGTGGGGCCGGGCTTGTCCTCGGCGGAAGGGCAGAAGATCGGGGACACGAAGAGGATGGGCGTATCGGGGTGGCCTTCGCGCACGGTGTCGAGAAACCCGTGAACCGCTGGACCGAAGGTGCGTTGACGCAAGGTGTCCCCATTCACCACATTGATGCCCACCTTCAGGCTGATGACGTCCGCCGGTAGATCCCTGATCGTCCGGGCCACGAACTGATCGAGCATGCATTGGCCGCCGAAGCCAAGGCTGAGCAGGTCCACGCCGCCCTCCTGGGCGGCAACGGCGGGCCAGGTCCCGGTGGGAGAGTCCGCCTCCAGGCAGTGGCTGATGGAACTGCCGTAGTGCACCCAACGCGGCGAGCTCGACGGAGGGGCGGAGGCAACGAGCGAGTCTTGGTCGACTCGCAGAGCGCGCAATTCGACCACCACCGCCTGGGGCAGCCAGATCTCCACCGTCTTGTGGGCTGAGCCGAGGCCATCGAAGACGACGGTTGTGGCCTCGCCTTCGTGGAAGGTGATGTCGGCGGCCCCCCCTGGTCCCAACGCGAACACGTTGCCGGCGGTTGTCGCCGCTTGCGTGACGACGCGGCCGTCAATAACCACATCGAACACCGCCGGCCGTACGGCCTGGGGCAGCTGCTGCAGCAATGTGAGCATCACGTCGAGTTCAATCCGATCCGACGTCGTGTCGAATCGCAGTCGCACCCCCGAGGGCATCTGCACCACGACATCCATCAAGATGTCGGGAATCTGCGGCCTGGTCCAGGCCGGGAGGCGGCGTGGCACGAATCCTGTAGCGGTGTGGTCCACGTCAAGGGCTCCCACAAACGCAACCGGCCCCTGCTCAAGTGCAATGTCCTTCATGGGTTCGCCACGATAGGACAGATGCGACCCTTTGGTACCAATAGGGATGTGCGGGTACCGTTGCTTCGTGGACCGGTCCCAGCAAGCGTCCGCCCGTCGCGACCCGACGGTGCGGGCTCCGGTTGATCTGGCGCGCGGACGCACCTACAGCGAGCGCCACGTCGAGTTGCTGGACGGGTTGGAAACCATCGTGCTCACGGAGGGCTTTCGCAGCCTCACCATCGGAGGGTTGGCCGAGCGCCTCCAATGTTCGCGGCGCACCCTGTACGAGATCGCCGAGAGCAAGGATCAGATCGTGCTCGTTGTGGTCGACCGCCTCCTGCGCCGATTGGCCCGCCGGGCCCACGACGCCGCGCTGGCGGAACAGACGGTCTTCGAGCGAATCCTGGCCTTTCTGGTCAAGGGGCTGGTCGAACTGCAGCGGGCCCGACTCAGCTTCGCCGAGGATGTGGCGGATGCTCCCGCCGTCCATGACCTGGTGGACAGCCACTTCCACTACGCCATCGGTGAAGTGGCGGGATTGTTGCAGCAAGGCATAGAGGACGGGGAGTTCGCCAACTTCCATCCGATCCTGGTGGCCGAAATGCTCTACGCCGGGGTGGTACGGCTCCTCGAGCCGCGAGTGCTGAGGGCGGCCGGCGTCGGGTTGGCCGACGCCCTGGAGGAATTCCTCACCCTGTTCCTGGACGGCATCCGGGCCTCGGACCGCAGCGATCGATTTACTTGACCGGCGTCGGCGCTGACGGTACCGTTTTGGCACTGGCGGTACCGCAAGGTCTGGGGCAGAGCCGGGCAGGGGGCGGGTGCGTGCAATGAAGCAAACATCGAGCGGGTCGCCACACGGCGGAGACGTCGTCGCGGGCTTTGAAGCCGTGCAGAAGGAATTCATCGCTGGGCTGAGCGAGTTTGGACAGGGCGGCGGTGCGTTCGCGGCATATGTCGATGGTCAACCGGTGGTCGACCTGTGGGGTGGCATGGCTGCCCCCGGCCGCCCGTGGGAACGACAGAACCTGGGCGTCATCATGTCGACCACCAAAGGGCTGGTGACGATGTGCGCACAGATTTTGATCGACCGTGGTCAGCTCGATGTCGACCTCCCGGTGGCGCACTACTGGCCGGAATTCGCTCAGGCCCGAAAAGCGGGGGTGTTGGTTCGCCATGTCATGACGCACACCTCTGGCGTGTTGGGTTTCGATGTACTGCGCCCACCCTTGAGCTGGGCTGGTCAAGGGTGGGATGACTACGACGCCATCGCCGCCGGCCTGGCTGCGGCCACGCCGCGCTGGGAGCCTGGGACCAAGTTCGGATATCACGCCATGACCTACGGCTGGTTGATGGGTGAAATCGTTCGCCGTATCAGCGGGCAGACCGTCGGCACCTTCTTCGCCGCCGAGATTGCGGGTCCCCTGCAGCTCGAAGCGTGGATCGGGACACCGGACGAGCAGCTCGACAATGTGGCCCACCTCCATGACCACCTCGTTTCGGGATTGCCGCTCCCAATCCGTTTGATCTTCCGTCGGATTCAGGGCCGGCTCAAGGATCCCAAGACCCTGTCCGGCCAAGCGTTCATGGCTGACGGCACCACCAGCTTGTTGGAGCAGGCCGAGGAGCTGCTGAACGCCAAGCAAATTCTGAAGGCAGAACTCCCGTTTGGCAACGGCACGGCCACGGCTCGGGCGCTGGCGCGGGTCTACGCCATGGAAGCGCTCGAAGGGGAGCTGGATGGCATCCGGATCATGTCGCCCGAGATCGTTCGCCGCTCGGCCGAAGAAATACAGCGCCTGCCCGATCAACTCATGCTGGACTACAGCATGCCCGGGCTGAAAAAACTCATCTCGCAACCGGTCGGTCGGACGTGCGGCTTCCTGGTCAATCCGAAGATGGGCAAGGAACCACCGCATTTCGGTCCGAACCCCAAGGCGTTCGGGCACGACGGAGCGGGCGGACAGATCGCCTTCTGCGATATTGAGAACAAGATTTCGGTGGGGTATGTGCGGAGTGACCTGACGTCCTCGGCCAAATATTCCACTCGGCTCATCGATCGCCTCTACGAGTGCGCCAAGGTGAGGGATCACGCCGCCGCAGCCATCCGCTGAGGCGACACAAGAAGCAAGGCGAACGCGGCGGCGTTCGCGAGGCAGGACGAGAGAAAGAACTAGGGAGGGCTCGTGAATCTGACGCAATCGGTCCATCGATCGCTACAGCAACATCCGGACGCTGAGATCACCATCTTTGGCTCGCGCGTGCGGACAGCGGTCGAACACGCGGACCGGGTAGCCCGTCTGGCGGGTGCCTTGTCCCACCTCGGGGTGCAGCAAGGTGATCGGGTGGGCCTCCTGGCGCTCAACTCCGACCGCTATCTGGAAACCCTGCTGGCCGTTCCATGGGCCGGCGGTGTCGTGACGCCGCTCAACACGCGCTGGAGCTCGCCCGAGATCACCTACGCCCTGGACGACTCACAGACGTCGGTCCTCTTCGTGGACGCCGCCTTCGCTCCCATGTTGCCCGATCTCAAGAAGTCGTCGTCCGTCCTGCGCACCGTTGTCTTCATGGACGACGGTGCTGCTCCGACCGGCACCCTCGGCTACGAGGGGCTCATCGTCGGGTCCGCGCCAATTGTCGATACGCACCGCAGTGGGGACGATCTGGCCGGCATCTTCTACACCGGGGGAACGACCGGTGAACCCAAGGGTGTAGCCATCAGCCACGCCAGCTTGATCACATCGGCTATCGGGAGCCAGGGCACGTTCCCGATCATGGTGCCCGGCGGCCGCCTGCTGCACACGGCGCCCATGTTCCACCTGGCCGGATTGGCGGCGTGGATCATGCAGTCCATGGTCGGCGGGACGCACGTGATCCTCCCCGGCTTCGATCCGGCCGAGGTGTTGCGGGCCATTGAGGAGCATGGGGTGACCTCAAGCTTGCTCGTGCCCACCATGATCCAGATGGTGGTCGACCACCCCGAGGCCAAGGAGCGCGAGCTGGCCAGCCTGCGCGTGGTGCTCTACGGGGCTTCGCCCATCAGCACCGCCGTGTTGGACCGGGCCATGAAGTGCTTCTCGGCGGCCGAATTCGTGCAGGCGTACGGCATGACCGAGCTGGCGCCGGTGGCCACATTGTTGACACCGAGTGACCACCGGGACGAGTCGTTGCTCCGCTCGGCCGGCCGCTCGGCGGTACACAGCCAGATGAAGATCGTGGACGAGGATGACACTGAAGTCCCGACGGGCACCGTGGGGCAGATCCTCGTGCGGGGCGGCCACGTCATGCGGGAGTACTGGGGCAAGCCCGAGGAGACTGCGGCCGCCCTCAAGGGTGGATGGATGCACACGGGCGACGCCGGCTACATCGACGAGCGGGGCTACCTCTTCGTGGTGGACCGGGTCAAGGACATGATCATCTCGGGCGGCGAGAACATCTACTCGACCGAGGTGGAAAATGCCGTGGCCAAACACCCGGCGGTGGCGGCGTGTGCCGTCATCGCCGTCCCCGACGAGCGCTGGGGTGAACGGGTGCACGCCGTTGTCGTCTGCCGTGCCGGTGTCGAGGTGACCGAAGCCGAATTGCAGGAGCACACCCGGGCGCTCATTGCGTCCTACAAGATCCCGCGCAGTATCGAATTCCGGGCGTCCCTGCCGATTTCCGGTGCCGGCAAGATCCTCAAGCGGGAGATGCGGGCGGAGTACTGGAAAGAGGGCGAGCGCGGCATCAACTGAGCCGCAGGGTGGCGCCTGCTTTAGGTGCTCACCTGCAGGACGACATCGCCCAACAGGGTGGCCAACATCCGGGCCGTCAGCACGTCGGCCAGCACGGCTTCGGACACATCAGGCAGATCGGTGCACATGCCGCCCACCATGTGCGAGGCGGCCAGCACCCGGATGTGCACCTCCTCAGCGCTGAGCTCGGGCCGACTGGCGGCCAGGAAGTGTTCGTAGTGGGCCAGGTACGGTTTGGCCGACATCTCGAGTGACGCCTGCGCCTCCGATGGCATATGGCGCGCTTCGTAAAAATAGACATACATCAGATCGGGGTCTTTCAGGGCCGACGCGACAAACGTCGAGCAGAGGACCTCCAGTGCCCGCACGGGATCGGGTGCTTCGAGTGCCTGGGCCAGACCGTGACCCAGTGAACGAGCGCCTTCGAGTACGGCGGCCACCAGCAGTTCGTCCTTGGTGGCGAAGTGGCGATAGATGGAGGGACCCGTCAGCCCGGCGGCGGCGCCGATGTCATTGGTCCCGGCGCCGTGGTACCCCTGTTCCCGAAACAGCGACAGGGCGGATTGCAGTAGGCGGGCTCGGGTCTCGGCCGAACGGGGGCGCCGGGTGGTCGGTTCGTACCGTGTTGTCGACTTGGCCTCGGCCATGCTGCCCCCTTGCATTTCGTCCACCCAATGTTATTATCTCCTAACAGTAATAGATCTCTAACGTAAAGTGCAGGGTTTTTTCGGGGCGGGGCTGAACGAGGGGTGGGAAATGGGGGGGACGGGGCAAGTCGTGGCTCGGAGTTTTTCCATGAGGCGACTCCTTCTCACCTCGGCCGTGGCCCTGGCCTTCGTGGCCACTCAGGCGGGCACGGTGCTATCGCCCGCCCAAGCCGACACCACTCCCTTCGTCGAAGGAACCGGTGATGCGGTAGCCCAAGTGCTTTCCGTTTCGCCGGCGCTCTCCGGCGAGAACCTGGGCGTCGAGACCGGGGTTTCCATTGCCGGCTACCAGGGCACCGACGGACAGGCCCAATCCCAGGTGGTGACCTCGGCACTCCTCGGCGATTTCAAGGTGAACCTCCCAGGGACCGGCATTCTCGCTGAATCTTCCGGGTCGATATCCAGTCAGACGACGACCTTGGCCGGCTCAGGTGGCGAAGGGGGCGGCGTACTGAACGCCAGCGCAGCGCAGAGTACGGGCACCGCCACGTCCAAACTGGCCAGTTTCAATCTGCCCGGCGTGGTGTCGGTGTCGGGGGCCCAGAGCAGCGCCACCACCTCCATCGTCAATGGACAGACCCGCCAAGCCGTGGCTACCTCCAGCATCGGCTCGGTGTCGTTGCTCGGAGGACTCGTCTCGCTCAACGGGTTGCAATGGACGGCTACCCAGAGCACCGGGGCCCAGTCGGTCGGGGCCGGCACCTTCGGCATCAGTTCCATCAGCTTGGCCGGCAAGACGGTCTCCCTTCCCGTGGGCGGCACCTTGAACGGCGCCATCACCCTGATCAACGCCGGGTTGGCCAAGACCGGGTTGCGGCTCGGCTTGCCGACCCAGGTGATCGGTTCGGATGGTTCGGTCCAAGAGACGGCGTTGAGCCTCGGTCTCGACAATTCAGCCTTGGGCAAGCAGGTGGTGTCGCCCTATATCAACACAATCCAGCCCGTGCGCACCCTGCTCAACACCGTGCTGACGAAACTTGACCCGACACTCGGTGAGTCCGACCTGGTCCTCGAGATCGTGCTGTCCGTCCTGGCGGGCGAGGGATCGCTGGACATCGATCTGGGCGGGGCCTACGCCACCACCAATGGCACCACATACGCCAATCCCCTGGACGGCGGGTCAGCTTCCTCCGGTCCGAGTGACGACACCTCGCCCAGCCTGGACGCCGGGGGAACCAATCTGAGCCCGCTCCTCGGGGCGGCGACGGCCGACACCAGCACCACCGTCGCCGGGCCGCCCGGGAACGCCGGCGGCGCGGCCGGGCGTCCCACGAAGCTGGCGCTGCAACGCGTGGGGTCAACCTGTCGGAGCACATCGGTGGGTGGCTGTTCGACCCCGCACAGTGCCGTGATCCTGATCGCACTGGGCGCACTCATCCTGGGCTTGCTCACGCTTGAATCGCTGCGCATGCGGCGGCGGAAGCGCCTACTCATTCCGGAGGACACATGACCCAAGCCGCTCCCACCAACAATGGCAGTGTCCGGTGGCGGGCCGCTCGGATCCGCCTGTTCCGCGGCTACGCCCCCCTGGTGATCTTTGTGGCGGCCTTCGCCCTCATCACGACGCTCACCCCAACCGTGGCACCGGACAAGGACACCGTGACACTGCGCGAGACCCCCTCCGCCTCGACCGGAGGTGCCGCCGGCGCGGCGGCCGGTAATGCAGGCACGGCCACAACCGGTGCGACGGCTGGCACCGGCGCGGCCGCCGGCTCGAGCGGCGCGGCGAGCACCGGAGCCACCAAAACGACAACGGGTACGGCCGCCGCCGCGGCAAGCGGCGGTTGTCCCGGCCAGGCCCTGCAGGTCCCGGCTGATCCGTACTCGCCACCGTGCGTTGCCTTCTCGGGAAGCAACGGGGGTGGCACCTCGCCCGGCGTGACCGCCAGCACCATCAACATCTCCTACCGGGTCACCGCCGACTTCGCGAGCTTGCAGTCGTCCTTCGGCAACCTTTCAGCGGCCGCGCCGGCCACCTCGGTGGCCGACCTGGAGCGGACATACCAGGGCATGGTCACGTACTTCAACGACCACTACCAGTTCTATGGGCGCAAGCTGAAGCTGACCTTCTTCAACGGTCAGGGCACGTTTGCCAACGAACTGCAGGGTCAGGGACAGGCGCAGGCTGACGCCGACGCCCTCACTTCGGCCCAGCAAATCGGTGCCTTTGCCGAGCTCGACGGGGATGACGATGTGTATGCCAATGCCCTGGCTCAGCAGAAGGTGGTCACCGTCGTCGCGGCTGACCTGGCCGACGCGTCCATGACGGCCGATGCCCCCTACCTGTGGAGTCAGATTCCCACCTGCACGCAGTACATCAGTGCGGTGATGGACTTCGTGGCCAAGCAGCTGGCCAACAAGCCGGCCACCTACGCGGGTGGTTCCCTCAAAGGGCAGCCCCGCAAGTTCGCTCTCATCGCGCCGGAGAATCCGAATTACCAGATCTGCGCCAACCAAGCCGTGGCCCTGGCCAAGGCGGCCGGCTTCACCATCAATGACGACCTGAACTACGACGTCGATGCCAGCACCCTGGCCACCCAGGACGACGAGCTGGTGGCCAAGATGGCCAACGACGGGGACACCTCGGTGATCCTCCTCACCGATGCCCTGTCGCCGCTGCTCCTGTCGGACCGGGCCGACGAGCAGGGCTACTTTCCCGAATGGATCGAGTCGGGTGTCGCCTCGCTCGACGCCGATGCCAGCGGGCAGGTCTACCAACAGGCCGAGTGGAACCACGCCTTCGGCGTCAGCTTTCTCGGCCCCACCGTTCCCCTGCAGCAATCGCTGGGCTACGCCGCGTACACCTCGGTGGAGCCCGATCAGCCCGCCATCTCCCAAGCCAGCAACGCCTTTCAAGCGTTGCAACTTTTGGCCATCGGCATCCAGATGGCCGGACCCGACCTCACCCCGCAGACCTTTGCCAAGGGCATGTTCGCCTACCCGGGCAGTGCGACGTCGGGTCCCAACTTGAACTTCGGGGCCTGGAAGTTCACACCGGCCAGTTACGCCTCCGGCACGTCCGCGTGGGCGATCTACTACAACCCGAATGCCCATTCGACGCAGGACGGCCAGACCGGCGCCTACACGGTGGCCTCGCCCGCCTACCCCGTCGGCGGCTTCCCCACGGGAACACCCGCCTTCCCGGCCGGCTTCCCCTTCGCTCCACCGGCCTCGTGAGGCTCGCCCACCTTCGTGCCGACACTGAGGTACGGGCATGAGGCGAAGCCGTAACGGCCTGCTGGCCGTGCTGGCCGCCGTGCTGGTGCTGGTGGTCCTGCCGATCATCGCTCCGGGTCGGGCTCCGCGCGGGCTGTTGCTTCAGGGTGTTGAGAATGGCGCCGTCAACGGCCTGCTGGCGCTGGGCCTGGTGCTGACCTATCGGGCCAACCGGGTTATCAATTTCTCCTACGGCGCATTGGGGGCATTGGCCGGTTCGGTCGGTCTGAACCTCTACCTCGGCCAGCATTGGAATTGGTACATGGCGCTGGGCGCCGGTGTCGTGGCGGGGGCCGTGCTCGGCGTACTGACCGAGCTCTTGCTCCGCTGGCGCTTCGAGCGGGTGCCGCGCCTGATCGTCATGGTGGCCACCATCGGCTTGGCCCAGGTATTCGGCGGCATTCAGAGCTTCGTACCGGGGTGGTTGGGTGGTCCCGCCTTCGTGGGTTCGTTCAGCACGCCCCTGTCTCGCCTCCACACCAACATCCGCCCCGTCTTGTTCAACGGCAACGACCTGTTGGTGTTCGCCGTGGTGATTGTGGTCCCCCTCGTCCTGGGCTTCTATCTGGCCCGCACCAACAACGGTGTGGCCATCCGCTCCCTGGCCGAGAATCCGGACCGGGCCCGTCTGGTGGGCATTCCATGGCGGCGTATTTCAATGCTGGTGTGGATCATCGCCGGCGCGCTGGCCGGCCTCACGGTCATGGTCAACTCGCCGTCGCAGGGCGTGGCGCCCTCCTTGGCCGCCGGTCCGACCTTGCTCCTGCCGGCATTGGTGGCGGCGGTGATCGCCAACATGGAGAGTCTCCCCGTGGCGTTCTGGTCGGGCACCGGCCTGGGCGTCATCAATTCATTGGTCGGCTTCAATATCAAGCAGGAGTCGGTGACCGACGTGGCGCTCCTGGCCTTCGTCCTGCTGGCCATGCTGGTGCGACGCGGCCGGTCGGGCCGCGGCCGCGAGGAAGGGTCGCAGTGGTTGGCCACCGGGGTGGCCCGACCCATCCCGCCCATACTGCGGCGCTTGCCCGAGGTGCGACTGGCCCGAGTGGTGCTGGGGTTGGCCGTGGCGGCGGTGGCCCTGTTGATTCCCGTACTGGGTGGTCCGGGAACCACGCTGGAATACACCATCGCACTGACCTTCGGCCTGCTGGCGGTTTCCTTGGTCGTCCTGTCCGGTTGGGGCGGCACGGTGAGCCTCGGACAGTTCGCGCTGGCCGGGGCCGGCGGCATTCTGGCTGGTGACCTGATCGAAAAGGCCAACATCGACCTGTTCCAGTGCCTGGCGCTGGCTGCCGTTGGTGGTGCGGTGCTGGCTGGACTGGTCGGGCTGCCCGCGTTGCGGGCACGGGGTGAGTTTCTCGCTGTCAGCACCCTGGCCTTCGCCGTCTGCGCCAACTCGTTCTTCTTCAATCCCACCAACTTCAACAGCCTCATTCCGGGGGACTTCGTCCGTCCGATCCTCTTCGGCCATCTCAACCTGGTCAATGGAAAGTCGCTGTATTACCTCTGCCTGGCGATATTGGTGGCCGTGGTCCTCTTCGTCATGGGACTGCGCAAGGCTCGGGCCGGACGGGTGCTCCTGGCCGTCCGGGACAATCCCGAAGCAGCCTCAGCCATGGCCGTACCCACGGTGCGCACCACGCTGGGCGCCTTCATGCTTTCAGGCGCCATCGCCGGCGTCGCCGGCGCGCTGTACGTCACCACGCTTCGTTCGGTCGGCGCCGGATCCTTTGACCCCAGCCTGAGCCTCCTCGTCTTCTCCATGGCCGTCATTGGCGGCTTGGGTTCGATCTCGGGTGCCCTCGTCGGCGTCACCCTGGTCGAGATCGCCACCTACGGACTCCCGCAGTACCAGGACCTGATTGCCGGCGCAGGCATGTTGCTCGTGCTGATGATCGTCCCCGGCGGTTTGGGCCGCATCATGGAGATGGGCCGGGACATCCTGCTGCGCGTGGTGGCTCGGCGACGAGGGCTCGAGGTGGCCACCATTGCGCGGCACGCCACCGTCGAGACCCCGGACCCGAGGGCGCCCGCCACCGGTCCCACCCTCGTACCGGCCATGGCCTCAACCGTGGCCGAGCAACCTCTTCTCTCGTGTACGGGCGTCGAAGCGTCGTACGGCCCGGTCCAGATCCTTTTCGGGATCGACCTCGATGTGCACAAGGGCGAAGTGGTCGCCCTGCTCGGGACGAACGGGGCGGGCAAGTCAACCCTGCTGCGAGCCATGAGCGGGTTGCTCGATCTCGGGGCGGGCCAGATCACTCTGGACGACCAACGCATAGACGGCCTCAAACCCGAAGTGACCGCGGGCCGGGGTATGTCGCTCATGCCGGGCGGTCGAGGGACGTTCCCGGGACTCACGGTGGCGGAGAACCTTCGTCTGTCGGCCTGGCTCATCCGTAAGGATCCCGCCCGCATCAGTGCGGCCCGGCAGCGCCAGCTTGATCTGTTCCCGGTCTTGGGGACCCGCATGGGCCAACGGGCCAGCGATCTCTCGGGTGGAGAGCAGCAGATGCTGTCGTTGGCCATGGCCCTGATGATTGAGCCTGAAGTACTGCTCATTGACGAACTCTCCCTCGGCCTGGCTCCCACCATCGTGAGTCAGTTGCTCGATGTGCTCCGGGATCTGCACGCCAAGGGCACCACCATCGTCCTGGTTGAGCAGTCCATCAACGTTGCGCTCGAAATCGCCGAACGGGCCATCTTCTTGGAGAAGGGCGAGGTCCGGTTCAGCGGTGCCTCACGCGACCTCCTGGACCGCCCCGACCTCCTGCGTTCCGTCTTCATATCTGGTGCTGCGGAGGAGTCAGCACCCGCCATCGTCAGGCCGCGTCCGTCGGTGGCCGCCGCCGAAGACAGCCCGCCTCAATCCGTCCTCTCGTGTCGCGAGGTCAGCAAGCGTTTCGGTGGCGTGGTCGCGGCCAACCGCATCACCTTCTCACTGCATGAAGGTGAGATCCTCGGACTGATCGGTCATAACGGGGCCGGCAAGACCACCCTGATGGACATGATTTCCGGGTTCACCCGGGTCGACGAGGGGCGCATCATCTTCGAAGGCATGGACATCGGGCTGCTGGCACCCCACGAGCGGGCCGCCATGGGGCTCGGGCGCACCTTCCAGAACGCCAAGCTGTTTCCCTCGCTCACCGTGGCCGAGACGGTCTCGGTCTCCTACGAGCGCCACCTGGCCTCGCGCGACCTGCTGGCTGCGGGGCTGAGATTGCCCGCCTCCCTCGACTCCGAAGCCGAGTTGGCGGAGGACGTCATCGCGCTCATTGAGCTCACGGGATTGGAACCGTATGCGGAGAACCTGGTCGGCGAGCTGTCGACCGGTACGCGCCGCATCGTTGAACTGGCGTGTGTCGTGGCCCAGAAACCGGCCGTGCTGCTGCTCGATGAGCCCACCGGGGGCGTGGCCCAGCGCGAGACCGAAGCGATGGGACCCCTACTCCTGCGGGTACAGCAGCAGACCGGGTGCTCCATCCTCGTGGTCGAACACGACATGTCGCTCCTGGCCACCATCTGTGACCGCATGGTGGCGCTGGAGCTCGGTGAGGTCATTGCCGAGGGGCAAACCGACTACGTCCTCAATCACCAGCGGGTCATTGACTCGTATCTCGGCACCGATGAGTCCACCATCGCCCGATCAGACCTGCGCCCCGCTGTTGTCGCCACGCCATGACCGACTCCTGGTGGAGACGACTCCAACCAATTGATGAGAGAGGAACCTGCGATGTATCCATGGTCCGCTGAACCGGGGAAGGTGCGCGAGTTCGCGCTGGCCGTCAAGGCGCAGCCGTCGGCTCACGAAGGCGCCGAGGCTGTCATCCCACCTACCTTCTTGACCACGGCCCGATTGGTCTGGGAGCCGCGGGAGCAGGACGTCATGCGGGAGCTGCACTTCGACATGGCGCGCGTGCTGCACGGCGAGGAGGAATACACCTTCTTCGGACCGCCACCGAAGGTGGGGGAGACGCTGGATGTGGAAACCCGCGTTGAGAAGCAGTTCGAGAAGCCGGGCGGCCGGGGCGGGACGATGCGCTTCGCAGTTGTCGTCAACGAATTCCGCGATGCCGCCGGTGCCGTGGTGGCCCAACAGCGGACAACAGTTATTGAGACTGAGGGAGCCTGACGCCATGAGTACCACCGAGATGACGGTGCCCAGCGTGGGCCAGCAGGCCGAACCGCAGTCGTTCGGACCCATCACGCGCACGGACATCGTGCGGTACGCCGGTGCGTCGGGGGACTTCAATCCATTGCATCATGACGACGGCGTGGCGCAGGCCGCCGGATTCCCCAGCGTGTTCTCCATCGGCATGTTGCAGGCTGGCTTTCTGGCCACGTTCGCCACCAACTGGCTGGGCACCGAGACCATGCGGCGCTTCCAGGTGCGCTTTCGAGAAATGGTGTGGCCAGGCGACCTATGCACCTGCAAGGGCGAGGTGACGGCCGTCGAGCCAGATGAAAAGGGCCATCGAGTCACGGTGACGCTCACCTGCACCCGGCAAACCGGAGATGTGGTGCTGAAGGGCGAAGCGGACTTTCTCCTGGCCTGAACAGCGTCACCCTTCAAGGGTGAATGGTGACCTCGGTGGTGTACGTCTTCGTTCCGACTGCCAGCGCACCGGCGGTGTATTGCTGAAATGGATTGGCTGGACCCAGAGGAACGACGAGCGTCAACTGACCCAGGGGGTCCGCCGTGGCCGGCAAGGTGACGTGGACCGTCGGACTGGCGAAGTCGACGGTGTACTGCTTGCCGGGTTGGAAGAGCGGCGCCGTCCTCACCACGGCGGCTCCACTGCCCGAGAGGGCAAAGCCGTCCCGGTCGGCGTTGCCCAGCGTGCTGAATTCCTCAGCCGTGCGGTCGATGCCTACCGTCCAGCCGAATTCCGAGTACAGCGGGTTGGCCGTTGTATAGGTCACCGTCGAAGGACACGCAGGCGGATGGGCGAAGTCGTCCATGATCGTCCCGATGCTCTGCCTGAGGTCCCGAGCCCAATAAGGCCATGAGTGAGTGCCGGGCCCGTAGTCGTCCCAGTAATTCGGAATGTGCAGCGCGGCCAGGCGGCGATGGAAATACTGATTGTCGAAACTGATCAATCCTTCGATGGCCGAGCCGCCGGGGTTGGGTACGGTGTCGAGTGGGCCCGGCAATCCGTTGCCGTTGTAAAGCAGGAGGTTCATCCCGCGCAGATTGTTGGCCAACGTGGCCGGGTCGTGGGCGGCCCAGTTGATCTCATCGGTCACCGGATTCCCGAAGAAGGAGTCGACCGGCACTCGGGTCAGGCCGACCTCGGTGGCATTGATGATCGCCGTGGCTCCGATCTGCGCCGCCGGGTCGTAGGCGATCTCGGGAGCGCCGGAGAAGGCCAGTGCGGTGACGAACATGTCGGGGAATTGGGCCGCATAGCTCATGGAGCAGAAGCCACCTTGGGAGAGGCCGGCGATGGCCCGGCCATCCCTCGAGGCAACGGTGCGAAAGTTCTGGTCTACCCAGGGGATCAGTTGGTCAATGTGGAAGGTTTCCCATTGGGGCTGCCCGTACTTCCCGCCGTTGACGGAATTGGTGCACCAACCCCCGCCGTTGCCGTTGTAGGTGATGTCGGGCATGACCACGATGACGGGCAGACCGGCGGTGATCTCCTCGGCGTCACCCGAAGTGGTCCAGTCGGAGGCCTGGCCGCTGGTGCCGTCAAAGAGATAGAGGACGGGGTAGCGCCGGGTGGGATTGGCGGCGTACTCGGCGGGCAGCAGGATGCGGACGTTGGCCGGATGGGCCAGCGCGGTGGTGGTGACCGTGAGCGCCAGAAGCCTCGGGTCCAGTTGCTGCTCGGCGCTGACGTGTAAGCCATTGCCGTCAGACAAGGTCGGGATTGGTGCGGGCGCCGCCGAACGCACCGCCGCACCGACCGGACCGGCCGTGAGCCCAACCAGGCACCAGGCGACGACACCTGACATAAAGGAGGTGCGGAACGATTTCATGCGGTCCCCCTTCAGTGTTTTCACGCCGCAGAATGCGTTTCTCTCAATCAGCCGCGAACATTAGCGTCCTGGTGCTTCGGAGTGGCCGGTCGGTGGATTCAGGAGGGGCGTGACGGATGCCCGCGGCGCTCGCCGGCAGCGTGGGGTCCAGTGCTAGACAGACTCCGAGAAATAGCGGCCGTACATCGATCGGAGCCTGGGCATGGCAATCGTCTCGTATTCCCGTCGGTTGGCCGACTTGGCCGAAGCCAATCCCACTCGCCCGGCCATCACGTGCGGCGAATGGAGTCTGACCCGAGCCGAACTCGAGAGAGCGGCCGACGCCCTGGCCCGGCAGCTGCTGGACGACGGCGTGACGTTCGGTGACATGGTCACGATCGCCCTGCCCAATTCCGTCGATTGGTTTGTTGCCGTCGCGGCTATCTGGAAGATCGGCGCCATTCCTCAACCGGTCTCTCCCCGCCTCCCCGAGCGCGAGCTGGCGGCCATCGTCGAACTGGCCGACCCTCGCGTGGTACTTGGGGTCGAGGCCGGTACCTTCAGCGGTCGCATCTGCCGCCCGTCCGGATTCGTGGCCCCACCGGCCGGCCCGGAGGCGGAGCCCCTGCCCGATGTGATCTCACCGGCTTGGAAGGCCCCGACGTCGGGTGGCTCCACCGGTCGACCCAAACTCATCGTGGCCGGCCAGCCCGCCAGCCTCGACGACGAAGCCGCTCCGTTGCTCTTCTTCCAGCAAGACGGGTGCCTGATGATGCCGGGGCCGCTGTATCACAATGGTCCCATCGTGTGGTCGTGCACGAGCCTGCTCGCCGGCAACCATGTCGTGCTCCTCCCACGCTTCGATGCCCAAGCCACCCTGGCCGGCATTGAGGAACACGGCGCCGACATGGCCTACATGGTGCCGACCATGATGAAGCGGATCTGGCGCCTGCCGCTCGACGTGCGTCTGGGCTACGACCTTTCCTCATTGCGTGTCGTCTGGCACCTGGCCGAGCCGTGCCCGCCCTGGCTCAAAGAGGCGTGGATCGATTGGCTGGGACCCGAGCGCATCATGGAGCTCTACGCCGGCACAGAGGCCCAGACGGCCACCATCATCACGGGCACGGAATGGCTGAAACACCGCGGCTCGGTCGGGCGTCCGCTCAGCGGATCCATCAGCATCACCGACGCGGAGGGCAACGAAGTTCCGGCCGGGGTGGAGGGAGAGGTGTGGCTGAAGTCAGGACTGGCCGCCCCCACTTACCGCTACGTGGGGGCCGAAGCTCGCACCAGGGATGGTGGCTGGGAGTCCCTGGGCGACAATGGTTGGCTCGACGAGGAGGGGTACCTCTATCTGGGCGATCGCACCACCGACATGATCCTCACCGGTGGGTCCAACGTGTACCCGGCCGAGGTCGAAGCAGCCATTTCCGAGCATCCGGCGGTGCGGTCCTCTGCCGTCATCGGCCTGCCGGACGAGGATCTCGGGAGCACGGTGCACGCCATCGTTGAGGCCGACCCCGACGAGCTCCAGATCGACGAACTCCTCACCTTTCTGGGCGAGCGCCTCGTCCGCTACAAGGTGCCGCGGACGGTCGAGATCGTGCGCCAGCCTCTGCGCGACGACGCCGGCAAGGTGCGGCGCAGCGCGTTGCGGGCCGAGCGTCTGACCGCGGCGGTTCAGCCGCCCACGTAGGCAGCCAGATGCTGGCCGGTGAGGGTGCTTCGGCCGGCCACGAGGTCGGCCGGGGACCCCTCGAAGACAACGTGGCCGCCCTCATGCCCGGCGCCGGGTCCCAGGTCGATGATCCAGTCGGCGTGCGCCATGACGGCCTGGTGATGCTCAATGACGACGACTGATTTGCCGGAATCGACGAGGCGATCGAGCAGACCGAGGAGGTGCTCGACGTCAGCGAGGTGGAGGCCGGTGGTCGGCTCGTCCAGCACGTAGACGCCGCCTTTGTCGGACATATGGGTGGCCAGTTTGAGACGCTGGCGCTCGCCCCCGGACAGCGTCGTCAGCGGCTGGCCGATGCCGAGATACCCCAGCCCGATCTCGGCCAGGTGGCCCAGGATGGCATGGGCGGCCGGAGTGTGCGCCTCGCCGGCACCGAAGAAGTCCTCGGCTTCGTTCACGGACATGGCCAGCACCTGGCTGATGTCGCGGCCGGCCAAGCGGTAGTCGAGCACCGAAGAGAGGAAGCGTTTCCCGTCGCACTCCTCGCAGGTGGTGGTCACACCGGCCATCATTGCCAGGTCGGTGTAGATGACACCGACACCGTTGCAGCCGGGGCAGGCCCCCTCGGAATTGGCGCTGAACAGCGCCGGTTTCACGTCGTTGGCCTTGGCGAACGCCTTGCGGATGTGATCCAGTAGCCCGGTGTAGGTGGCCGGGTTGCTGCGCCGTGAGCCCCGGATCACACTCTGGTCGATCGATACCACCCCGGCGCCGGCCGGAATCGATCCGTGCACGAGCGAACTCTTGCCCGAGCCGGCGACGCCGGTGATGACGACGAGCACGCCCAGCGGAATGTCGACGTCGATGTTCTGCAGGTTGTGCGTGATCGCACCGCGAATCTCCAGTGCGCCCCAGGGCGCCCGTACCGATGCCTTGACGGCATTCCGGTCATCGAGATGCCGTCCGGTGATGGTGCCGCTGGCCCGCAATCCTTCCACGGTCCCCTCGAAGCACACGGTGCCGCCGGCCTGGCCGGCGCCCGGGCCAAGATCGACGACGTGGTCGGCGACGGCAATGGTCTCGGGTTCGTGCTCTACGACGAGAACCGTGTTCCCCCTGTCCCGCAGGCGAAGCAGCATGTCGTTCATCCGCTGAATGTCATGGGGGTGCAGGCCGGCTGTGGGCTCGTCGAAGACATAGGTGACGTCGGTCAGAGAAGAGCCGAGGTGCAGGATCTTGACTCGTTGTGCTTCGCCGCCCGACAGCGTGCCCGAAGGTCGGTCCAGGGAGAGGTAGCCCAGGCCGATCGTCACGAACGAATCGAGCGTTCGTTGCAGCGAACTGAGCAAGGGGGCCACTGACGGCTCGTCCAGGCCACGGATCCACTGGGCCAGGTCGCTGACCTGCATGGCGCAGGCATCGGCGATGCTGATCGTGCCGATACGTGACGAGCGGGCTGTCTCGTTGAGCCGGGTTCCCTGGCAGTCCGGGCATTGGCTGAAGGTGACGGCCCGGTCGACGAAGGCCTGTATGTGGGGCTGCAGGGACGTCCGGTCCTTGGAAAGGAAGGCCCTCTCGATCTTTGGGATCAGCCCCTCGTAGGTCACATTGACCCCGTTGACCTTGATCTTTATGGGATCGTGGTGGAGAAAATCCTGCTGCTCCTTCTTGGTGAATTTCTTGATCGGCTTGTCCGGATTGAGGATGCCGGACTCGAGGTAGGGGCGAACGGCGAAGAAGTTGTCGACGGTGTAGCCGGGGATGATGATGGCGCCGTCAGCCAGAGACTTGGCGTCGTCGAAGAGCTGGGTGAGGTCGACGTCAGACACGGTGCCCCGACCCTCGCAGCGCGGACACATCCCACCGAGGCGGGTGTAGCTCTTCTTCACCGTATGGCCAGTGCCCCGTTCCACCCTGATCGCGGCACCCCCGCGCACCGTGGCCAGGTTGAATGAGAATGCGCTGGGCGAACCAAGGTGGGGCTGGCCCAACCGGCTGAAGAGGATGCGCAACATGGCGTAGGCATCCGTCACCGTGCCGACCGTGGAGCGCGCATCGCCACCGAGGCGTTGCTGATCGACGACAATGGCCGTCGTCAGACCTTCGAGCGCATCGACCTCGGGTCGCGACAGGGTCGGCATGAAGCCCTGCACAAAGGCGCTGTAGGTCTCGTTGATGAGGCGCTGTGACTCGGCCGCGATGGTGTTGAAGACCAGCGAACTCTTGCCCGACCCAGAGACGCCGGTAAACACCGTCAGGCGCCGTTTCGGGATGTCGATGCTCACATCCTTTAGGTTGTTCTCGCGTGCACCATGGACGCGGATCACATCGTGGCTATCGGGGATCGCGACATCCGTCTTCTTGGTCATGCGTGGCGTGCCTCCATCGATGCGCTGTCTACCAGACGGGGAATCGGGCCGATGGCCGTCATCCGTCTTGGAGCAGCCCCAGGACGTTGCCGTCGGGATCGGCCACGGTGGCCACTAGACGACCTCCTCCGACGTCGTGCGGGGCCTCCTTCACGGTGGCACCGGCCGCCGTGACCGCGGCCAACGTTGCGTCAATGTCCGAGACGTGCCAAAAGGCCACCGGCGAGGCCATATCCTGGGGTCCACCGGTAGGAACCAGACCGATGTGTTGCCCGGCCGCCTCAAAGCCGACGTAGTACGGCGCGTCGGCCTGGGGGGCGACGCCAAGCAGAGCGGCGTACACCTCCTTGGACTTGGCCAGGTCCGATACGGGATGCAGGACGGTCTTGATACCTTCGTTCATGGGTCGTTCCTTCCTTGGGTGCCGACAGTGTCATCCATATGACGCACGCCGAACCGAGAATGTGACTGCGTCCCGAAAATACTTGGCCTTGGGATTGCTCTGTCACATTGACCGCTGTTCACTCGTCATAGGGGTGAGGAACGACACAGGGGAACGTGACCAATGACCGAAGTCGACTGGCTGGCTGAACAATTCGAGATCAACCGGGACCACATTCGGGCCATCGCCCTGCAGATGCTGGGATCGCCCCACAAGGCTGACGACGCCGTCCAGGAAGCGTGGCTGCGGCTGAGCCGATCGGGGGGTGAGGGCATTGAAAACCTCGGCGGCTGGCTCACGACGGTGGTGGCTCGGGTCTGCCTCGACATGTTGCGCTCACAGAAGTCCCGGCGGGAGGAATCCCTAGAAGCGCATGCGTCTCAGGCGTCGGCCGCCACCGATGTAACGGACGGACCTGAGCGGGAGGCCCTCCTGGCCGATTCCGTGGGATCGGCTCTGTTGGTCGTCCTCGACACGTTGACCCCGACCGAACGGCTCGCCTTCGTGTTGCACGACGTCTTCGCTGTCCCCTTTGACGAGATCGGACCGATGGTTGGTCGATCTCCCACGGCGGCTCGACAACTGGCCAGCCGGGCCCGCCGCCGCGTGCAGGGGGTCACGCCGAATCCCGATGCCGACCGCACCCGGCACCGGGAGGTCGTCATGGCCTTCCTGGCGGCATCACGCGATGGAGACTTCGATTCCCTCCTGGCCCTGCTCGACCCTGAAGCCATCCTGCGGGCCGACCCCAAGGCCACGCCGCCCGGCGTGGAGAGTGAGGTGCGTGGCGCGACGGGCGTGGCGAATGCTTTCGTCGGACGCGCCTCGGCGGCGCAGATGGCCGTAGTGGACGGAGCACCGGGAGCCGTATGGGCTCCGCGCGGCACGCCGCTGGCCGTCTTTGCCTTCACCATCGTCGAAGGGAAAATCGTTGAGCTCGAACTGATCGGTGATCGCGGCCGCATCGGGCTGCTGGACGTGGTGATCGAAGCGTCCTGAGAAGCGCCGAACCCTTGGTGCGGCCCGCTCTATGGTGAAGTGGGTCGCCCGATTCCGGGTCCCGGCAAGGAGGATGCGCGTGAGGTCCAACCGATCCGAGTCGCCACGGTCGGCGCTGCGCCGCATGCTGGTCGAGCCGGGTCTTACCGTGCTCCCCGGTGTCTATGACGCACTGTCGGCGATGATGGTGGAGCGAAGCGGATTCCCGGGTGCGTACATGTCGGGCGCCGCGGTGTCCATGAGCCTCGGGGGAGTGCCCGACCTGGGACTGCTGACGATGACCGAGATGGCATCCCAGGCGTCCCGCCTGGCCGGCGTCCTGTCGGGTCCGCTTGTGGCCGATGCCGATACCGGATTCGGCAATCCGCTCAATGTCCAACGAACCGTCATCGAATATGAGCGGGCCGGGGTGGCGGGACTCCACATAGAGGATCAGACCTTTCCGAAGCGATGTGGCCATCTCAATGGGAAATCGGTGATTCCGAGCGCGGAATTCGAGGAGAAGATGAGGGCGGCGGTCGAGGCCCGTACGGATCCGGAACTGGTGCTCATTGCTCGAACCGACGCTCGCGGACCCCTCGGATTTGCCGAGGCGATTCGTCGCGCCAATGCTTACCTCCAGGCGGGAGCGGACATGATCTTTGTCGAAGCTCCGCAGTCGATTGACGAGATTTCGTCCATCCCGGCCGAAGTGGACGGTCCCGTGATGTACAACATTGTTGAGAACGGGTCCTCTCCGCCGGCGGACCTTGATCATCTGGCCGAGTGGGGGTACACGCTCGCCATCCGTCCCCTGGCCGTGATCGCTCCGGTCCTCGAAGCGATACTCGGAGCACTCAATAGCATGCACCCGCCGACGCCTTTCGAGGCGGACCTGTCGACGCCGGGGGGACTGTTCGAGACGGTGGACCTCGATCGCTGGCTAGAAGTCGGAAATCGTTTCGGAGCTTCCTCCGCGGATCACCCGGTCTGAGCTCGATCGCACCGTCACCAGGCATTCCAGTGGATCTGGCGTTGCCAATCGCTCCTGGAACCTGGCTTGAACTCGAACCCGATGGTGTGGGCGACGGGGATAAGCGCGACCTGCATCACGTCGTCGTAGGGGAGGCCCAGAATGTCTGCCACCTCGCGCTCGTACTCCAAGTGCAATCCGGTCCAGGCCGTCCCCAGACCCCGTGACGAGCGGCGAGCATGAAGCTCCACGTTGCCGGCAGGATGGATCCCCATGTCACGGCTTGGACGAGCGGCGAAGCCCCTTCGATCCGGCCTTCAATGCAAGGGATGACGAGCACTGGGACTTCGTGGAGATGCTCGGCCAAGTAGGCCGAGGAATCCATCATCCGTTGCGCTTCCGGTGGTGTCGTGGGCGGATCATTCTGGATCTTCGATTTCCGGTGGAGATCGCCAATGGCGACCTTCTGCCGCTCGTCGGTGACCACCAAGAAATGCCACCCTTGCTGGTTTCCGGCCGACGGCGCTTGAAAGGCCAGCTGGAAGCACTCCTCCAACAACGCCCGCTCCACCGGCCGGGTGAGATCCAAGCGCCGACGCACGGCCCGGGTGGTTGACAGCAATTCATCGGTCGATAGGGGGCGAGCGGTCGTGTCGCTCCCATCAACGGCTGAGGTTCGCACTGGTCCCCCTCTCTCGACTCATCCTGTCGAATACCCCTGGGGGACCGTCAGTAACCTCACGCCGTGAGGCGGGCCAGCAGTTCCCTCAGTTGATCCCGCTCGGCCACGTCGAGTTGCCCGACGAGCGTGGCGACGCTCTGACGAATGGCCTGGCCTCCGATTCGGGCCAGCGTATGGCCCTCCCGTGTCAGGGACACGTGCACTGACCGTCCGTCGTCGGGACTGGCGATGCGTTCCACCAGACCACGCGCTTGCGCCCGGTCGATCAGTCCGCTGATCGATGACTTGTCCAGGCCGAGGTGCTCGGCCAGTTCGGTCATCTTGGGCTGACGGTCGACCAGAATGCCGAGCACTCGGAGCTGTGTGGTGGACAGGTCATGGTCGGCCGCTACCCGATTCAAGACCGTCATGACGGCAAAGGACATTTGTACCAGGGCATCGGTCAGACCGAGCGCAGACCGTTTCGTCATCAGAACACCCTAGTTGAGGTAGTTGGTATTACCAACTACCCTGATGGCATGTACGCAGCGGTAGTCGACGCATTCGGGCAGCCACCCCACTATCGGGAATTCGAAACGCCCCAACCTGTGGGCGAGCATGAGGCCCTGGTGGAGGTGGTGGCATCGGGCTTGCACCCGAGGGTCCGCTCGCAGGCCACCGGCACCCATTACACCAGTACCGAGGAGCTGCCCCTCATTCCCGGCATCGACGGGGTCGGGCGGCTGGCCTCCGGAGGGCTGGTGTACTTCGTGTTGCCGGACACCACCATGGGCGCCATGGCGCAGCACACGGTGATCGACCTGCGCCGCTGCATCCATTTGCCCGACGAGACCGATCCGCTTCTGGTGGCGGCGGCCATGAATCCGGGTATGTCGTCCTGGGTCGCCCTGAGGAAGCGCGTCCGAATTACGCCGGGTCAGAGCGTGCTGATCCTGGGCGCCACCGGCAGTGCGGGCCAGTTAGCCATTCAGGTTGCCAGGCACCTGGGAGCGGGCCACATCATCGGTGCCGGGCGTGACGCCACGAGGCTGGGTCTGTTGCCTGGGCTCGGTGCCCATGATGTTGTCTCGCTGACCGGGGCCGCCGCCGACGTAGCCGAAGCCTTGGGCAAGGCGGCCAGCCATGTCGACGTCGTTCTCGACTACCTGTGGGGAACGCCGGCCGAAGAAGCCATGCTGGCCCTGGCGCGTGGCCGGGCCGACCCCGGCCAGCCACTGCACTGGGTGCAGATCGGCGCCGTAGCCGGCCCTACCGCACAGATCCCCTCGGCCGCCCTGCGCTCCACCAATCTTTGCCTCATGGGGAGCGGACAAGGCTCCGTGCCCACCCGCGACATCTTGTCCGAGCTTCCCGCCTTGGCGACCGAGATCGCCCACGGGACCTTCGAGTTGCACGTGGAGGCGGAACCGCTCAGCCTGGTGGAGTCGGTGTGGACCAAGCCCGTACGGGCTGATGGACGGATCGTCCTCACACCGTCCATGACCTGACTGTCGCCCGCAAGCTTTCAGGATTCCGGCGGCCCCTCGGCCGGTTCTGGGGCAGCGGATTTCGGGGCCCGACGGGCGATGATGTGGACATCGATGCCGGCAGGAGCCGCCAGCTGGGAGATCTTCCTGACGATGGAGCCGCCGCTTTTCAGCTCCTGCCAGCGACTGCGCCCACTCGAACCCACCACAATCTGGGTGATCTGATTGGCCCGAGCAAAGTCAAAGAGGGCCTGGGCGGGATCGTCGGCGTGCACCTCGTTCCAGCGCGCACCGACATCGGTTGTCAGCTGCCGCAACAGTGCCAGCTGCTCGTCGTTGGATCGCTTGGCGTTCTCGCTCGAGACGATATGGAGGACGTGCAGTTCCCCCTTGATGCGCGCCGCCATGCGCGACGCTCGCCGCACGATGGTGTCGGTACCCGGGGCTCCGGTGACGCCGACCAGAATGCGCTCGCTGGTTTCCCATAGGACATTGGTCTGCCGGCTCTTGAGGTGCTCGAGCAGCTCTTCCTCTGTCTCGTCAGCCAAAAAACGCAGGGCCAGTTCCCGCAGCGCCATCAGGTTGTCTTCACGAAAGAAGTTGGTCAGCGCCTTGGGGACCTTCTCGGGTGGGTAGATGTTGCCGTGCAGCATCCGGCGCCGGAGCTGTTCCGGCGAGGAGTCCACCAATTCGATCTGGTCGGCCTTGCGCAGGACCCAGTCGGGCACCCGCTCGCGGATGGCGACGCCGGTGATCTGCTCCACGGCGTCGGCGATGCTCTCCAGGTGCTGAATGTTCACCGCGGTGATGACGTCGATGCCCGCATCGAGCAGTTCCATGACGTCTTGCCAGCGTTTTGCATTGGCGCTCGCACCCGGGATGTTGGTGTGGGCCAACTCGTCAACCAACGCCACCTTGGGCCGACGAGCCAGCACGGCCTGCAGGTCCATTTCCTCAAAGATCGTGCCCCGGTACTCGACGGCCTTGCGGGGTACGACCTCAAGGTCGTTGATCAGTTGTTCGGTCAGGGGGCGACCATGACACTCGACGAATCCGATGACGACATCAGTGCCCCGCTGCTTGCGGCGGTGGCCTTCGTTCAACATGGCATACGTCTTACCCACGCCGGCCGCGGCACCGAGATACAGGCGGAAGTGTCCGGCGGCTTCCACCCCGTCGGACGAATCGTCCGGGACGGCAGGGGGAGTGCGGACCGCTTCAAAGTTGCTCTCACTATCAGCCATGAACAACTCTCCGTCTCTCCCGAAACGCAGACTAACGGTGGTCCGAGACGCAGTTCAATGGCGTTGACAACCTATTAACACGGATTGCCGTTCATTAACTTCGCGTTGATACCCCGGGCACCAAAGTGGATTCATGGCTGATTTTCTTACTGTCCTGAGCATCGGTGCCTTCATCGCCGTCTTCTCGGGTCTCATTTGGGTTTTGGACCGGGTATGAGCCTCGTCCAAGGCATCCTGCTCGGCATCTCCGGGGTGGTCTTCATCTACCTCGGCATTGCCATGTTCAAGCCTGAGTGGTTTTAAGTGGGCTTCTTCTGGACCATCGTCGTGCTCATCATTGCCCTGGCGCTCTGCTGGAGGTACCTCGGCAGCTACATGGTGGCGGTCTACGAGGGAAGGGTCCACTTCCTCGGGTTCATAGAGCGGCCGATCTACCGGCTCCTGGGCACCAGCCCCGACAAGGAGCACTCGTGGAAACGCTACGCCGGTTCGCTGGTGGTCTTCTCCGGGCTCTCCATCGGCATTACCTACGCTCTCTTGCGCTTGCAGGGCTCGCTGCCCCTGAATCCGCAGCACCTGGGTGCCGTGCCGCCGGCCTTGTCGTGGAACACCGCCGCCTCGTTCGTCACCAACACCAACTGGCAGAACTACGGCGGCGAAGAGACCATGTCGTACCTGTCGCAAATGGCTGCACTCACCGTCCAGCAGTTCGTCACTCCGGTGGTTGGCATTTGTGTGGCCCTTGGCATCATCCGTGGATTCTCCCGCAAGAATTCGCCCACCATCGGCAACTTCTGGGTCGACATGGTGCGTGGTCTCCTCTACATCGTCACACCCATCGCCATCGTGGGCGGACTGATTTTCGTTGGTCAGGGCGCGGTCGACACACTGAGTGGCCCCGCCCACATCCACGACGTGCTCAACGGCGTGTCGCAGACGATTGCAATCGGTCCGGTCGGCTTCATGGAGGCCATCAAGCAGCTCGGCACCAACGGTGGTGGGTTCTTCAACACCAACTCGGCCCATCCATTCGAGAATCCGACGGGACTGACCAACCTGCTCTCCATCATTCTTCTCCTGGCCATCCCGGTCGCTCTGACCTACGTGTTCGGCAAGATGGTGGGAGCGGTTCGACAAGGCGTGGCCGTGTTGGCCGCCATGACCATCATCTTCGGGTGCTGGGTTGGCTTCGCCGTGGCCGCCGAGCACCAGGGCAATCCCGCCGTACAGGCGGCTGGCCTCACCCATCAGCCATCCGGGAACACCGAAGGCAAGGAGGTGCGCTTCGGCGTCCCGAGCTCTGCTCTCTTTGGCGTGTCGTCGACGCAGACGTCAACCGGTTCCGCTGACAGTGCCTACGACTCCTTCACCCCGGTCGGTGGGGGTGCCCTGCTCACCGGCATGATGATCGGTGAGGTGACTCCCGGCGGAGTCGGCAGTGGGATGTACACCATCTTGATCTACGCCATCATCGCCGTCTTCTTAGGTGGCCTCATGGTCGGCCGAACACCGGAATATTTGGGGAAGAAAATTCAGACCACGGAGGTGAAGCTGGCCGGTCTGGGGTCACTGGTTATGCCGATTGCCGTGCTGGCCGTCACCGCGGTGGCCTTGTCCCTCCATGCCGGCCGGGTGGCTCCGGAGAACGCTGGACCACATGGCTTCACCGAAATCCTCTATGCGCTCACCTCACAGGGGAACAACAACGGTTCTGCGTTCGGTGGCCTAACCGGCGATACCACCTTCTACAACGTGCTCGGTGGTATCGACATGCTGATCGGTCGCTTCGGGATCATGATCCCGGCCCTGGCCCTCGGCGGCGTCCTGGCCGCCAAGAACACGGTGCCGGCTGGTGCCGGAACCTTCCGAACCGACAGTCCAATGTTCGTCGGGCTCCTCATCGGTGTGATCCTCATCATCGGTGGCCTCACCTTCTTCCCCGCCGTCTCGCTCGGGCCCATCGTCGAGCAGTTCAGTCACGGAAAGTTCTTCTAATGACCACCGTCACCGCAACGCCCGCCCCGTCCAGTTCCGCGCCTCACGGCGTGGCCCAGGCCCGAGGACTCTTTGACCCGAAGATCCTCAAGGAGGCTCTCGTCGGCTCCATCACCAAGTTGGATCCCCGGGTGCAGATCAAAAACCCGGTCATGTTTGTCGTGCTCATCGGCTCCGTCGTCACGCTCATTGAGTCGATCGCCCATCCGGGAAAATTCAACTGGTCCATCACCATCTGGCTGATCCTCACCGTCATCTTCGCCAACTTCGCCGAAGCCATGGCCGAAGGTCGGGGCAAGGCCCAGGCGTCTGCATTGCGCAAGATGCGCTCCGAGACCATGGCCCGGCGACTCTTGCCCGACGGCAGCGAGGAGCTGGTGGCTGCGGCGTCGCTGGCCAAGGACGACCTCGTCGTCTGTGAGGCCGGCGACCATATCCCCTCCGACGGCGAGATCGTGGAGGGCGTGGCCTCGGTTGACGAGTCGGCCATCACCGGTGAGTCGGCGCCGGTCATCCGTGAGTCAGGTGGCGATCGCTCCGCGGTGACCGGTGGCACCACGGTGCTGTCAGACCGCATTGTGGTGCGTATCACGGCGGAAGCCGGAAAGACCTTCTTGGACCGCATGATTTCGTTGGTCGAGGGAGCCAACCGCCAGAAGACGCCCAACGAGATCGCACTGACCATCCTGTTGGCCGTGCTGACGATCATCATCCTGCCCGTGGTCGTCGTCCTCCAGCCGTTTGGTCATTACGCCGGGGCCACCGTGTCCGTTGTAATTCTCGTCTCGCTTTTGGTCTGCCTCATTCCGACCACCATCGGAGCCCTGCTCTCGGCCATCGGCATCGCTGGTATGGACCGTCTGGTGCAGAAGAACGTGCTGGCCATGAGTGGACGGGCCGTGGAGGCCGCCGGGGACGTGCAGACCCTGTTGTTGGATAAGACGGGGACGATCACCTTGGGAAACCGCATGGCTTCTGACTTCTTTCCGGCGTCGGGTCACACCGAGCAGGAGGTGGCCGACGCAGCCCAGATGGCGTCCCTGGCCGATGAGACGCCCGAGGGTCGTTCCATCGTGGTCTTGGCCAAGGAGCGGTTCAACATCCGCCAGCGTGACCTCAGCGTCGACCATGAGTTCGTTCCTTTCACCGCCACGACCCGCATGTCGGGACTCAACGTCGACGGCCGCCAGATCCGCAAGGGTGCGGCCGAGTCGGTGCGCCAGTGGGTGCTCGATCAGGGCGGTGTGGTTCCCGACGGACTGCAGGACATCGTCGATCGCATAGCCCGGGCCGGCTCCACGCCATTGGTCGTGGCGGAGGACGCCAACATCCTCGGTGTCATTGAGCTCAAGGACGTCGTCAAGGAGGGCATTAAGGAGCGCTTCGCCGAACTGCGAGCGTCCGGCATCCGCACCATCATGATCACCGGCGACAACCCGCTGACCGCGGCCGCCATCGCTCAGGAGGCGGGGGTCGACGACTTTCTGGCCGAGGCCACTCCTGAAGCAAAAATGGAGCTCATCAAGGCCGAGCAGCAGGGGGGCAAGCTCGTGGCCATGACCGGCGACGGCACCAACGATGCCCCTGCGTTGGCTCAAGCCGACGTCGGCGTGGCCATGAATACCGGCACCACGGCGGCCAAAGAAGCCGGCAACATGGTCGACCTCGACTCGAACCCGACCAAGTTGATCGACGTGGTGGAGATCGGCAAGCAGCTGCTCATCACCCGTGGATCCCTGACCACCTTCTCGATCGCCAATGACGTGGCCAAGTACTTCGCCATCATTCCAGCGCTGTTCGTCATCACCTACCCGCAGATCAAGTCCCTGAATATCTTGCACCTGCACAATGCGCAGAGTGCTGTGCTCTCAGCGGTGATCTTCAATGCCCTAGTCATCGTGGCGCTCATCCCGCTGGCTCTGCGCGGCGTCAAATGGCGTCCGTCCGGTGCCGCGTCCATCCTGCGGCGCAACGTCTTCATCTACGGCGTGGGTGGCGTGATTGCACCCTTCATCTTCATCAAGTTGATCGACCTCGTACTCACGGCGCTGCACGCCTACTAAGGACCATTAACCATGCTCGCTCAACTCCGCCGTTCCGCCATCTTGTGCCTGATCTGCCTCGTTCTCTTCGGGTTGGCCTACCCACTCCTCGGGGTGGGCCTGTCGCGGAGCCTGTTCAGACATCAAGCCGACGGATCCATCACCGCCAATGGATCGACTCTCATCGGACAGAACTGGTCCGACACGAAGTGCCCTGGGCATCCCCTCGGGAGCTGCGTCTTCCAGGGTCGGCCTGACGACCTGGGTCCCTATGCCAGTGCCACCCTGAACCCGGCCGAGCACCCCGGGGACGACCCGCTGGTGGCCAACGGTGTGGCCGGAGAATCAGGGGCAACCAATCTGGGCCCGCGCTCGGCTGAATTGGAGAAGTACACCAAGGAACTCGTGGCGTACTGGCACACGCGCGGCGTCAACCCGACGTCGGATCTGGTGACAACCTCGGGTAGCGGTATCGATCCCGATATCACCCCGGATGATGCCCGAGCCGAAATTCCCATGGTGGCCGGGGCGACCGGACTGTCGGACGCCGCACTCTCACGCCTGATCGATCAGCAAACACAAGGTCCTGAGTTGGGATTCCTCGGTTCTCCCTACATCGACGTGCTGCAGCTGAACGAGGCACTCGCGCACTTGAAGAGTTGACGTAGGAGAGATGAATCTCGCCCTTGTTGCCTTTGGCGTCCCGACCCTGTTGCTCTACGGGTTGTCCCTGGTGCTTGTCATGTGGACGGTGGTCGACCTGGCCAGGAGGCCCGTCACCCAACTGCCAGCGGGAAGAATAGCCGTATGGATCATGGGGGGCGGTCGTCGGGTGGCTCTTCTTCGGCATTGTCGGTGCGTTTGTCGCCCTGGTCTATCTCGTAGGCCCGCGCCGGCAGATGAACGCTGGCCGGTGGTAGGTGATGTGCCGTTCGATCAGCTAGCCCCGGTGGAGGTCGAGATCATCGCCCAATGACGCTTCCGCATCGTCAAGCGGCTCGACGCGATCTGCGTCGGGCACGAGGGCAACGGGCTCGGTGACGACCGGCATTTCCTGCTCCAAAGCATCGGCTTCGGGCCGGGCCGCATCGTGGTGGTGTTGGCGGGGATCCTCGGGCGTGGTCATCTCATGTCTGTTCCCCAATCGAGTGGCTGGCATGCACCTAGTTGACACCGGGATTGCGACCGCTCCGACTGCCTGAGGTGGGGCCGGCGGATGAAAGGCGGGTCAACGGGGAATAGGGGTACTGACGACCGAGGAGCGGATGCCATGAGCAGACCTGAAGAGCCATTCACCACGAGCGACGCCGGCATTCCGGCCGGGAGCGACGAGTATTCACTCACCGTTGGCCCAGCGGGACCGATCCTGCTGCAGGACACCTATCTGGTGCAGAAGATGCAGCAGTTCAACCGGGAGCGCATTCCCGAGCGGGTGGTGCACGCCAAGGGAGGTGGCGCCTTCGGGTTCTTCGAAGCGACCGAAGATGTGTCGGATCTGACCAGTGCCGTGTTGTTTCGCAAGGGAGCGCGCACCGAGATGTTGGCTCGGTTCTCGACCGTGGCGGGGGAGCGTGGGTACGCCGACACCACTCGCGACCCCAGGGGATTTGCGCTGAAGTTCTACACGGAAATGGGCAACTACGACATGGTCGGGAACAACACGCCCGTGTTCTTCGTCCGGGACCCGCAGAAGTTCCAGGACTTCATCCACTCGCAAAAGCGCCGAGCCGACAACAATCTGCGTGACAACAACATGCAATGGGATTTCTGGACCCTCTCGCCGGAGTCGGCCCATCAGGTGACCTGGCTCATGGGGGACCGCGGTCTGCCCAAGACCTGGCGTCACATGAACGGGTACTCAAGTCACACCTACATGTGGATCAATGCCGCCGGCCAACGCTCATGGGTCAAGTACCACTTCAAGACCGATCAGGGTGTGGAGCACCTGACCGAGGATGAAGGTCATGCGTTGGCTGGCCAGAATCCGGATCATCACCTGGAGGATCTCTTCCGCGCCATCAAATCCGGGGACCACCCGAGTTGGACTCTCTACGTCCAGGTCATGCCCCTCGACGATGCCGCTGACTACCGCTTCAATCCCTTTGACCTGACCAAGGTCTGGCCCCATGGTGACTATCCGTTGCGGAAGGTCGGGAACATGGTGCTGGATCGCAACCCGGCCAACTATTTTGCCGAGATTGAGCAGGCCACGTTCGAGCCGTCGAACATGATTCCGGGCGTCGGCCCGTCGCCGGACAAGATGCTGCTGGCTCGGCTGTTCAGCTATCACGACACCCACCTGCACCGGGTGGGACCGAATGCGCAGCACCTCCCCGTCAACCAGGCCAAGAACGCCACCGTCCATACGTACAACCGGGACGGCGCCATGCGGGCTGAAAATCCTCCCGACCCGGTCTATGCCCCCAACTCGTACGGGGGTCCCGTCGCGCAGCCCGAAATCTACGGCGCTGATCCGTCATGGTCCGTCTCGGGGGAGATCGTCCGCAGCGCCTATGAGGCCCATCGCGAGGACGACGATTTCGGGCAGGCCAATGCCATGGTCAACGTGGCGATGGATGACGAGGCCCGTGCTCGCTTGGTCTCCAACGTCGTCGGCCATGTCCGGCAAGGGGTCGAAGAGCCCGTCTTGTCACGGGTGTTTGACTACTGGCGCAAGATCGACAAGACGGTCGGTGACCTGATTGAAGAAGGGGTCCGCCGTCCGGCGAAGTGACGCTCTACTTCTTGTAGGCCAGGTGTACTGCCGCTTCGGGGGTGTTGATCCGGAAGGTGAAGCTCTCTTCTAGGTAGAGCTCGACGCCGGCAGGGTCGCTGGACTGGTAGCCGATGGAGAAGTCCTGTCCGACGGTCATGACAAAGTCGCCGCCGCGCTGGCTGAGGATGATCGCACCGTCAACCGCCGGCGCCCACACCACCGGACCGCCAAGGATCTGACGCAGGTGTTCGAAGACGGGATAGCCGCCGTGCTCTGTCGTCTCAGTGACGCCGGTGTAGCACCGGGATCCAAGGGCAATCGCATACGGTCCGGCCACGTCGGCGCCGCGCAGGATGGCTACCGCTTTGGCGACGTGTCGGGGGTAGTCCGAGTAGTCGTTGCTGATTGTGACGGTTGGATGGGGTGACAATGGGGCAATGCCGCGTATGCCGGCCGAGTCGTACCCGTGAAAGATGGCCCGGTCCTCGGCCAGGGCGGCCGATTTGCTGGCGGCGATGACGGAATTGAGATTGAGATCAACCGCTCCCCGTTCGGCGGCGGCGAGCTCGGATCGAGCCATGGTGAACGGAGCACGGAACTCGAGCAGGGGGAGGACCTGGCGCTTGGCCGACACGGTGCCTTCCGAGCTCCCAACGAGATCTTCTACTCGGCCCAGATCCACCGATGAGTGGTCCCAGCCGAAAGGCCCCTCGAAATCGACGAGGCGGCGGGCGGCCAGGTTGTGCTTCAAGGAGCGGTTTGCTTCGTCTTCGATCTGGGTCCAGGCATTGTCCGCGATCGGTGCCAGTTCTCGATTTAGGTGGTTCACAATAAGTTCCCGCTCTCGTTTCGTAGGTTGCCGATTCCAAGACTTGTATCCCTTGTGGAAGCGACCTGGGCTAATGGATTGGGCACCGCCGGACCCACTCTGCTGAGGGTGTTGCGGTCACTATGGGGAAAGGGCTCCTGGCGATCTGGTATTTCGAGGAGGCCCTCCTCTTCGTAGGACCAGGTGTCATTGTCGTTAATCGTCACGTGAATCCGGTAGCTGAGGGTGCGAAACGCCTCGTTGAGGAAGGGATTCGACACGATGCCATTGATCTCTGAGCCCAGCGTTGCCGTGAGCTCGAAGTCCCTGGCGTCGGGTTCGGCATATCCGATGGCCAGGAGGGCCTGACCACGGGGAATGCCGAGCGTCAGCAGGACAGTGTTCGCCGCCGGCTCCCAGAGCCAGTATCCGACCTGGTCGTGGAAGGTCGGCTGCTCATCGGGATTCAATATGTGGGTGTGATAGCGCATCCCGTAGAACAGCTGGGGCCCATTGGTCTGAAAATCGATGGGGTGGAGTTCGTAATGCTCGGTGAAGGTATTGCGCTCAATGCCTTCGACCACGGGATGTTCGTCGGCCCCCTTGGCGCCCTCCCAGATTCCTGCCATGGGGCGTAGAGGTCCGAGATTGGCCACGGTGTCGGGGTCGCCGCCGGGTTCGGTGTAGATGTCGGCGCCATACGAATGCATTTTTGTGAAACTCAACGCAGACTCCTTCGCCGGGTGCACAATGTTAGCTGCAGCGCTGATGATCGACATCTCCATCTGATCGCTCAGCCAGGGCAGTACGCGGGATTCGACGTTCAAGAGGAGGGTCCACATGGCGGGAGATGAAGACGAGGCCACTCCAACATTGGGCGCCGCCGATATGGCATTGGTTTCCCAGCTCGGGGTTCGACGCCGGGTTCGGCAGGGGGAGTATCTCTACCGGGAGGGTGACGTCACCTACGACTTCTTTGTCCTCGTCAGCGCGGCGGTCGACATTGTGGTGGCCGTCGACGGTGGCGAGAGAGTCATCGTGCACCATGGTCCCGGGCGGTTCCTGGGTGAGTTGAACATGTTGAGCGGCCTGCGGCCTTTCGTCTCAGCCAAGGCCACCCAAGCCGGCGAAGTCGTCGTGGTCTCCCGGGACCAGCTGCGCCAGCTGATGGCGACGAAGCCACAATTGGGAAATACGATCCTCGCCGCATTCGTGGCCCGGCGGGGGATGCTCATGACCGAAGCGGCACCCAGTGTCCGGGTCATCGGTTCTCAATTCTCGCCTGAATCCCTCCACGTCCGGGAGTTCCTGACTCGGACCCGGGTACCCCACGAATGGTTGGATGCGGATCATGACCCCCAGGTGGAAGCGCTGTTGGGTCAGTTCGGTATCGCGGCGACCGAGTTGCCCGTCGTCGTCGCTTCCGGCACCGTGCTGCGCCGAGCCACGCCGGGCGAGTTGGCGGAATACCTGGGGCTCTCGGTTGGGAGCTTGCCCAATCGCAATTTCGATCTGGTCGTGGTCGGAGGCGGCCCAGCCGGGCTAGCGGCGGCCGTGTACGGAGCCTCCGAAGGCCTACGCACCCTTGGCATAGAGATGACTGCGCCCGGTGGGCAGGCGGGCATGAGCTCGCGTATTGAAAATTACCTGGGGTTTCCGATGGGGATCTCCGGTGCCGAGTTGACCCAGCGGGCAGTCATCCAAGCCGAGAAGTTCGGGGCCAGCCTCACTGCGCCGTGCACCGTCGCCTCGCTGGAGAGCCGGGCCGGCTATCTCGTGGCGCGCCTGAGTGATGGCACCGAAGTTGCCGGTCGAGCCATCATCGCCGCCACCGGTGCCAGTTACCGGCGACTCCCGGCCGCACGGCTGAGTGACTTCGAAGGGAACGGGGTGTATTACGCCGCCACGGAGATGGAAGCGCGCCTGTGCGGCCCATCGCCCGTCGTCGTGGCCGGCGGCGGCAATTCGGCCGGTCAGGCGGCCATCTTCTTGAGCCAGGGCGAGTGTGCGGTCACGCTCATCATCCGGGGTTCGGATCTGCGCAAGGACATGTCCAATTACCTGGTCGAACGAATTGAAGCCGACCCCAACATCACACTGCGCACCGCCACGAACATCGTCGCGCTGGACGGAGACGAGACACTCCGGACGGTGCAGCTGCGTGACCCTGACGGCGAGATGATCGTGCCGTGTGCCGGACTGTTCTCCTTCATTGGCGCCGACCCCTCCTCGGGGTGGCTCAACGGCTGTGCCGCCCTCGATGACGGAGGATTTGTGCTCACGGACCTGTCGCTGCCGTCAGACACCCTCAATGAGACCTGGACGGCGCTGGGGCGATTGCCGCTGCCGTTCGAAACCAGCCACCCTGGCCTTTTCGCCGTGGGTGACCTGCGCTCAGGGTCGACCAAGCGGGTGGCGGCCGCGGTGGGGGAGGGTTCGGCCTCGGTGCGCTCGGTGCACCAGTTCCTGGCTTCGTGATCGTCATGGGTGTGATGGTCACCGTTCTTCCTTTACCGTAAAGAGATATCTACGTAGTGGAGGTGTACACGGCATGACATCAGTGGATCCCAATGTTGCTCCGAGCGGCACTGGCTGCGTGGAGTGTCTCGACAGTGGGGGTTGGTGGCTTCATCTCCGACGGTGCGTCGAGTGCGGCCACATCGGATGTTGCGACGATTCCCTCAGCAAGCATGCGAGCGCGCACGGCCGCTCGTCTGGGCACGCCGTTATCCGCAGCTTCGAACCGGGCGAAGACTGGTTCTGGAACTACCAGACCAACCAGTACCTGGACGGGCCCCGCCTGTCTCCACCAGAGCATCACCCCGCGGACCAACCAGTCCCGGGACCAGCAGGTCGGGTGCCCGGTAACTGGCAGGAACTCCTGATGGCTGCGCAATGACCGGGTGAATGGCCACGCCATCGCCACTGGTTGACGCGGAGCTACCGCCCCATACATTGGGAATCGCGTAGCGAAGACCGATGAAGGAGGCCCACATGCCGGCAAAGGGAACTGCGGAATGGAAGGGTGACGTGCCAACCGGTACCGGTACCTTCACGGCCGGGGACAGCATCAGCGGGGGGTATACGTTCAAGTCCCGATTTGAGGACGGACCCGGGTCCAACCCGGAGCAACTGATTGCGGCCGCCCACGCCTCGTGCTTCTCCATGGCGCTGTCCAACCTTCTGGCCCAGGCCGGCCACCCGCCCGACTCGGTGCAGACGGAGGCCACCGTCACCTTGCGCCCAGTCGACGGGGCGCCGACCATCACCAAGATCGCGCTGGTCACGGTCGGAAGAGTGCCGGGGATGGACGAGTCGGCGTTTGTCGAGCACGCCTTGGCCGCCAAGGCCGGTTGTCCCGTCAGCCGAGCTCTGGCCGGGGTACCTGAGATCACCCTCGAAGCATCTCTGGTCCCGTGACCCACGCGTTCATCCTCGGTGGCGTACGGACCCCGGTGGGTCGCTATGGCGGCTCGCTCTCGCATCTGCGCACCGATGACCTCCTGGGCCAGACGATGGTGGCGGCTTGCGACCGTGTTGGTGTACCTCTCGACAGCATTGAGGACATCACCGCCGGGTGCGTCAACGTGGCTCATGAAGGCATGGGCGACATCGCCCGCTGGGGCGCCTTGGCCGCCGGATTTCCGGACTCGGTGCCGGCGGTGACGGTCAATCGCTTCTGCGCCTCATCGCTCACCGGAGCCATATCCATCGCCCACGCCATCCGATCCAACGAACTTGACGTGGGATTGGCGGCCGGGGTCGAGTCCATGTCCCGCTCGGGCTGGGCCAACATGAAGGGGGACGCCCCCTTCAGCCCCCGAGGTCCCATCTTCTTGCTGGACACCATGTGGGCCGGCGCCGGTGGGCCGCCCAACCCGGTGCTGCTGGCGCGCAATGCCTACGTCGAGATGATCAAGACGGCCCAGAATGTGGCCGATCGTTACGAGCTGTCCCGCGAGGAGATCGATGCCTTCGCATTGCGCTCACACCTGCACGCAGCGGCCGCACGTGATTCGGGACGCTTGGCGGCGGAGATCCATCCGGTCGAGATACCCGGGTCCAGCAAGGTGCCCGGGCGGACATTCGAGCACGACGAGATGATCCGCGGCGATACGACCGCTGAGCTTCTGGCCAACTTGTCCCCCCAACCCAATACGACGCAGATGACGGCGGGGAACTCGTCGCCGCTGAGTGACGGAGCCAGTGCCGTGGTCCTGGCCAGCGACGCCGCCGTAGGAACGTTGGGCGTGGAGCCGCTGGCTCGGGTGGTGGCCTCGGCCACCCACGCGCTCGATCCGGAGTTCATGGGCATTGCCCCCGCTTTTGCCATCGCCAAGGCGCTGAGTCGAGCGGGCTTGGCTCCTAAAGACGTCGACATCTGGGAGATCCATGAGGCCTTCGCCGCCCAGGCGCTCGGGGTTCTCCGTGAACTGCCACACCAACTCGACGGCTTCCACGTGCCCGACGAGCTCCTCAACCCCAACGGGGGTGCCGTGGCCATCGGGCATCCCTTTGGATCGTCAGGCACTCGATACGTCCTCACGCTGGCTACAGAACTTCGACTGCGCAAGGTCCGCTATGGCGTGTTGGGCGTCTGTGTCGGGTCTGGCCAGGGCGTGGCCCTGGTCCTGGAGAACACCGAGGCCGCATGACGTGCGCCCACGTGGCTCAGGCCAGCACAGCCTGAGTAACCGAGGCGTTGAAGCGCTCGATCGACCGAGCGAAGTCGGCAATAGAACGGCTGTCCCAATCCGCTAGCCACTGCGTCACCTGGCTCCGCACCTGATTGGCATCGGCGGCCAAGACCCGGCGGCCCTTCGAAGTGAGCGACAGTGGGTCACCTCGTCGCCCGGGTCGCCCACCTTCCCTGTCCAGGAGTCCCTCGTCGAAGAGCTGATTGAGTTGGCGCGAGACGGTCGACTTGTCGAGACCCAGGAGATCGACAAGGTCGGAGGCCTGAATGTGCGGCGTGCTCTCGACCAGATTCAAGAAGGTATGTGCGATCAACGACAGTCCAGGATGAAGCTCGTTGCTCAATTCCCGCGATCGTCTGATCAGGCTGCTCAGCTGGTGGTACAGATCCTCGATCACGTCGTCTCGAGCCACGGGTCGCTCCTCAGAAAGTTGACTTGTGCAACTATAAGGTATAAAGTTGCTCTTGGAAACATTAACGAGAAGAACCTTCCATGAAAAGAGGAGGTGCCCCATGAGTTCCGAGGGAACCATTGGAAAGAACCAGCTGGTGCTGGTGGTGGGCTACGACGGCACGGAACCGGCACAGCGAGCGTTGCAGGCGGCCGCCGACATGCTGGGCGATTCACCCGGCCGCCTGGAGGTGGTCTACGTGGCGCACGTTCCGGCCGCCACGGCCTTTTCGGCGCAGGCCATGGCCGCGGTCCACGAGGGACTCGATGATGAAGCCGAGGAACTAGCCGAGGGCGCCGAGGCGTTGCTGCACTCGACCAAGGTCAAGTGGCACTTTCAGCGCAGGAACGGCGAGATCGCCCCAGAGCTGGTGGCCGCCGCCGCAGAGCAACTCGACTCGGAAGGGCCGAGTACGCACCTTGTCCTTGTGCTCGGGGGCTCCGCCCACAAGATCGACCGCTACCTGAATTCAACGCCGGCCAGGGTGCTGCGCCAGGACCGCTTCGAGGTCTACGTCGTCCCCTGAGCCCAGACGCTCCCAGCTCTTCCGGCGTCTGACGATCTGACCTGCTCGAGGCGGCGGTGCGGCGCCTACGATTGATGGGCGACACGACGCAGGCAGAGGAGAATCGAATGGTCCACTACCTGGCGCAGCAGACCCATGGCTAAGGCTGGCGTGCTCAACGAGTTCCATCCACCGGTCGAGGAGTATCTCCAGGCCATTCAGACGCTGACCGAAGAAGGCGACCCGGTCATTCAGGCCCGGATCGCGGAACGGTTGGGCAAGACCGCCCCGTCGGTCTCGGAGATGTTGGATCGGCTGACCACCGACGGCTACGTCGATCGCAGCGGCCGCGAGATCAGCCTGACCACTCGTGGGCACAGCATCGCCGTCAGCGTGATCCGCAAGCACCGTCTGGCCGAGCGACTCCTGGTCGATGTCATTGGACTGCCATGGCACCTGGTCCACGAAGAGGCCGGGCGATGGGAACATGTCATTTCCGACGATGTCGAGGCGAGACTGGTCGAGCTGCTCGGCGATCCCGCCACCTGCCCGCATGGCAATCCGATCCCCGGCAGTGCCAACGCGACGTCACATCGATCCCAGATCCGCCTGCTCGATGCCGAGCTCGGCCAAGCCATTCGATTCGAACGCCTGACCGAGGAAGTGGAACTGGACGGTCCTTCTCTGCGCTATCTGGACGATGCGGGTTTCATCCCTGGCATCGAGGCCACGATTGGTACGAAAGCGCCCGATGGAACGATGGTCCTTGACGTGGCCGGCCAGTCAGTGGCGTTGGGCCGTGAGTTGACGTCGCGACTCTTCGTTGTGCTGATAGGGGACTGACACCAGCCCAGGACAACCCGTCCGGATCACCCGTTGGCCAACGAATGGACCACGACGGAATCGTCTGATTGTGGTACGAAGGTCTCGATGGCATTCGGGTCGGGGGGCGACGGCATGCAGACGCGGCGGTGGACAACGGGTTTCCTGCGCCACACGCTCCCCGCGGTGATGCTGATGAGCTCCGCCTTCGCCTTGCCTTGGACATGGGCGACCGGTGGGGCCGCAGGTGCCTCAGCGGCGACCCCCAAGTACCCCGTCGGGATGGTGACCGACACCTTCGTGGATCCACACCGCGTCACGCCGGCCTGGGCTGGGGGTCCGCAGCTGTCCAGTCGGACGTTGGTCACCACCATTCTCTACCCGGCGACCGGTCCTACCGGAGGTTCGATCAACACGGGGGCCGCGGCGGACAAGAAGGCGGGGCCGTTTCCGTTGATCGTGTTCGCCCATGGTCTCGGGGGCACGCCGCAGGATTACATCAAGGTGCTCACGGCGTGGGCTTCGGCTGGCTTTGTCGTGGCGGCGCCGCTCTTCCCGCTCTCCAACGCCAATGTCAAAGGCGGTCCCGACGCGGGCGACGTCGTCAATCAACCCCAGGACATGAGCTACGTGATCGACGCAGTCCTCTATGACTCGCTTTTGCCGAGCGGGGTGCTTTCGGGTCTGGTCGACTCCAAGGAGATCGGCGCCGCTGGCCATTCCAATGGGGCGGTCACGATCTTGGGTCTGGTGGCCAATACCTGCTGCTTTGACGCTCGGGTGAAAGCAGCCATCGTGATGGCGGGGACGACCGAGGGCTTTCCGCCGGGCCACTACGACTTTTCCAAGGCCCCGCCACTCCTTCTCGTTCACGGCACGGCGGACCAGCTGATCCCGTACCGGAGCGCTCCTCTCATCTACAACCAAGCGCGAGGACCCAAAGGCCTCCTCACTCTTCAGGGTGGTTCCCACGAAGCGGCGGGCGGTGGGGACCCGCGTTCACTTGCGGCCGTCGCCCGTACCACCACTGATTTCCTCGAGGCGTACCTCGAAGGCGATCGAGGCGCACGTTCTCGTCTCTCTGGGGATGGGCGCAGTTCGAATACCAAGATCGCACTGGATCTCACGGCGGGCTCACGCGACGCGAAAATTGCCGTGCCCCCGGTTCCGGTGGTCCACCTTCAGGCGTCGGTCTCTCCCAACCACGGGCTGACCAACGGAGAGGCGGTCACGGTGAAGTGGAGTGGATACACGGCGGGCGAGGTGATCAACATCCTCGAGTGTTCCCACGTGAATATATCGACCGGCAGCTCGGCCGGTTGTGATTTCGCCAACGCCGGATTGCTCCACCCTGACCCCACCGGCCGCGGGAGTTTCACGATGCACATCGTGACCGGGAACGTGGGAGACGGAGTCTGTGATGCCGCTCACTCATGCGCCATCGCCGTGAACAACGCCAGCTCGCTGACCACGTCGAACACAAAGATCCTCAAGATCTCGTTTGCTCCCGCGCCGAGCTGAGAACGGAGCGGCCCTCGCTGGGCGGCGGGGCTACTGGCTCTGGCTCTGGTTGAACGAGGAGCGGAGCGCTCGCAAGCCCGCAGAGGTGGCATGCACGAAGTCTTCGTCGCGGTCCGGGCTGCCCTGATCGAGCCAGGTCAGTGTGGCCTCTGTGATCCACCCGAACAGACTCTCCGAGCGCCAGGCGTCAAAGAGCTGGTCGCCCGAGTCGAGTGCCGTCAACCGGCGCACCACGGCCACGGCGACCGATCGAAGCTCGGCCGCATAGTCGGCGAACTGCGGTTCCCGGGCAGCGTGGCGCCACAGGAGGGTGAAGCCATCGGGATCCTGCCGGGCCACGGTCAGGAGTGTGCGTGGACCCAGACCGCTCCGGCTCGGCTCGGCCAGTTCGGTCCGCAGCTCCTGGCCGAGCTGTTCGAAGACCTCTTGCAGGATCTCGCGGTAGAGCTCTTCTTTGGAACCGAAATGCCGGTAGATGATGAGCTTGGTCACGCCACACGCGGCAGCCACGTCTTCCATCGATGTGTGGGCGAAGCCCGTGGAGGCGAACGCGCGAGAGGCGCCACGCAGAATGGAGGCCCGTCGTTCCACGCGGGGAAGGAGCTTGCTCTGGACTTGTATACCTGAAAGTATACACTTTGGCTCTACGTCGATGATGGTGGTCTGGGGAGGCGCTTTTATGGGCACGCTGCAAGTGGAATTCACCGAAGCAGAACTACTCGCTGATGTTCTGGTGAGCGAACCTCTTCTGGCGGGTGGGGTGCGTTGCCATGGCGGTTTCGACCAGGACGGTACGTACATCTCGCCGCGGACCCAGCACCGGGTCCCTGCCATCGCGGCATGGGGCGAACAGAACTGTGCGCGATTCGCCACGGAGCTGATCGACGCCCCGCTCGAACGATGGGAGCGGTCGTTCCCCAACGTTGAGCAGGCCCGCTTTCTGATCCGCGCCGAAGTGCCTGAGCCGCTGATGGCGACGCTGACGCGTATCGGCACCGTGGAGGGTTACGGGGCCAATATCCGTCTCCTCAAGCCGAAGAACCTGCAGCGACACTTCGTCGAAGACGTGGCCGGAACAGCCATTGACCACCTGGGTGGCGGGCTCTTCGAGGCCCACGGCCGAGATGAGGCCGGATGGGATGCCGAAGCCGGCCATCGAGACATGTGGTTCGCCGCCCGCGACATCGCCTTCGAGCGACCCGCCGAGGATCTCGACGTAGAGGCCATGCTGGCCCGCATGGGATTCGGCCAGTCCGGCCCTGGCGGCCAGGTGACTCGATTGCTGCCGGACGACATTGCGGCCGAGCTCGAAATGATGGTGTCGCTCATGGTGCGGGTCCTCTTCATAGAGATCTCCGCCTTTCACACCTTCGCCTGGGCCGAGGAGTGGATGTCGGACACCGAGCTGGTGGGCGGAGAAGGCGAGGCGGCTCGGCTCGTTTCGTATATCCGGGCCGATGAAACACCCCATGTGGGCTACCTGCGCGCCGCACTCTCGGAGATGCGAGACCGCACGTGGATGGGCGAGGGCGGGAAGCACCATAAGGGGGACGACATGATCGGCCGCCTCTGGGAGCCCCTACTGGCCCAGAGCCTCGGACCGGGACGCGAGGAAGGCCGGCGGGCGGCCTTAGGCGAGGTCGAATACTGGTGCGCCAAGCACCCCGGTGGGTCGGACATTTTGGCAGAGTTTCTCTCACTGGGTGACACGTGAAGTTCGGCATCTTCTACGAGCACCAGCTGCCCCGTCCGTGGGAAGAAGGCAGCGAATACCGCCTCCTGCAAGAAGCACTCGAGCAGGTGGAGTTGGCCGACCGCCTCGGGTTCGATGTGGTGTGGGAAGTCGAGCACCACTTTTTGGAGGAATACAGCCACTCCTCGGCGCCCGAGGTCTTCTTGGCCGCCTGCAGCCAGCGGACCAAGGACATCCGGCTGGGCCACGGCATCATCCAGACTGCACCGGGTTACAACCATCCGGCCCGTACGGCGGAGCGTGTGGCCACACTTGATCTGATTTCGGGTGGGCGGGTCGAGTTCGGCTCGGGAGAGTCGGGTTCGGAAGCAGAGCTCGGCGGGTTCCTGGTGGACCCGGCTACCAAGCGTGAGGCGTGGCTCGAAGGGCTCGAAGTGGTGCTCCGTTGCATGACCGAAACCCCTTTCACCGGGGTGGATGGCCGGTTTGTGCAGATGCCACCGCGCAATGTCGTGCCCAAGCCCATGCAGAAGCCGCACCCTCCGCTCTGGGTGGCCTGTTCGCGACGCGACACCATTCTGTTGGCCGCTGAGAAGGGTATTGGAGCACTCACGTTCGCCTTCATCGATCCCGAAGAAGCGAACAAGTGGGTGGCCGACTACGAACACACGCTGGCCGAGCGTTGCGTCCCGGTCGGGCATACCGTCAACTCGAACATTGCCTGTGTGACGCAGATGATGTGCCACCCCGATGAGAAGGTGGCGCTCGACCGTGGCCTGGAAGGGGGCAACTTCTTCGGTTACTCGCTCGGGCACTACTACGTCTTCGGCGAGCATCGTCCCGGGTCCACCGACGTCTGGGCCGAATACCTCGACCGTCGGGGCGACCAGGGCTACTCACCCGAGGTGGAAGTCGCACTGCGTCAGGAACGGCTCGGCGCTCAACTGGCCGCCGGTGACCGCACCGGTCTGCGGGGAGCCACCGGCACGCCCGAGCAGGTGCGCCAGTACCTCGAGCGGTTCGAGGCGGCCGGAGTGGACCAGGTCATCTTCGTCCTGCAAGCCGGGAGGAACCGCCACGAGCACATCTGCGAGTCGCTCGAACTGTTCGGGCGAGAAGTGCTGCCGGCGTTCAAGGACCGGGACGAGGCCCAGGTCAAGGCCAAGGCGGCCCGGCTGGCGCCTGCGGTAGAGGCCGCCATGGAGCGCCGAGCTCAACAGCCCGAGCCGCCAGACTTGCCGGCTGACTACTCCTTTCCCGCCATGCCGCGGCGCTGGGCCGACGAGACCGGGAGTGAAGAGATGCGCCAATGGCTCGAGAACTTCGCCAGTGCCCAGGCCCAGGGCATCAGGGAACAGGGGCTGGGCATTCTCGGCAACTGAGGTGCGCCAGGCATGCCAACAGGATTGAGTGGCGCGCACCAGCGGTGGCGTGACAGGGATAGCGTGGGAAATTGGTGTGCTGGCCGGTCTGGTCGAGGCAGGCGTGGATCTCATGAAAGCAGACGCCGTTGTCGGCACGTCGGCGGGGGCGTTCGTTGGCGTGGCGGTCGGGTGCGGCTACGATCTCGGGACCTTGGCGGCAGCGCAGTCCGAAGCCCTGTCCGATGAGATCTCCGTCGCGGCTTCGCCAGATACCATCGGCGCGTGGTTCAGCGCCTTTGGAGCCGGGGACGCCGAAGCTGTCGGCGCTGCCTTTGGTGAGATTGCCAAGGCAAACCCAGAACCCGTCTCCATTCAGGCTCGGCGCACCGTCGTCGAAGGCCGACTCGTCACAAGGGAATGGCCGGTCACATTGAGAATCACCGCGGTCGATGCCGACACTGGAGTGCTTCATGTCTTCGACCGCACGTCAGGGGTTGCGCTGGTTGATGCGGTAGCTGCGAGTGGTGCAGTGCCAGGTGTGTGGCCTCTGGTTCGGATTGACGGACGGTCTTGGATCGACGGTGGAATGGTCTCGTCGGCTAACGCACGGCTCGCCGATGGCTACCAGCGGGTGATCGTCCTCGCTCCGATGCCGACCGGCTACGGCGCGATTCCGGGAGTTGGGGAAGACGTTGCAGTGATGCAAGAAAGGGCGAGCGTCTGCCTCCTCTCACCGGATGAGGAATCCGTTCTTGCTATTGGGCCAAATCCCTATGATCCCGATCGGCGGGGCCCCGCCGCAGAGGCGGGGAAGCTGCAGGGCCTGCGGATGGCCCCGACGGTGAAAGCCATGTGGTGAGTCGTTAGCGCACGAGCACATGCAACCGATTGCGGACTCGCCTCGTTCTAAGAGTGTGACAATGCGGAAAGATCAGGTCCCGTCATGACGCAGCGGGACGAGGAATTCCTGGCCTTCCTGGAGGATCGGCGGTCGTCGCTGCTCCGGACGAGCACCGCGCTGACCGGGGGCGATCCCCACCTGGCCGAGGACATCGTCCAGAAATGCCTGGTCAGGTTGTACCTGGCCTGGCCCCGCATCCGGTCGATGCATCTGGACAGCTACGTACGTCGATCTTTGGTGAACGCAGTCATTGACGAGCGACGTGGTGCCTTTCGCCGCCATGAGCACGCCTGGGCCGAGCCACCCGATGTCGCAGGGCCTGAACTCGAGAACGAGGTACTCAGCGGGAACATCCTCTCGGCGCTGAGCCAGCTGGCGCCTCGTATGCGTGCCGCGGTCGTCCTCCGTCACGTCGACGGTCTGAGCACCGAGGAGACCGCGCATGCGCTGCGTTGCAGCACCGGGACCGTGAAGAGCCAGACGGCGCGCGGCCTGGAGCGCCTGCGAGCACTCCTGGCCGACGACCCCAGCCGATTCGCCGAGTCACTTCCCGCCAACCGATCTGAACCCACCTACCAAGGAGAGACACATGACTGACGTGACCGACCGCCTGGCCGACCTCGGAAAGACTCCGATCGGACCCCCGTCCGCCTCGGCGGTCGAGGGGGATCTGGCCCGGGGCCAGGCGGCCTTGCGGCGGCGCCAACGTAGGGCGGGAGTAACTGCGCTTTCCCTGGTCGCCGTGGCCGGAGGCGGCGCGGCGTGGTTCGCCTCAGGCGGTCCGCAGCAGAGCCGACCCGCTCCGGCAGTAGCAGCGGCGACTCGGGGAGTTCCGCTTAAAATCAAGCTGGTGGACTTCGTCGGCCAGGAACCCCAGGGTTTCCACATCGGCACCATTCCGCAGGGGTACGACCTCGACCTGCAGGCCGCGACGGCCAACGACATCGTGATCGCTCCATCCGGCGATGCGGACAAAGATGCTGACAGTTTCGTCGGGAAACTTGTGGTCAGCGCCGAGGACGCCAGCACCTTCGGCAGCCTGTCCTCGCTGGGTCACCAATCGGTGACCGTCGGCGGCCAGCCGGGCCGTCTGGGCGACGACGGGACGGCCACCCAGATCTGGTGGCAGGTCGGCAGCATCATGATCGACGTGCAGTGCTGGGACAGTATCGGCCTCACTCACGATCAACTAGTCACTTTTGCCAGCACCGTCACCACGACGCCCCAGTTGCAGCTTTCGGAGGGCTGAGAGCTAAGGGGTCGCTGCTCCACCACCTGTCCCCGGATCATTGGGGTGAGGGGCGAGCGGGATGAGTTCCACCGTCATCCACACGTGGAGTGGCAGGGTAGCCAGAATCGCTTGCATCTCCTTCTCGTCTTCAGCACGCCAGAGGCCGATCGTGCGCCACTCTCCGGGTTCTACCGGTGGCTTCCACAGTCGGAGCAGGTGGCCTTGGGTGGTGAGCTCACGAGCACGAACCGCCTCCCGAGCCTTCGTGTCGTCCACCTCGGCATCGGGCGTCCCGACCGGAACGTTGGTAATCATGTTGACCAGAAACTCCACGTGCATGTCCTCTCAATTGCCCGAATCTGTGCCCGGAGTGGCTGAGATCGGACCATCTGCCTCGTTGAGAAGGCGAGCTGCCGGCTTTCGAACGAGAGTGAGTGTGCGGTGCATCGTTAGCGGGACGGCCATCCCGCTCCGGCGACGTGCACCTCGGTGCGGAGCACCCGACCATCCCATGTCACGTCCTGGCCAAGACCGGATGCCCCGGGCCACTGGGCCGCCACGATGTAGAGCGAGGTACCTTCGGATCCCCCGAGCATGCAGGCAAATCCGCCACGATCGAGTTCGACGGTGGCGTGTACGTCGCCCCCTTCGGCCACTCGCACGCAGCGTTGGTGGGGGACATCGGCATACCAAGCCATCCCTTGCGCGTCGAGGCAGATCCCGTCCGGTGCCGCATCGCCCAGGTCGGCCCAGACCCGCCGGCCCGAAAGGGTGCCGTCGAGGGCAATGTCGAAACCGACAAGCTGATGTCGGTACGAGTCGGCCACCACCAGCGTCTGGTTGTCGGCAGTGACGGCCATTCCGTTTGGAAAGGCGATGTCCTCGGCCACGACTCGAGCCGCTCCATCCGGAGTGACGAGCACCACAAAGCCAGGTTGTACGGCCCCGTCGGGAGGTCCCGAGCTGAACTCGAAGTTGGGACTGTTCACGTAGGCATTGCCACGACCGTCAACCACGATGTCGTTGCATCCGAATTGGGCCAGCGCGGAGAGATCCGCATACGTTGCCAGGGTGCCGTCATCCTCAATTGTCAGGAGTGCGATCCGTTGGTTGGAGACCAGAACGGGTCGCCCGTCAGGGAGAAAGTCGAAGCAGAGGGGGAGTGACGGGTGTTGCAGAATCACCTCGGAGGTGCCATCGTCGGCAATGGCAATGATCTGGCCTGCGATCCAGTCGCTGAACCACAGCCGGCCCTCGTGCCAGCGCGGTGATTCCACCAACCCGAGGCCAGTGCACAGGGTGTCAATGGTGGTGCCGGATGCTTCGTCTCTCGGATTCATTGGCTTCCACTCTCTCTCAAGTCGGGTGTCTCTGGTTGTCTCTGAAGGATTTGACGTCGTCGGCCAGTTGAATTCATCGGTACTGTCGCCGAGGTGAGTGTGACGAAGGAGGCGGACAAGTCTCCCAAAGGGAGAGAACGTACCAACGCTGGGCCGCGTCGAGCGGGAAATGTCGACGTCTATCTGAGGCGCACCCGCGCGCTGGCGATCGTAGTCGTCGTGCTCCTGACCGCCGGCGTAATTTCGGACATCTTGGGCGTGAAGTTCTGGGGGCGTCACGCGTTGATCACGGGCCTGGTCTCGAGCGTGCTTGTCGTCATGGTGTCGGTCGCCGTCATTAATGAATTACTCGAGCGGAGAAGACGCCAGCGCTGGAGTGTTCTCGCTCAATACGTCATGTTCAAATTGGTTCGAAATGCGCGGATGATATGGACCGGCGTCCTCGACCTGGCCGGCCTCTTGCCGACCGGAGCCAATCAGCAGGAGTTCGTCGATCGAGGTTCAGAGATCGTCCGGGACACCTCCCGGCTGACCGCCGCGGTTCGCCGAATTGTTGACGACGACGAGTTCCTCGGCCGATTGCATTCCGAAATCGCATTCCTTGCCGAGCATGCAGATGATGTGCTGGGTCGATGGGCCGCCGTCATGCTCAGTGCGGAGGTGTATGCCGAAGTCATCGACCGCCACGTGGAACTGGCGGGAGACCTGGCCTGGATGGGCAGCCTGCTCGATACGCTCTACCCGCCGGACGACATCCGGCGCCAGAGGCGGGCCCGCAGCAGCGCCGCCATCCAGATCGAGCCGGGCCGCGGTGGTGAGTGGTTGGCCGACCGGATTGTCGTGATCACCCAGCTGGCCGAGGAGCTCGACCAGGGCACCGTGAAGCTTGCCCTGCGGATCGTGCCAGTCGAGTGGTGGGAGATGCGGTTAGCCACCACTCCACAAGCTGGCGACTGACTGAGCGCTCGTGCCTCAGGCGCCCGTGTTCATGTTGATGCCAGACCGTCCGGCCGCTGGGTGAGAACACGACGGTGCCGACATCGACCCCGTCGGTTTTGGGCAGGATTGGATCGAACCACACCTCGCCGGTCGCCGCAGTGTTCAGTTCTGACGGAAGGGTCTGCGCGTCACCTCGCACAATCAACATGCGGCACCTTTCTCCAAGTCGCCCACCATCTTACGGTTCCATCAAGATGGCACTATTGGCCGCCGCTACAGCGCTGGCGTGGTTGCGCAGGGCGTCCCGAAGCTCGGGGGGATCAAGCACTTCGCAAGGCGGATTCAGGCCGGCCAGGTAGCCCACCATCCTCTCCACATTGGTGGATCCCAGCTCAATGACGGTTGACGTCCCTTCGTCCTCGAAGACAGCAATCGTCCGTGGAACCACTCTCGTCGCTTCCTCCACCGACAGAGGCAACCGGATACGAGCCCGGTACTCGTAGGCGCCGATGGAGGCTCCATCCGTCATGATCTCGACGGGATCGGGATGGTCCCTGGCCTCGAATCGAGTGCCTACCGATTCCGGGTTCCTGACGCGATCGAGCCGGAAGGTCCGCCAATCGTCGCGATCCACATCCCAGGCCACCAGGTACCAACGCCAGCCGCTGCGGATCAGCCGCAGGGGTTCGATGAGCCGACTCGTGGCGGCACCCACCTTGTCGACGTAGTCGAATCGAGCGCGCTCTTGGGCCGAGCAGGCGTGGGCCAGGAGCATGAGGTGGCCGGCATCGACCTGCTCTTGCGGTCCTCGCCACAACAGGGAGGCAGTGCTTTCATGGAGAGAGCGGACCCGACCCGCTACGTGGACCGGCAGAATCTGGTCCAACTTGGCCATAGCGGAGATCGCCGACTCCTCCAGGCCGGCGATGCTGCCATCAATGGCACTGCGCAGTCCGATGACGATCGCCGCCGCCTCATCGTCGTTAAAGAGCAACGGGGGGAGGCGTCCGCCGCGGCTGAGCTGGTAGCCCCCGAATCGGCCGGGCACCGCTTCGACCGGATAACCCAGGTGCCGGAGTCGTTCGATGTCGCGCCGGACGGTTCGCTCGGTGACATCGAGACGAGCTGCCAATTCCATGCCGCCCCAGGATCGCCGGGTCTGGAGCAGCGAGAGGAGTTCGAGCATCCGTCCCGGGGTATCTCCCATATCCCCATACTTTCTCACTTTCAGGACAGAATGTGTCCGCATATGAGATTACGGTTGCCTTATGACCACAGACGACCATCGGAACATCGAATCGTTAGATCCGACTGCCGCCCCTGACCGCCAGCGTTGGAAGGCTCTGGGCGTCATCGCCCTCGTGCAGTTCATCCTCGTCCTCGACATCACGGTCGTGAATGTGGCGCTGCCCCACATTCAGGTTGACCTCGGATTCAGCCGAGCCGGCCTGGCCTGGGTCGTCGACGGCTACGTCCTGACCGCCGGTGGATTGATCCTGCTTGGCGGGCGGTTGGCAGACCTCCTGGGCCGCAAGCGGATGTTCCTGATCGGTGTCACGCTCTTTGCGGTCGCATCGGTACTGAGTGGAGCGGCCGTTGATCCGGCCATGCTGGTGGCCAGTCGCTTCCTCCAGGGCATCGGAGAAGCGATCGCCGGTCCGGCCTCCTTTGGCCTTATTGCGCTGCTCTTCACCGAGCCCAAGGAGCGAGCCCAAGCGATCGGCGTGTTCGGCGGTGTGGCTGGCCTGGGTGGAACCCTCGGCCCGATTATCTCCGGCCTCCTGATCGCCGCTGGGTCGTGGCGATGGATCTTCTTCGTCAATGTGCCGGTAGCCATCGTTGCCGTGGTGGCCGTCGGTCGATTGGTCCACGAAAGCAGAGCCGAAGCAAACCCTCTTCACGCCGGGCAACGCCCCGACATCGCCGGAGCGGTGCTCGGGACAGCTGGGCTTACTGGCCTTGTCTACGGCTTCATTTCGGCCGGAACGCACGCCTGGGGTTCGGTGTCGGTCACGATTCCCCTGGCGGCCGGGGTCGTTCTCTTGGCGCTCTTCGTCCTGCAGGAGCGCCGAGCGATCGCTCCACTGGTGCCGGTGGGATTCCTCAAGAATCGGACCAGAGTCACGGCCAACCTCACGTCTCTCTTTTTCTTCAGCGTCTTCTTTGCCATGTTCTTCTTGTTGACTCTCTACTTCCAGGAGGTTGAGCACTGGTCGGCCATTCGGACGGGATTGGCCTACCTCCCGTTCGGAGTCGTCATCGGTATGGGCATCGCGTTCTCCAGTTCGCTGGTACCCAAGGTCGGCGTCAAGATTCTGATTTCCGCGGGCTTCGTGTTCGTGGGGGTTGGTATCTTCCTGCTCTCCCGCATCACCGTCGGCGGCTTCTACTGGTCCGAGGCGTTTCCTGGGCTGGTAGTGATGGCCTTCGGGTCGGGGATCATGTTCGCCACCTACGGGGTGGCATCCATGCACGATGTGTCGGGGCAGGACGCCAGCCTGGCCGCCGGCGTGCAGTCGACGGCCCAGCAAGTGGGTGGGGCCGTGGGGTTGGCCGTGCTGTCCACGCTCGCCCTTCGTCACGCTCGAGCGGCCATCGTGCATGGCGTCGTCTCCACGGTGGCCTCGACGGGCGGCGCCGCTCTGGCCTTTCGTGTCGGTGCGGTGGTGGCCTTGGCCGGTGGTGTGATTGTCGTACTGGTTCCATTCGGTGGGCCCTCTCACGCCGAGGTCGAAGCGCAGACATCGAACACCGACGAGCAGCGGAGTATCGGGGACATCGAACCGGCGCCGGCATAACTCTGTGTAACTGGGGTTGCTTGCTCAAGGGGTCCCTTGGCCTAGGCGGCAGGTACATTGCGTACGTTCTGGGTGTCGGCCCATTCGTGATGAGGAGCCTTCGATCAGACCACCCGCCCCGGCTGTTCTCCCCAAGAGACGGCTCACCATGGCTGCTCTCCTGGGTGGAGCGATCCTCGTCGCGCCGATGCTCCTGCTCAACCGCACGACGGTTGGATCCCCGCTGGCGGCGGGCCAGCCAGCGTCGCGCCACGGCGGCGCCATAGCGCTGACGTCGAACCTGGCTCCGGTCGTGCCACCCCCGACAACCACCGTCGCCCCTGGCACCTCCACCGTGACAGTGGAGCCGGGAATGACGGTGCGGGACGTGTCCAAAGAGGTTGGCTCCCTGCCGGGGCACAACGCGGCTTCATTCGCTCGCACAGCGGCAAGCGGGGCGATCCACTCCTTCTATACGCCAATCGGATCGGACGATCTCGAAGGCGTCCTGGGGACTGGGACCTACGACGTCATGCCCGGGGAGTCCGACGAGGCCATTCTCCGGGCCATGGTGGTCCAGTTCTCGGCCCAGGCGCAGGAGGCCGGACTGACCTTCGCCTCGGCTGCTGGTCGTGGACTCTCCGTGTACGAGATCCTCACCGCGGCGTCCATTGTGCAGCAGGAGGGTTACATCGCCAAGAACATGCCCGGCGTGGCCCGCGTCATCTACAACCGCCTGTCCATCGGCAAGCCTCTGCAGATGAATGCCACCGTCCTGTACCCCCTGGGGCAGGTCGGTGGAGCGTTCACCGTTCAGGACGAGCACGTGGAGTCCCCCTACAACTCGTACCTGCACACCGGCCTTCCTCCGACCCCCATCTGCACCCCGTCACTGACGGCACTCCGGGCGGCCATGAACCCGCCGGTGGGCAGCTGGCTCTACTTCAACGTGGTCAATGCCGATGGCACCGAAGCCTTCAGCTCCACGTTCACTGGCCAACTAGCCAACGAGAAGTTGGCTCAGAAGCTGGGCATCGGGTAACTCAGAGCGAGTCAACCTTCACGACCCGGGTCGACGGAAGAATATCCACGACATGTGGTCCCACCCATCGGACCCCGATAGTGCCGCGCTGGTGGCCGGCGGTATCGAGCCAGTTGGGGAGCCCCGGATCATTTCGAGCAATGACGAAACGGACACTGCCGTCGGCCTCTCGTTGTGCCGAATGACAGTTCAGCGTCGCCTGATGATGCACGTAGTCGAGCGTTTCCATCCAGTGGTTGTGGAGAGCGATCATCCAGTATTCGCAATCGGGCGGGGTGAACTCCACGACGAGCGCCTCGTCATCGCCCAATTCGAAGTAGGCCTGGTGCCACTTGATCTGCGGGTCTTTGAATTTGTCGGTTTCGGGACGCTCGGCTTCATCGGTGAAGACGTTCGGCCACTTCGACTGTCGCGTGGCCCACTGCGCACCAATCTCGGCCACCCTCTTCACGTAGAAGCCGGCATAGAGGAGCGAGAGGTACAGCTCCTCTGGCGTCAGCGGATCGGGCGGTGTGTTGCCAGAGTCCAGGCGCTCGATGTGCATCTCGGCGTGCCGCTGGTGGCGTCGGTCCAGGAACGTTTGACGGATGGCCAGGCTCCGGGTGTCCACTTCAGAGGGCAGCCAGTTCCCAGCATACTCCCGCTGGGAAATAATCAGCTCGAAGCTGCCATCGGGCCCTATCTGCATCTGCTCTTCGTGCAGCGTGGCACCGACTCCGGGGCCGCCTCCGCCAAAGCCTCCGCCCGAGAAGAGGTTGAAGCTGATCCACTTGGCGTCGCCCCTTGTTCCCCAAATCCGATAGTCATACGCGCCATCGAGTGACGTCCCGAGGTAGTGATTATCGGGGTTCTCCCCGACGATTTTCATGGTCTCGTGACAGGTGCAGATCAGTTGAGGCTGCGTGGGCCGGCCGTACTCGAGCTTTGACTCCAGTGCACACCGGAGCAGCCGGGTAAGCATGCGGAAGCCTTCGGCTCGGTCGAGCGGATCCGATGGGTTGCCCTCGCTCAGTACGGCTTCCCCGGCGTCGCGCAGGAGGTCGCAAAACTCGCTCCATGCCGTGCCGTCCACAACTTTCTGGGTGATCTCGTCCATTTTGGGCTCCTCAGTTCAGTGCGAATGTCGGTCGCTGGATGGAGGGCGCGTCAACTCGTGACAAAACGCTCGTGGTAAAAGGCAAACTGCTGGCGCATGGCGGGTACGTCGAGCCCGAACCGGTCAGGCTCATGCGCCGTCGCCTTGCGCTCGGCGGCACTGGCCTCCCACCAGGTTTGCATTCGCGAGCGGCTCTGTGCCGACAAATCGTGGCCCAGTTCCCCATAGAGCCGCTCAACCTCGCTCAGGGGGTCTCTCTGCATAGCCCTGAAGGGGACGTCGAAGAACCTACCGTCGTCATTGTGGTCCCGGAAGACAATGAAACGGCGGAGTGCCTCTGCCCACAGCGTGGCATTGTGAGGTCCAAGAAGAGCGGGATCTGGGCACTCGCACAACACGCTGGAGAGAGCCTCAGTCAGGGCGCAGACTGACGGCAGGACCTCGGTGACGTCACGATGGGTTATGACAAACCGTGCCGTCGGGTAGACGGCATTGAGGGCCTCAATCGAATGCATATGGGACGGCGATTTGAGCCACCACCGATTCGGTGGGCAACGCCATTGGAGAAGTTTGAGGACGCGCTCGTGGAATCGATACGCCGGCTCCATGTCGCAGTGCATCAGCCACGCGTTGTAGGTCGGGATGAAGGCCATGCCCTCAAATACTTGCGACCGAAAGTCCATGGCCATGAGGAGTATGCACTCTTGGGGTCCGACAGCACTGGTCGGAAGGAGGCCGACAAACCCAGGGAACATTTCATTCGTCATATCGATACCGGCCTGGGCTTCGGCGATGCGGGGATCGGTATCGGCCGAATGGGACTCGGGAGGCGGGCAAGGATGTCCGGCCTCCCACGTGCGCAAGGAACGACGGGTCGCATCACAGGCCAAGAGGAAGCTGAGTGCGGTCGATCCCGTTCGGGGCAGGCCGAGTCCAAAGAGAGGCGCCACGATCTCCTCGTCGTCGATTTCAGGGTGGCCCCGATACCACTGTTCGACTTCCAACCTATTGGCCAGGTAGCCGACGATTTGATCGACAAAGACCTGCTCACCCAAGTCATTGAGATGGGCCTCACCGTTGAGCGCAGCCACGAGCACGTCCAAGCCCTCTTGCCAAGTATCTGCCCCAAAGTCATCCGACCCGACCCGCTCGCAGGCCGTCTTTACCAGTGTGTTGACCTTCATTTCCCCCCCTATCTCTGACTACACGAAGTCCGAGCCACCATCGACATTGACGTTCGCACCAGTGACATAGCCATTTCGTTTGGAGGCCAAGTACACAGTGATACTGGCGACTTCATCGGGCATACCTGCTCGGCCGATGTCAGCCGGCTGATGGAACGTCATTTCGATGAAGCGCATGACGTCGACCGGATCGCTTGAATCAAGACCTTCCGCCCGCAGGAAGGGATCGAGGGCCTCGGTGAAGCTGGCGGTCACGATTGTCCCTGGGCTGATGGTGTTCACCAGGATCCCGTCCGGAGCGAGGCTCTTGGAGAGATTCTTCGAGAAGCTCGCCACGGCCGCTTTCGCTGCTGTGTACGCCACCAGACGGGGATTCTGCCGCTGAATTGAATGAGCGGCGAAGTTCACGATGCGGGCCCAAGGGGCAGCTCGCAGCAGGGGAAGCGCGGCCCGAGTGCAGCGGACCGCGGCCATCAGACCGAGCGACAGCGCCCTATCCCAATCTTCATCGCTCAGATCCTCGAAGAGCCCATCGGCGGGCCCGATGGTGTTGACAAGGCTCGTGATCGATCCCCATTGGCTGGCAATGTGCGCAAATGCGTGCGTGATGGCTTCGGGGTTGCCGAGGTCGACTGAGATGCCGAGGACGTCTGGGCTTCCCCGCCGCCGGAGTTCCTCGGCGGTCTCGTCGATTGCCTCTTGCCCGCGGGCCAGAATGGCAACCCGAGCCCCCTCGTCAGCGAACGCGTGGGCGACCGCCCGTCCCATTCCCTTGCTGGCGCCCGTGACGACGGCATACGCATCTCCAAGTCCAAGATCCATGACCCCTCCTCAGTCTCGCTGGCGGTCCGGCGCGATGCCCCTCATGATGAGGTCGATCACTTCGTCTATCCACTGGCTATCGATCCGCTCAGGGGGGCCGACGGCCGTGGCAAGAAAGGCCGAACCGCTGATCATGTCCAGCAGAGTGGCAGGGCTGACGTCAGAGCGGACTTCACCGGTTGCAATTGCTTGGCCAATCCGGTCAAACAGCCAAGTCCATTCACCGCCGGAAAATCTCGAAAGGATGTCCGCATGCAGGGCCGGGGCTGCGGTCAGTTCGGCCAGAAGTGCCGGCACGGCGGCACGTGCTGCGGGTTGGCTGAGGAGCTGGACGCCGCTCACCAGCATGGAGCGCAGGCCCACTCGGAGATCTTGATGCTGCGGGACCACGCCCTCAGGAGCAGAGGGGAAGACGGCCTCGTGTACGAGATGAGCCTTCGTGGGCCAGCGGCGGTAGATCGCCGGGGGGGTGGTCTTGGCCCGACTGGCCACGGCTGCAATCGTGAGTCGCTGGTACCCGACCTCTTCGAGTAGCTCCGCCGTGGCGTGGAGTACGGCCCGGTCGATGCGCTCATCCCGTGGCCGGCCGGCTGTCCTCATTACGTCTGAACTCGAAGGGGATTGCATTACGGTGCATATCGTAATAGAAATAGCGGGGTGCCGCACGCCGCTTCCTTTCTAAAGGAAGGCACGGGGTCGTGAGTACCGATCGCATGACCGAACCCACGGTGTTGAACGGGGCGCGGTCCTCGCCGCCCCCACCGCAAAACGTTCACTGGCAGGCCGTGCCGGTCGATGGGGCCAGCCGAAGTTCACTGATGGGCCATCGCAGCGGTGTGGTGTGGTTCACCGGCATCTCCGGAGCAGGAAAGTCGACGATCGCTGACAGGACCGAACAGGTGCTCTACTCACTTGGCGTGCATACCTATCTGCTCGATGGCGACAACATCCGCCATGGCCTCAGCCGCGACTTGGGGTTCACCGAGGCCGACCGAATTGAGAACATCCGACGAGTGGCAGAAGTTGCTCGGTTGATGGCGGACGCTGGGCTGGTGACCTTGGTATCGCTCATCTCTCCCTTCCGGGCGGAGCGTCAATTCGCCCGCGACTTGGCTGGAGAAGACCGATTCTGTGAGGTCCATGTCGATACCACCCTTGAAGTAGCGGAAGCTCGGGACCCCAAGGGCCTGTACCGCAAGGCCCGACGCGGGGAGCTGAAGAACTTCACGGCTATCGACTCCCCCTACGAACAACCAGAAGCACCCGAAGTTCGCATTCAAACCGTTGAAACGACTCCGGCGGAGGCGGCGGAAATGGTGGTGAACCAGTTAAGGCACATGGGCGTCGTTGTGACAGGCGACCCGAGCGTTTGAAGTTGTTCCAACGAATGTGCCGCCCTTGATTTGCTCCACCGAAACCGATTCCATTTCAGAACTCAAATTTCCCCCCGGGCCCCCAATGCTGACTTCCTTTGACCCAACGGTCTGGCCGGAACGAAGCACGTCCACTTGGCACGAAAAGTTGCCGCTGACCGGGCCGACGGTGAAGGTGACCTCTTCAGCGGGTATTCCCTGAGTTGTGAGTTGTGGGTTGTAGGGCTCCAAGGTCGCAGTGACCGAAATGACCTTTGTCGGAAGAGTTTGGCCTGCAGCGGGGATCGCTAGCGGTTCCGCAGTCGGAATTTTCCAACACGTGTTGACCGCGATGGCCGATCCCCAATGACTGGAGAACCACTGGATCGCTGACCTGGCATCTTTCCCTTTGCATTCGGTCACGTCGACATCGATCCGCTTTGCCGCGGTGCCGTAGCCGACGAGGTTGATTCCGGCAGATGCAATCGCCTTGCTCTGCTTCTTGACGCTGGCACTGACATCAGCCAAACACTGTGCGGTTCGGGGAGTGAGTGCAAAGGCAACGGTAAGCGGAGCCTTGTAGGCCGTCCTTGCTTCAGCCTCGAGGGCCGGGTCGTGCACTCGCTCCAGAACGATGAAGTGGGAGTTGACCTTCACCGGAGACTCTCCGGCCGCGGACGGTGCCGCGATGACTCCGCCGAAGACGCTCGGGAATTGCGTCGCGAGGGCGGCTGGTACTTCGTCAAAGATCGACGGACCGTTCGAAAAGAAGGGAGAAGGGCTTACCGCCGCAAGGCGTGGAACAAAACTGCAAGCCTTCGGGAGGTACGGAGGAGCGGAGTTTCGGTTGAGAGCAGCTGACGAAGCAACGGAAGCAGCGGGACTCACCAGAGCCAGCGCAACCAATGTCAGGGCAAACACACACCCGGAGATCCACTTCACCATTCCACTATGACGCATCCGGTCCACGATTGGTTCGGGCACACCAGATGGACCGTCTCCGGCCTCCGTTGACCAAAGTACGAGGCATGGCTCACCTCTGCCCCAAAGGCGCTGGACCTGCGAGCCGGCCGGATCAATGCCTTCTCCGTAAGAGTTCCGGCCGCCCGGGAAGACCTAGTGGGTGATGTTCAGCCCGTAGGCGTCACCGTCGGCGAACGTCGGGATGGTAACGGTGAAGCTGCCGCCGCCGACTCCGTTTGGAGTGATCGCTGCGCTACTCACTTGGATAGCGGGTGCCTGGGGCGGCAGGATCGGCAGGCTGCCGAACAGCTGGGCCAAGGATCCCGCACTGAACAAGGGGGCTGTGCCGGGAATCCCGTTCAAGGTCCCGGTGGGCAAGGTGGGGTTGGCGCCCGAGAAATCGCTCAACGCGATGTGCGCTGTGCCCGACGTCCACGGCACGGTGATCGTCAACAGGACCGACGTTGGTTGGGCCCGCTTACTGTAGGGAAAGGTCGACGGGCATAAGAGCAGGTTCTGGGAACAGCCGACACCGCGTCCGACAAGGCTGGTGAGAGTTTGGGTGGTGGGGTTGAACGATCCCAGGGCCGTCACGCTGTCGCTGGACGAGTTGGTCGTGACCATGGCGCCCGACATCTGGTTATAGAAGAGCCGCTCGTAATACGCGGGGAGCGGCGATTTCCCATTGTTGTACAGCAAGCCGTCGAGCGTCGGTTCGGTGCAGTCGTTGTACCAGCAGGACCTGACCCCCGAGTCGACTCCTGCATTGGTCAGGGCAGCCAGGTAGGCCACGTCCCAGCCGGGCACCTTCTGCACCTCAGGCATGCCGTATTCGTCAATGAAGATCTTGGGGTGCCCCAACGAGGGCCGAGCAGCGAGGAGCGCTCGGGCGTCGGCCACGTGGTCATCCAACGTGGCCGGAAGAAGGCTGTTCTCTTCCGGTTCCGGCCCGTAGTTATCCACGATCTCGTGCCAGGTCAGGGCGGCCAACTGCAGGTGATGAGCGACAGCGAAGTCCAAGAACGCCACCATGTCGAACGAGTGGTAGAGCGAGGTGTACTGGTTCGGATAGTCCATCCAGTAGGGCAAGTCCGGTCCGACGATCTGCGCCGCTGGATCAACCGACTTGATGGCGTCGTAGGCCACCAGGAATTGTTGCAGAAGGAGGGCCGGCGTCTCCGAGTCGTATCCGGCGGCGTTGTAGAAGTTGTTGTCGCCGCCGGGCTCGTTGTAGATCTCCCAGTAGTCGATCTCCTTGCCACTGGCCACCAATTCGGTGGTCGTGGTCTTCACCCAGTCCGAGTAGGCGGTCCAGTCCGACCACGGCGTCGGCGGAGAACCGCCGTTTTGAGCTTTTTGGATGTCATCCAGGTCGACGATGGTTTGCGCACCATCCGCGGTTGCTACATCGAAAGCCGACCAATTGAAGGTGCCGTCGGCCTCGGGGGCCGGTGTTCCCCGGTACATCGTGGTTCCCAGTGCCTTTACGTCGGCCTGATCGTTGTCCTCGGGATAGAGCGCCTCCAACAATCCGGAATCGGCGTGGTTCGCTGGGCCGATCGGCGTAGTGGCATCGAGGGAGACGCAGGCCCCGACCAGACACCAGATTTGAATTGTGAAGGGGGAGGAGAAGATGGGTGCTCCACTCCCAGAATCTCCGATTGGAACAACGGTGACTTTGTAGGTGGAGCCGGCGGAGAGAGACCGGAAAGTTGTCGTAGTGCAGTCTCCGCATTTGATCGAGGTCACAAGATTCGTCGAGCCCCCAACAACCTGATACAGCTCAGCGAAGGCCCCATTCGCTGCTTCACCCTTGGCTGAATATGTCCAGTTGACGACCAAGTCGGGCAAGGTCCCGGCCTGCGACAGGTTCACAGACGTGGGTGCCTCCGGGCCACTCGAAGCGGCTACAGCCGGCGAAGCCATTGGGACCATGGAGACTGTCGCTGCCGCAATGGCCAGGGCGAGAATGCCATAGGACATATCTCGCCATCTGAGGCGCCCACTTTGGTGATCCATATTTCTCTTTGGCTCCTCGTCAATGCATTGGCTGTACCCAAAGCTGTATTCGCTATTTTGCAGTCCAGTGAGAGAACAACGACTGAACGTGCCCTTACTTGTCCTCGTGAAGCTGCCTGGTGTCACGAAGGATCGCCTGTTTTCTCATGCCCGTCGAACTGAGACCTGTGACGGTAGCCGGGATTGACCTCAGCTGGCGTCGCGTCGCCCAGTCGATTCTCCTTGGACCACGACGCGCGGGCACGGCGAGGAGGGAGCCCAAGTGCCTGCTCTCTTCCGGAAGTATCTGTGTCTCGCTCGGGATTCGGCCTGAGTCCGAGTCAGGGGGCGCCCTCAGAGTACTGTCATAAGCTTTTGATCTGCGAGTATGCCCAAAAGCCGGCCTACGGGGTGACTTGTGTCGCCCTCTACCGGTAACCCTGTGATGGTGGTTTTGCTACTGGGTGGTTCTCCATTGACCACAGAACCGGAAGTTCGAGGTGCCTTGGCCCGTACCCGAATCCCGCGCGGCGCCCTCTCCGGCCCCAGGAAGACGCTGTCACCGCGGCCGACACACTCCCTCTGGGCCGGAGGCCCCCCCGAGTTTGCGCACCCGACAATGGCGGGTAGGTAGGTAAGAACACACAGATCGTAGGGAGGAAGCCGACGAGTACGCGTCACGATGAGGATGTCCTGAGTCAACTCGACCATCGTTCTCCGACTGCCTTCTATTGGAAGCTGACCCTATTGGCCACCTTGGGTGGATTCCTTTTCGGATTTGATACGTCAAATATCGGCTCAGCCCTCAACTTCATTCCCTATCACCTGGCGGGCTTTTGGCAGGGCTATTTAGTAGCTGGAGCTTCGCTCGGTGCAGCAGTCGGTGCGATTTGCGCCGGGATGTTTACTGATCATTTCGGGCGAAAGCTGCTTCTCGTGATCGACGCGCTCCTCTATGCGATCGGAGCAATTCTCTCAGCTGTGACGCCTGATGCGGCGGTCCTTCTGATAGCTCGTACCATCATCGGGCTCGCGATCGGGGCGGATTCAGCCATTGCGACCGCCTATATAGCGGAGTACGCGCCAAAGGGGCGGCGCGGAGCCCTGTCGATGTTGCAGCAGTGGATGATCACGGTGGGCATCTTGTGCGCATACGTGATGGCGCTGATCATTTTGCGAGTGGCCCCAGGTAGCGCGGGCACGGTGGATTGGCGCCTGATCCTTGGCCTGGGGGCGGTTCCGGCCCTGGTTGGCCTGATCCTGCGATCGCAGATGCCTGAGTCGCCGAGATGGTTGCTGCGCCATCACCAATTTGACCAGGCGCGGGCTGCACTCGGCACCTTCGGCATTGAAGCATCTCCTGAGGACATCCGGGCCGCGGCGCAACAATTGGAGGAGAACGACGAGAAAGCGCCCGGGCGGGCATTTTGGCGTTGGTCGGCGGGGGTGAAGACGGCTCTGATGGTGGTCTGCGGCTTCTTCGTGTTTCAGCAGATCACCGGCATCAATGTGCCGCTCTACTACGGCCCTCATCTCCTGGGGCCAATATTTGAGGGTCCGCATGCGACAAAGGTGTCTTCCACCATTGCCGGAGTTGAGGTGACGTCCATCATGACGGCGGTCAACGTGGCCGCCACGTACCTCGGATTCCGCTTTATAGACAGAATCGGACGCCGCCGCTTAGCTTTCGGGGGCTTTGCCGGCATGGCCGTATTTGCGATCGTGGCAGCGGTTGGACTCGGTCATTTGTCGGGTACGGCCCGGATCACCGTTGTCATGGCTGGACTATCGCTCTTTATCGCCTCCTTCGCGGTAGGTGTGGGCGGAACGGGATGGTTGCTCCAGGGCGAAGTATTTCCCACATCGGTGCGGGGCCAAGCCGCGTCAACCGGAGCCACAGTTGACTGGATGGCAAATTTCGCGATCATTGAGGTGTTTCCCGTCTGGAATTCCACCATTGGGCTCAGTTGGGTATTGGTTTGCTTTGCCGCTGTGTGTTTACTGGCAGTCGGGTTTGTCGCCAAATTCCTTCCTGAGACTAAGGAACGTTCGCTTGAGGAGGTCACCCGCCAATTCGAACGGAAATCGAAGGAGATCTTCAGCGTTGCGCATTGACGAGGGCATGAAGCTCCGGGCTGGCGTCAAGCGAGCGCTGGAGGGAGAGCGCGGGATCCCCGGTGCACCAGGCACGTCAAAGGTCGGGGATCGTGACACGAACTGATCATCTGGATTGCGAGTTTGAGACGTACGTCGATGGCCAGATCGCGTGCCTCACCGTGCCGCCAAAATTGCCACCAGGATTTGAAGGCCGGAAGACAGGCGGTAGGGCCGCGGTCCGGAAATGACACGTGAGATTGCTCGCGCGAGAGGATATAGGCAGATGAAGGCACACGGGAAGACAAGGGAATCCCTGGAGGGCGTGGGAGCCGACCCAAATCTTGACGACACCGAGGGCACAGCCAGCGAAGACCGATGGTTCGGTGCAGGTAGCCATGGGTGGTGGGACCGCCCGAGGAAACGCCTTCGCAAGACGTAGTGGATGCAATAGTCGATGGTCAGTTGGCGGCGCGCGTGAGAGGTACGAGCGAAATCGCCGGCATTTCGGTCGGGGCGTAACCGCCATAGCCATCTGCCGATCAGCTCTGGAGATTGGTCGAAGCGCAATGCCGCTCGATATACCAGCCAACATGATTCTGAGCGCGCATTGTTTCGGCCTTCTCGGGTGTTCGGACGCTGCGTTAGTCGTCATGCGGGCAGGGAATGCTGGACGCATGAAGCCCAGCCTGCGCCGCCGAAAGAGCGTCGCTCAGGTCGGTCTCGCGCGCGGTAGTCACCGAGCATATTGAGAGTTAGCTGACGACCCGGAGGAGTTCTTAGAGCCCAAGCAGCCCGCCGTACCTGCGCTCGGTGCATCACGACTAGGAAGCAAGGCTGGGCTGCGCTTTCGTGGTCTCACATGGATCGGTGCGAGATCCGTCAGGAGAAGATTTCCATGAATTATCCTGTAGAGCCAACCGTCCGAGATGTCATGACGCGTGACCCTCGTTGCTTGAGGGGCGATGTCCCCTCACTGAAGGGGCTCGAATTATGCGAGACGGAATCGGCAGCGTCATCGTTGTCGACGAAAGAGGGCAACTTCGTGGCATTGTCACCGACCGCGACCTCGTGGTGCGAGCAGCCGCTGACGGGCGCGATTTTAAATGAGTTGCAACTGTTGGATGTCTGCAGCGAGGCGCCTAGTCGTTATCGCGCCGGTGGAAGGAGTGGCCAGCGCTGTGGAACTGATGCGGAATCAATCGCTGCGCCGGCTGCCGATTGTCGAGGAGAACAAGCCGATCGGCATTGCGATCTGGCCGTCGAGAGGTCCCGAATCGGTACTCGCCCAAATAAGTGAAACGTCCCTCAACCACCGAGATTCCGGGAGCCTCAAGCCCAGTCAAGCATGGCAGAGCGAAGAGTTCGACCAGCTGCGATGCCTATCGTGGGGGCTGGGCTATCTGCTTTGAAATCAGCGTCGCGCACCCCCACTTGCGGTGCAATTGGTGTGACGATCCTACAAAGCGTCGAGCTGGCACAGTCCCCGGCTTCGCAATGCCAGTGGCCGCATTCACCCCTTGATTGACGAGTATCGCAGGGATATGTTTGGTGCAGGCTGGGTTGAAAGATAGCCCTCGAACCGAAAAAGTCCTCGGTTCCGCCACATCCGGGTCTTGGAAGGCGGTGGCCCTAGATGGCCCTGCGTGTAACGCTGGATGAGCCCGACCGGTTTGCGGTTCGGTGCGAACTACTTCACTCCGAAGTGCGTCGATCCGACGACCACGCGCTGATAGTGTTGGCGGGAGAACTCGATACATCGACCGCCGGTCAACTGTACATACGGCTGGCCGAACTTGCGAGGCTTGGAGTGCGCCATGTCGCGCTTAATTTGGCGGAGCTGACCTTCTTGGACTCGACCGGGCTCTCCGTGCTGGTGAGCGAGCACAAGCGTGTGGAATCCATGGGAGGCGAACTTATTGTGTTTTCGCCCTGCCCCCGGGTCCGGAGGATCTTCGAGATCACCGGCCTGAGCGGCTACCTCAATTTGCGACCCGTGGTCGTTGCGGCACCGAACAAAGTACGAGGAAACAAGGAACTCGCTTGGGAATGCTCCTCTCCATTGAACAGCATGGACGGGGGTCCAGGCTGACAGGGTATGCCAGGCGGTTTCGTTGGATGGATGAAACGCCCATCTCGAGGGACCCGCGGGGTCTTCGCACCGTACATCCTCGGTGGGCGTGCAGTCTGTGTGGCTCTTGAGCGGCTCGATTTTGAGGCTAGGCGAGACCGCAGTATCCAAATGAAGTTGGGAATTTTACGGGCGGACGTGATGGTCGGTCTGGAGAGATAGCCTGACTGCAGCTGGGCGAGCGGGCGAGCCTCCAAAACCGGGGCCCCCGACGGCCTCAGAGCGAACGAATCGGGCTCAATGAGTGATGAGCAGTACGCCATCAGGGAAGGCCTGGAGGCGCTGACCAAGTTTTTTGTCAATGACGGCACGCTCGGAGACACCCTGCTGCGGGTAAGTGAGATGGCGTGTGAAGTCACACCAGCGAAGTACGCCGGGATCACCATGATGGTTGACGGCTCACCGCAGACCGGCGTTTTCACCCATCTCGAGGCGCCAGAAATCGATGAAGCCCAGTACGCCACCGGTGCGGGCCCGTGCCTATCCGCTTTTCGGGACCGCATCGTCTACCGCATCGATTCAACTCTCGAGGACGATCGTTGGCCTGCGTTCGCCAGTGAGGCTGCCAAGCACGGCATCCTGGCCACCCTCTCCGTTCCGCTGGTGGCTCGAGAAGAAGGCATCGGCGCTCTTAATCTCTACGCCGAAGCAGTCGGCGCATTCGGTGAAGAAGATGAGCGGACTGTGGGGCTGTTCGCTGATCAGGCGTCCATCGTGCTGTCCAATGCGCAGGTGTACTGGGATGCCCGACAGCTGAGTGAAAATCTCAAGCAAGCTATGGAATCTCGGGACATGATCAGCCAGGCCGTGGGCATTTTGATGGTTACCGGTCGCCATTCATCGACGAGAGCATTTGAAATCCTCAAGAGCGCCTCCCAGAGGGAGAACCGCAAGGTACGCGAGATTGCCGAAGAGATAGTGACTCGAGTTAGTGGAGAGGCGGATTCGCCAGGCTGAGAACCTCCAGGGCCGAGGGTTCGTCTACTTCACGCTCAAGGGTTCTGTGAATGAATTTCGGCAATGACCCGACGGGCGATGACGACCAGTGTCTTTACTTCCGACGACGCTGCATTTCGCATTAGCGACTGAGCCTGATCAAGGCTGCAGCGTTCGAGGACCATGATCATACCTTCGGCGACGGCAATGTCCGAACTCTCATCGGCTACCTGTTGGGCTGCTACGGCCACCTCTTTGGCCTCGACCAAGAGCCGAGATTTGGCCACGGCGATTCCCACTTGAGTGGCCAGCACTGCTCCCATATCTTGTGATGTTGCATCAAACGCGCTGGAGCGCCAGGCGTAAAGGTTCAAGCTCCCTACGACGTCTCCTTCAATCGTGATGGGCAGTGAAAGCGAGCTTTGCAAGCCCAAATCTGCTACACGTTCAGAGAAATTGGGAAACCGTTCGTCCGCGCTCAGTACGTCGACGAATATCGGCGTATTCAATGCAGCAGCAAGCAAACACGGGCCTTCATTGGTCTCATATTGAGCCAGATCGATGGCTACCACCGCCCGACTGAGGGCAGCTTCGGTTTGGGGGGATCCCTCGACGAGAAGAGTAACGCTGCCTGCTTCGCATCCTGGCACCGTGCGTTGTGCGACCTCCAAAATGCGATCGAGGTCGGCTTGAAGATCGGACTCTGTCAACAACGCCAAACTCAATTGAACAATGGCCTCCCGTACGTCTGGGACCGGTTCAAACATGATCAAGGTTCAAACGGAGAGGCGCAGTCTCGTCAAGGGTCAGGACCCCTATGCTCCGTTGGGCCGGAACGCCGGTCAAAATGAGCACCATGCTTGGCAGTGCTCGAAGGTCACTCAAGCCCACCGAGGCGTTGCCCGGCCAAACACCGCCCCGCTCTCGGCGCAGTGGCATCAAGCTCCCCGGCCAGGCTCTCCTGCGGAGTGGTGGCATCAATAAAGACCTGGGTGATTTCAGCATCGCTCCTCCGAAGCTCCTTATCGATATCGGAACTCATGCCAGCGACTTCGGCCGAACTGAGTCCTGCGACCAGCTGAACCCGGGCCGCCACCAGCACCTCGTGAGCACCTAGGTAACGGGTCAAAAGTTCCACGACGGTCTCAACCATTGGATGCTGTTCAATGGTTTCGGCAATCAGCGATCTAGTCTCCATGGCCACTGATTCACCGATTAGTAGACTCAAATTATCTCGCGCGAGAGCGACAGCGGCGATGATGAGGAGCACTCCAATAAAGGCAGAGGCGACCCCTTCCCATCTGCCATTTCCCGTTTCCTCGTGGAGGCATACTCCGGCGATTGCAACCAGGATCCCGAATATCGCAATGAGATCCTCGCTGGCCACCGTCTTCACGGCCGGATCGGCGCTCTTCGTGATGTGTTCAAGCGGCGTGCGACCGACAGAGCCGGCCTCATTTCGAATCTGGTGGAGCGCACGTATTAACGATGAGCCCTCAAAGATGGCCGCCAGGGCGAGCACTGCGTATTCGAGAACCCATGATCCTGGGCGAGGCGGGGTCTCGAACGCCCGATACGCCTCGAAAAGAGAGAATCCCCCGCCCACGGTAAAAATGCCCATCGCAGCCATCAGGGACCAGAAGAATCGCTCAGCGCCGTATCCAAATGGGTGTTGGTCGTCAGCCGATCGCTCGCTACGCCGGACCGAGGCCACCAGAAACAGTTCGTTCACCGAATCAGAGACTGAATGGGCCCCCTCAGAAAGCATGGCGCTCGATCCACTAATGACGCCAGCAGTTAGTTTGGTGGCGGTCACGGCGAGGTTCATGCCGAGCGCCAAAGCAACGGTGGCGCGGCTCCCGGATTTCATACTGCTCGGGCTATTCGGCGGCCGGCAGTCCGGTGGAGCCAGCTTCCTTGATATCGACGGCTTCACGTTCCTCATCCGTTCGAGTCGCAAGCGCCTCATCATCTGGGCGGGGTGGCGCTTTGGCATGCTCATGGATGTCGGGAACAGCTCGCTCGGAAGTCTCCATGACATCGTCGAGAGTGGGAGGCTCAGTTGCATCGGTCATTGATGCTCTCTACCCGTTGCGGACCTTTGAAAACACCGGAATCGGCCCCGGAATTGTGCAGACTCGGAAGTTCGGTTTGAACCAGCAATTGGGTGGCCTGCGTAGTCTTCCGAGCCATGTCTGTCGGGATCCGTGGCCGGTTCGGGCAGAGGATCATCCGGACTCGGAACTCCTTGTTGATCCGGCATTTCCTTGGTGCCCTCGCTGGGCGAGGCGCTGCTCTCAGGCCATCCTTGGTTCATATCATGCTCCTCAAGTTCGCGCTTCAAAGAATTGGGTCACTGCCCGGAGGGCGGGTTCAAACGGGACAAGAAACCACTCCGGCGTCGTTAGTGACCGCCGACATCGGACACGGTCGCCCCAATGCGATGAGCTCAAGAGCCCGTCATAACGCTAATTCTGCGCCGGATTTCATCGACACCTTTGGCCGCTGGATCGCTGTTGAGAAGACTCTCGGCCGGCGTCCCTTCGACGCCCGCCGCGCCACGCTTGTGTCTCCCGTGTCGGTGTAACAGAGGAGGCGAGGCCCAAGCCGGCTCGCCCACTTCCTGCCATCGTTCCAGATCAGGCACCTCGAGTCGCCGCTTGCCTCCGCCGTAGAGCGCAGCTCCTGTGACAAACCCGAAGAGGCTCACTCCTAGGCAAATCCAAATGCCCACTTCGATGCCGACCGCACTCGACCCAGAGACCGTCTGCGCCAAGAAAAGCAGGATGGGAGCAACCAGGAACGCTGTCACTCCCCGCAGAAGTTCAATCAAGGCGAAGAGGCGCTGCAGCAGCGGGTTTGGCAAGGAGAAGCCGACGAGGAAGAGTGCCGGCGAGACCGAAGCGCCAACACCAAGGCCGAGCAATCCTGCGCCCAGCGCCACCCCCGGCCCCGGCTGCGGCAAGTAAGCGAGGAACATTCCACTGGCCGCCACAATGGCGAGGAGCCCGCCCAAAGCCAACAATGGCGTATACCGAGTTCGAAAGAGAGCCATAAACAGCATGGCCACGACAATGGCGCCCAGAAACTCAGGTAAGAAGATCCAGGCCACTTGGCCCGGAGAGGCTACGGGTTTCAGAGCTTGAAGCACCAGCTCCATGAGTCCGAAGGCCGCTGCACTGGCGGAGAGAGCAATACAGAGGCCACTTAAGGGAACCGATGTCGCCACCGATCGCACCGGCATCAGGGGATTGTTTTGGAGAGCCTCGTAGGCCACCAGACCGAGTATGCAGATGAAGCCCACGAGCAGCGGCACGAGGTCCGACGAACCAGCGCTCAGCAAGGTCTGTAACTTACCGGCGCCATAGAAAGCTGCAATGCAACCGACGGTGGCCAAGCTGACGGCGACCAGGTCCCACGGTGCATCGTGACCCTGAGGACGCTCGTCCTCAAATGTCAGAATCGAAAATAGGAGGGCGATGAGCGACAAGCCGGCAACTGTTGCGAATAAAGGGCGCCAGCTTGTGGCGAGTGCCAAGCGAGCGCCAATTGACGGGCCGATCGCAACTGCTCCAAAGATACAAAGATTCATGATACCGGCCGTCATTGGCATCTTCTTGGCCGGCCAGCGCGTCACAAGCGGTGGCACGGCGGCGATCAGCATCAGGCTCGTACAGAGCCCCTGCGCCACGAACCCAGTAGCGAATACCAGCCCAGTCGGCGCCCACGCAGCGAGCACCGAGGCGATGACGAAGAGGATCTCATACAAGATGAGCATGCGCCTCGCCGGCAGGTGTACGGCAAATTGAACGGCCAGAACGGTGCCGAGCGCGTATGCCCCAGTGGACAGCGCGATAGTCAGGCTCAACGACGAATCGCTTAGCCCCACCCCCTTAGCCAGAATCGAAGACAGAGGAAGAACGGAGGCGGTCAGTGCTAGGTAGGGCACGAGCGAAAAGATGACGAGCGCGGCAGCACCCGCATAGCTGTTGGCCATCGGTCCTTTACGCACCATCCCACCCCTTACTTGGGCGCCGTCGGCATTTAGGCTCAAGGGGACACACGCGGCATACTCAACTCGCCCTATGCCTGATAGTGCGCTCCGGAGCGCCGTGAAGACTGCCGGGTTGCTCCATAGAAAGTCATTACCCGCCAGCCGCTTCTTTAAAAAGGTCACCTCCTGACGGTTCACCAGTCGCAATGTGCCGAGGCCGTGGCGAGGATTGAGGGCGCCCAGTCGTCGCCCCGGTGGTGAGATAGCACCGCAGTGGGTCGATCAAACCGCTGTGGGTCGATTAATGTCTGTAGATCCGTCAGTTCCCTTGTCGGGTACGGATTCGGATCTGCCAGGCGATCTATCGCAGGCCGCGAGGTCTTGGGCACACTTGATGCTCCCTGTCGTTTCGTTCCGTGGCATGTCGGGCAGCACGGTCGGCCCCTCTCTAACCGATTGGCTGGATGTCTGGGCGAGCCCTTAGCACCCCCACGGACGGCCGTTTCGTTCGCCGCCCACGCGGGTACGGCACGGGAATCGCCTTAGGGCTTACGACTGAAAATCAGCACAGGAGGGCGGGCGCAGTCCCACTCCAAAGAACGTGTGGCCGGCTCTGCTTGAGACAGACGTCGATCAACTCGAGCCAGATCCCGCCTACGCCAGGTGTGCTTACCTCATCTAGGGCAACTAGACAGGTCTTGAATAGCGGACTCCGCTAGGCGGTGACGCCACCTCGGACACGGTCCACAAATGCCGCTATCGGGCCAAGGAGTTTGTTCGCTGCCGGTCTCTTCGGGATATGCGGGTGCGGATGGGTCGGTGCAGCCAGCTTGGCGCTCTTGAACTTTTGGCCCAGATGTACCAGGGCAGCGTTGTCCAGATGGGTGAGCAGGAGGGGGAAGGCCTCAGTTTCCTCGCTTTCGGCGTGCGCCAGCACGGCGTCGCGAAGGTCCAGCAACGATCCCAAGAACTCATGGCTCGCTGGTTCAAGCTTTTCCATGCGAGCCAGATGCTGCTCTGCTTCTGCTTCCTCCGCTATCCGGGCGCGCGCCACCACATCTCCTCGCGGTAGCTGTTTCAGCGCGGGGTAAACGATGGCCTCCTCTGCCGCTTCATGACGAATGAGTTGGTCCATCAGCTTCCAGAATAATTCGGCACGGAACTCGGGTAATGCAGTCTCAAACTCCGCGAAGCGCTGCTTTACGGCCTCATGATCACCCGTCAAGAGCGAAACAAGATCATCGTGCGGTGCAATCGACATGGCTGCCTTCTCCTCTCATTTGCCAAGGATTACCCACCACTAGAGCGAGCAAACATCTTGATTGAGGGGCTCTCGTGGAGGGGGGACCAGTCTTTCACCGGTGAGTGGTCAAGTGAGATGTCCAGCAATGAACACAGCTTCATAGCAAGCTCTCCGGCAGATGGTTTCGGGGTCGCCTTCAAAGTGAGCTAGCTGGCTCCATGTACCTTGCGGGCCCACAAGTCCAAAGACCGTGCCGGGAGGTTCCCCATCCTGCCCATCGGGGCCACCTGCCCGGAAGCGCCGAAGCGCCGAAGCCATATCGCATTCAAAGAGCTGCCCCACTCCCTGCGACATCTGGAGCGCCGCCCGTTCGCTCACCACCGGTCCGTCGTCTACGTCCAGAACCTTGTGCGGAGTCGTAGGCCACGAGGCCGCCGCGTAGCGCCGGATCCGGCTGCGAATAACTGGTGAGCATCCCGCCCGTGAGTGATTCGGCAATGCCGATCGTCAATGATCGGGATGTCAGTTGCCCAGCCAGTCCTCCACCATCCGCGGAATGTTCTCCAATCCATGCTCGTAGTGAGGTGATGTCTCTACCCCGTGTGCGGCGGCCTCACCCCACGAGAGCATTGCGTCCTTGAGGTTTGCTTGAAGACCAGCTGGGCAGAAGAGAAGCCAGAGCGGTTAGAGAGCAGTGGTTCACTTCAGATCAACTCGGAACGAAGACGCATGGAACAATCTCGTCCGATGAGACCTCAAGGAGCATTCACATGAAAGCCGTCGTCTTCCACGGCACCCGAAACGTATCCGTTGGCGAAGTAGCAGATGTGGGCATTGAAACAACCACTCGATACCGTGATCCGAATAACCACAGCCAACATCTGCGGTTCCGACCTGCACCTCACGAAGGCCGCGCCGACATCGAATCCGACTCCTACCCATCAGCCGAACAATCATTCGTCGACGAATACTCGCTCGGGTACACAGTCAGGATCTCCTTATGGGCAATGACAGCTTTCGATTTTGTCGATCACGCTCAGTTTTGACTGGGGTCTTGGTCGGATGACGCCGCTGGGCGGTGGGGAATCGGTTCATCCGAACAGGCGTAGTGAAGCTTGGGAGCCGAAGGGTGAGCGGAGCTTCGTTCTGCCCATGGCTCGTCACGGCTTTCTGGCTCAGTTGCCCAACAGATCGTTGAGGTCATCGGGATGGTCCTCTCATCCTCGAAAATCTTTTCCATGAGGCGGCGGGAGGTCGGATTATCTTCGCCAATCCAGCGGATGATTCTTGGTAGGTCGAGATCACGATCCGTTCAGCGAGCATCCTTTCAAGGTCTGATTCCTCGGGGATGACGTACTCGGTATGCGAGCGCTTGTTCAGAGTGGCAGGGTCAAAATCAGGTTGCCCACCCATCGGCCATGATCTGTCCTTCCTTATTCAAAGGGTCGAGTAGCGCTATGCCTCATGGCGGGATGCAGTAAACAGCGGTGGCGGCACGTGAATCGCGTAAGCAGCTTTTGCGGTGCCTCGGCTGACCCGTCAGGTTGGATGGGTTCCGAGCAGCGGCCTCGTCGATTCAGTAGCGGGAATGGAAGCTCTGGCTACGCCTTTCGGGCTGCTGAGTCAGGCCAGAGCTCCGCGCGAAAGGATCAATCCCAGCGCCAGTAGCCCGGCCACCGCGTAGGCGGCATAGTCGTTTACCGAACCACTCTGAACTCGGTGCAGTGCCTCGACCGGCCGGGACTGGCCCCAACGCATCGCCGCCCACGCCACCGGGACAGCCAAGACGATGGTTGCTAGTACCGTGACCAGCCCCAAGGGACTTACGTAGTCGAATGAAACCAGCGACCCGGTGATCGGGCCGCCCGATGCCAGGACACCGTGGGCGTAAGCCACGGGATGCAACAGCGCGCCGGCCGCCCGCGAAGCGACACCGGTCAGCACAACGTTGGGGAGAACCCCAAAGGCCACACAGGCGGCCGAGAGCACACCCAGGGAGGCAATCATGCCCGGGTGCAAACGGTCGTCACGTTCGAATGGTTCATCAGATTGCCGAGATCGGAACAGGGCAACCCATGCCGCTTTCCCGAGCGCGGCGATGGTGACGACCTGGGCCACCAGCATGACGCCATATGGGATCCATTGGCCGGTGGAGCGCAGGCTGTCATGAATGAGGCCGAGGGAAACGTATCCGTTGAGTGGCGGGATGCCCGAGATCGCCAGCACTCCGACCGTGAAGGCAGCCGCCAGCGCCGGATACCGCCGGGCCAAGCCACCCATCTCCGAGAGCTTGGTGGCGCCGGTCATATGCACGATCGCCCCGGCACAGAGGAAAAGAAGGGCTTTGAAAAGGGCATGATCGATCAGGTGATACGCCGCCCCGGCAATACCAGAGACGCTACCGGTGGCCATGCCCACCATCAGCACCCCCATTTGCGAGATGGTGTCGTAGGCCAAGAGCCGTTTGAGGTCGTCGGCGAAGAGGGCGAAGATCGCGCCGCCCAGGGCCGACACGAGTCCCATGCCCATCAGCAGACCCAGCACGTCGTGCCCGACGTGCGGGGTGAAGGTCTCAAAGACGATGCGACCGATGGCCACGATGCCGAGGTTGACCATGAGCCCCGAAAAGAGCGCCGAAACAGGTCCGGGGGCCGCCATGTGCGCGTCGGGCAGCCAGCCGTGGAATGGCACCAGGCCAGCCTTGGTGGCGAATCCCCCGATTAGGAGAGCCAGCGTTGCCAGGTCGGCCGGCCGGGCTCCCGCGCGCAGATCATTCTGGATCTGGCCGAAGTCGAGGGCACCGTGATTGGCATACATGAGTGCGGCACCAAGGAAGATGGCGAAACCGGCGATCGTGGTCAGCACGAGGACCTTGAAGGCGGCCTCTAGGGCCAAGGGCCGCTCAAGGAAGAACGCGGTCAAGGCGTAGCTCGAGAGTGCAGCCACCTCGAACCACACGAAGAGATTGAAGAGGTCAGCGGTCAAAGATGAACCGATCAGGGCGGCGCACAACAAGAGGAAGAGACAGGTGTACCCGCCGAGTTCTCGGCTTCCAAGGCCGGAAAGCTCGGACAGGGAGTAGAGAATGAGGAGTGCGCCCAAGAAGGCTGTGACCAGCGCGAAGGTCAGGCCCCAGGCATCTGCGGCGAAAGCGATACCCAGGGAAGCACCACCGACCGGCAGCCAGTGACCCATGAAGTGGCTGAGGAGCTGGCCTCCGTACACGCTCGGCGCCATGGCTGTGAGCAGGCCGCCTGAAGCCAGGAGGGCACCCATTCCGATGATCAGCGGGAGCTGCCTCCAGAGGCGAGCGGCCAATGGCGCGAGCACGGCGGCAACGAGTGGGATGGCGACGGTCAGGGGGAGCAACGACGACAGGGCGGCCCGGCTCACCTCACCCCCGCATTTCGCGAATCCGGTCGGCGTCGAGCGTCCGATAGTGCTGCACGATGCGCACGATCACGGCCAGAAAGACGCCGGTCACGGCAACACCGATCACGATGGCGGTCAGACAGAAATTCTGCAGCACCGGGTCGGCCACCGAGCCGTGCACCAGGGTGGAGGTGCTCTCGTGGCCGGGTGGACCCAGCAACACCGGTGCCGTGGAGTGGGCCCGGTAGGCCAGCGAGATAAGGAAGAGATACGTCGAGCTCTCCATCAGGGAAAGCCCCATGACGATCTTGAGCAAATTGCGGCGCGTGAGCACGGAATACAACCCGATACTGAACAATGACACGGCGCTTAGATAGTTGCCGACGATCATTGTGACCGCGCAGATAATCGGGAGTGATGCGCTGTACTATCTTCCGCCGGATGTGCAGCATCGCCCTTGGATTCGCCATCATCATCATCGTCGGGGACCCAGTCACGGCTCATGCCGAGCAGGCCGAACACCGCCAGGGTGAGGCCCGTCGCTACCTCAATGAATTCTCCGCCTGAAAACACTTGCATGATCCCGCCACTTGGGATCGTTCCGGGCTGGCTGAGGGGCAGGAAGTTGGCGGAGAACGAACCCTTGAAGACAAGACCCAGCGCCTCGATCGCGATAATCAGTAGCGCACCTGCCATTTCGATAGGCTCAATCAGGCCGGGCCGAATTATCCGGGCGATGCGCTTGTAGCCGACGGAAACATAGGCCATGAGGATGACGCCCAGTACCACGGCCCCCCCGGGGAATCCGCCCCCGGGCGAGTAGCCCCACGACACAAGGTAGAAGCCGGCGATTGCCAAGATGGGAGCGATGACGCGCACCGACCCGCGTACCACCACGCTCATGCCCCTAGCTCGCTCGGGAGCCGGCAGGCCAAGCGGTTGGGTGTCGGGCGTCTCGGGCTCGGCTCGGTAGTCGAGTTCCTCAGATTCCGCCGTTCGGGCTTCGTCTTCCTCGCCCCCTTCGGCCCCTGCAGGGTCGCTCTTCTCCTGCTCTTCGTGCCCGGCGCGTTCCTCCCCGATGAAGCCCCGGCGGGGCTCCTTGCTGCGCGCCACCAGGCCAATCCCAACCACGGCGGCCAGAAGCAAGAAGGTCTCCCCGAAGGTGTCGAAGCCTCGGGTGCCGTAGACCACCTCGTTGACCGGCTCGAGCGTGTGCCAATCGGGAAGAGCTTCCGTCATGGCTTCACGGGCAACGGCCGGAAGCTTGGCCGTCTCGCGCGGTATGCCCCAGACCGTGGCGCCCAGCACCACAGCGATTCCGGCCACCAGAACCAGACCGATGGCATGCCGATGCCTGGGCTCAAAGGCCAGCTGCCGGGGTTCGGCCCCCAGCGCGTCACGAGTCATTGCGGACCGACCGGGCTGGATTCGTCGCCCTCCTCGCCGAGGGCGCCTTCCTCATCCTGTTCGATCGAGACCCGAATCTTTCCGATGGTGATCAGGTACAAGGTGGGCAATGCGATTGCTCCCACCACGGCTTCTGAGTGGGCGTCGTCGGGCGCCCCGAGCGCTACGAAAAGAACGGTCAGGACGGTGCCTACGGCCGAAAGCGCCACCACGGACCCGTTGAGGTTGCGGAGCGCCACCACAAGCACGGCGCAGATGATCAGCAGCGCCAGACACAAATAGTCAATGGCCCAGAACATCATCATCTTCCTCGATCGATGCCTTAGCCAACCTTCGACGGTCTGCTGGCTCATCGACCACTGCTCCCTCCCACATAGGGATACCTGCTTTGTAGGCCGCCCTCGCCAAGGCATGGGATGAGAGGGGATTGACTACGACCAGTAGGAAGGCGACGATGAGCGCCCGCGAGCCGAAGACGCTGATCGGACCTTCGGCCACCACCAAAGCGACAAGCGTGGGCAACGCTCCCATCGTGATGGTCTTCGAGGAGCACTGGATCCGGGTATAGAGGTCGGGCATTCGGAGGATGCCGACGACGCCCGAAAGTGAAAAGGCCAGCCCGGTGACCAATAGGGCGATGACGATGCTTTCCGTCACAGCAGCCCGCGCTCGAGATATCGAGACCATACGATGGTGGCGAGGTAGCTGAATGAGCACAACCAGAGTGAAATGTCGAGATAGATCGTCCGCTGGGCGAAGGCAGCGAAAAACAGGACCGCGAGGGTGGATTGCGTAGCCAACGTGTTCAAAGCAACCAGCCGGTCGGACGTTGTTGGTCCCAAGGTCAAACGGATGACCAGAAGGGACCCGATGGCCAACTCGCTCAGGCAAACAGCCACATAGACAGCGCTCACCTGATGAGTCCTTTCATTCGCCTCTCGATGGGCCCGTTAATTTTCCGGTAGTTCTCAATCGCGTCCCTTGAGTTGACCGATACAGCGTGGTACTGCAGTTCGTTGGTGCCCCGATCAATGTCCATTAGCTGGTTGTCCACAATGATGGAGGTAACCAATCCGACTGCCGTCAGGCCGCCATCTGCCGTCATCTGGGTAGGGACGATTACGATGCCACTGCGCAAGGGGCGCGAGGGCAGCCAGACGCGCCGGGCGAGCGAAACGTTGGCTCGCACGATCCGCCATAGAGCAGAACCAAGCAGCATGAAAGCGTTCATCGCATTCTGTGGGCACAGAAAAATCCACGGTCGCGCCACCGGCCCCAAGCTGGCACAGGCCAGCGCTGCGGCCAGAGCAAAGCCAATCCCGAAAGTGACCTGGCTAAATGTGGCCGTCCATGTCAGCAGCACCCAAACGAAGATCCCCCAAATCCAAAGCGCCAGAACGGAATGGGCGTACCCCCTCTTCTCAGCGCGGCGCGACATTGCGACGATGGATCAGTCAGAAAGCTGACTGGGTGTACTGGGACCGACGACATGGGACGTGCGCATGATCGAGCAGTCGCTTTCGAGCAGGGAAGGTGACATAAACGGCCATTACCCAGGGCGGCCTTCTGGAAAACCAACTTCTCGCTATGCCTAATTTTATGGGGAGTGCGCATAGGCCGGTAAGTCCGACGGACGAGATTGCCGGCCGCAGAAGGCATTTTGTAGGCCTGTAGCGGCGAGGTCCCGCTCGGCTTCTCCTCTAAGCGTTCTCATTCAAGCGGCATGCGTCCAAATGTGTCCGACGCGGGGCATGGCTTCAACGCTGAAACTAAAATCAGAGCACGGTCGCGTCCCCGGGAAATGAGTAAGGCGACGGTCGACTCCGACCGTTTGGGCGACTCACCCCCCGGGTAGACCCAAAGCATGTCAACCCCTGAATCACCGATTGATCCAGCAGATGAGCCACAGCCTGTAGAGCCCGAGCAACCCGACGGGCCGGACTCTCCATAGCAGTGCCGTAGTTATGCACGACGGCAAGTAGGGGGGTTGGATGTTCGCACTCTTGGCTGCGCTATTCGTTCCTGAATGTATTGGATCTGTCATGGGGGAGAGATCTTGGAGGTCAGGAAAGAGGCAAGTTCGAACCAAGATAAGGAGTCGTCAACGATGAGCGATCCGGAACACCACAGCAGCCGGTCCGGATCGACCCGAGAGGCATTCGGCCGTGGAACCCGAACCAGAACCTATCGGGACCAGGGTATGACCTGACTCGCCCAACAAATGAACCCGCACAAGCACAACCATCGGTGGTGGCAGAAGCAGCGCCCAGTGCCTCTACGATCCCCGATGATCTCTTCTGGCGTTACGGTGATGGGCTCCTTGGCTCTTCGGTAGGAACCACAGAGTCCATCGCCGGTCCCTCCAAGGGGCCCCTTAATTCCCACCAATTCCAGAAACTTGAACGGTGATCTAGTGGCCCCCTACATGTCGTTTTCAATTGGAGACACGCGGGTAGTTGGTCCATGTGAACGCTTCTGATCCCAAAGCTTCCATTCCACTGTCACCAGATCCACTCGAGCAGGAAGGCGATAGGAACGGCGCTGAACTATGTGCTGCCGAGCATGCAGCCACTCAAGAAAGTACGTCCGAGCGAGAACAACCTGGACTCCGACAAGGGGCCACCAGTTGAGCTCAAGCCTCTTGCCAACGAAACACCGATCCTTAATGGCTATTACGTCGATGGATAACTCACGCAGCCTGACGGGCCTTCGCAACTCGGAGGTGCTGTGAATGGTCGATGACGCGAAAGAGCCTCATGGACGAGATGAACCAATGTCGGACGCGCACAGCTTGAAGGAGTGTCGCCGGCTGGCTGACATTGCTCACGGGCGCCTGGTCGAAATGGGCCAGACGGTGGCTGTAGCCGAGTCGCTGACGGGCGGACTCATCAGCGCGTATCTCACTGAAGCCCCCGGAACCAGCGTTACCTTTCGAGGGGGCTTGGTCGTCTATTGCACTGATCTAAAGCATCGCGTCGCTGGGGTACGCAAGGACGATCTTGAAATGTATGGCCCAGTTCATGAAGTTGTAGCGGAGCAATTGGCCTGTGGGGCGCGGCAACGCTTGGAAGCCGATTACGGCATTGGTGCCACAGGAGTCGCCGGACCGGGCAGCCAAGGCGGCCGGGAGGTGGGTGAAGTGTTGATCGCGATTGCATCTGCGTTCGGCGTGACGGCCAAGCGATATCTGTTCGATGGAAATCGGGACGACATACGCGCCGCCACTGTGTCGGAGGCTTTATCGGACCTCATTTCTGCACTTGAGAGCGCGAAGCAAACCCCAGTGTGAAGGGCGTCGGATGAGGCATGGCCGTGAGGCACGGGATCGGACAGCGCCGGTTCAGGGAAGCAACAAGGCTAAGGGACTCGTGCGGAACTGATCGTGGATCTCCTTTACATTTCGGTAGACCTGAAGGGCTCCTGCTTCGCTTAGCTCGTGTTCGCTGTAGCCGCCTGATTCGACGGCCACACAACCGATACCCGCATCCCGGGCTGCTTGAATGTCCCAAACGCTATCGCCGACCGCCAGCGCCCGCCGAGGGTCGACGGAGCCAACCTCCATGGCTCGGAGGAATACTTCGGGATCGGGCTTGGCCTTCTCAATGTCGTCCGCCGTGGTTTTGGCATCGATTGTGGTTTCCGAGTCCAGCATGTCAAGGAGCCTGTCGAGTTCGTCGGCCACCGCGGACGTGGCGATAACCACCGCTAGGCCGGAGCCGCTCACTTGGTGAAGCAGATCGTCGGCACCCGGAAAAGGCCGAGCCTCCGAAATCAATTCTTTGTACCGCCGCGGCCGAGCGGTGACCGATTCAGGACTTTCGTGGCCCAAGAGTTCTCGCACGAGCTGATCACTCCCCATGCCGACAAGCCGATGGATGGCATTCATCGGGGCCCACTCTCCAGCGTCCCCAAAGGCGCGTGACCACGTGAGGGTGTGGAGATAGTTGGTGTCAAAAAGCGTTCCATCCACATCGAATAGGACGCCTGGTCGCAGATCGGCTTTCATTGCTCCATGCTCCATGGGGTCCCCAAGCGCTGTCTCATGTGGCGTTGAGTAGGAGAAAGGAGTGGCCTTCGACGACAATCGTTTGGTCATCGGCAATGGAAGGTGTCTCATCCGGCTCGGAACTTGTGAGGACGACTTGCCAATGGAGTCGGCGACCCGGAATGGTGAAAGTCACGGAATCCCAGTGCGAATTCAGCAACAGCAAGAGTCTCTCGTCGTTGGTTTCGCCTTCGCCGTCTTCAATTTGGCGACCATCGAGTGAGACCGCCAGTGTTTTGGCCGACGGATCCTGCCAGTCCTCCTCCTTCATCTGCTGGCCATCGGCTCGGTAGAGCACCATTTGGGCCGGACCACCACCAGGTCCGCGCAAATACTCCAGGGGACGCAGTGCCGGGTGGGCTCGACGCAGGGCGATGGCGGTGCGGGTGAAGGCCAGTAGGTGGTGGTCCATCCCCTGCCAATCGTGCCAGGATATTTCGTTGTCCTGGCAGTACGCGTTGTTGTTGCCCTGTTGGGAGCGGGCAATCTCGTCGCCACCGAGCATCATCGGCACGCCGGCCGAGAGCAGCAAGGAGCCCAGGAGATTTCTGCGCTGCCTCTCCCGCAGGACGGTGATGTCCGCTTCGTCCGTCGGACCCTCGACCCCGCAGTTCCACGACCGATTGTCCTTCTCGCCGTCCTGATTGTTCTCGCCGTTGGCCTCGTTGTGTTTTTCGTTGTAGGAAGTGAGATCGGCCAAGGTGAAGCCATCGTGGGCGGTCACGAAGTTCACGCTGGCGCTGGGGACCCGCCGTTCGGACGAGTAGATGTCGCCGCTGCCGGTGAGGCGTAGCGCCATGGCGCCGAGCGATCCATCCTTTCCTCGCCAAAAGTCGCGCACCGTATCGCGATATTTGCCGTTCCACTCCGACCAGCGGGCGGGGAAGCCTCCAACCATGTAGCCGGCCACATCCCAGGGTTCGGCAATCAGTTTGGTGCCGGCCAATACCGGGTCTTGATAGACGAGATCCAAGAAGGCGCTGTGCATGTCCTGATCGCCGGTTTGTCTGGTCAATGTGGTGGCCAGGTCGAAGCGGAAGCCGTCCACGTGCATGTCGGTGACCCAGTAGCGCAACGAATCGAGAATGAGTCGGAGGGCCGCCGGGTGCCCGACGTTCAGACTGTTCCCTGTACCGGTCGTGTCGAAGTAATGGCCCCGATCTCCTTCCACCAGTCGGTAATAGGCGGGATTGTCGATTCCTTTCAGGGAAAGAGTGGGACCCAGGTGGTTGCCTTCGGCGGTGTGGTTGTAGACGACGTCGATGATCACCTCGAGGCCAACCCGGTGCAGCTCTTTGACCATTGCCTTGAATTCGTGGACTTGGCCGCCGTTGGTGCCGGCCGAGCTGTAGGCGCAATGGGGCGCCAGGAATCCGATGCTGTTATAACCCCAATAGTTCCGCAGACCCTTGTCGAGAAGGTGGGCATCCTGGACGAACTGGTGGACGGGCAGAAGTTCCACCGCGGTCACGCCGAGATCGACCAGGTAGCCGGTCACCGCCGAATGCGCCAAGCCGGCGTAGGTGCCCCGGATATCTCCGGGCAGCTCAGGGTGGCGCTGGGTCAGCCCCTTGACATGGGCTTCGTACACGATGGTCTCGTCCAGTGGTACTTCTGGCCGATGGTCACCTTCCCAGCGGAACTCTCGTTCTGAGACGACGCAGCGCGGCATGCATGATGCGGAGTCGGCATCATTGGTTTGGTCCGGGTCTGCTTGTGCATGCCCGAAGACTTCGGGACCCCAACTGATCTCGCCCTCGATGGCCGTGGCGTGCGGGTCGATCAAGAGTTTGGCGGGATTGCAGCGCAAACCCTGGGCCGGCTCCCAGGGGCCGTGGACTCGCAAGCCGTAGTGCTGTCCAACGGAAACTTCGGGCAGCAAGCCGTGGAAGACGTGAGCGGTCCGCTCGGGGAGTTCAATGCGGGTCTCTTCCCCCGAGTCGCTGAACAGGCAGATTTCGACAGCGTCGGCCACCTCAGAGGCGACGGCGAAATTGACGCCATCTTCCGTCGGCGTGGCGCCGAGCGGATAGGGCCGACCATAGGACGCAACCATCGACGTCAGCGATCCCAATGGCGATGCCAACCGATCGCTTCAATCAGCGCCGACGTAAACGTCGGGGTGATCTTGGGGCTCGTGATGACACCCGCCATGTCCTCGGACATGCCGAACGCTTCGAGCACGGAGCACCCCTCACCCCACCCCGCCACGGTCTTGTGGTGTCGGAATGCCTCGCCAACGTTCACAGCCGTATAGGGGTCGGCCCCGACTGATTGGGCGCCCCCTCCTCCAGCGATGACCAACGCGTCATATTCGACCGACTGGGTGGTAAGTACCGATTTGGTTACTTCGACGGTCCCCGAGATTCCCCTTAAGGAGCCACCACGGGGGGCGATCACCACCATGCTCGCCCCTTCCTTCTCAATCGCCTTGCGGAGCTTGCTCAGCCCGACGTTGTCCACCCCTTCGGCGACCAAGACTCCAATGATTCGGCTCGCAATCGGCCCCGGCGCCGGCGGTAGCAACGAAAGCGCGGGCGAAGGAGCAAGCGATTCCGCCAGGCGGACTCGAGGAGCCTTCAGACCGAGGTTGGTTGCCACCTGGCGTGCCAAGTCGGCATCCACCCGCGACAAATTGGCCACCATTCGATCCTTGATGTCCGGGTCGAGACACTTGCCCAACTCAAAAGAGAAGGCGGCCACGACGTGATCCTGTTCGGGCGGGCTCATGCTGTTCCAAAACATGGTCGCTTGGGAGAAGTGGTCACCAAACGATTGAGGTCGCACCCGAACTCGTTTTCCCGATAGGGAGCGAGCGGCCTGCACAAAGCCCTCTGCACCAACAGCGAGCGGGCATCCGCCTCCAGTTGTGTTCGGGGTGTAAGCCGCTATGCCCTCGGCCACGGCCTGCTGACTGAAACCATCTCGCTGGGTGGTATTCACGGGACTCAGAGGCCGATTAATGGGAATCTGATCGAAATTCGGGCCGCCCAGCCTGGTCAGCTGCGTGTCGAGATAGGAGAAGTTCCGGGCTTGCAGCAGCGGATCGTCGGTGAAATCAATGCCGCGCGGAACGTGGCTCGTGCAAAAAGCCACCTGCTCGGTCTCGGCGAAATAGTTAGTCGGATTGGCATTGAGGGTGAGGCGGCCAATGATCTCTACGGGTGCCAGTTCCTCAGGCACCAGCTGGGTGGGATCGAGTAGATCAATGCCCTCGAACGTCTGCTCTTGGTTATCCGGGAAAACCTGGATGCCAAGGTCCCACGCGGGAAAATTCCCGGCTTCAATGGCGTCGAATAGGTCACGACGATGAAAGTCTGGGTCGATGCCACACAGCTTTTGGGCCTCCTCCCACACCAGGGACGCCAATCCGGCTACGGGCTTCCAATGGAACTTCACGAGCGACGTCTTGCCCTTGGCGTTGATTAGTCGGAAAGTATGGACACCAAACCCTTCCATGGTGCGATACGAGCGGGGGATCGCCCGATCGGACATGACCCACATCAACATGTGTGTGGATTCGGGGGTGAGGGAAGCGAAGTCCCAAAAGGTCTCGTGCGCCGTTGCCGCCTGGGGAATTTCTCGATCAGGCTCAGGTTTGGCCGCATGAATCAGGTCAGGAAATTTGATCCCATCTTGTATGAAGAACACCGGGATGTTGTTGCCAACGAGATCCCAGTTGCCTTCGTTCGTGTAGAAACGCACGGCAAATCCCCGGACATCCCTTGCCGTGTCTGCCGATCCTCGGGAGCCAGCCACAGTCGAGAAGCGCACAAACGTCGGCGTTTCCGCCGACGTATCGCACAGGACGGGGGCGCAGGTGAGATTCGCAATCGACTTGGTCAACTCGAATACGCCGTGTGCACCGGCTCCTCGAGCATGCACCACACGTTCGGGAATCCGCTCGTGATCGAAGTGCATGATCTTTTCGCGTAGGTGAATATCGTCGAGGAGCGTCGGCCCTCTTTCCCCCAACGTAAGGCTGTTGTCCGTGTTGTCGACGGGTACTCCCTGAGCCGTAGTGAGTCGATCACCGCTCTGCGCCCACTGTGGGGCAATCGAACCAGAGACCACGGTGCTGCGGGATCCACGACTCCGTGAGGACTTCTGATTGGTTGCCGGCGGCGATGCTTTTTGGGGTGTCATTGGGTCTCCTCGGTCATTGGTTTACCTGCCAATTGCTGTACCTCTATCCATCGGTCCTGGGGTAGTTGCGCATGTACCCATTTCGATTGAGGTCGAACCTGTCGCGGTCACTACGTGCTGGCGGACGCGGTTTTGGACTCCTCCGTTAGCAGCTGTTCCGGTGCGTCACCGTGCGTGCCTCGCCGTGCGAACACATCGCCAGAGTTCCTCCAGATGGGGGAGCGCACCTGTGAAGCCGGTCCCAAAGAGCACCGCTGCGGACATAGGCAGCTGGAAGCGGCTGCTTCTTGCGACGCAATATCCAGCGAGACGAACCGGTCGGATTCTCGGAAATGTACAAAGCGGCCAGCGCAGCGACCAGGAATGGGACAGCTTCATGGACGGAATGGATCTGCTGCTCTACGGGAGAAACGTCCCGAGCACTCCGATGAGCTACCACGATGTCCCATTGGGCCGTCGCCTGATGCACTAGTGCGGAACTTGTTAGAAGGGCGACAACAAGGGGAGTCAACTCGGCCAGGAGGGCCAATGCCATGGGAACTCCACCTACTGCAAACATCAGAATATGAAGGCGTGACTCGCGTACGCCGCTGGTCGGCATCGTCAATATGGCATTTGCGTGGCACAGCCAATCCGCGAGTCCCGGGTAGGCCCCACATCGGAAGGATCCCAAAGAAGAGCGCCCTGGCCACCGGGCCTTGAGGCCATCGAGACGGGTGGTCTCTCCTCATGAGTGCGCACCCTCCTCCCGGCCACATGGTATGTCGCCGAGCCAGCACGCCAAACTGGCCACAATCACTTCTCGAATCCAGGGAAGTTCCAAACGACGTGAGTTCTGCCGCACGGACCACTTCATTGTGGAAAACCTTGGCACTGAGTCGAGGCATGCAGGGGCCGGCAATCCAGTTCCGCCCACACCAGTTTTCCTTCCGGAGAATGCGGCCGAACGCCCCATGAACGTGCCACCGTGGCCACAATGCGCACTCCTCGACCACGCTCGGCAGTCAGGGGAGGTTCCATTTCAAACACGGCGTTCGGGCCGTGGTCGAGAAGTTCGACCAATAGTGCGCTGTCGTGACGTTCGATGGACACCTCAAAAGGTGTCTGCGCGTGTTGACAGGCATTAGCCGCTAATTCGCTCACAACGAGTGCCACTTCCTCAGTAGCGCAGCCCAGGCGTCGCGCCACTGCCTCGGCAAAATGGCGGGCCGAGCGCACCTGGTCAATTCGAGGGTCAAACGATTGACTTGGCATCAGTTACTCCTACCCGAGCCACTGCCTTCAGAAGCACCTGCGACAAGGAGCGCCATCTCTCAGGAGCCGCCGGCCTCAGTCGCTTCAACTGAGATCAGGGCATGCGCAAAGCCGAAGGAGGCCCTGGCGCTGCGTCGGGTGCTCGTCAACAGCTTCACGTCCGAGTCATGGTGCTCATGGGCTCCCGAGGCGAGAGCGGACCGATACAGCTAGCGGTCCTCCCCGCTGACGAGGGTGGAAATCCGCCAGCCTTGAGATACGCACTGGTGGTGAAACCCATGCTGGCTCCGTGGATAGGAGCTACTTCACGCTCGGTCCAGCCAGTCATGGTGCTGGGTTGATGAGACGACCAATCGGCTATTTCAACTCTCCGTGTCCACAGATCAGCGCCGGCGGCGTGTCGCACTAGCTGTTCTTCGCTGCATTCGGGCGGCACCTGCGAATCCGCGTCGGTTGTACAGAGCCAAATAGAAGTGGGATCGAGGCCATCCCACGCTTGCAGTAGGGCCGCACGCCAAGCTCTCCGGGCCGCCCCCACGCTTCGGAATCGACGTTGTATGACTTCTATCCAGCCGCCTTGGGTCCACTGGCGAGCGATGACAGCGCTGCCGTCGGTGCAGTCATCCAGCGCCCCAGCAGTACGACATTCCACTTCCAATGGGAGCTGTACTGTCGCCTTGTGAAGTGCATCGAGCGCAGCAGGGAGGAGAACTTGTTCGTTACGCACGGACGGAACGATCCCTACCGCTTCGATGCGGCGCAGATTCGTGTCGTGCCTCACAAGTCTCGCTCCCATACATCCAGTACGAAGTCCCGCTCGAGATGATGAACGATGTGACTCAAACCGGGCGTGCACCCAATGATCAGATGTGCGCCGTCGCCACTCAGGGGGTAATCGGTGCTTCCGCGCCAATGCACTGCGATGACGTGCGCACCGGGCGCCGTCGAAGCGCTCAAGAGAGTCATGATGTGCTCGAGGTCGCTCGCATCGAAGTAGTAAGCGATCTCACTGAGGACGATTAAATCAAAGCATCCTTCGGGCCACTGCTCAGGAATAGCTCGAAGTTCCACCGCCACATGAGGCAATGTCTGAAGTCGCAGAGTTGACCGCTCAACCAGTTCGGGCACGATATCGCTCGCGATCAGTTTGCGGCACCGTTGGGCAAGTTGTTCGGAAAGTACGCCAATCGAACAACCGGGCTCGTACGCAGACTCATAGTGCGCCCGAGGCAAGGAAGCCATCGTGAGGGTGTACTTGCGCTTGTCGTAGTCACTCGTCTCGAATCCCCATGGAGCGGGGTCCGACCGATGCCTAGGGTCGAAATATGAACGATGGGTGGAGGTCATTGTCTGACCTCCCGATCGGCAAAGACATCAGCCTTGAGATGTGTGCAGTCCGCAGCCAGCCACCAGCTGGCGAATAGGTCGCCTCCGGTGGCCCGCGTGAAGGACAATGCCCAGTGATCGTCGAGGGTCTCTATGTGTGCATTGTTGAGTCTCAGTCCCATTTCCCGTGCTCCAGTGCGAGTCGACCGAGGCCGACAGCACCTTGTGCACCGTGATGCTGAGCAAGGTACACATAGAGGTCGGCCGCTCGTTGTCCGGCGATGGCGTCACGATGGCCCTCGGCCAGGCGCCCCAGCGACAGATCAATGGCAGCCCAGTTAGCCCGGCTTTCAAATCGCCGCTCGGTCTGTCCGATTCCTCGTACCGGCACGGCATACTTACCTTGCGCAATCTCCTTCAAGATCTGGCCTATAGACACGGACAACCTCCTCCCTCATCCACCTGATTACGCCCAGAGCGGAATCCTCATTGGCATCCCGCAGAGCCCTGAGTCAATCCAAAAGTGGACTGCTCACTGAAATGTGCCCGATGACGAACTCAATACCGAAGCTAAGAAGCGATGTCGCCGCCGTCTTTTTACCCTGGGGGATTTGCGGGCAAACGTGCGTATGCTGCCTTGTCATTTTCGAATGAGCGGGCACGCGACGGGGGTCACCCCAAGCCATGGATTTGTGATGAAAGACGTGGACATCATCGCCAGGACTTCGCCAGAGGGCTAGACCTACCGACCAAATAAGTCGCCACGCCCACGTGACGGGCACTCCGCAACGTAATTCAGGAACGCCCGCACTTACCAGGACGAAAAATATTTGGGATGGGGTCTAGCACTCTCAATGGACGAGTGCTAAAATGGCTGCCAGCGGGGTATAAAGGCCCGCATTGGTATGAATTCTATGTAGAGGAGGTAGCCATCATGGCTCTTGTACGTAGCGATCCATTCCGAGACGTGGACCGCCTGTTCCAGCAACTGTGGGCGAACCAGAACGGCACCAAGCCAATGGCGATGCCCATGGACGCCTACCGGAAGGACGACTCCTTCTTGATGCGCCTGGACCTGCCGGGCATCGAGGTCGATTCGATCGATCTGACCGTCGAAGACAACGTGCTCACCATCAAGGCGGAGCGACCAGTCCCTCCGGCATCGGATGGAATCGAGCGAGTGATCACAGAGCGGCCGTATGGGTCCTTCAGTCGCCAAGTCTTCTTAGGCACGAATCTCGACACCGAGAAAATCCGGGCCGAATATGAATCAGGAGTGCTCACCCTGGTAGTCCCTGTGGCTGAGCATGCCAAGCCTCGGCGCATTGAAGTCGTGGCCAATACAGAAAAGAAGCACTTAGCCGCCTAAGGAAGGAGGACCATCCCGGGCGGCATGGAAGATTTGCAGCCTGGCGTCCGGGATGGCCTTCGCCTCTCCAAATCCTCACCCGACTAGTCCAAAGCAGGATGACGGATCAGGCTCATCGCGTGACGGCGGCCGTAGAGTGGTGCACGGGACCGAGTCTCCGGCAGCCCGGTCCCCGGCGGCAAATTGATTATGAAGCGCCATCCTGAACCGTCCTGGGAATTGTGGAGGCTCCATCTTTCAGAGAGAGGATGGAGTCTGTGCCAAGGAACAAGCCATACCCAAAGGAGCTGCGAGAGCAGGCCGTCGGCCTGGTGCTCGAGTGGCGCCGTGACCGCAACCGCACCGACGGCGGCCTGACCGAGATCGGCGAGAAGCTCGGG
>DATAUC010000078.1:0-8149 GCA_036268485.1 Acidimicrobiales bacterium
TCCCGTGTTCATGGAGGTGACCGAGGAGGTCTCGGTGAGGCCGTAGCCGTTGGACGGCTGCCCGATCGGCCAGGCCGCCCGGATGCGCCGGACCAGATCCGGTGGGGCGGGGGCGCCGCCGTACGACACGCCGCGGACCGACGAGGTGTCGTACTTGGCGAAGTCGGGTGAGTCGAGCACCTGCATGACCATCGCTGGCACGCCACCGAAGGTGGCGATCTTCTCCCGCTCAATCAACTGCAGCGCCCGCTCCGGGTCGAAGTGGTGCATCATCACGATCTTCCCGCCGGCGGCCAGGTTGGTCACCATGACGGCGTGACACCCGGTGGCGTGGAAGAGCGGCACCGACAGCAGGTAGGCCGGCTGGGTCCGGCCGGAGGTGTCGGCCAGCGAGCTGCCGAACCGGAGCTGTCCCCGGGTGTTGATGAAGAAGAGGTTCATCAAATTGGTACAGATGTTGCGGTGGGTGCCCACGGCCCCCTTGGGCCGGCCGGTGGTGCCCGAGGTGTAGAAGATGGTGGCGTCGTCCTCGGGTGCGATGGTGAGGTCGGGCGGCGTGGCCGCCGGGTCTACGTCGCCCAGAGCCAGGGCGAAGGGCCACTCGGTGACCGGAGCCCGACCGCCCGGGGGCTCGTAGATGGCGTGTGGAGCGGTGGCCGTCGGGCCGCGGTTCTCGTCGGCCACGATCAGCGCCGTGAAGGAGTCGAGGCCGCCGAGGAAGGGCCGGATGCGCTCGGCCCGCTCCTTGTCGACGAAGGCGATCTTCGAGCCCGAGTCCTCCAGCCCGTAGCGCAGCTCTTCGCCGCTCCACCAGGCGTTGAGCGGCACAACCACGGCGCCGGCCAAAGTGGTGGCCCAGAAGGCCATGATCCATTCGGGCAGATTGCGCATGGCGATGGTGACCCGGTCGCCCTGCGCAACCCCGAACTCGCCCTGCAGGCGGTGGGCCAGCGTGCAGGCGATGCGGTAGTGCTCGGCGAAGGTGGTGCGCTCGTCCTCGTACACGAGGAAAGTGGCATCGCCATGGCCGAGAGACATATCGAGGACGGCGCGCAACGAGCCGGGAGCGTGCTTCCAGGTGCGGGTGGACACGCCGCGGATCTCCACCTCTTCCATCTCGAACATCTGGCCTTCCGCCGTCAGGGTGGTGTTGGCCTCAGCGATGGTCATGGTGGGTGTGTCGTTCTTTGCGGACTGCTCGGCGGTGGTCACGGGCTGGCCTCCTCGTTCGGTGTCGGGATTGGATTGAACAGGGCGGTGCGGTAGTAGGCAAGCTCGTCGACGCTCTCACGGATGTCCTGCAGGGCGCGGTGGCCGCCCTTCTTGGCGGGTGCCGCCTTGTAGACCTCGGGGTGCCAGCGGCGGCTGAGCTCTTTGATGGTCGAGACGTCGACGGAGCGGTAGTGCAGGAACTCTTCGACCTCGGGCATCTGGACGGCGAGAAAGCGCCGATCGGTCCCGATGGAATTGCCGGCCAGTGGAATGGTGCGGGCGTCGGGTATGTATTTCTGGAGGAACTCGAGGGTGGCTGTCGCCGCCTCCTCCAGGGTGAGAGTGGAGGCCACAATTTCGGGCAACAGCCCCGAGCGGGTGTGCATGGCAGTGACGAACTCGTCCATTTCGGCCAGCTGTTCGGTGCTGGCGTGCACCACCAGGTCGGGCCCTTCCGCAATGATGGCGAGGTCGTCGTCGGTGATGAGTGACGCCACTTCGACAATGGTGTGGCGGGCCGGATCGAGTCCGGTCATCTCAAGGTCTATCCAGGCCAGCATGGGCGGGCATGCTACCGAACCACGGGAGGCGGCCCGGTCACAGCTTGTAGTGTCCAACGATGCTGTGCGTCCCGCTGCACCAGCTCGACCCCGATCTGGCCATGCCGGCCTACGCCCGACCGGGCGATGCCGGAGCGGACCTGCTGGCTCGCCACAACGCCGTCATCCCGGCCCGAGGTGGACGTGTCCTGATGCCGACGGGCGTGGCGGTGGCCATCCCGTTGGGCTACGCCGGTTTCGTGCTGCCCCGCAGCGGGTTGGCGTTGCGCCACGGCGTGACCTGCCTGAACGCACCGGGGTTGATCGACGCCGGGTACCGGGGCGAGCTGCAGGTCATTTTGGTGAATCACGACCCGGGTGAGGACTACGAGGTGAGCCGGGGCGACCGGATCGCCCAGCTGGTCATCATGACGGTGCAAACCGCGGTGTTCGAGGCGGTGAGCCAGGAGGGGTTGGGCCAGGCCACGCGGGGGGCCGGCGGGTTCGGGCATACCGGGACGTGATGTTCTGATGCAACCACTCGAAGGGATGGACGCCGCCTTTCTGTCGCTCGAGACGCCCACCACCCCGCTCCATGTCGGTGTGGTGCTGGTGCTGGATCCTCCCGAGGGCACCAGGTCCCTGTTCTCCCCGTCGACCCGCTACGCCCAGATCCGACGGGTCATCAGCCAGCGGGTGCATATGGTGCCGCAGCTGCGCCAGCGGGCCATGCGGGTGCCGATGGGGTTGCACCATCCGGTCTGGGTGGACGATCCCATGTTCGCCCTGGACGATCATTTGTCGCGGGCCAGCGTGCCGTCGCCCGGGGGCGGGGCCGAACTCGATGCCTTCGTGGCCGCCGTCATGAGCCGTCAGCTCGATCCCGATCGACCCCTCTGGGAGATGTACGTGGTGGAGGGGCTGGAGGGGGATCGCACCGCGCTCATCGCCAAGGTGCACCACGCCATCCTCGACGGGGTGAGCGGAGCCTCCATCCTGGCCGCCTTCTTGGATCTCAACCCGCGCCAACGGGTGATCCCCCTGCCCGCCGAGGCCTGGGACCCCCCGCCGCTGCCCACCAGCAGCCAGCTGCTGCGTTATGTCGCCAGCTCGCTGTCGCAGCAACCCGGCCAGGCGCTCGAAACCCTGCAGGCGGGCGTGGAAGCCATGGCCGACCTGGGGATGCACAACCGTGAGCTGCTGGGTCGGGGTGAGACACCCCCGCCCTCGTTCTTCTCGGCCCCGCGCACCTCGTTCAACGGGGCCATCTCGAATCGCAAGCGTTTCGCCACCCTGTCGGTGCCGCTCGAAGATGTGAAGCTGGTCCGGCGGGTGTTCGAGTGCACGGTCAACGACGTGATCCTGGCCGGAGTGGCCGGCGGTCTGCGCACCTTCATGGATGCCCGGGGCGAGGTGCCCGAGCGGGCGTTGGTGGCCATGGTGCCGGTGTCGACCCGGGTCCAGGGTGAGGGAACAGCGCTCGGCAACCAGGTCTCGGGCATGCTCGTCTCGCTGGCCACCGACATGGACGACCCGATCCTCCGCCTCGATGCCATTGCCGAATCGACCCGGGTAGCCAAGGAGCAGCAGCAGCTGCGCGGCGGGCGGTTGGTGAGCGACCTGGCCCAGATGGCGGCTCCGGGGTTGGTGAGCCGGCTGGCCCGCGCCGTGGCCGGCACCAAATTGTTCGACCACATGCGGCCGCTGTTCAACCTGACCGTGTCGGGCGTGAAGGGCCCGGACTTCCCGCTCTTCTGCGCCGGCAGCCGGGTGGCCTCCATGTTTCCACTCGGGCCGATCGCCGAGGGCATCGGGTTGAACGTGACGGTCTTTTCCTATCTCGACCAGTTGCAGTTCGGCCTGCTGTCGTGCCGCAAGCTGCTGCCCGACCTCGACGAACTGGCGACCGACATTGACGATGCGCTCGGTGAGCTGATGGTGCGGGCGCTCGATGCCCGGGGCGCCACCGGCTAAGTGCGTTCGGGCTCACCGTGGGCGGCGTTGGCCACGCCGGCCCGCCAGTAGGGCTTGGAGGAGATCTGCTCGGCCGTCAGGCCCCGTTCGAGCAGCGCGCGTCGCAGGGCCGCCACGACGCCGAGTTCGCCGGCCAGATAGGCATGGCCCGGACCAGCGGGGAGGTCCACGGCCTGCACCGCGCTGACCAGGTTGGCGGGCGACGCTGGATCGGCGCCGGCCCGGTGGAGCCAGTGCACCGCGAGGTCTTGCCCGTCCTGGGCCTGGGCTGACTGCTCATCGGCGGGGCCGTCCACTTCGAGCACCAGCACGGACTGGTCGGCGGTGCCCAGGGACTCGGCCATGGCCAGGCTGGCCGGGATGGCGGAGTCGTCGCCCACGAAGAGGTGCCAGGCCGCGGCCGGGTCCACCGTGATCTTGCCCCGAGGCCCGATGCCTTCAATGTGGGAGCCCGGCTGGGCGGTGGCGGCCCAGGTCGCACCGGGTCCGTCGCCGTGCCGGACGATGTCGATGTGGATCAGGGCGTTGGCCTGGTCGACCGAGCGGATGGTGTAGCGCCGGCGGAAGCTGGCCCCTTGGGGGCTGGGCACCGCCAGCATCAGGTCCTGCCCCGGCAAAGAGGTGAACTCGGCCAGTTCGGGCGCGGTGCAGGTGATGCGCTGCATCGTGGGGGTGATGGCCTCGCTGCTCACGACCTCGAGGTCGAGGAGGGTGACGCCGTCGAGGCGCTGGAGGAGAGCGGACGTTTCGAGTGAGGGGCGGTCGGCCATGGCTTAGATGGGATCCAGCGAGGGGAGGGCCCCTTCTTCGGCGTCGACCAGGGCCTCGGCCGTCTCCTCACTCTTCGTTTCGGCGGACCTGTGCGGATGCAGCGACGGGACGATGAACGACGCGGCGAAGGCGGCGACGCCGAGGAAGGCGGCCAGCAGGAAGGCCCGGGCGTAGCCCGACGTCAGGGCGGACGCCGTCGACACCGCGCCGTGGGCGCCTCCGATGATGGCGTGGGTGTGGTCGATGGCGATGGTGGCCAGGGCAGCCAGGCCGACCGAGCCGCCCATCTGACGGGCAGTGTTGAGGACGCCCGAGGCCAGTCCCGCCTCGGTGAAGTGGACATCGGCGGTGGCGGCCGAGGCCAAGGGGGTGAAGAGCAGACCGAGGGCGAGGGAGATCATGCAGCCCGGAATAAGGACGTGGGTGGCATACATGCTGTCCACGTGGATCTGGGCCAGGCCGAGGAAGCCGACGGCGGCCAGGGCCGTCCCGACCAGCAGCAGCGGGCGCACGCCCAGCTTGGGGAGGAGGCGGGCGCTGGTCTGGGCCCCGATGATGATGGCCACGGCCATGGGGAAGAAGGCCAGGCCGGCCTTGAGGGCGCCGTAGCCCAGCACGTTCTGCAGATAGAGCGACAGGAAGTACCACATGGAGAAGAAGGCGGCGCCGACCAGGAACATCACAATGTTTGACCCGGTCACCGAACGGGATCGAAAGAGCCGGAAGGGCACCAACGGCGTGGAGGCCACCTTGAGTTGCACGTAGGCGAACAGGGCCAGCAGCACGACCGCCGTGCCCAGGATGGACAGGGTGTAGGTCGAACCCCAGGCGTGGGTATCGGTGCCGACGATGGCGTAGATGAGGGCACCGAGGCCGGCGGTCACCGTGATGGCCCCCACCACATCGAGCTTGGGGCGGTTCACGTCGTGGGCATCGCGCTTCGCCTCGATCAGGAACATCAGCGCCGCCACGCTGGCCGCGATGCCGATGGGGATGTTGACGAAGAGGACCCAGCGCCATGAGATCTCAGCGGTCAGGACACCACCGAGTATCGACCCGGCCGCACCGCCCGCCCCGGCCACCGCGCTCCAGACGCCGAGGGCCTTGGCCATGCGGGCGCCCGAGAAGGTGGTGACGATGATGGTGAGGGTGGCCGGCGACAGGAATGCGCCTCCGATGCCCTGCACGGCCCGGGCCGTGGTCAGCCAGGCCGAATTCTGGGCCACGCCACCGACCAGGCTGGCCGCCGTGAAGAGGAAGAGCCCGAACAGATAGACCCGACGACGGCCGAAGAGGTCGGCCGCCCGGCCGCCGAGCAGGAGGAAACCGGCGAACGTCAGGACATAGGCGTTGATCACCCATTGCAGGCCGGTGGGGCTGTAGTGCAGGTCGCGCCCGATGGATGGCAACGCGACGTTGACGATCGAGACATCGAGGACGACCATGAACTGGGCCACGCAGGCAATGGACAGGATCACCCAGTCCGGGACCCGCCGGCCGTTGGGGGTGCTGAGCGTTGCGTCGGCGCCATCGCCAAGAACATCAGTCATGAGGAGAAGTGTGCCCTATCGCTGTCCTGGGTCGAGTGCTGAGGGACCGGTTGTGCCTACGGCGCCACCGTTTCCAGTTGGTGCAACACGGACGTGGGAGTCGATGTTCCCGCCCGGGGGAAAAATGTCGTTCTCGGACCCTGGTCCGGCGGTCTCCTCAGACGGCGGCGGGCACCCGATCCTCGGTGCGACCCTTCCCTGCGCCCTGGGGCCCGCCGTCGGCCGGTTCGTCGTCGGTGGCCGAGAGCGGTGTGGCCACATCCTCGAGGGACTTCCCTTCGGCGGCTACGCCGAGGAACACCTCGACCACCCCGCCGATAATCATGACGGAGGCGCCGATGAGGTACCCGATGAAGAGGGTGAAATGGTCGTGGCCGTTGCCGATCAGCTTGCCGTAGAGCCAGGGGCCGAGGGCCCCGAAGCTCTGGGCGATGGCGAAGAACACGGCAATGGCCTTGGCCCTGACTTCGACCGGGAAGATCTCGCTGACCGTGAGGTAGGCCGAGCTGGCTCCGGCAGAGGCAAAGAAGAACACCACGCACCAACATCCGGTCTGGGTCACCGCGTTGAGGGCACCGGCATCGAAGAGGACGGCACTGATGATGAGGAGGGCGCCGGCCAGGATGTACGTGCCGGCGATCATGACGCGGCGGCCGATGGTGTCGAAGAGCCGGCCGATGGTCAAGGGTCCGATGAAATTCCCCAGGGCGAAGAAGATGAAGTAGTAGGGGGTGTCACCCGACGGCACGTTGTAGATCTTCGTCAGGACCAGGGCGTAGGTGAAGAAGATGGCGTTGTAGAGGAAAGACTGGGTGATCATGAGCGACGCGCCCAAAATGGCGCGCTTGGGGTAGGTGGCAAAGAGCGTGCGGGCCAACGCGACGAAGCCGATGTTGTTGGCCGGGACAATGGCGATGGCCTTGTCCTCGTCGACCTCACCCAACGAGCCGCCGGAACGGGAGGTGGCAGCTTCAATCCTCTTCACTGCCCGTTCGGCCTCCTCTTCCCGTCCGTGCATGAGCAGCCAGCGCGGGCTCTCGGGCAGGTTCTTGCGCACGAAGAGGATGACGAAGCCGAGGATCGGTCCGAAGAGGAAGGCCACCCGCCACGAGTAGGCCGCCGTGAGCTGATTGACCACGGCCAGGGTCAAGAGGGTGCCGATAAGCGCACCGCCCCAGTAGCTCCCGTTCACGGCGATATCGACTCGACCTCGATACTTAGCCGGGATCAACTCGTCAATGGCAGAGTTGATGGCGGCGTACTCGCCGCCGATACCCATGCCGGCGATGAAGCGGGAAGCCCACAACCAGTAGACCCAGCCCTGGGAGTGCCCGAAGGTGAGTGCAGAAAGCAGCCCACCGAAGAGGTATACGCCGAGCGTGATCATGAACAGATTGCGGCGTCCCCATTTGTCGGACATGCGGCCGAAGAAGAGGGCACCGGCCACCTCGCCCAGCAGGTAGACGGTACCCACGGCGAAGCCCACGTCGGCCGAGGAGAGATTGAGGGCCTGGGGTTTGCTGATGATGCTGGTGACGTTGCTGGCGACGGTGATCTCCAGACCATCGAGCACCCAGGCCACGCCCAGCGCCACCACCAGCATGGTGTGGAAGCGGGACCATCCGAGGCGGTCCAGGCGGGCCGGAATCACACTCTTGATCGGCTCGCTCTTGGAGCGGGATGCACTGCGGTTCGGCGAGGCAGTCATGGGTTCCCCCTGTGTCGGCTGGACCTTTGTATTCCCCGCAATTGCGACGTTTAATCCAACCAGGGTGGAGCCCCAGCAATCTGCTCGCACCAGGGGCGTGGGCACGAATGCGCAGCTAGATACGCTGGGGCCGTCCCGGGTTCTTTTCGTACCGATGGTCGCGCTAGAGTGCTTGTCCACGCGGAAGTGGCGCAGCGGTAGCGCACAACCTTGCCAAGGTTGGGGTCGCGGGTTCGAATCCCGTCTTCCGCTCCAAGGGTTGGCGACACAAGTCGCCTGCTCACACCGACACAAGTCGGGGGTCACAGTCTGGCGCAGCGTTGCGGCAGTGGTGGTGGATCCCCTGCTCAGGCGCGGTAGCGGCTCCCGCTCAGCGTCTGTCGATATTTTTGAGT
>DATAUC010000079.1:0-2600 GCA_036268485.1 Acidimicrobiales bacterium
TTCGTCGCCCTTCCTGGCGGGTTGGGCACCATGGAGGAGCTCACCGAGATGGCCACCTGGGCCCAGCTCGGGCTCCACCACAAGCCCATTGCCACGCTCGACGTCAAGGGGTACTGGCGCCACTACCACGCGCTGCGGCGACAGGCCGTCGGCTTCGAGTTTATGAGGCCGGAGCACCTGGCCCTCATCGTGGAGGTCGACGACGTCGATGACCTCCTGACCGCCCTGCACTCGTACTCGGCCCCCCAGGTCGAGAAGTGGATCGACCTGGACGATACGTAAGTCCGGCTCCTGCCTGCTCACGGAGGTGCACGGGCCCGTAGGTGATTCGACGGTGGTCCGGACGGGTACAAACCATCCATCGACACTGATGAGGAGGTTGTCCGGATGGCGCTGCCGACACTGTTGGCTCCCTTAGATGAGGACCGTCGTCAGCTTGTGGCCGTACTCGATCTGCTGGCCGACACAACCGACCCAGAGGTCCGGGCCGATCTGGCCGGCGAGCTGGTCAGGCTGTCGGCGCGCTACGAGGACGCCAAGGAACGAGCCCTGTACCCCCCGTTGCGCAAGCAGGAGGGAACCGGGGCGCAGGTCGGTCGAGCAGAAGAGGACCAGGCTGCGGTGCGATCGGCCATGGTCGAGGTCCGCAATCGAACTCGCCACATCAAGCCGGCCAACGCCCATGCCGACGACCCCGAGGGATTTGAACGATCCCTGGACACCCTCATCAGCGCCGTCCATCGCCATCTCGACCAGGAGGACCGTGAGGTGCTGCCGCTGGTGGATGGGCTCGGCCCCGCCGAACAACGAGAGTTGGGTCGCAAGCTCGAGCGAGCCGTGGCCAACGCCACCACCCATCCCGACCCGCCGCACAACCCCCTCGGCCGGGCGGTGACAACCATGGGCGAAAAGTTGGACCGCGCCCTCAACGACACCTCGACCACCTCGCACCCCGGCGTCGACCAGTTGCCCGACAGTGAGCCCAAGCGACCCGACGAGAGCTGACAGCCCGGACACAGAGACTCAGAAGCCGGAGTACGAGCCAGCGGCCGGGGGAAAAGGCTCCGGTCCACGGGTGCTGAGCCGTGCTCCCAACGTTCCGTCCCCATCCCCGCCGTTCCTTGGCCCCCGACCATCACGACCCTGCAGCCCACCATCCAGAGGAGAGACATGACCACCGACGAGTTCATCGACCTGTTGAACGAGGACCTCAGCACCGAGTACCAGTCGATCGTGCAGTACAACCTGCATATCGCCACCATCACCGGGGCCGAGTACGTCAGCACCGTGGACGAGCTGACCAAGCACCTCACCCAGGAGCTCAATCACGCGCAGGTGCTGGCCAGCCAGGTGGCCTTCCTCAAGGGAACGCCGACGACGACGGTGCGGGCGGCCCAGACCACCGAGGGCTCGCGCTCGGCCCTGCAAGCCGACCTGAAGCTTGAAGAAGAGCAGCTCAATCGGTACCGGGAGCGCTTCACCCAGGCCAACGAACTGGGGCTGGCCGATGTGGCCGAAGCCCTGCGCCCGCTGCTGGAGCAGACCCAAGAGCACGTCCGGGACCTCCAAGCGGTGCTGGGCGACTGACGGGTCCGCTCACCCCTCGTCGAGGTAAGCGGCTAGCCGTTCGGCTGCCACCTGCGCCGCCGCTGGTTCCAGGCCGGCTCGGCCCACCAGCCAACACGACAGCGGCGCCGCCGTCCGTTCCGACCCATGGGCGGCCGTCCCGGCCAGGGACAGGAGCGCCTCGATCTCCTGGTCGGTCGGCTGGGGGACGCCGAGCTCGGCCGCGAAGCCGGCCAACCATTCGTCGCGGGTGACCGTCATGACCCAAATGCTACTGACGAGCCCGACGTCGGCGCCCGGTGGGCACCGAACACACCGGTCGACCTAGCCGCCCGAGACCGGGGGCAGCACGGCCAGTTCGTCCGAAGCCATGACCGGGTCACCGGGGGCGGCGGGCCGGCCGTTCACCCACACCTTCGAGCGCCCGAGAACATCGGCGAACCGGTCGCCGTACCGGGCACAGGCGGCGGTGAGGACCTCATCGACCGTGTTCCCGTCGATGTCGCCCTCCCGGCTGCCGGCGGCGTCAACGGCAACTCCGAAGAAGCGGAGCCGGGCCACCGTCACCCTCCGATCATCGACATCGAGCGGGCCGGGCGGAGAAACGTCGGATCGTTGATGCCATGGCCGGGGTACTTGGCCCACACGGCCCGACGGAACAGGCGGGCGATGTCCTCGTCGCTGCCGCCCTCACGAAGGAGGTCGCGAACCGAGAGCTCATGGTGGGCGAAGAGGCAGTTCCGCAGCGAGCCGTCGGCGGTCAGCCGCAGACGGTCGCAGGTGCCGCAGAAGGGCCGGGTGACACTGGCGATGACCCCGATCTCGCCGCCCCCATCGGTGAACCGGTAGCGCTCGGCCGGGGCGGACCGGTCCGCACCCAGGGCGTTCTGGGCCTCGAGCGGCCAGCGGGCGTGGATCCGGGCCAGGATCTCGTCGGCCGGGACGACCTGGTCGCGCCGCCAGGCGCCATCACCGTCCAGGGGCATGAATTCGATGAACCGCACGATCCGGCCGGTGGTCCGGGCGAACTGGGC
>DATAUC010000080.1:0-10728 GCA_036268485.1 Acidimicrobiales bacterium
TCGCCGCAGCGCGTGGTAGTGGCGCCAGTACCCCTTGACGTCGAGCGTGGCAATGGGCTTGTGGTGGAGCCCGAGCTGGGCCCAGGTGGCCATCTCGGTGAGCTCCTCCATGGTGCCCAACCCGCCAGGAAGGGCGACGAACGCATCGGCCAGCTCGAACATCTTCTGCTTGCGTTCGTGCATGGATTCCACTTCGATCAGCTCGGTGAGTCCCTGGTGGGGAACATCCCGGCGGAACAGGTCCCGTGGGATCACGCCCCGGACCTCGCCCCCGGCGGCCAGGGCGGCATCAGCCAGCACGCCCATGAGCCCGACGGCCCCGCCCCCGTAGACCAGGGTGATGTGGTGCCGGGCCAGTGTCGTGCCCAGGTGACGAGCGGCTTGGGCGAAGGCGGGATCGGACCCCTTCGAGGAGCCGCAGTACACACAGATGCTCGACAGTTCCATCGATTCGACCTATCCGTCCGGTTCTGCGGTGGGTCCCGCAGGGGTGTGCTCGAGCACGTAGTAGGCGGCGACGGCCCCATACAAGGCCAGGGCGGCCGGGGCACTGAGAAAGGACACGCCGGTGGCGATGATGTACACGACCGTCCCCAGGCCGAACCGGAGTTGCGCGCTCCGTCGGGCCTTGGAAGTCATGGGTTGGGTCATGTGGCCGCGGCGGATGGCCCAGCCGAAGATGAGCGCGAAGCTGATGCCCATGCCCGTCATCACCAGGCCATAGAGAGCGGCGGCGATGTGGGCGTTGGAGCCTCCCCGGCTGAGGTACTCGGACAGGGTGGCCGTGGTGAAGGGGATGGCCACCACGAAGAGCAACAGCACGAGGTTCAAGAACAACAGGACGCGATCGACGCGGGCCAGCCCGCTGAACAGGGACCGGTGGTTGACCCAGATCACCCCGATGGTAAAGAAGCTGACCACGTAGGCGGCAAACGCAGGCCAGGAGTGGCCCAACAAGTTGAGCAACCTCCCATGGCCAGGGCCCGCAACCGTGAGGTTCAGGGCCAGCAGGGTGATGGCCACGGCGAACACGCCATCGCTGAACGACTCCAGGCGACTCCGGTCCATGGACGCAGCCGACCGGTGCTAGTCGGCTTGCTCAGGAGACTCGGCTACCGCCTTGATCCGCTCGAGGGTGGTGCGCATGCCGTTGACATTGGTGCGCCCGCGCGCCCTTCCGGCGACCTTCCAGTAGAGCCGGAGGATCGGCGTGTTCGTCAGCTGAAAGGACTCGGTGACGTCGGTGCCGTCAGTGCTCGGCTCGAAGTGGTACTGCCAGGTGTTGACGACCTTGCCCCCCGGGCCATCCACACCGAAGGCGAACTCACGCCCGGGAACACAGGCCGTGACCGTGCAGTTGGTCCAGTACACGGGACCCCGGCCGTTGCGGCGGACGTGCCCGCGGAACTTCGCCCCCACCGCCGGCTCCTTGGACTCGCCCAGCCACTCCGCTTCGAAGGTTTCGGGGCTGAACTTGCCGGTGTTGGTGATGTCGCTGACCAGGGCCCAGATCTGATCGGCCGGGGCGTCGATGTGGACGGTCACGGAATCTCGCACGCTTTGAGGATAGGACCTCTGGGCTCGCCGGGCTCCGGGTCGGCCCCGACGGAGGACCGATACGCCGCCTACGCCGTGAGCCGCACTTCGGCCACCGTCACCGCCGTACCACCGAGTATCACCCGGTCGTCCACCCGCCGCATGTGCACGATCCCACCCCGGTCCGAGGCCTGCTCGCCCACCAGTTCGTTCTGGCCCGTGCGCTCCCCCCACAAGACGGCCAGAACGCAATGGGCCGACCCGGTGACGGGGTCTTCGGGTATGCCGACGTTGGGGCCGAATACGCGACTCACGCAGTCGATCCCCGGTCGATCCCCGGCTGCCGTCACGATCACGGCCTGGGACCCGAGCGCGGCCAGCATGGGCAGATCGGGCCGGAAGGCGCGGACGGCAGCGGCATCGGCGAGCTCGATGATGACGCAATGTCGGGACTGTCCGAACCAGCGGACCCCCTCCACGGCCAGCGTGGCCGGGACATCGGCGCCAACCGGGGGGTCGGCCGGGAAGTCCATCTCGATCCGACCCTCGGGTCCTCGGTCGCAGGTCAGGACGCCGCTTCGGGTGTGGAAGCGGGCCGTGCCCCCCAGCACGTGGGCCGAGGCCAGCGTGGCGTGGCCGCAGATGGCGACCTCGGCGGCGGGCGTGAACCAGCGAAGGTCGTAATCACCGTCAGCTCGCCAGGCGACGAAGGCCGTCTCGGGGTGGTTCATCTCCATGGCTACGGCCTGCATCACGTCGTCGCCGGGAAAGGCCTCGAGCACCGTGACCGCAGCCGGATTGCCGGTGAAGGGCCGGTCGGTAAAGGCGTCGACCACGGTCAGATCGAATCTCATCTCGAAAACCTACCGGCGGGACGAGGTGACTATCCGTGACCCGACCCCGGTACGGCCGAACGACCGACCAGCAGGGCGAACCCGCGCCAGCGCCACAGGCAGTCGACCTGCTCGAGCCCGGCCGCCCCCATCCACCCGGCCTGGGTCTCCACGTCTACCAGTCGATCTTCGGGGTCATCAGCTGTCCGCCCGATGGCGGCCAGGAATTCGGCGTGCAGCTCCGGGGTGGCCGAAGCCACCACCTCGAGGTTGGCAAAGAGGCCGTCGGGCCGGAGCTGGCGCGCCACTTCGGAGAAGAGTTCCTGCTTGCGTTCCGATTCGAGGTGATGGATGGCGAAGCCGGACACGATGACGTCGAAGGTCCCGAGCGGCCCGATCGGCGCGGACAGGTCCCACTGGCGCACCTCAACTCGAGGCTCGGCTTGGAAGCGCCCCCGGGCTCGCTCCAGCATGGCGGGGGACCGGTCCACGGCCAGGACGTGCCTGACGGTGGAACGAGCCTCAAGCACGAGGGCACTGAGCCGTCCGTCGCCGCAGCCGAGATCGAGCACCGTTTCCGGCGTGCGGGGGAGCACCTCGCGGAGCATGTCCTCACCGGCGATGCGAGATGGGAGTCCGTCGATCCGGTCCAGATACCAACCGACCTGGTCGGGGTCGTTCCAGCCTGCGGTCTGGCTCTGGGCCGAGGTCACGCCCCCAAGTATGACCGGGACATCAGCAGGGGAACGGAGCGCTCGCATCGCCGGGTGGGCAAGACTGCGGGCATGGCATTCGGTCAACAGTTGGGGCCGCCGGCTTCAGCCAGGCAGGTGCAGGAGCTTCTGGACCTGCTGCACGACGCCGGTCACACCGATTTCCGCGATGCCCGAGGCCCCATGGGCTTCACCCAGCGTCAGGCGGCTGGCAAGTTCACCCGTGAGGAAGTGGGAGCGTTCATCGAACGCCTGCAGGACGAGGAGCAGCCCGAGAGCGCTCCCGTCGCCGCCCGCCCCAGGCCACGCCCGTCGGCGGCAGAGCAGGCCTTGGCCCGCATGCCCGCTGAACAGCTGGCCGCCGAGCTCGAGCGTCGCGGCTGGACGGTGACCAAGCCCTAGAACGAGCTGGGCATAGCATCGCTTGATGATCAGGACCGGAGAGGGCCAGCACGACCGCCCATGGCGCAGTCGGTGTCTTCCGGGCATGCTCCTGGTCCTTCTGGCCACCGTGGGCGCCACTCTGGGAGTCGGTCCCGGAGTGGCCGGCGCAGCAGCGAAGACACCGAGCCAGGTGCTGGCCTCGTCGGGCGCGGCGGCCAACGGTGAACCCTCCTTTCACTACGTCGCCACCGAGTCGCAGTCCGATTTGTCGATCACCATTGCCGGCGACGTAGCCAAGACCGAAGGCACACAGACGATCGTGGCCAATATGAACGGCCAGATCGGTCATGTCACCGTGACACTGGTCGACGGGTCGGCCTATTTTCGAGGAGACGAGCCCGGGCTCCAGAACTTCATGCAATTGCCGGCGGCACTGGCCGCGGAGTACACCAACCAATGGATCTCGCTGAGCAAGAACGACCCCGGCTACGCGACGATTGCGGCCGGATTGACCACAGCCTCTGCCCTGGGCCAGGTCCAAATGGCCAAGCCGCTCACCCTTCGAGGGGTGACGAAGAAGATGGGGCAACGGGTGCTCACCATCGGTGGCACGGAGCGGGGGACCCCGAGTGGGGCGACCAAGCCGGTCACCATCCCGGTCAGGTTGTACGTGAAGGCATCGGGCACACCGCTGCCGGTTCTCTTTTCGGCGACCTGGGTCGTCGACAACCACGCCGAGGTCCAATCCGTGTCGTTCAGTCGCTGGAAGGAACCGGTGCACGTCAGCGCGCCGGCTGGCCCGGTGCCCATGGGCTCCCTGGGAGGAAAACCGGTGGAGGCCTGAACTCGGGCCGCCGGTCTCTGAGATCCCTACGATGGGGTTCGCCATGACCGTGCGTGCGGATCCGTCTCCTGACAGTGGCTCCATCTCAGTAGCGGCCGATGGCCGGTCCCGGTGGCGCTCGATCATCTTCGCCACCCTGGGGGACGGCCAGCGGCGCCGGAGGGGGACCGACGGCATGCGCCTCGGCCTGGCCGCGGTGGTCCTGCTCTGCTGCGTCTTGGCCATCAGGAACGGCTCCCACGTCGATCGCACGATCGTGCATGTCCTCTACCCGGTACCCCACAGCCTCAGCTGGCTGGTGACCCTCGTGTACAACGCCGGCTCGTTCGGTGTGACCGCATTGCTGGTGGTGGCCGCCCTCCTGGCCCGTCGCTGGGTCATCGCCCGGGATCTCGGCCTCAGTGCCATTGGAACGGTGGCCGCCAGCGGACTGCTCATACTCGCCCTCGGGAGTGACGGGGGACGGAGGCACGGCATCACCATCGAGGGGGTCTACCTCCATTTCCCGGTCATCCAGATCGCCGTGTTCATGGCCGTGGCCACCGCCGTGCTGCCCTATCTGGCTCGAGGCGTCCAACGAGCCATCGAGATATTCGTCGTCGGGTTGGCCATCGCCACCGTGGCGGCGGGAAATGGTCTGCCCCTCAACGTCCTGGGCAGCCTGGCCATCGGCTGGGGTGTCACCGCCATCGTCCGCCTCTGGTTCGGCTCGCCACTGGGCCTCCCCTCGGCCGACGAGGCCACCCTGCTCCTGGACGAGGTCGGGGTGCCGGCTACCGGGGTCGAGCCCTTGCGCTATCAGGCCTGGGGGGTGGCCAACTACGGGGCCTCCGAGTCACGAGGAGAAGCGCCCGGTGCGGGCCTCCGGGTGTCGGTCTACGGACGCGACGCCGCTGATGCCCGGCTCCTGACCAAGGCGGGTCGGTTCCTCTTCTACCGCGACTCGGGCCCGACCCTCAGCTTCACCCGCCTCCAACAGGTGGAGCACGAGGCCTACCTGACCCTGCTGGCCAGCAGAGGGGGGGCCAGGGTGCCCGAGGTGATCGCGGCGGCAAAGGCGGGCGCAGCCGGAGACGCCGTCCTGGTCAGCCGCATGCCCCCGGGAATCCCGTTGGCCGAGAGCGAGGCTGGTGAAGTCACCGACCAGGTGCTCGATGATGTGTGCCACCAGGTCCTGGCGTTGCGGGCGGTCGGTATTGCTCACGGAGCGATCAGTGGCGAGACGGTGTTGATCGACCCGTCTACCGGCTCCGCGACCCTGGTTGATTTCCGCAATGCCACGTCCAACTCAACGGGTGAGCGACTGGACCGAGACCTGGCCGGAGCGGTGGCGGCGATGGCGCTCGTGGTGGGAGCGGAGCGAGCTGCCGCCGCGGCGGGACGCTGCCTGACTCCCGAGATCCTGACCGGGATGCTGCAGCACCTCCGCCGTGCCGGCCTCGACCCCGCGCTGGCTCGAACCTTGCGGGGCAAGAAGGGCCTGCTCGAAGACGTTCGCCAACAGACAGCCGCTACCCACTCCATCGAGGTGCCCAAGCTGGCCGAACCCCGTCGGGTGAGCTGGGCCACGCTCATCGTCGTCCTGGGCACGCTGATCGGCGGCTGGGCCCTGATCGGGGTGCTGTTGGACGTGTCCCAGTCGCTCGACACCATCGTCGGCGCCAACTGGTTGTGGGTGATCGCCGCCTTCGTGTGCGCGCAGCTGGCTTTTGCCGCATCGGCCATCGAGGACCTGGGCAGCGTCTCGGGGATCCTCCCCTACGGAAGGGTGCTGGGCCTCGAGGTGGCCAACAGCTTCAGCGCCTTGGCCGGTGGGGCCCCGGCCACCTTTGCCACCCGGGTGCGGTTCTTCCAGCAGGAGGGCTACGACGCGTCGGTGGCCGTGAGCTCGAGCGCCGTGGTCAGCACGGCCAGTTGGATCGTCAAGGGCGTGCTGTTTCTCATCTCGCTGCCCTTGGCCTGGAGCTCCATCCATCTCGAAGCGACGCCCGAGTCAGGGGGCAACTCGAAGACGGTCTGGATCCTGCTGGCCGCCGTGGTCGGCATCGGCCTGGTGATCGGACTGGTGTTGGCCGTCCCCCGATTGCGCAGGGCGGCCTCCGACAAGCTCCGGCCGAAGCTGAGCGACATCTGGCTGAACGTCAGGACGGTTGCGAAGTCACCGCGAAAATTGATCCAGCTGTTCGGGGGAGCGGCGGCCAGCCAGGTCCTGGTGGCCCTGGCCCTGGGTGCTTCACTACGTGCCTTCGACGATCATCTCAGCTTGGCCACGCTGATCGTGGTGATCACCCTGGCCTCGATGATCGGTGGTGTCTCGCCCGTACCGGGGGGTATGGGCGTGGTGGAAGCCGGTCTGATCCTGGGCCTCACCGCGGCCGGCATCTCGGAATCCGACGCCACCGCCGCGGTGTTCATCCAACGCCTCTTCACCTCGTACCTGCCCCCGATCTGGGGCTGGGCCACCCTGGTATGGATGCGCCGCCGCGAGTTCGTGTGAGCGCCCAGGTGGGTGCCGACCGCGAGTGACTTCGCCGACGGGCCCGGGTACCATCTTCAGCGGACGACGAGGAAGTGGCCCATGATCGGCTTGGTGATGGCGCAAGCGGTAGTGATGCAGTTTGCTGCCGGCTGGCATGTGGCGAACCGGGTGTTGTGGATCGTGATCGGCGTGCTGTTCATCCTGCTGCTGGTGGCCGCCTACATCATTGTCCGCACCAGGTTGGGTAACGCTGAGAGCCGCAGCCGACAGGACGCGTCGGGCCCCACTGACGGGCTGTGATCAGTGGACCATTGGGACGCCATTGCATCGGAGCGGCTGGCCCTGGCCGATCAGCTCGACCCACTTTCGCCGGAGCAGTGGGACACACAGAGCCTGTGCGACGCGTGGACGGTACGCGATATTGCCGCTCACTTGGTGGTGCCCCACAGGATCTCGATCCCTGCGTTCCTGGTCACCTTCGTCGCTGCCGGTGGCAGCTTCAGTCGGGCCAACGTGGCCTTGACGGCCAAACAGGCGAAGCGTCCGACCCCTGACATCATCGCCGACATCCGCCGGTTTGCCGACAGTCGGGCCAAGCCGCCCGGCTTCGGATCGGAGGCCCCCCTGTCTGAGGTGCTCGTTCACGGTCAGGACATCCGGATCCCACTCGGCTTGGACGACACCAGTGCGATCGAGTCTTGGGCCGCCGCACTCGATTTCTTGGTGATGCCCAAGGCCCGCCGAGGCTTCGTGTCGCGGTCCCTCCAGGGCTTCCACTTCGTGGCCAGCGACATCGACTGGTCCCACGGCACGGGGGACGAGGTACGCGGCCCCGCCGTCGCTCTGGCCTTGGCCATGATGGGCCGAAAGGCCAGGTTGGAGGATCTGGCCGGGCCGGGAGCGTCACGGCTGGTAGGCGAGGACCTCAGCTGAGCCTGGAGCTGCGACCACCCTCTTTGTCGGGGTGATTGGCCCGATGAACGCTAGGAACTGGTAATGGAGCGGGACATGAGCACGCGATCGCGGAGCTCCGACCAGAAATCCGGGTAGCAGTTGCCGATTGCTTCCAGGTTGACCTGGGCCGGCACCGACGTGGCCGGCTCCCGTTCGAGGAGCATGAGGAAGGTCTCTCGCACCACGCCGGTTGGTTCCACGGCCGCAAGTCCGAGCTTGTCCAGGACATCGTTCGACACCGCGACCTGGTGCCTCGTGGTGAGCAGTCCTTCTTTTGCCACGACCTCGTAGCAGCCTGGTTCCACTGGCCGCACCCCGATGTGTGTCTGCACCTTGTCGTCTTTCTCGTTGACTGGGAGGCTCGCCCTCCTGTTTGGTTCTACGTACCCCAAACGGCCGACGATAATCAGGAGCCCATCTAGGCACCTTCCCTCGTAGGATCGTCGACAGAATCCGAACGCGCTTCACGGTGGCGTTCTTCGACTTGGAGGATCACTTCCCGCGGCGCTTCTTCCAGCATCATGAGCTGGTCCGCTGCTCCGGGAATGGCCTTGAGAATCTCGTCCAGCTTGCGTTGGGTGGCCGCTTGTTCGCGCCCCTGGGTGTGCTGGATGGCAAACACCATCATCAGCGTGATGGCCGAGGCGCCCACTTCGAAGCCGGCCACCCAGCCGGCTGGGAATCCGAGAGCCGCTCCTACCGCCACGAGGGCGATGAGGGCCACAACGACCGAAAGAGCGACGCCGGGAAGCGAGCTGTAGTGCTCGACCCGATAGAGGACGCGGCTGTTGGGAGGAAGATTTGCCGTGCGCTGAACGATCCGGGGAGGGGTGGGGTCCTCCGTGGCTTCGTCTTGAGGTTGGTGTAGTACCTGGCGCATGGGTTCCTGACTGTGGTTGGGTCCGTACCCGGTCCACTCGGCTATCCGTCATCGATACCCAATTGTGGATCGGTAGCCACAAATCCACTCGTTGTCGCCTTCCGCCCTTCGGCCAGCCATGCCGGAGAACTGGCTTTCGCTCCCGCGGTTTCGAAGTAGTTAGAAAGCCACCACCCATCATCAAACTGGCGGTTGCCATCCGCTCGATCGCCGTTGGCTCTCCGGCGAGGAGGCCGGAAGGGCCGGGTTGCGTTTGCTGGGCAATCGGACCGGGTAGCTCTTCCCCGTTCCTGGTTGTCAGTCACAACGCTGGGACCGGCGGGGCCCTTTTCTACACGGTCGAGGGTTCCGCCGCGCCCCGAGGACCGACATCCGACTGGGACCGAGCCAAGCCACGCGCCAACAGGCGGGATGCACCGCGTCGCCAACGTCAAGCAGCGGCGATGCCGTGCAGCAATTCGAGGTCGGCCAGCCCGGGAAGGCGATCGACCCGGCGGTCGATCCGGTCGGCCATGGCCATGCCGTCGTCCCCGCCGAACAGGTACGAGCTGAGGAACTCCACTTCGGGCTCCGGCATCACTCCGCTGCCCACCGGAGCCCAGAACCGTCGGAGGGCCCAACGGGTCAGCTTTTGGGCACCGCGGCTGTCGGACAGGCGGCTCTTTGCCTGTGACACGTAGAAGTCGATGTGCCTGCCCTCCTGCTTCATGATTCTCCTGAGGAGCTCGGAGAGCACCGGGTGATTGGCCCGCTTGGCCAGTCGTGAGTAACCCGCCTGGGTGGTCCATTCGTTGATGGCGCCCCAGGTCATGTGCACTGCGGTGAGGTGGGGAGTGAGAAGTGAACCCAGCTGGAAGGTAAGCGGTCGCCACGCGTCCCGCTTGGGCAGCCGCTGACGGAGCGCGGTGATCCGACCCGTGCCGACCGACTCGTCGTGCGCATCGAGGACCTCGGCGATGGCCTCGCCGTGCCAGTACTCCTCGAAGTTCCACATGGTCAGGAACGAGGTGACATCGGGATCCTTGTGCGCTCGAGTGACCAGGATGTCGCGCAGATAGCACACCGTGTGGTTCTCGACGTCATGCATGTAGCGAAGGCACCGCAGGGCGTCCGGCGACAACGGGTGCTCGCGGAACGAGGAGAAGTCGATGTCATCGGTGTCGAGCTTTGCCGAGAGGTTGCGGTAGGTGTCGAGGTCGAAACTCATGTCTCTTCTTCGTAACCACTGCAACGCCTGGATGAGAACCCGCGGTTGCGTTCTGACATCAGGCCGCAATGCGGTCCCGAGAACTGCAGGCAACGGATCGGCGCAAAACAATTTCATGGAATTGACATCCAACCGACCGCTGGCGTCGAAGAACAACGACACCTCGCACGAACACTGCGAGTACCGATCCGGCCTTGCCGGAGCCCAACAATCGGAATACCACCCAGGAGGTCCACATGACCGGTGAACCCAGGGCCCTCAGCGAGCTGCTGGAGGAGTCCCAGGACACGCAGGCGGATGCAGTCAGAGCGACTGTGCAGCCACTTGCGGAGATGACCGACGGCGGCTCGTCTCCAATCGACGAGAGCGACCCCATTGAGAACCAGCGCTTCGCCGCTGAGCATCGGCGGGGAATCAACACCAGTCTGGCCAGCGCCGGAATCCTGTCGGCCGCCGGCGGCGGTCTCCTGGTCGGCCTGCTGGCGTCGCCCGCCTTCGCCAGCTCGTCACCCGACGTGCAGATGCTGCAGACGGCGGCATCGATCGAAGTATTGGCCGTCAACACGTACAAGACGGCACTGACGCTGCCCTACATCGGTGGTTCGGCCGCCAACCCGGTGGTGTCCAAGTTCGCCACGGTGACCATGGGCCAACACAGCCAACACCTCGCCGCCTTCAACGGCGCGTTGAAGAAGATGGGAGCGAAGACCCAGAACAAGCCGGACCCAGCATTCGTGCCCGTGGTCAACAAGGCAGTCGCCGGGTTGAGTGGAGCTTCGGCCACCCAAGGCTCCGCCGCCGTTGTCTCCCTTGCTCTCGAGCTCGAGAACATCGCGGCCGAGACCTACGTCAATGACGTGCCCAATTTGAAGTCGAAGTCCAACAAGGCGCTCATGGC
>DATAUC010000081.1:0-1810 GCA_036268485.1 Acidimicrobiales bacterium
ATGAGCGAGATCAGGGAGAGCTTGCGCCAGTCCTACGACTACCTGTTCAAGATCGGCCTTGCCCCCCTCATGAAGCGCGACGCGGAGATGCCCGACGCCGATGTCACCTTCGACTGGATGGTCGAGAACATTCCCTGGATCATCGGGTCACCGGCGGAGTGCAGAGCCCAGATCCATGACATGCACGACGATCTCGGCGGCTTCGGGACGCTCCTCTTCAACTCCCGAGAGTGGGTCACCACCGACCGGTGGAACCGGTCCCTCGAGCTGTTTGCGCGCTACGTCACCCCGCACTTCAGCCGCCGAGACGACCAGCGCTTCCGCGCCGAGTTGGCCGACGATGCCCTCGGCGGAGGGTGATTCGAGCACATTGACCCCGCTGCCTGCGCTCGCCCGAGCCGCGCCTGCTCCCTAGGGCCCCGGCCTGCGAGAACGACGTCGACGTCGGACAGCGGCTCCTCGGCGTCGCTGCCGGACTTGGCGCAGCTGTTCAGGAGGCAATGACGGCGACCGCCGTCCGGCCGCCGTCGATGTCGATCACGCTGCCGTGTACGAACGCAGCCTCGTCGCTGGCCAAGTAGACCGCGGCAAGGGCGATGGCGTCGGGGGTCCCACTCGCTCCAGCGGGAGTGCCAACCATCATGACCTCGGCGGCCGGATGCCGGCCAGGGTCGGTTCCATCCGGGTTGGGAGTGCGAATAACGCCTGGTGAGATGGCGTTGACCCGAACGCCCGACGGTCCGAACTCTGCTGCCCACGCCCTGGTCAGGGTCTCCATTGCGCCCTTGGTGGAGCTGTAGAGCGCGATGGGGACGGCGAGGCGGGCGATCCAGGACCCCAAGTTGATGATGGCGCCACGCCCGGCCTCGGCCATGGCCGGAGCGATGGCAGCGGTCAAGAAGTACGGCGCCTTGACGTTGACCGCGTAGACCTCGTCGAAGGTCGATTCGTCCGTGGTCGCAGTGGTCGAACTGGGGAAGATGCCGGCGTTGTTCACCAGAATGTCGATTCGACCACCCAGAACTCGTGTCGCCTCAGTAGCCAGCTTCGTGGAAGCCACCGGAGAGCCATCGAGATCGGCCGCCACGAAGTCCGCGTCGCCGCCGCCAGCGATGATCTGATTGACCACCTCTGCGCCGCGCTCGACGCTGCGTCCGCTGACGGCAACATGTGCGCCCTCCTCCCCAAAGGCGATGGCGATGGCTCGGCCGATGTTGCTCGTGGCCCCGGTGACCAGCGCCGTCTTGCCCTCGAGTCGCTTCGGCATAGGTCCCTCCGTTCTGATCGGTCCTGGAATGGACCGCTTGGTTCAGAACTGTAGCCAGAAGTGGACTACAAAGTCCAGAAAAAGGTAGGCTGGCGGGGTGCCGGTGACGAAATTGACCCCCAAAGGGGCGGCTACCCGTGATCGGATCGTGGCCGCTACGGCAGATCTGGTGCTGGCCCGTGGCGTCGGTGGCACGAGCCTGGAGGACATCGGGGCTGAGACGGCGACCAGCAAGGGACAGCTGTTTCACTACTTCCCCGGGGGCAAGTCCGATCTGGTTGCCGCAATGGCGTCATTTCAGGGCGAGCGGGTGCTCGACGCGCAACGGCCGTTCCTCGATTCCCTCGATACCTGGGACGCCTGGGACGGTTGGCGTCGTGCCGTCCTCGCCCACTATGGCTCCCAGCTGCATTGGGGATGCCCAATCAGCGCGTTGGCCCGCGAGGTCATCGGCAACGATCCGGAGCGGGCGGGAGAACTCGCGGCCTACATGGATCGATGGCGCGGGTACCTGCAAGCGGGCCTCGACCGCATGCTTTCCGC
>DATAUC010000082.1:0-5399 GCA_036268485.1 Acidimicrobiales bacterium
AGCTGCGACATACCCATCCGGTCCAGCGCCTGGGGACGCCTGATGACGTGGCCCACGCCGCCTTGTTCCTGGCCTCGGATCACTCCTCGTGGATCAGCGGGGTCACCCTGGATATAGCCGGCGGCTCCGTCCTGGCCTGAACGGCTGCTGCCGACACTGCTCGGCGACGTGAGCAAAGACGAACTGGACCCTGAGATTGGAGAATCGATGACTGACCAACAACCACCACGACTGCGCCGCCAAGCGACGGCGATGCGAATCGTCAACGTGCCCATGCGTCGAATCCTGGCCCTGCCGTTCTCCACGCCGCTCAGCAAGAGGCTGATGCTGCTCTACCTCACCGGCCGGCGGAGCGGACGGTCCTATCGACAGCCGGTGAGCTACGTCAAAGTCGACGACGCGCTGCTCACGCCGGGTGGCGGGAACTGGAAGCTCAACCTGGAGCCGGGACGGCCCGAACGGATCCGACTCGATGGACGTGACGTGATGGCGCGACCAGACCTCATCGACGACGTCGACGAGATCGACGACGCGCTCATGAGGATGACCGCAGTGAACCCGAGAACTGCGAGCTTCATCCCCATCGACCGAAGAGAGGACGGCCACTTCGAGCAACACGGCCTCAGCAACGCTGTAGCCCATGGGTTCCGCATCGTACGGTGGCACCTCGACTGCTGACACGATCTTTGTCGCAGAATGTGCTTCAACTGGTGTTACGGACGTCGGCCCCTTCGTAGACGCGATCCGGCAGGTGCGGACGGGCGGGCAGGGGCGGACGCCATCGTCTCGACGGCCGAGCTCCCCCTAACTGGCGTCCGGCCATCCGCTCCGGTGCAGGACCATGGGGTGCCACGGCAACGCTGCCCCGGGATCGGCCAGTAAGCGTTTGGTCTGGGCCAGATACGGCTTCTCGCCGCGCCAACACCCCTCAGGACTACCTTCTACTGCTTTTTCGGCGCTGGGCCGCAGGGGTCCACCCTCGACGACTCATTTCTTTTCTTTCTTCTTTTCTTTCTCCGCGTGTGCCGCTTCCGCCAGCCGTTTGATCGCGGCGAGGCGGCGGTCCCATTGCGCGGCCAGATCGCCCATAGCCCGACTGGCCTGGTCCAGGCGGTCGGCGTTCACCTGGTAAAGGACCTCTCGACCCCGCTTGTGCCGGCTGACCAACCCGGCCTCCTCGAGCACGACCAGATGCTTGGAAACCATTTGGCGCGAGAAAGGAACGTGACCGGCCAACCAGCTGGCGCTGACGTCACCATTGGTGACGAGGAGGTCGAGGACCCGGCGACGAGACGGGTCGCCGATGGCCGACCACAAATCGTCATCGGCCTGCGTTGTCATCTCGATGGCATTGCCAGCAGGCCGGCGAGGCGGTCCAGGAACTCCCCCCACCCCTCCTGGTGTTCCTCGGCATAACGCTGCTTCTCCGGGTCAGGCCAGTCGCGCCGCTCGTGGCCGCTTTCGGTCACTCGAAGCCGCGTCCGCCCGTCTCCTTCGGGCGTCAACGTGAACTCGATCAGCATGGAGTTGCCGACCACCGGCTCCTCTTCACGGGGATGGTTCCAGCGGAACGAGAAGCACGAAGGCGGATCGACCGTCTCTACGACCACGGGGCCGCCCTGGTCACCGAACCCCATGTAGCCATGGGCGCCGGGTTCGACAATGAGGTCCACCCGATCGGCGAACCACTGGCTCATCTGGTCGGGCTCGGTGATGGTGCGCCACACCACCTCCGCCGGTGCTTCGATCAGAACTTCTCGCTCGATCACATTGTCTGCCATCAGTTTTCCAGTCCCTCCCTCGGCGCAGCATGGGCTACCGACCGCCGCCACTTCTCGTCGGCCGTTGGTCATGGCCCCTCCCACTCTCGAACTCCAACCAATCGTTGCACGTCAGAGGCCGATATGCAACTTACGGTTGCATATCGGAGGGCCTACATGCTACCTTTGGTTGCACATTGAGAAGGAGAAGGATATGCAAAACGCACCGTTCGGAACGAGCCAACCGCTTCAGTCACGCCGGCAGTGGCGAGCGTTCGCCCTACTGGTGGGGGCCTACTTCATCACCATCGTGGATTTCACGATCGTCAACGTCGCCCTGCCGACCATCGGCCGCCAACTCCACTTCTCCGAGTCGAACCTGCAGTGGGTCGTCACCGCCTATGGGTTGACCTTCGCGGGCTTCCTGCTCCTCGGCGGTCGGGCCGCCGACCTGCTCGGCCGTCGTCGTCTCCTCATCGCTGGCCTGGTCGTCTTTACCTGCGCCTCCCTCGGTGGCGGCCTTGCCACCTCGGACACGTTCCTCATCGTGATGCGGGGGATCCAGGGACTCGGGGCGGCACTGGTGCTTCCCGCCGCGCTCTCGATCGTCATGAACATGTTCTCCGAGGGAGCGGAGCGCAACAAGGCGCTCGGCATCTGGGGCGGCGTCGGCGCGCTGGGCGGGACGGTCGGGCTGCTCGCCGGCGGCATTCTCACCACCTACGTCGGCTGGCAGTACATCTTCTTCTTCAATGTCCCCATCGGCGTAGCCGCGCTGGCCGTGATCCCGAGAGTGGTCCCAGAGAGCCGTGTCGGCAGCACCCGACGGCGCTACGACCCGTTCGGGGCGCTGTCGATCACCGCGTCGCTACTGGTCTTCGTGTACGCCATCTCGGAGGCCCCCCAGGTCGGCTGGGCCGATACCCAGACTGTGCTCATGCTCTCGGTCGCAGCTGCGCTGCTGGCGGTGTTCCTCGTCATCGAGACAAAGGTTGAGGCGCCGCTCCTGCCGATGGCGCTGTTGCGACTGAGCAGCGTGGCCGGATCGAACGTGGTCGGCTTTCTGCTCGGAACGAGCTTTTTCACCTTCGTCTTCTTGGGGACCCTCTACATGCAACAAGTGCTCGGCTTCTCAGCGTTGGCGACCGGGGCAGCCTGGATGACGGCGTCAGTCACGTCATTGGCCTTTGCCGGTCTCTCCCAGAGAATCGTCACCAGAACCTCGCCGAAGTTCGTCATGGCCTTCGGGATGACCCTCATCGGAGCCGGGATGCTGTGGGCCACCCAGGCCCCGCCCAACGGGAGCTTCTGGCCAGACCTAGCCGGGCCGTTCTTCGTCGCCGGAATGGGCACGGCCTTTGCCTTCATCCCCATATCCATCGGGGCGCTCACCGGGGTCACTGAGCGCGACGCCGGGGTGGCCTCAGGTCTGCTCAACACCTCACAGAACCTTGGCGGAGTCATCGGAGTGGCAGTCGCCTCGTCCATCGCCGCCTCGCACCTCCATGCTCTCGCCCACCACGGCGACGCCGCACCGGCGGCGCTCACCGGCGGCCTCCATGCGGCCCTTTGGGTGTGCGGACTGACCGCTGTGTTCGCCGTTCCCGCTGCACTCCTACTCATCCGACGCACTCAGCGCCCCAACCCGGCTTCGATCCCACCGGCGCGCGACGTCGTGATGTCGACGATCGGCGACTGAAGGAGTCCTTCAAAGACTGGCACCACCATCAAACCAGGCAACTCGACGACTGGAGGCAACACAGTGGCTACACCCATCGAACACATGACGTGCTTTACCTACACGACCTACATCCACGCCACGCCCGAACGGGTCTGGCACGCCCTCACCGACCCTGCCATAACCAGACACTATTGGCGACACGAACGGGCTGGCGAGAAGACATTCCGTTCGGAATGGAACGAGGGCTCGACCTACGACTTGGCGCACGACGAGGTTGGGCTTGTCGTCAGCGACCCCGAACAGGTGATCCTCGAGTCCGATCCCTACCGGCGGCTGGCCTACACCTGGCACACGTTCACGCCCGAGTGGGCCACCCAGGTCGGCATGGATGAAGCCACTGCTGACGCCTGGCGGGCCGAGCCGCGCTCGAAGGTCGCCTTCGACATCGAAGACAGCGGTCACGGAGTGGTGATGCTCACGGTCGTCCACGACGGTTTCGAGCCTGGGAGCCACGTTCTCCGGGGCGTCTCCAACGGCTGGCCCGCCGTTCTCTCCAGCCTGAAGACCCTGCTCGAGACGGGGACGTCCTTGCCTGGGTCGTGAGCAAGAATTTCGACGGGCACCAACCACTGACAATCACATCTGAGAGGACGACGATCGGCCCCTCCGAGGAGTACATATTTCGACCTCGACACCTTCGGGCGACGCCCGCTATCGGATCGTCGACCGCCGGAGCCGCTTCCTCCGATGCCAGATGTGCACCGCCAGGTAGATGATCAGGACGAGCCCGGAGTCCAGGTGCCACCGGTAGAAGGGCTTGGGGAGCGGCAGCCGCGTTGGTGTACCGCGGTTCCAGTCCACGATCCCCGACACGAGCACATTCAGAGTGATGATGAGGAGCAGGAGGTCCGAGACCGCGAGGCGGATCCTCCGTTCGACCAAGGTACGGGCCCGGGCGATCTGGATAGCCATCCGAGCAATGGTCCGGCGGCGCTGGGCCAGGTGTATAACCACCAACCCGACGAACACCAGGCCGACATCGGTGTGGAGCGCGACCCTCACGTGGAGTAGTTGCAACGTGCCTAGTGCCACTGCGGCCGAGCACAGGAGACCGAGATGGACCGCCCAACGAGACCGGGCACGGCGCGCTGTGCGGCGATCGGCCCACCGCTCGACCGCCGTCCCGGACTGCGGCTCTAGCGCGGCGTTAGGCGTTCGGTGCCCGCCGGCCTCCGCCACTATGGCCCTTTCGGACCACTAGGGCCGAAACCGCTGTCCGCGCTTCCCCCCTGTGGCCGTCTCACTCGATCGCCTGGTGCGCCATTGCTGCCGGCTCGCGACCGGCGAGGATCCATCCGGCGGCCGCGGCGAAAGCCGGCATGCCGAGAAGAATGAGGAGGAGGTCCGCCACAGGGACGTTTCCGAGCGCGGCGATCCCCCCGTTCAGCGAATTACTCCTCAGCCAACCGATCATGCCGATGTAACCGCCGACCACCCCGAGGAGCGCACCGAGGAACCCGAGGGCCCCGGCCGTCACCGCGGTCAGGGTGCGCCGCGTGCGACTGGATGCACCGGTGGCGGCAAGGGTGCGAAGATCGCCTGCCGTCTCGCTCCGGACCAGGCCGACTGACATGCCGAGCACGCCCAGGGCGATGACGATCCCGAAGATGGTCGCCCAGGTGATGACGGAGGACGAGGTGGGCTGGTCATTCTTCGCCTCGACCGAGAGCTGGGTGGTCGAGGCGGCAAGCTCGGCGTTACTGATCTGGGACGCAGTGAAGGGCTGTGTTCCCTGCACCAGCCAGTCGTTCGTGCTCGCTTGGATGTGAAACTCGCGCATCGCGTGCTCAGTGATCACCGTGTTCGGAGCCGAGGTGCCCGTCGGAAGAGCTCCGACCTCTTGAATGACGGGATTGGCAAGGCAACCTGCGGCTGCCGTGCAGCTCGGGGATGGTCCG
>DATAUC010000083.1:0-5506 GCA_036268485.1 Acidimicrobiales bacterium
CCAAACCCGGCGAACGGGTGAAGCCGCACCGTCATGGCACCCTGCAGGTCGACTACGTGCTCTGCGGTGAGCTGATCTTCGGCAACCAGCGGGTCAGCGCGGGCATGGGGTACGTGATACCCGACACGCTGTACTCGTGGCAGGCGGGCGACGAGGGCGCCGAATGGATCGAGATCCACGCCGGCGAGGTCGGCATCTTCACCGAGCGCAACGACTCGTAGCGTCCGCCAACCGAGCGTGATGTCTACTCAGAAGCAGATATTAGGACGTGCTCATCGGTCCGGATCGGTCTTGGGGCTTGCTGCCGCCTTCTTGTCCCAGCCATGAAAGGCCGAGTGATCGCCCGCAGTCCAGGCCTGGCGCAGACCCGGGGCGCTGAGGTCCCAGTCGGAACGAATCTGGCGAAACACATCTCGCAGGTCGTGCGTTAAGTCGTCGACCGAGGGACGTCCCCAGTACCAGTAGCCGTTGTAGACGCTGTGAACGATGAGCCCGGGCTTGAGCACCAGGGTGTGCGGGATCATCGGGTCATTGTCGGGGTCAGTGTACTCCTGGATGTCGAGGTCCTTTTGGACGATGCGCCCCGGGTCGGACAGGAAGGTCCACTGGGCGCCGACTGAAGCACGGAACTCCTGCAGCGTGTGATGAGGGTCAGTGGCAATCGTGACCACCTGGGTGTAGCCCACGGCGATCTGCGGATAGAACCCGGCGATCTGGAGGTGCTGCTGGTGCTCCTTCGGGCAGTAGTGGCCGCGGGCCAACGTGAGAATCAGCGGATCGTCACCCTGGAGCTCGCTGAGCCTTCGAGGGGTGTCCGTATGATCGGGCAACTCGTAGTCTGGGAAGGTGCCGCCGGGTGCGATATCGGAGCGCATCGTGGGAGCCTTTCGCTAGCGGCCAGGAAACCGCCTCTTGATCTCTTGGAGCAGTCAGCCGGCCAGTTCCCCGACCGAGCCTAATTTTCCTCCCAGTGGAGCGAAAGTCAAGATCGTCTATCGGTGTGGTCAGGGGATCATCACCGACACATTGACCAACGCACGATGGCTACATTCGGCGATTCACATGCCTTCAGGCGACGGGCCCACGACGGGTGCGCTGTCGACCATGATCGCGTCGATTCGCTGCATCACCCCGTCGTCGAGGTCGATCTCCGCCGCAGCTAGTGCTTCGTCGACGTGAGCCGGGTTTCGGGTGCCGACGATTGCGACGTCGACCGCAGGGTTCGCCAATGTCCACGCCGCCGCCAGTTGGGCCAGCGTGATGCCGAGCTCCTCGGTGGCCAGGTCCTGCAGTCGAGCGACAGCCCGGAGGTTCTGCCTATAGGGGTCCCCCTGGAACATAGGACTCTTCGATCGCCAGTCGTCTGGAGCGAATCGGGTGTCGGGTCCGAGATGTCCGCCCAAGAGTCCATGGGCCAAGGGTCCGTAGACCAGCACGCCGATGCCGTTCGCCAGCGTGTAGGGCAGGAGGTCGGCTTCGATGTCCCTCCGGAAGAGGTGGTAGGGGGGCTGCAGCGTTTCGACCGGCAGCGTGGCGCTGAACTCCTCGATTTGAGCGACGTTGAAGTTGGACACCCCGACGTGGTGGATCTTTCCGTCGACAACCGCCTTGGCCAGTGTCTCGGCCGTCTCTGCGAAGGCCGTCTTGGGATCAGGCCAATGGACCTGGTAAATATCGATGTAATCAGTGGCAAGCGCTCGCAAACTGTCCTCGATGCCAGTCTGAATCCACTCCGCGCTGGCATCGCGGGCAACACCAGAACCTTCTGGTCGGAGGCCTCCCTTCGTGGCAATGACCAATTCCTCGCGAGGCCGGCCCCGGAGCGCTTCAGCCAGGAGGCGCTCGGAGGCGCCGAAGCCGTACCCCTGAGCCGTATCGAAGAAGTTGACGCCGCCATCTGCTGCTCGCCGGATAGCAGCTACTGACTCCTCGGAGTCCGTTGCTCCCCAGTCACCGCCAAGCTGCCAAGTGCCAAACGCGATCCGTGACACCGGCAGGTCGGTCCGGCCCAATCTGATCTGTTTCATGTTGTCCTCCTCAAGGTATGGTGATTTTCGGGTCCGGTCAGGCGCGCACCGCCGGCGTGTCGACCAAATGCTCGGCGATGAACCAGACCTGGAGCTCATGACGGCGGAGCACGTCTCCCATAAGCATGTCGTTTGTCCCGTCGTCACGATTTGCCGCCGTTCGACCGATCGCGTCGCGGACCTTGGCGATGATGATCTCATGGGCCTCGAGCAGACGGGAGAGCATCGTCGGCACTTCCTCCGCTCCATTCGGCGGCCGGGGAACGGTGGTCACCTCGGCGACATGACGAGGATCGGCTATCGCTACGCCTCCCAGGGTCTGGACCCGCTCGGCGATGAGATCTACCAGCTCGAGTTGTTCGCTGGCGTGCTTGTCGAGCAACAGGTGCAGTTGATAGAAGGTAAGGCCGCGCATCAACCAGTGGTGCTTCTTGTAGAGGCTGTAGAGAATGATGGTGTCGGCCAGGACGTGGTTGAGGAGCTGACAGCTCTCGATCCTGGCCTCTTCGGCGAGCGCGATGGGGAACAGCCGGAGAGCACCGAACTCCTGGACCTCGACCCCGTGCTGGTGCAGCAACGGTTGGCTCCGGTGCGTGCCGTCCTGTGATGCATACCGGATGTCGATACGATCGGTGGTTTCCATGTGATTCTCCTCTTGCCTATGAGTTGATGTTTGGAACTGCCCACCAGTGATTGAGGTTGATCGGATTGAGCTCCCGATCAGAATTGCCCGGAGCGAACCGCTTTCTCGATCCGCTGGCCCAGATCCTCGTCGACGTTCCTCCAGTACTCGAAGGCCCGTTGCAACACCGGTTCGCTGACGCCGGCCCGAAGATGTCCGGCGATATTGCTGACCAGTCGATCGCGTTCCGCGTCGTTCATCACCTGGCGGACCAGGGTGCGGGCCTGGCCCCAGTCGTCATCCTCGGCGTGAAGGGTGTAGGCGCTACGCACCATCTCCCCATCGGTGTGCCAGCCCGCCGCCTCGCCGTACCGGCCGGTGTGAGCCCGAGGGCCGCCCTTGGAATTCGGCGCGTAGACCGGATCGGACACCTTGTTGTAGCGCATGGCCCCGTCCTTGCTGTAACTGTGCACGGGGGCCACGGGAGCGTTCACCGGTAGCTGGTTGTAGTTCGTTCCGATGCGAGCTCGGTGCGCATCCGGATAGGAGAACATTCGGCCCAGCAGCATCTTGTCGGGGCTCGGCCCGATGCCGGGAACCATGTTGCTCGGCTCGACGGCCAGTTGCTCGATCTCGGAGTGATAGTCCGTGGGGTTCCGGTCGAGGATCATCCGACCCACCACAAAGAGCGGGTAGTCCGAATGCGGCCAGACCTTTGTCAGGTCGAACGGGTTGAAGCGGTAGTCTGCAGCCTCCTCAAACGGCATGATCTGGACGGTGAGCGTCCAGCGAGGAAAGTCACCCCGCCGGATGGCCTCGAACAGATCACGGGTGTGGAAATCCCCATCGGAGGAGACCAGCGCGTCAGCCTCTTCCTGCGTGAGGCACTCGACACCCTGTTCGCTGATGAAGTGATACTTGACCCAGAACTTCTCGCCCCCACTGTTGACCCACATGTAGGTGTGCGAGCCATAGCCGTTCATGTGTCGCCACGTTCTCGGGATGCCGCGGTCGCCCATCAGGTAGGCCACCTGGTGTGCCGATTCCGGTGACAATGTCCAGAAGTCCCACTGCATGTCGTGATCACGCAGGTTGTTGTCGGCTCGACGCTTCTGCGAGCGGATGAAGTGCTGAAACTTCATCGGGTCCCGGATGAAGAACACCGGCGTGTTGTTGCCGACCATGTCGTAGTTGCCCTCGGTCGTGTAGAACTTCACGGCGAAGCCTCGGGGGTCACGCCAGGTGTCGGGGCTACCTCGCTCACCGGCCACGGTGGAGAACCTGGCTACTAGGTCTGTCCTGGTGCCCGGCTGGAACAACGCAGCCCTGGTGTATCCGCTGACATCGCTCGTGACCTCGAACCGGCCGAAGGCGCCGCTGCCCTTGGCGTGGGGCTGGCGCTCAGGCACCCGCTCCCGGTTCCACTGAGCCATCTGCTCGATGGCGTAGTGGTCCTGCAACAGAATGGGGCCGTCGGCCCCAACGGTCAGGGAATACTCGTCGCTCGCAACCGGGATGCCGGAATCGGTCGTCGTCGCATGGGACTCGGTGTCCTTCATATCCATCCTTCTGCTTCTCCCGACGAAGCGGTTGAACTCCATATCCACAGCAGACCACGGGGGGAGATCCCAACCAATGCAGCTAGCTGCAAACCGAGAGGACCCGCTGGCCTGCCCCAGTAGTTCCATCTGGACGTAGACGACACAGCGGAACGGCGCCGGGCCGGCCCTGACTCGGTGACGGCGGCGAGCACCGTGTCGGGGGTCAAGTTGGCGATCCCACCGATCCCCAATTGGTTACAAATTGGTCGTCGGCCGCCCTGGCCAGCTCGAACTCTGCCGCAATCGAGGGGTGATCTTCGAGGTAGCTCGCCCACGCCCGGAGCTCCTGCTGGGCGGCTCTGTGCAGGTCGGGCGGATAGTCAAGACCTTTGGCGCAGGCAACGATGGAGATGGCCTTGCTAGCGACGTTGAGGAAGTCCGAGGTCCAGCGGAGACGGTCCGGAACCGTACAGGCTGGGAGCGAAGTCCGAGCAATCTGGTCTTTCTCCATCTTCACAGCAGAACACCGGCCGGGTCGTCGACCAATGCAGCTAGCTGCAATAGTCGGTTCCCGCTGGCCAGCACCCGCCAGTGTCGCCCTTTCCTCAACGATCGGCATTGAGCCCACCGTTCGTACGGCCAAGAACCTCGCCATTTCAGGAACCCCCCCAGTCGTTCAGGAGCACGAGGGCCATCTGGATGGCACGGCTGATCTCCAGGAGGTCAAACGAGGGGGTGGATGTCCTGGTCACGCCCTCGATGACGACGGCAATAGACCTCAATTCGGAGGTCACCTGCGCCATCACGCCCTCCGATCCCTCCATGGCCGGCACATCCTTCGGTGATACACCCATCTCCAGTTCGCTCTCCTTGGACACACACTGATCTGCTTCACATCAGCTGACCATGCACTGAGCGATCATCCAATGCAGCTAGCCGCAAATGGGCACTACCGGTTGGCCTCCTCCGCCATTGGCCACTGTCCACAAATACTGCGCACGGGGACAAAGATTCCCGCTAGCTGCAATGCGTTGGTCCCTGCTCGGCGGGCATGCTGCAATACTCATGTCTGTACGCGCCCTTCTTGTCGATGACAACGCAACGTTTCTGGCATCAGCTCGTCGGTTGCTGGAGGGGGAGGGAATCGTCATCGTTGGCGTGGCATCTACCGGTGTCGAGGCCCTTCGCGCCGCCGAGCAACACGATCCTGATGTGATGCTGGTGGATGTCGACCTGGGTGAGGAGAGCGGCTTCGACCTGGCCGAGCGCTCCAGCGCGACGGAGGGAGCGCGGCGACCAGTGATCCTGATCTCGGC
>DATAUC010000084.1:0-17389 GCA_036268485.1 Acidimicrobiales bacterium
AGGGCCGCCGGAGCGCATCCGTATTTCATTCCAGTGGAGCACACGGCCCGGGCCCGCTCCATCCTCGGCCCCGATCCCCTGCTGGCGCCCGAGGTGGCGGTCGTACTCGAGACCGACCCGACAGGCGCCCGTGCGCTGGCCCGCGAGTACGCCAGCATCTACCTCGGCCTCCCGAACTACACCCAGAACCTACGCACCTTCGGCTTCGACGACGGTGACATCGACGGTGGCGGCAGCGACCGCCTCATTGATGCGGTCATCCCCTGGGGCGACGCGGCGACGATTGCCGGGCGCATCGGCGAGCACCACAGCGCCGGGGCGGACCACGTCTGCGTGCAGGTGATTTCCGAGGGCGGGCGCCACGGCTTCCCGCTGGCCGAATACCGGGAACTGGCCGCAGCCCTCCTCTGAGCTGACCCCGGACGCGAAAGAAGGCCCCCGTAGGGGCCTCCATCCGCACCGCAAACTACTTATTCAGTGTCGGCTCCGGCTCCGGCCAGCTCCAACGGGGGCGGCTGAATGCCCTCGATGGCCCGGAAGCTCAGTGCAGGACCTTCGCCGTCGATGGGCGAGTCCTCCACGTCGACGACGATTGTCTCGCCGACCCGGAACTCCTTCCACAAGATGCGCTCCGACAGCGGGTCCTCGACCAGCTGCTGGATGGCCCGACGCAGTGGTCGTGCCCCCAACTGAGGGTCGTAGCCCTTGTCGGCCAGGAAGGCCCGAGCGGCTGGCGTGAGTTCGAGGCCGATGCCCTGCTCGGACAGCTGGCCGATGGTGCGGGCCATGAGCAGGTCGACGATCTCGATGATCTCGTCCTTGGAGAGCTCGTGGAACACGATGACTTCGTCAATCCGGTTCAGGAACTCCGGACGGAAGTGGCCCTTGAGCGCTTCGTCAACCTTCTGCTTCATGCGCTCGTAGGTGACCGCTTCGGAGGTCTTGGCGAAGCCCATGGACGACTTGCGCAGATCCGCCGTACCGAGGTTCGACGTCATGATCAGCACCGTGTTCTTGAAGTCCACCGAGCGACCCTGGGCGTCGGTCAGACGACCGTCTTCGAGGATCTGCAGCAGCGTGTTGAACACATCGGGGTGCGCCTTCTCGACCTCGTCGAAGAGGACCACGGAGAACGGCTTGCGCCGCACCGCTTCGGTCAGCTGACCGCCCTCTTCGTACCCGACGTAGCCGGGAGGCGAACCGACCAGGCGGCTGACCGTGTGCTTCTCCATGTACTCACTCATGTCGAGCTGGATCAGCGCGTCCTCGTCGTCGAAGAGGAACTCGGCCAGCGTCTTGGCCAGCTCCGTCTTTCCGACACCGGTGGGGCCCAGGAAGATGAACGAGCCACTCGGACGCTTGGGGTCCTTGAGACCGGCCCGGGTGCGGCGGATGGCCCGGGAGAGCGCCTTGAGCGCCTCCTCCTGGCCGATGACCCGCTTGTGCAGCTCATCTTCCATGCGCAGCAACTTGGCCGTCTCTTCCTCGGTCAGGCGGTAGACCGGAATACCGGTCCAGGCCGCCAACACCTCGGCGATGACTTCCTCGTCGACGACGTCGAAGAGGTCGACCCCTTCGGCCCGCAGCTCGGCTTCCTGCGTCTCCTTGAGGTCGAGGCGCTCCTTCTCCTGCTCGGCCAACTTCTTGGCCTGCTCGAAGGCACCCTTCTCGATGGCGGCTTCCTTGTCGGCCCGCAGGCGCGTGATCTCCTCGTCCAGCTTCTTGGCGCTGGGGGGAGTGCTCATGCGACGGATGCGCAGGCGGCTCCCGGCCTCGTCAATAAGGTCGATCGCCTTGTCCGGCAGGAACCGGTCGGCCAGGTAGCGGTCGGCCAGGTTGGCCGCGGCCACCAGGGCCTGGTCGGTGATGCTGACGGCGTGGTGCGACTCGTAACGGTCGCGCAGGCCCTTGAGGATGTCGATGGTCAACGCCACGGTGGGCTGGTCGACCTTGACCGGCTGGAAACGACGCTCCAGGGCGGCGTCCTTCTCGAGGTGCTTGCGGTACTCGTCGATAGTGGTAGCACCGACAGTCTGCAGCTCGCCCCGGGCCAGCATCGGCTTGAGGATGGACGCAGCGTCGATGGCACCTTCAGCGGCGCCGGCACCCACGAGCGTGTGGATCTCGTCAATGAACAGCACGATGTCGCCGCGGGTACGGATCTCCTTGAGGACCTTCTTCAGCCGCTCCTCGAAGTCACCGCGGTAGCGGCTACCGGCCACCAAAGCGCCGAGGTCGAGGGTGTAGAGCTGCTTGCCGGTCAGGGTCTCGGGGACCTCGTTGGCCACGATGCGCTGGGCCAGGCCCTCCACGATGGCGGTCTTGCCCACGCCGGGCTCGCCAATGAGCACAGGGTTGTTCTTGGTCCGGCGGGACAGCACCTGCATGACCCGCTCGATTTCCTTCTCGCGCCCGATGACCGGGTCGAGCTTTCCGTCGCGGGCCAGCTGGGTCAGGTTGCGGCCGAACTGGTCGAGCACAGCCGAGCCGGAGGGGTTCTCGCCCGAGGCGGTGCCCTGGGCGGCGCCAACCGATTCCTTGCCGCCCTGGTTGCCCGACATGAGTTGGATGACCTGCTGGCGCACCCGGCCCAGATCGGCTCCGAGCGACACCAGGACGGTGGCGGCCACGCCTTCGCCTTCGCGCACCAGGCCGAGCAGCATGTGCTCCGTGCCGATGTAGCTGTGGCCGAGCTGCAGCGCTTCACGCAGCGAGAGTTCGAGGACCTTCTTGGCCCGGGGGGTGAACGGCGGCGACCCACTAGGGGCGGTGCCGGCCATCCCTATGGTCTCTTCCACCTTCTCGCGCACGGCCTCCAACGAGATGCCGAGTGATTCGAGGGCCTTGGCCGCCACGCCTTCGCCTTCGTGGATGAGACCGAGCAGTATGTGCTCCGTCCCGATGAAGCTGTGATTCAGCAGGCGCGCTTCTTCTTGCGCCAGCACCAGTACTCTTCGTGCCCGGTCGGTGAAGCGTTCGAACACCCTGACCGCCTCTCTCTAGTTCGGACTTCAGTGTACCTGCGCCCTCCTATGGAACAGGCAGCATGGCCACTGAGCCCACATAGGGGTAACCGTCGTGGTGCCCCCTTCCTGCGCTCAGACTGCCAGGCGGCTGTCGCATCGGCTGGCCGGTCGCCTATCGTCACAGGGAGTGAATGCGTCGGAGGCTCTCGGTCTGCCCCTTCTCCAAGAGGGGATGCAGCAGCTGGAGCCCCTGCTCACCGAGTCGGTCGTCACAGGGGATGCCTTCCTCGATTCGGTGACCACCCATCTCATGGCCGCAGGTGGCAAGCGCCTTCGGCCGCTCCTGACCCTGGCCGCCGCCACCGGAGGGCAGCGCAGCGCCACCCGGGAGGACCTGCTCGGCGGCGTGGCCGTGGAGCTGGTGCACCTGGCCTCGCTCTATCACGACGACGTCCTGGACGAGGCGACCATCCGGCGCAACGTCGAAAGTGTCAACAGCCGTTTCGGGAATCTGGTGGCCATCGTGGCCGGGGACTACCTGCTGGCCCGTTCAGCCGCCATCGCCGCCGGGCTGGGCACAGACATCGCCAAACTGCTGGCCGACACCCTGGGCAAGCTCTGCCAGGGACAGGTGCTCGAGGTGCGATCCGCCTTCCAGACTGCCCGCACCCGGGAGGAATACACCAACGCCATTGCCGGCAAGACGGCCGCGCTGACGTCCACCTCGTGCCGCATCGGAGCCTTGACCGGCGGCCTGCCGCTGGCCGAGGTCGACGCCCTGACCGAGTACGGCCACTGTTTCGGCATGGTGTTCCAGATCCGGGATGACATCCTCGACATCACGGCCACCGAAGGCGAACTCCTCAAGCCGGCGGGCCAGGATCTGGCCGAGGGCATCTACACCCTGCCGGCGCTGATCGCCTTGACCGACCCGGCCACCGGGTCCGACCTCGAAGCGTTGCTGGGCAAGCCGTTGGGTGAGCCCGAACGGGAGAAGGCCCGCACCATCGTGGCCGGTTCCAGTGGCATCGCCGCCTCGGTCGACGAGGCGCGCTCCTACGTGGAGCGAGCCAAGTCCGCCACTGCCGGCATCAACGTCCCCGGCCTCAAAGAGGGCCTGGCCCGGCTGGCCGGCGAACTGCTGACCGACCTACCGGCCTGACTGGCCGGCGAACTGACTAGCGCTCGGGGCGCAGCGTCGGGAAGGCGATGACCTCCCGGATATTGGCCACATCGCCCAGCAGCATGAGAAGCCGGTCAATGCCCAGACCAAAGCCCGACGTCGGGGGCAGCCCGTACTCGAGGGCCCGCAGGTAGTCCTCGTCGACCTCGCTGGCCTCATCGTCGCCGGCGGCGTGCTTGGCCGCCTGCTCCATGAAGCGCGCCCGCTGGTCGTCGGGATCGATGAGCTCGGTGAAGCCGTTGCCCAGTTCGCGGCCGGCCACCACCGGCTCATAGCGCTCCACCAGGTCGGGATCGTCGCGATGGCGTCGGGCCAACGGGGAGACCTCGGCCGGATAGTCGATGACGAAGACCGGGCCCCACAATTCGCCCTCGGTGGTCTTCTCGTAAATCTCGAGCAGGATCTTGCCCGGCCCCCAATCGTCGGCCACCTCTATCCCGACCTCGGACGCCACCTTGGCCAGCTCGTCCCGCGGTGTGTGCACGCTCAAGTCGAAACCGGTGGCCTCGGCCACCAACTCGGACATGGTGGCCCGGCGCCAGGGCGGCGTGAGGTCGAGCTCGCGCCCCCCGTAGGTCAGCGTGGTCGTGCCCAGGAAGTCCTGGGCCGCACCGGCCACAAGCTCTTCGAAGACGACCATGGTGTCGGTGTAGTCGGCGTAGGCCTGGTAGAGCTCGATCGTGGTGAACTCGGGATTGTGACGGGGCGAGATGCCTTCGTTGCGGAAGCTGCGACCGATCTCGAAGACCTTGTCGAAGCCGCCGACCACCAGACGCTTGAGGAACAGCTCAGGCGCCACCCTGAGATACAGGTCGATATCCAGCGCGTTGTGATGGGTGATGAACGGCTTGGCCGTGGCCCCTCCGGCGATGGCGTGCAGGATGGGCGTCTCCACCTCAACGAAGCCCTGGGCCCACAGGCGCTGGCGGATGCCCTGCACCACGTTGGAACGGAGCATGAGGAGTTGGCGGCTGCGCTCGTTGGCCCACAGGTCGACCTCGCGCTGACGGTAGCGCGTCTCGGTGTCGGTCACCCCGTGCCACTTGTCGCCGAAGTTGCGCCGGGCCTGGGCCAACAGTTCCCACTCGGCCACCTTGACCGAGAGTTCCCCCCGCTTGGTGCGCACGACTTCGCCCCGAGCGCCGATCCAGTCCCCCAGGTTGAGCCGGATGAACTCGTCGAAGTTGGCTGTCAGTGCGGCCAGCGCGAAGAGCTGCACCGAGCCCGAGGCGTCCCGCAATTCGGCGAAAGCCAGCTTGCCCTGCGGTCTCGAGAGCATGAGGCGGCCCGCCACCCCGACCACCTCGCCCGACTCTTCCCCGGGCTCCAGTGCCGCCCAGCGCTCCACCACATCGGCGGCGTAATGGGTGCGGTCGTAGCGGTACGGAACGTCGCTCATGTGACGTTGCGCTCGTACACGATGCGCAATCCGTGCAGCGTCAGCCAGGGTTCCACGTGCTCAATGGTGTCCGAATGTGGCGCAATGAGCGAACTGAGGCCGCCGGTGGCCACCACGGTCGAGGGCCCGAGCTCCTCCATGAAGCGCCGGGCCAGGCCGTCGACCTGGGCCGCGAAGCCGTAGAGCGTGCCCGATTCGATGGACTCGACAGTAGAGCGGCCGATGACGTTGCGGGGCACCGCCACCTCCACCCGGCGCAGGGCGGCGGCCTGCTGGTACAGGGCCTCGAGGCTGATGGCCACCCCGGGGGCGATGGCGCCACCGAGATACTCGCCCGACGCGCTGATGGCCTCCACGGTGGTGGCCGTGCCCATGTCGATGACCACGCAGGGGCCGCCGTAGAGGTCATAAGCCCCCACGGCGTTGGCCACCCGGTCGGCGCCCACCTCTTTGGGATTGTCGTACAGAATGGGCATACCGCTCCTGGTACCGGGACCAAGGACCACGCACGGCAGCTGGGAGAACCAGCGGGTGGCCATCTGGCGCAGCTCGCCGGTGACGTGGGGCACTGAGGAGCTGACGGCGATGCCGGTGACCGAGGTGGCGATGTCGAGCCCTTCGAGATCGAGGAGCTGGGTCAGCAGCACGGCGTGCTCGTCCGGCGTACGGGTCGGCACGGTTGAGAGGCGCCAGTGGTGGGTCAGCCCCCGCGGTGCCGTGGGGTCGTGCTCGGTGCCGATGCCCACACCGACGCTCTCCTCGGGCGCCGGCAACGCGTCGGCGTCACCGCGGGCGTAGAGCCCGATCACGGTTTCGGTGTTCCCGACGTCAATGACCAGCAGCACGGTCAGTCCCCTCGTCATCCGACGCGTCGCTGCGCCACAGCAGATCCAACCCCAGGTCCAGCACGACGGCCGAATGGGTCAGCGACCCACTGGAAATCCAGTCCGGTCCGGCCGCCGCGTAGTCCCCAATGGTCTCCAGCGTGATGTTGCCCGACACCTCGGTCAGCATCGGACCGGTCGCCTCGGCGTGGACCAGGGCGATGGCGGTGCGCACCAGGGCGGGATCCATGTTGTCCAAAAGCACGGCATCAGCGCCGGCCCGGGCTGCCTCGCCCACCTGGTCCAGGTCGTCACACTCGATCTCCACCCGCCGGCCGGGCCACAGGGCGCGAGCCCGCTCCACTGCATCGGTGATGGACAGGCCGGCCAGATGGTTGTCCTTGACCAGCACCGCTTCGGACAGGTCAGCCCGGTGATTGGTGCCGCCGCCGGCCCGCACCGCTGCCTTCTCCAGACGGCGAAGGCCCGGTGTGGTCTTGCGCGTATCGAGCACCAGGACCGATGGATTGCGGGCGTGCGCCGCCGCCACGAATTGCGCCGTCAACGTGGCGATGCCCGACAGATGGCCCAGGAAGTTCAGTGCCGTCCGCTCGGCGGTGAGGATCGGGCGCAGGGCTCCCGTCACCTCCAGGATCACGTCGCCCGGCGCCAGGGTGGCCCCGTCATCGGCGTGCCAGGTCTGCGAAAGGTCAGGGTCGAGCTGACGGAACGTTTCAGCCGCGCACTCCCGCCCGGCCAGTACGCCGACGGCGCGGGCCCGCAGCACGAAGCCGGCCGTGGCCCCGGTCGGCACCAGGGCGGCAGTGATGTCACCGTCGGGACCGAGGTCCTCGGCCAGCGCCGCCGCCACGACGTCCCGCACGCAGGACTCAGCCATGACGGTGGACCAGCCGGGTCCGCCACGCGGCATCGGCGGCCGGAAACTCGCGCCGGGAATGAGCGCCCCGGCTCTCGGTGCGCAGTTGGGCCGACACCAGAAGGGCCTCAGCCAACTGCAAGAGGTTGCCCAGCTCCCCGGCCTCAACGCTGGCCGTCCGGTCGCCCAACGCCGCCGCTACCGCGCCCACGGCGTCGGCCGCCGCCGAAAGCGACTCGGACGAACGTATGACCCCGGCGCCGCTGGTCATGGTCCGCTGCAACGAATCGCGCAGCTTGGCCACATCGGGCAGTGACTCCGGAGCCGCCGGGCTCGATGCCCACCGCCGCGGCGTCACGTCCACCTTGGTCACGCCAATGCCGTCCAGAGGACGGTCACCGAGCACGGCCCGCAGCGCGCCACTAGGTTCGGGCTCGAACTGCGACGAGGCCAGGCGTTCAGCCAGGCGGGCGCCGAACACCATGCCTTCCAACAAGGAGTTGGAGGCCAGCCGGTTGGCGCCGTGGACCCCGGTGCAGGCCACTTCACCCACGGCCCACAGGCCGGGCAGCGCCGTGGCCCCCCAGAGGTCGGTCACCACACCGCCACTGAGATGGTGGGCCGCCGGGGCGATGGGCAACCAGTCCGTTTGCGGGTCGAGGCCGATGGAGGTCAGGGAGGCGGCGATGGTCGGAAAGCGGGACTCGAAGCGTTCCAGCCCTGTGGCATCGAGCCACAGGTGGTCGGTGCCCTGCAGGGTCATGCGGGCCGCCATGGCCCGGCTCACCACGTCGCGAGGCGCCAGCTCGTCGACGAACTGCTGACCCTCGGCGTCACGCAACAGTGCCCCGTGCCCCCGCAACGCCTCGGACAGGAGTGGCCGCGGCATGGCCGGGTGATGCAGGGCGGTTGGGTGGAACTGCACGAATTCGACATCGGCGGTGGGCACCCCGGCCCGCAAGGCCATGGCCACGCCGTCTCCGGTCGATTCGGGCGGGTTGGTGGTGACCGAGAAGAGCTGCCCCGCTCCGCCGGTCGCCAGCACGACATGGTCGGCTCGAACCTCCACCATCGGACCGTCCGGCGGGAGCGCGGTCACGCCGACGCAGCGTCCGCCTTCCACGAGGAGATCGAGCGCGAACCAGCCCTCGAGCACGGCACTGGCCGTTCGATAGGTCGCATCCACCAAGGCCCGCTCCACTTCGGCACCGGTAGCGGCACCGCCGGCGTGGACGACCCGGGGGTGGGAGTGCCCGCCTTCACGGGCCAGGGCCAGCAGGCCCGTGGCTTCGCGATCGAACTCGACCCCCAACGCGATGAGTTCGTGGACCCGACCCGGACCTTCGTCGACCAGAACTCGTACCGCTTCCTCGTCGCACAACCCGGCGCCTGCCGCCAGGGTGTCGGCCAGGTGGAGATCGGTGGAGTCCTCGTCGCCGCCGAGTACGGCGGCGACGCCCCCTTGGGCCCAACGGGTGGCCGACTGCGAGAGCGCTCCCTTGGTCAGGACGCCGAGACTGGGGGACGCTCCGCCGTTCGGGCTCAGCCCAGCCAAGCGCACGGCGGCCGACAGCCCGGCCACGCCACTTCCCAGCACCAAGACATTGAACGGCCCCGGGTGGGCCGTGGTGGTCACGCCGGTTCGGACAGAGTGAGCTCGGCGTCCAGCCGGGCCGAGACCTCGTCGATCACCCGGTTGCGTCCGTCGACGTGCACCACGTGGGGCACGTAGGTCGTGAGCTCCTCCCGCTCGTACTCGGCGTAGGTGATGATGATCACCTTGTCGCCCGGCGAGACCAGGCGGGCAGCCGCGCCGTTCAGGCAGATCTGACCGCGCTCACCCTCAATGGCGTATGTCTCGAAGCGGGCACCATTGTCGATGTCGAGTACCGCCACCTGCTCGTAGGGCAGGATGTCGGCCAACGCCATCAACTCGGTGTCGATGCTGACCGACCCCACGTAATTGAGATTGGCCCCGGTGACCGTCGCCCGGTGAATTTTCGACTTCATCATCCGTCGTCGCATCAGATCCTTTCCAGACGGCGCAGGGGGCGCCGAGACTTTGTGACGCCATGGCTCGAGACAGCGGCACCCGAACAGTTGTCGATCAGCCGGACCGGGCCCACTTCGGCCGCGATGAGAAGGCGCACCAGCGAAGGGTCGTCGATCTGGACGGCGGCGACCAGGTCATCGACCCCGACCGCCACGGCGTAGTCGAGGCGGACGCCGGGCTCGGTCCCGACCACATGGCGCATGACCTCTGACACGGCCACGGCCGAATGCACGCCGTCCTCCAGCGCGGCCCGTCCGGCGGCCAGCGCGCGGGAGAGCACTACCGCCGCCTGCCGCTCCTCGGGCGAGAGGCGGACATTGCGGCTGGAGAGCGCCAGGCCGTCCGCTTCGCGCACGATGGGGCAGCCCACCACATCGACCGGCAGGGAGAGATCGGCCGCCATCTGCCGCACTACGGACAGCTGTTGGTAGTCCTTCTCTCCGAAGTAAGCCCGGCAGGGTCCGGCAATGGAGAAGAGCTTGGCCACAACGGTGGCCACGCCGTCGAAGTGACCGGGGCGGGACCCTCCCTCCCAGCCTTTGCTGACCCCGGACACCGACACCGTGGTGGGCAGCGCGGCGGGCCATCCGGGATACATGTCGGTCACGGTGGGAGCGAAGACGACGTCGACGCCGGCCACTTCGCAGGCGGCCAGGTCGGCGCTCATGGTCCGGGGGTACTTGGCGATGTCCTCGGGGTCCCCGAACTGCAACGGGTTGACGAAGATGCTCACCGCCACCACGTCACACTCGACCCCCGCCCGCTCCATCAACGAGACATGGCCGGCGTGCAGCGCACCCATGGTCGGCACCAGACCGACCGTTCGGCCGTCAGCCCGGAAACGGGTCAATGCATCGCGGCACGCCGCTGTGGTCTCCACAACCTGCATGACCTACACCGCCGCCTGAGCAGGCACGGCCGATTGGGCCAGCTGGGTGGCCAGGGCGGCACCGGCCTGGTAGCCAGCCCGTTCGCCGGCCGGCAACGCATCGAGGTGGCGGCTGAGGGTGGCCCAGTCGCCGCGGCGGGCCGGTCCGGTCAGGGCGGCCCGTGGCCCCAGGGCGGCCACATCTTCGACCGCGGCCCGGGTGAGGGGCAGGAAGGCTTCGAGGTCCAAGCCGGCGGAGGCGGCCACCCGCTCCACCTGACCCAGCAGGGCCACCACATGGTTGGCCGCGATGCAGGCGGCGGCGTGATAGGCGGCCCGGTCGGCATCGGCCACTTCGACCACCCGGCCACCCAGGCTCTCGACCATGTCCCGGGCTGCGACCTCGCCAGCAATGGCGAAGGTCACACCGGCGCACAGGCGGTGGGCCCCGACGGCGGCGTTGGGCAGCGGCACCAGCGGGTGCAGCGCGGCACGCCGCGGGTGGGGGGCCAGGGCGTCGAGACCCAGTGAGCCTGAGAGGTGGAGGACGGTCGTCGTCGGGCTCGGTCGGACTGCGGCCGCCACCGTGGCGATGACATCGTCAGGGGTGGCGATGATCAGCACGTCGACCCCGTGCGCGGCGTCGGTCAGGTCATCGCGTCGCCCGAGAAAGTCGACCACGTCCCAACCGTGCGCCGAAAGCGCCGCGGCCAATGATGTTCCAGCCCGCCCGGGGCCGATGATTCGGATGGTGTGCACCTGACCTCCTTCGACGTTCCAGCCCCTCTCGGGTGCCGTTCGCCTACAGACGATCGAAACTACAGACGGCTACAGATTACCCACACGGACCACCGCTCCACCAGCGGCAATTACCAGCTCCTCGGGCACCAGGTCCGGGGCCAGGTCAGACAGCGGTTGCAGGACGAAACGCCGCTCCCACATACGGGGATGGGGGACCTCCAGATCGGGCGTCGCCACCATGAGATCACCGACCAGCAGAACGTCGGCATCGAGGGTCCGAGGCCCGAAGCGAACCGTCCGAACGCGGTGGGCCGCCACTTCGAGCGCCTGGCACCGGGCCAGCAGGGCCTGGGGGGTGTCGGTCGTGGCCAGCTCGACAACAAGGTTGAGGTAGGGGCCCTGTTCGGGACCGCCCACCGGTTCGGTCTCATAGACGGGCGACACGGCGATCACGTCGCCCCCCGCCGACAGCTGCGCCACCGCTTCGACCAGGGTGGCGCGGCGATCGCCCAGATTCGAACCCAGGCCGAGAAAGGCCCGGCGAAGAGGGCCCTCAACCACTAGCGGGAGCGGAAGATTCGCACGCCGGTGGAGGCAACGTCGAGCGCCAGCGGCGGCCGTAGTTTGCGCACCGTCACCTCGACCGCCTCCAGCCGCGAGTCGGTAATGAGGAGGACCTCGGCCAGGCGGCCAGCGAGTGCTTCGAGAAGCCGGAACGACCGCCCCGACACCACGTCGGCCGCGATGTCGGCCAGGGCGCCGTAGTCGACGGTGTCACCCAGCTCGTCGCTTTGCTGCGCCGCCACCATGTCCACCCAGGCCACGATGTCGAGCGAGAAAGGCTGGGCCCGCCCCTTCTCTTCCTCCAGGACGCCGTGCGTTCCGAGTACCCGGAGATCCCGGATCTCTATGCGGTCGCCCGAATGCTCGCTCACGGTGCCGGTGGGCGGTGGGGCAGGCCGTCCAGCGCGGCGAGCAGTGCACGACCCGGTTCACCCATGGCGTGACCACACACGTGCTCTATCAGTGCCACCGCCTGGGGCTCATTGTGGATCCGGTTGGACCAGATCAGGTAACCCGCCACCACACCCATGACCCGGTCGCCCAACTCGTCCTGGTGCACCAATATCCGCAAGCCTGTGCCCAGGGAATCATCGATGTCCTTGAAGCACTCGGCCAGGACCGGCTTGGGATCCCCCAGTTTGGGCAACGGGTAGTGGGCCCAGGCCAAGCCTTCGTCGTCGTAGGCAGCCAGGTTGTGCGGGGAAGGTAGGAGCGAGATGACCCGGCCGAAGCCCTGGACCCGCAGCCAGATGATCTCCTCCTGGCGCCGCACCTTGCGATGGTTGGGCGCGAAGCCGCCCGGCCGCTCACTGATGGCCAGATGGTCCTTCATCACCCAGGTGAAATTCCTCGGGGGGATGCCCGCCGCCCATTTCCCCTTCATGCGGCAGGACCATACAACCGGGCCGCCTGCAAGGTGGCCCCTACATCGTGCACACGCACCAGGCGGGCCCCCCCGACCATGGCCAGCGCCGCCGTAGCCAGCGATCCTTCAGCCCGATCTTCCAGCTCAGCCGGCTCGTCGTGCCACCGACCGCCTGCCAGCAGCCCCAAGAACCGCTTACGGCTGGTGCCCACGGCCACCCCGGCGCAGCCAGCTTCCTCCGCTGCCCCCACCAGGGACGAAAGGTGCCGCAGGAGGGTCAAATTGTGGTCGATGGTCTTGCCGAAGCCCACGCCGGGATCCACCCAGACCTCGGTCACGCCAGCAGCGAGGGCGGTGGCGGCGCGTTCGAGCAAGAACCCGGACACCTCGGCCATCAGGTCGTCGTAGTGCGGGGCGACCTGCATGGTCCGAGGCGACCCTTGCATGTGCATGGCCACCCAGGCGGCGCCGGTGTCTGCCGCCACCTCCCACAACGAGGCCGAGACATCGTTGACCATGGTGGCGCCGGCCGCGATGGCAGCCCGGGCCACCTCTGGTTTCATGGTGTCGACGGACACCCGCACCCTGGGGGCCAGCGCCTCGATGACCGGGACCACGCGAGCCAGCTCGACCTGGACAGTGACCGGTTCGGCCCCCGGTCGAGTCGATTCACCGCCGACATCGACAATGTCCGCCCCTTCAGCCACGAGGGCCAAGCCCCGGGCCACGGCCAACTCCGTGGTGGCATAGCGGCCACCATCGAAGAAGGAATCCGGTGTCACGTTGAGGACCCCCATGACCAATGGTCGGTCAAGGTGAGCGGACGGCACGCCGTTCAGCGCCCCCGGACGAACTGCATCGCTTCGGCCCGAGTGGCTACGTCGGAACGGAAGAGGCCGCGCACCGCCGACGTCACGGTCACCGTGCCCGGCTTCTTAACCCCTCGCATCGACATGCACAGGTGCTCCGCCTCAAGCACCACCAGGACGCCCCGGGGGGCGAGCACGCTCTCGATGGCGTCGGCGATCTGGGTCGTCATGCGTTCCTGGACCTGTAATCGGCGGGCGTAGCCGTCGACCAGGCGGGCCAGCTTGGACAGACCGGTGATGCGACCGTCCTCACCAGGGATGTACGCCACATGGGCCTTGCCCAAGAAGGGAACCAGGTGGTGCTCACAGAGCGAGGCGAAGGGGATGTCGCGCACCATGACCATCTCGTCATGACCCTCGGCGAAGGTGATCGCCACGTGGCGGGCCGGGTCGTCGGCCAGGCCCGAGAAGAGCTCCTCGTACATGGCGGCCACGCGACGGGGCGTGTCGACCAGGCCGTCCCGTTCGGGGTCTTCCCCAATGGCGCTGAGAATCTCGGCCACGGCAAGCCGTACCCGTTCGACGTCTACCGCCACCGGTCACTCCTCATGCGTCATCCTCGGCACCCAGGTAGTAGTGCACCCCGGAGAGGTTGCGGTATTTCTCGGCCACATCGAGCCCGTAGCCGACGACGAAAGCGGCGGGAATGGTGAAGCCGATGTAGCGCAGGTCCAGTTCCACGCGCTGCTCACCCTCCTTGACCAGGAGGGCGCAGACTTCGACACTCTTGGGTTGCCGGGCGTGCAGGTAGCGGCGCAGATAGTTCAGGGTCAGGCCGCTGTCGATGATGTCCTCCACCACCACCACGTGCCGACCTTCGAGTTCAGAGTCGAGGTCCTTGACGATGCGCACCACGCCGGAGGTCTTGGTGGCGCTCCCGTAGGAAGAAACCGCCATGAAGTCGACGTCGACGGGCAGCGCGATGGCCCGGCACAAGTCGCTCATGAAGAGCATGGCTCCCTTGAGTACGGCCACCAGGAGCGGCGGGTCGTCGGCGTAGTCCGCGGTGATCTGCGCGCCCAGTTCGGCCACCCGGGCGGAGACCCGGGCGGCATCGACCATGACGGGGCCGACTTCGGGCTGTGCCCAACTCGGGACGGTGGCGCCAGCCTCCTCGGTTGTCACTGGGGTGACACTATCTGAGCCACCTGCTCCTATTGACAGGCGACCGGCACTGCGGCTCACCCGGCGACCGCCGGAGATCTCGGTGGCCACCGCCGAGCCGGACGCCACGGCCAGAACCCGATCCACCTCGGCCAGCGAGGGCGGGTAGGGAGAACCGCCCGAGGTCTGCAGCCAGCGCCGCATCGACCGACGAGCCAACGGGAGCGCCAGGCCCGCCACTGCCTTGGCGTCCGATGGGTCGGGCGTGGCCTCCTGGGCCAGGGCATTGAGTAGCGCCACCTCGTCACGCAGCACACCGGCCTGGCGAGCCAGCACCGGTACCGGGTCGCGACCGGCGATGTCGGCGCAGAGGGGGAGCAGCTCGTGCCGCACCCGGTTGCGCAGAAAGGCCGGATCGTCGTTGCTGGGATCCATCACGGGCTGCAGACCCATGGCGGCGCACACGGCGTGGGTCTCGGCACGGCGTAACCCCAGGATCGGGTGGCTGTGGCCGGGCTCCATGCCGGCCAGGCCGTCCGCCCCGGAGCCGCGCAGGAGGTTCAACAGGATGGTTTCCGCCTGATCGTCCATGGTGTGACCCGTCGCCACCCCGTCCGGCAGGACGCCAAAGCGAGCCTGGCGGGCTCTGGCTTCTTGGTTGGGTCCGGGTGGCACGGACACCGTCTTGGAGATGAAGCTGGCACCGAGGAGTGCCGCCGCCTGCTCGACCACGTCGGCCTCGGCTGCCGACCCTTCCCGCAGCCCGTGCTCGACATGGATGGCGCTGACCGCACACCCGGCGGCGATGGCCAGGACCATGAGGGCCATTGAATCGGCGCCGCCCGAGACGGCGCAGGTCAGCGAGCTGCCGGCCGGAGGGAAGGTGCACCGGGCCGCCAGTTCTTCAATCGGCGAGGGCCAACCCTCCGCCCACTCGTTCACGCCAGTGCGCCACCGGCCCGAGCCATCCAGTCGACCGGGCTCCGGATTTCCGCCAGGGTCGGGAGCCATTCGGGGCCACGCCACACCCGGGCGAGCAGCTCCGGCCCGCCGGCGGCCTCGACCGCCTCGACGAACCGCTCTCCCTCGGCGTACTGGCGCATTTTGGCCTCCAGGCCGAGGAGGCGTGACATCACCTTAGCCACGCCTTTGGTCTGCGTGCGGCGCTGATGCAACATGGCCGAGAACGACGCCGCCCCGGGCACCTCGGCCGCGCCGGCGCGATCCATCGTCACATCGCCGTGCCCCTCGAGAAGGCTCATCATCCCCGAGATCTTCTGCAGGGCCAGTCGTTGCCCCGGCGTAGCGACCAGACCGACGACCCCGGCCTCGTCCAGCGGGTTTCGACCGGCCCGCACCTCGGTGACCACCCGCTGGAAGGTCTCGGCCAAATTCAGTGGATCGGCGTGGAGTGGTTCGAGCATCTCCCCCACCAGGCTCACGAAGTGGTCCCGCAGCCAGGGCACGGCGGTGAACTGCATGCGGTGGGTCACCTCGTGCAGGGCCAACCACAGGCGGAACTGGTTCGGCTCGAAGCCGTAGCGAGTCTCAATGGCCACGACGTTGGGCCCCACGTACGAAACCAGGTCTTGATCTTCCGGTTCCTCCTCGCTGATGAGGAGGTCGTACTGACCCAACACCCGAGTGGCCATGTAGGCCAGCATCAGTCCGACCTGGGTGCCCGTGGTCACCCGACCGATCATGAAGGCGGGACTCCCGGCCCGAGGTGCCTTTCCCTTTTTTCCCTGCAGGGTCAGCGCCGGGCCGACCAGGCGCTGCATGGAACGGACATTGGCGGCGGCCCACCCCGGGCGGTCGGTGACCTTGGCCCGGGCCGCCCCATGGGCGGAGTGCAGACCGGTCGCCTCGCTGACCAGCAGCTCAGCTCGGGCGGTGAGCTCGTCAAACTGACTTTGGAGATCCGAAGACCGATAGGAGGCGGGGGCGGGTTTGAGGATGAGGGCACCGGCCGCCACGTGTTGGGCCAGATCCCAATCCACCATGCTGGGGGACGACACCGCCACGCTCACCTTAGTGTTCGCCGTCGTGCTGGCGACTCTCCTCGTCGATAGCCTCGGCGATACGGCGGATCAAGCTCTCCGGTACGTGGTCTTTACAGCGATTGGCGATGACGAGGCGCAACTCGGTCTCGAATTCGGCCGCACCGCCGCAGGGCCCACAGAAATTGAGGTGCTCGTCGATCTGGTGACGCCGCTCTTCTGTGAGCTCACCGTCCAGGTAGTGATAGAGCTGGTGGACCGCCTCATCGCAGTTCACCGTCTTCCCAAACAGACCGTCTTCAGCCACGTCCACACCTCCTCATCAGTCCGTCGATCCTCCCGACGTGCTTCCGACCAGGCCTCGTGCGGTCGCTACATCGTGCAACGCCTTTTGGAGCGCCCTTCTTCCCCGGTGGATGCGACTCATGACGGTACCGATGGGCACATCGGTGATCTCTGAGATCTCCTTGTAGCTGAATCCCTGGACGTCGGCCAGGAGAACGGCCATACGGAAAGCCTCGGGCAACTCCTCCAGCGCCGATTTCACGTCCTCGTCGGTGAAGCGGTCAAGCGCTTCATCTTCGGCACTGCGGCCCTGCTCGGTGCCGCCGGAACCCGACATCCGCTTGTAGAGGTAGAGGTCTTCCACATCTTCCACATCGGTGACCTGGGGTCGCCGCTTGGCCGCCCGGTACGAGTTGATGTAGGTGTTGGTCAAAATCCGGTAGAGCCAGGCCCGCAAGTTGGTGCCCTCTGCAAAGGACTTATAGGAGCGGTAGGCCTTGAGGTAGGTCTCCTGCACCAGGTCCTCGGCGTCGGCTGCATTGCGGGTCATGCGCAGCGCAGCGCTGTACAGCCCGGGCATGTGCTCCATGGCAACTTCGGTGAAGTGTGCCTGGTCCGCCATGCTGCAACCCTATCCACTTCATCCCACTACGCGAAGAAGGGACCCCCGGAGGGGTCCCTTCTTCAACTCCTTGGTGGCTGGGATGGCCCAGCCAGGCTCCAACTAGGGGGCCGGGATGGCCGCCACAGCGGCGGCAATCGTGGCCGGCGTCAGCGAGAGCGGTCCACCG
>DATAUC010000085.1:0-3660 GCA_036268485.1 Acidimicrobiales bacterium
TCATGGCTCGGCAGGAGATCTCGGAGGATGAGGCCTTCTCGGTTCTCCAACGTGCATCCCAGCGCATGAACGTCAAGCTGCGGTTGCTGGCCGAGCAGCTGGTTCATCCGGACCAGGCGATACCAAAGAGCGATACTTGAGTAGCCTTCCAGTGGAGCCCGATTCTTCGGGTCGAGCGTGAGGTTGTCAGCGAGCAGCTCTGATCCCCCAGGGCTTGTCGGAGGAACCCGGTCGACCATTACCTGCTGTGGGTCGGACCCCGCAGGACCTGCCGTTGCCACGTCGGTGGGGGGATCACGACCGACGGTGACCGACGCCAGTATCCGAGCGGACCTCCAGGCACTAGCCACCGGTCGCCTCCACGTTGTCCTTCTCCGGGCTGCCGTTGGAGGGGGTGAGTGAGGCCTTCGGCCGTCTCACCGATCGATCGGTCCTGGGAAAGCTGGCGCTGGACCTCGCGGGTTGACGAGCCGAAACTCTGGGCTAGGGGAACTGGTGCCGGCAAGCACCTGCCGGCCACCCGCTCGCCGCCACCCCAACGGTCACAGGTTGAGGGTCGTTGTCTGCATCTGGGAAGAGCGAGTCACCGCCCCGGGTGCCTGACCGCCTCCGACTTGTACTGGGCCCTACGATCAGCTCTCAGTTCGACGGTCGCAGGCCACGGCCAGGCCGGAGCGGCTGTGTGGGCAGGCCACCTCCGGCAGCCATCGCCACGGCCAGCTCGCCCACGGTGTCGAGGGAGGAACGGCTGGGTTTCCATCCGAGCTCCTTGGCTGCGTGGTGCGTGTCGAGTAGAGGAGATCGGAAGGCCAGGTCGAACCAGCCCGGTTCGGTCGGCTGCAGGCGGAGGTGCCATCCGAGTGCCGCAGCGCCACGAGCGGCCTTCGGGCTCACGGGGAGAACATGGAGATCGAATTGGTGGCCGAGTGCCGCTGCGTCGACAGCTTTCTCGGCCGTGATGTTGTAGGGGCCGGTGACCGAACCGAGGAGGGCCAGTCGATATGCCTCGGCCACATCGTCGGTATGGACAGCCTGGACGATGAGCCCGAGCACGTCGGGCACGACCGAGAACCGGGCGATGGGGGCGGCCATCATAGGCAGCCAACGGCCGAGGAAGAGCCGCTGGATCTCGGAAGCGGCATCGGCCTTGAACGTAAGGGCGGGACGAAGCCGGACCAGGCGAACCAATGGATGCTCGTATTCGAATCGGTCGAGCAGGCGCTCCACATATGCCTTTTGCTGCGAGTACAACGAGGTGGCAATACCGTCGGTGGGCCAGGTCTCGTCGACCTCCTGTCCCGGTGGTGCGGGCGAGTAGACGCCGAACGACGATGCGTACAAGAGGGCCTTGACTTCAGCGCGGGCGACTGCTTCGAAGACTCGGGCGGAACCGACGATGTTCACATCGTGCAATAGATGCCGTTGCCGTTGCGGTTGCTGGAGCCAGGCAAGATGGATCACCGCGTCAGCATGTAGGAAATGGGGGAGGAGATCGTCGTTGGCCACGTCTACTTGGCGCCATTCGATGCCCAGGAAGTCGGGGTCCATGGGAGGACGACGAGCCAAGCCGACTACGTGGCTGATCGAGTTGTCCGTGGACAGACTGCGTACCACGCTGGTCCCTACGTTGCCGGTTGCACCGGTCACCACCACCCTCATGCTTCGCCTCCCGATCCGTCCAGCTTGGAGGCGATGTGCAAGTCCGAGCCGGACCCGTGCTCAGTCAACTCGTGCTCAGTCAACTCGTGCTCCCTTAACCGGACGGGGGCGGTCGAGCAGGTGGTCCCACCGAGTCAGGATCCAGCCGACGATGTGTCGCCCTTCTCGCCGGCGAAACCCTGTTGGATCGAGCTTGGTCGGGGCGTGGCGCCGCACGTAGTGAGCACTGTGCAATCCGGTCCGTTGATCCTGGGACAGAGATCGGTCGATTGTCGGGATGCCCTCGGCCAGCTCCCAGCTGATCTCGGGAACCACCACCTGGCGAAGGTCGTCAATTGCCGCATTGAAGTCTTGCGTCTTGTTCAGGTCGATGGGGCGAACGCCTCTGCCCATCAGATCGAGGGCATTGATGGCCTTGCGCCGCTCTTCAACCTCTCCCATCAGCTGTTGGCGGATCGCCGCCAGCTCCGGGATACCGGCGAGGGCATGCACCAGATCAGCCTTGGCTGCTTCCCGAAGAGAAATATGCCGAATCAGCCGCTTTCCTTGGTTGCCGTGATTGTAGCGATCGAGGACCGCGGGCCCGTGGGACTCGTCCAGCTCAGCGAAGAGAGCCATCAGCGCACCATCCTGATGAGCGAGGAGGTCCAACGAGTCGCCGCCCTTGTCCCTGGAATTGCGTCCCTTCCGCACCTCCGACCTCCCTGCTTGGAGCCTTCCGATCCTGGTTGCCTCGGCCGGCCTTGTGGCCGCCATCTCCCTGGTACCCAAATCCGGTGGTGATAACCGCTTCTCAAGGGACGATCACGGTTCGCCTCGACCGTTTAGGTGAAGACGACCGCACACAGGACCGAATGGTGCTGGGCGGAAGCGACTGCACCGTTAGCGCTGATGATGGAGATCCGACCGCCTCAGGCAATGACGTAGCGGTGGAGGAGGGCGAGCCGCTCGATCCCCACCGCATCGATCGCCCGGAGACCGTCGGCATCGATGACCAGCGGCGTGACCGGTGAGCACACGACCTGATCGAGCTGGGCATCGAACGCCGCCACTGACGACGACATCAACTCCCCGCTCAAATGCCGGACCAGCTGCGGCTGTGAAGCGCCCAGTTGTAGGACGAGAAGGGAGGGTCCGGACCACCGCATGGGCACGGTCGGCGTTCATGTGGCTGACGCTGCCGGGGTGTCCTCGACGACCAGGAGGCTGGGCCGGGCCGAGTCGGGGATGATGTGTCCGCTTCCCGTCTCTGCACCCTCATCACCCGACCAGGGTGACGCCCCGCCCTACCGTTCTTGTGAGCTCCTAGCTGACGTCGTCGACGGCCTGGCGCACAGCCGCGTCAACGTCCTTGACGCTGACACCGAGCTCCCTGGCCACCCGCTTCTCGGCCTTCAGTGCCGCCTTGGCCAGTGCCGCGTCCACGGTGGAGTCCCCGACGACGACGAGCGCGGCTTGGCCGTCGTCGATGATCTCCCCGAATTCCTTGACGTCGGCCCGGGACATGCCCCGCCACAGGTGACCGCTAGCGCCACCAACAGCAGCGCCGACGATGGCGGTGACGACGATCGAGGGTGGGAAGAGGATGCCCACCACGGCACCGGCCGCGGCGCCGCCCCAGGCCCCGTGGCGGGTGGCGATCTCGTCTTTGTTGACATGGACCTTTCCAGCGCCGTCCTTGGACACCACGGCGCTGTCATAGGTCCCGATGGCACCGGCTGCGTGCAGTTCTCGCACGATTTCGTAGTCGGCCCGCGCCGAGGCTTCGTTCGGATAGGTCCCGATGAAGATGAAGACTCCTTCTGGCCGGACCATATCGCCGACTCGTCACTCGTGGTGGGTGATTGGCGTCGGCCGTTGCGAAAGCCCGGCTTAGCTGGCGACGGCCTCTGTGCGCTCGGGCAACAACAGCACCGCTCCCACCAGGAATAGGACCGCCCCGGTGAAGGTACCGAGATTGCTGAGGGTCACATTGAACAATTCGCCGGTCTCCGGCACCAC
>DATAUC010000086.1:0-3930 GCA_036268485.1 Acidimicrobiales bacterium
CGTCGAGGTAGAGCCGGAGCAGATCGCGCTCAGACTGTCGACGCTCCTCGGGGTCGACCGTCATCGTTAGGAAGTAGCTGACGTCGCGCAAGGGCGTGCTCACTCGCGACAGACCCCAATCGAGGAAGCCGACGCGGCCGCGGTCGAGGAAAACGTTGCCGATGTGGGGATCGCCGTGAATGTACGTCTGTGGTCCAGCGTTCCACAGTTCGTCAAGCCGAGCGTGGTGTTCGATGTACAGCTCGCCGGCGGCCACATAGGACGACGTAACCGCGTCGCCGTGCTCGTCGAGGACAGCGTGCATCAGCTGGGCGACCATGTCGCTGTGCTGTGGCTGGGGTGCGGCCAGCCAGGGTGCGACTGCTGAACGCACAGCGGGATCTTCAAATCGGGCGTGGAAGCGTGCCATCTCCTCCAGAGCGGCGGCGGCGGCGTCGGCTTTGACGCCCCACGCACCGTCCGAGAACCCGCAACCCTCGGCGGTGAGGTCTTCGAGGAGCATGACAAAGCTGCCGTCGTCGGCAGAGGCTGCGTAGTAGGCACGAGGCACCCGCAACTCGACGGACGGGGCGACATCGGCGTAGAAACTCGCCTCCCGTGCACCCATACTGCTCGCACCGATCATCTCCCGGTGAGCCTGGTCCAGCGAAGCAATTTTCACAAACAGCGACGACGGACCCGAGCGCGCCGCATATGTGAGGCCAATACGCACCCGTTGGTTCGTGGCTGACGCATGATCGAGAACGGTTACGTCCAAGACCTCGATACCCAGCACCTCCGTCAACCAGGCCGGGGTGAGATCCGACGTCTGAAGGGGAAGCGCACGCACAGATAGACATAACCACAGTCCACTCCCACCGCGTCGCCTCGATGCCGTCGCCATCGTGACATCCACATGGGTCCGTCGACCGCTGGCAGGGCTCGCACTCCGCACCGGAACCGTGGGTTGCGGACATCACCGGCGTGGTACGTGGATCCACTGGAAGTGCTCGCAGACCGAGCCAGCCTGTTTGCTACTCCATCGACACTATTTGCAGGTCAGGTGCCACTTTTGATCCCACGGTGCGAGATCGCGGCTCGCACTGCCCACCAAATGATCAGGCGACGGCGTCTTTACGGTGGGGCAGCACCCACCCGGGCCGCGGGAAATGACACGTATATCCATTTGGGTAGTGCTCGAGGTAATCCTGGTGTTCAGCCTCTGCTTCCCAGAATGGCCCCGCCGGCGTGACCTCGGTGACCACCTTGCCGGGCCACAACCCTGAGGCCTCGACGTCCGCAATCGTGTCTTCGGCCACAAGGCGCTGGTCCTTGTCGAGGTAGAAGATGGCCGACCGATAACTCGCGCCAACATCGTTTCCTTGGCGATCAGCGGTCGTCGGGTCATGAATCTGGAAGAAGAACTCGAGCAGATCACGGTACGAGATCTGTTCCGGATCGAACTCGATCTCAATGGCCTCGGCGTGGGTTCCATGGTTTCTGTAGGTGGCGTTGGCGACATCGCCTCCGGTGTAGCCCACCCGTGTGGAGAGTACGCCCGGACGCTTCCTGATGAGATCCTGCATCCCCCAGAAACAACCGCCCGCCAGGATCGCCTTACTCGTCGTATCGCTCATTGGTCCGTACCTTCCTGTGTCAATCGTTCATCAAGGACATGCCGATACTTCCCGTACCCCTCGCTCTCGAGGTCCTCGTAGGGTATGAATCGGAGCGCAGCCGAATTGATGCAATAACGAAGGCCGCCTTCTTCGGCAGGACCATCATCGAAGACATGGCCGAGGTGGCTGTCCCCCTGGGCCGAACGAACTTCGGTCCGGACCATCCCGAGGCTGCGGTCTACGTTCTCCACCACGTTCTCGGGCTCCAAGGGAACCGTGAAGCTTGGCCAACCGCAACCACTGTCGAACTTCTGCTTCGAGGCGAAGAGTGGCTCGCCCGACACGATGTCGACATAGATCCCCGCGTCCTTCTTGTCCCAGAACTCGTTGTCGAAGGCGGGCTCGGTAGCACCCTCCTGGGTGACCGCTCGCTGTCTGCCGGTCAACTTTGAGATCGTCTCTTGCTTGCTCTCTGCCACCTGCTCTCCCTTCGTCGAACGTCGAGCTTCGTCAGAGGGCCTGATGTACGGGACCCTCGTGGCATTGCTTGAGGCATTCCTCATGTCACTGGTTACGTCCCCGGTAGTGGCGACGTCCCACCCAATTCTAGTTCAGGGCCTTGCGTCACAGCATTGGGCCGTGCTGGCCTGCCTCTCGACCCTGGCTCGCCGATGCTCTCCGCACCGCACGTCAGCGCCAATATCACCTTATGGTGCGCCGCTCTGTAACGACCGCCCGCCTCTTGAGGGATTTCTGCCCTTCGGTATAGCTTGCACATCATGCCTTCAGACCGGCGCTGTTTCGGGTTCTTACAATGATCCGACTCATCGCAGCCATAGATATTCGCCGGGGCATCGCCACAGCCTCGGGCATACCGTGGAAGCTTCCCGGAGATACGGCCTACTTCCACGAAAAGACAGCCACAGGTCTCATCTTGATGGGTTGGGCAACCTACAACGAATTCGCTGCTCCGCTGCATGAACGAGACAACTTCGTACTGACCGATGATCCAGGGCCCTTGCGCACAGGCTTCCGAGCGATCGGCAGCCTGGACCAACTCGGGATTGAGAACCCGGACCAGGACATATGGGTAATTGGCGGCGCAGCGGTGTATGCGGAGACGATCACCGAGGCGGACGAATTGTTGCTGACGCAGGTCGTCGGTGACTTCGATTGCACCAAGTTCTTCCCGCCATACCAAACTGAATTTCGCCTTGTGGTGCAGAGTGACGATCGTCAGGACGGAGAAGTCAACTATCGGTTTGAGACGTGGCGGCGTCTTGCGTCGAAACCGAAGAGCTCAGTCTGAAGAGCCCTCAACCCGCCCGGCGAACTCCCAACAATGGTTGATCGAGAATAAGGTCACGTGGACGAGGCCCGTTCTCGGTCAGGTCGCAGCTGTTGGGCCCAGCTAAGAGCGGGGAAGTACGGTCACGAGGGTCTCAGACTCGTCAGCTCCTACGACCAGTACGACTAGGGGCAGTTTGGGCGGCCGCGAGTCAGTCAGGATCGATGTCGGGTGCTCGATCGAATGGCGAAGAACGACCGGGTAGCGGCCGTCCCGACCTCCCACGCCTACTGACGCCTCGTCGGCGTGTTCGTCATACTCGATGTAGGCAAGCGGCATCCGCTCCACCTCGAAGGCGTCGCCGAACTCAGCATCCAGCAACTCGACTGTGACATCGTCGCCCGACCGCACTTTGGTGAGCTCATCGAGCAATCCGTGCCAGTCTTCCCTAGGCCGCTCATGGATCAGGTCCTTGGGCCGTTGCCTCGCATGATCTGCCACCAAAACATTTTCTCGCCTTGGGCCACTCATAGCAAGCGGGTCCGATCGCCAGGACTTGCGACCACTTCGCAACCTGATGGAGAACCCTCGAGGACGTGAAAGACCAGCAGTCAATTCGGCGTGCGGTTCGCCGCTTCGGCTCGACGCCATCGAATGTCTGTAGTGAACTTGGACCCATGACCAAGAGGCTCGAGATCTCACGTGACATCGCCGCCCCGCCTGAGCTGGCCTACGCCGCCATCTCGAACGTGACACGTATGGGCGAATGGTCCGAGGAGTGCCATGCCTGCGAGTGGCACGAGGGGCACGACGGACCGGTCGTCGGTGCCACCTTCGACGGCCACAACCGCCACGGTGAGCACGAGTGGACCACGCAGGGCGTGGTTATCGAGGCCGACCCGGGCCGGGCGTTCGTCTTTGAGTGCTCAATGATGGACTTCCACTACTCGACCTGGGGGTACCGCATCGAGCCGACCCAGTCGGGATGCCGAGTGACCGAGTGGAACGAGGATCTGCGGCCTGAGTCCGCCATGGAGCTGAGCA
>DATAUC010000087.1:0-1707 GCA_036268485.1 Acidimicrobiales bacterium
CCCCCGGTGACGCTACCGGCGACCCAGCGGGTGCAGATTCTTCCGGAAGACCCAGGCTCGAAGGAGCACGAACCGGACCAAGGCAGCGGCGCCGTTGGCCACCGCGATGGCAATCAGGTCCGCGGTGACCGAGGTCGTTCCGATCCCGGCCACAGCTAGAAGGGCCAGGCTGGTCAGGGCCAGGCTGGTGGCGAACACGGCCAGGCCGCCCAGCAACTGGTCTCGCCGTCGAAACGGGCCTCGATCGGAGAAGGTGATCCTGCGGTTGGCGCCCATGTTGGCGATGCTGCATAGCGCGAGGGCCACAGCGTTGGCCGCCATGGTGCCCAGTGCCGGTCGGAGCAGGACGAACAGCCCGAGATCGACCACGGTGCTGATGACGCCGATGCTGGCGAATCGAGCCAGTTGGGCGCCGGCCATCGGATGACCGGCCACCGACTGGGCCCGGTCCCGCCCGCGGCCGGCGGCGAATTCGGCGAGAAGCCGGCACACGCCCCGCAGGTCTTCGAGCGCAGTGTGGAAAACATCTACCCGGGAGTCGAGGTCGTCGACCCAGTCGACGGGCACTTCGTGGATGCGCATGCCGCTCCGTTCGGCCCGGACCAGAAGCTCCGTGTCGAAGAACCACTCCTCGTTGCTGACCATGGGAAGTAAGTCTCGGGCCACCTCGGCCCGAGCTGCCTTGAACCCACATTGGGCGTCGGTGAACCGATTGCGAAGCAGCGCCCGGATGAGCACGTTGTAGCAACGGGAGATGAGCTCCCGTTTCGTGCCCCGGACGACCCGGGCACCAGGAGCGAGCCGAGTGCCGATGGCCAGGTCGCTGTGCCCGGAGAACAGGGGAGCGACCAGCGGCAACAGGGCATCCAGGTCGGTGGCCAAATCGACGTCCATGTAGGCAACGACCTGGGCCCGGCTGACCATCCACACGGCGCGGAGGGCGCGGCCTCGCCCCTTGTCATCCAGTCGGACGGCCTGGACGCCAGGCATCGTCGCCGCCAGTGCGGTGGCGATCGGCCAGGTGTGGTCGGTGCTGGCATTGTCGGTGATGGAGATGAGAGCGGTAAAGGGAAACTGGCCGTCCAGATAGGCCCGGAGCTTGCGCACGTTGGTTTCGAGCACCGCCTCCTCGTTGTATACGGGAATCACGATCTCTACGTCGGGCGGTCGGGACAGTCCCACCTGCATCGGGGTGACGGTTTCGGCGATCGCCATGCACCGATTGTGTGGGGGCAATCTTGCCACCAGCCCACGAGAACCTGTGAGCCCGGTGTGAATCGAGGTCGATCTGCCGATCAAGCCTAGATCCGTGGACCTCGGCCCCTTGATCAGCTGGGGCTCTCGGCTCCGCTCTCCACTTCGGCCCCGGAGTCCATGGCTGAGTCGGAGTGGTCGAGAGAGAGGGGCAGATGGACGGAGAACGAGGCCCCCCCAGCCGGAAGGGAGCGGGCCTGCACCGTGCCTCCATGCGCAGTGACGATGGCATTGACGATGGAGAGGCCCAGGCCGGCACCGCCCTTGAGCCGGGAGCGGGATGGATCGGCGCGGTAGAAACGCTCGAACACGCGGGCCCGCTGCTCGTCGTCGAGACCGGGGCCGTCGTCGGCCACGTCGACCACGGCCTCGTCGTTGGTCTGGCTCACCCGGACCACCGTGGTCGTCCCGGTGGGCGTGTGGGCCCGCACGTTGGACAACAGGTTGTCGAGC
>DATAUC010000088.1:0-4410 GCA_036268485.1 Acidimicrobiales bacterium
GTAGGCCATGGCCCCGATCCACGACAGCTCCTTCATCAACGTCACTGCACCGGGGATCGGGGCCGCCTCGGCGAACACGCCCAGGATCACCACTCTCCCGCCCGGTCGAGCGAGCTGGGCGGAGGTCGACAGCCCCGACTCGCTGCCCGTGGCTTCGAGCACCACGTCGTACTCACCGACGGGACGCTGCGCTCCCAGCCGTTCGCCCGCCTCGACTTGGTGAGGATGGCGAGCGATTAAGGCGATGTCATGGCCCAGATGGCGAACAACGGCTACGGCGAGCAGGCCGATCGAGCCGCCTCCGACAACCACCACCCGCTCGCCGGGGACAATGGCGGCACGCCGAGCACCGTGCCAGGCCACGCCAGCCGGCTCGACGAGGCAGGCGTCCTCAAGGGGTAGTTCAGGAGACAGGGGCACCAGATTGGCCGAGGGCACGATGACGCGGTCGCACAGACCCCCGTCGACGAAGATTCCGAGGTTGGAATGGGTACCGACACAACGCTGGGTGTGGCCGGCGCGACATTGGTCGCACGCGCCGCACGAGATCGAAGGATCGACGGCGTAGGGCACCCCGTCGACGAGCCCGGCGAACTCGTGGCCGATGGTGAACCCGGTGAGCCCGGCCGCCACCAAGTCGAGATCGGTGCCACAGATGCTCGACGACGCCACCTCGACCACGACCCCAGGGCCCGAAGGGTCATCGATGTCGACGACCCGAACGCCGTCCTCGGTGTTCCGCACCGCCCTCATGGGCGGGCTGCTCGGCGGTCCCGATGGCGCACAGCAGTGGCGTCAGCGATCCCAGGACGGGCGTCACCGGCAGCCAGCGTGACGGGAGGGCTGTCGACGATCACGTCGATCAGCGAGCGGTGTTGCCCATGTCCACCACCACTTGCGAACCGGTCATGTACCTGGACTCATCGCTGGCCAGGAAGGCGACGCTATTGGCGATCTCCTCAGGCTTCATGAACATATGGGGCAGCGTGTTCATGAAGATCGGTCCGAGAGTCTCCGGCTTGGAGTTGATGAGCTCTTGCAGGTGGGGGTCGGTGACCATGGCCGTGGCCACGCCGGCGGGGTGGATGGTGTTCACACGGATGTCGTACTCCCCCAGCTCCGCGGCCAGGACCCCACACAACCCAACGACCCCGTGCTTGGCTGCGCTGTAGTGGGCCTTGAACGGGAGGCCCTTTCGGCCCGCCGTCGAGCTGGTCAGGATGATCGATCCGCCCGTGCCTTGTGCGATGAGGGTGGGTATCGCCGCCTTCGCCGTCTGCCATACCCCTTTCAGGTTGATACCGACCACCTCGTCCCACTGTTCGGAGGTGATCTCCCAGCTGAGGTTGGCGCTGTCGATGCCGGCGTTGGCCACGACGATGTCGAGACGACCCAGCTCGGCCACACCGTCATGGACCAAGGACTGCAGAGCATCGAAGTCCCGGACATCGACCTGCCGGGCCACGACCCGTCGGCCTTCCTTCTCGATCAAGGTGGCGGTCTCGGCCAACTCGTCCGGTGCCGCGCCCGGATAGCTCGTGGTGTCGAGCTCGGCACAGATGTCGCAGATGATCAGATCGGCGCCCTCCTGAGCCAGGCGCACCGCATGGGCGCGCCCCTGTCCCCGGGCCGCGCCAGTCACAAAAGCGACCTTTCCGGTAAGACGACCTTCAGCCATGACGTACACCCCCTGCGCGTGGTCACCGAAGACACTGCGCTGAATTCTGTCGCCCGCACGCTACTGGTTTGTTGCGGCCCGCGCTTTGGCTGACAGCCACGTTACGGCTCCGGCCAGGTCGGACGGTCCGAGCCCCACTCCAGGCTGATCTGCCGTCGGGCAGGTGAGCGAAGGAAATCGATTGACTTGCGGTCGAGGAGGGATCACACTTTCGATACAGGGTTGTCATGAAGTCATGAAACCGAAACACGACCGGTTCTGAACACAGCCGGTGAGCATCAGCTCAGCACTACTCGGGGGGGTCCTGCCGTGAGAAAGCATCTGTCGGTTGCTGTTGCTGTCCTTCTCTGTACCGGGTTGCTGGCCGTGGTCGGTCCAACTTCGGTGGCTGGCGCCAGTTCGGGCTTCCCCCCCATCCCCAAGGGACCGATCACCCTGGGGATCTCCGCCCCGACCAGCGGCGCCTTGGCCTCGTACGGAATCCTGACCAAGATCCAGACCGGCATAGCGCTGCAACAGTTCAACATGATGCACCCCAACGGCATCGACGGTCATCAGGTCAAGCTGGACATCGAGAACGACGCCAGCGACGTGACCAGCGCCGTGCAGGTGGCCAACCAAATGGTGACCAACAAGGATGCTGCGGTGATCACCGCCAGCTACAACCCGGCCGCCGCCGGCCAACAGCTCGCCGTGTGGACCAAAGCCAAGATGCCGGTGGTGGCCAACCTGGAGCTCACCAACACACTGACCCCGGCGCAACTGGCCAAGCAGTACCCCTACCTCTTCAGTCCCAACCCGTCGTTGCAACAGACTGGGGTCGCGGCCATCGCCTGGATCAAGAAGAAGGGGTTCAAGAACGTGGGGATCCTGAATGACGGGATCCCCTACGACACCGTGTTCGCCAACCAGATCGGCGCCGGAGTCAAGAAGGCAGTGAAGAACGCCAAGGTGACGACGGTTAACATCACACCGAATTCCGTGGACAACAGCGCGGCGATCACCAAGCTGAAGGGCTCCGGCGCCCAGTTGTTGGTGGTGACGGCCGGTGAAGGATACGGCCCCATCTGGCAGGCCATCCTGTCGGCGAACTGGTCGCCCACCATCCTGGCCTCGGCCGGCGCCTGGTACAGCGGCTTCGATTCGATGGGAGCGCTCACCTCAAAGGCCAGCGCGTATTACTACAACTGCGCCGACACGGCGACCCAGACGTTCACCTCCGTCCAGAACCAACTGATGGCGGCCTATGCCAAGGGCACGAATTATCCCGCCTTCGTCAACTACCTGACCTCACTGGCCACCGACAGCATCCCGCTCGAACTGTTGAACTACGCCATCACCAAGTACCACTCGACCTCACCGGCGGCCATCAAGAAGGCGATCGAGGGCATCACCAACAAGCAGTTCCTCGGCCTCTCCTACAAGTTCTCGCCGACCAATCACTTCGGGCTGGTCGGCACCTTCGGACCGGCCGTGTGCAACATGGGTCCGCCCTACGCCGGCGGCGTCGGCCGGGTACCGGTCAAGAGCAGCTGAGGTCGACGCCGGCCGGCTCGCATCAGCTGGGCTCGGCCATCAGCCCGGTGAACGGGGGATGGCTGGGAAACGCGAAGACGTCGCCGCGACCGGTCCGGGCCAGTGACTGGTAGTGGCGCTGCGCGAACCACCAGCGTCCGTCCACCTTGCGGTACTGGTCGTGATAGACCCCGAAGGCGTTGGTCCACTGTCCACTGACCCGGTCCTGTCGTAGTTCGCACATGAACATGCGGGAGGACGCAGTGTCCGGAGCACCACCAGCTCGGCCCAGGACGGTATGGGCGTTGAGGATGACGAACTCGAAGAACTCGAAACCCTCGATCGAGCGGCCGATGAAGTCCCCGATCTGCTCGGGGCCCACGAACTTCAGTGGCTCCTGTGACTGCTTGTCGATGCTTATCGAACAATCGGGCAGAAACAGCTGAGCGAAGTCATCCCATGCCCTTCGGTTCACCACGTCGGCATAGGCCGACTGCACTCTCGTCACCGCGACATAGTCGACGGCTTCTTGCATGGCGTCCTCATCCATGGCCACGACGATAAGCCATCCCGTCCAGCTCATCCCGTCCATCCAAACCAGCCCCTCGACCCAGCACGGCATCGGATACGACCCGGCATCGGATCGAGCCTGACCCCCGATTGACAGCCGTGGCCCGGTGGCAGATGCTTGGCCGGTCGCCAGCACGCCACTCATAACGGGGAGAAACCACCCACACCATGCCGTTCCCGCAGCTATCTGTCATGCTCATCAACTTCTCGGCTTCCGATCCCGGTGGCTGGCAGCCTCTGCTGGAGGGGGCCCAGGCCGCAGACCAAGCAGGCGTGGACCGCCTCGCCGTCAGCGACCATGTGGTGTTCGGCGAGAACCTGGAGGCCTACGGCGACAGCACCGTGGGCGGAATCGCAGGCGGAAAGCAGCCCACGGGACCCGACGGTATGTGGCTCGAACCGCTGACGCTGTTGTCGGTCGTGGCCGGCGTGACCACCAACATCCGGCTGGCCACCGGGATCCTGCAGGCCGCGCTTCGCCGGCCCGCGGTGCTGGCCAAGGCCACCGCCACCTTGGATGTGCTCTCGGGAGGCCGCTTGGACCTCGGGGTGGGGGTGGGATGGCAGCGAGAGGAGTACGACGCCGCCGGTCTGAGTTTCGAGGGGCGGGGCCGCCTGCTCAACGAGACCCTGGCCGTGTGTCAGGC
>DATAUC010000089.1:0-8852 GCA_036268485.1 Acidimicrobiales bacterium
CTCAAGTATCGCTCTTTGGTATCGCCTGGTCCGGATGAACCAGCTGCTCGGCCAGCAACCGCAGCTTGACGTTCATGCGCTGGGATGCACGTTGGAGAACCGAGAAGGCCTCATCCTCCGAGATCTCCTGCCGAGCCATGATGAGGCCGACCGCCTCACCGATCATCTGCCGGCTCTTCATCCCGGCGGCAAGATTCTCAACCATGCGAGAGTTCTTCCAAGCCACCGCGGCATGGGTGGCAAAGACCGCTCCCACGGCGACGTCGTTGGCACCGAAGGCATCGGATTCAACGGAATAGAGGTTCAGAGCGCCCATGGTTTCCTCGTCGGCAAAGAGCCGAAAGGAAAGGACGCTCTCGACGCCCGTTTCGGCGTTGGCCCGCTGGGAGAAGTTGGGCCAACGGTCTTCACTAGACAGTTGGCCAGTCTGGAAGACCTCATGCTCTTTGATGGCATCCACACAGGGACCCTCACCCGTCTCCGATTGGATCCGGTCCACGATCGTGGGCACTTCATTGCTCGAGGCGGGCGATGTGACCTGGTGGCGCTCGATCATGGAAATACCTGCGTACTGACAGGCGTCAATGGTGCGGACGGCCAACACCACGATCCTCTGCAGAGTTGCCGGAGCACCCTGTTCGGCCAGAAGTGCCCGAGCAACCTCGCCGAACGTAGCCGCCAGTTCGGTCGGCGCGTCCCTCTCCATAGTGGCGACGGTAGCCGCTAATAGCCTCTACGCCCAGGCCACCGATCCCCGCGGTGAACGATGCGCTGACCAGAGCAGGTATCGGCGGCCCGGTCGGCTTGGAGAACAGCGTAAGCAGGGGTGGCGAAGCAAGCGTGCGAAAGTCACACGGGCCCGACGTTCTTCCTTTGTGTCGCTTGGATCACCAGCTCCTCGGCGACGTCGCGAAGTTTGCGGTTCTCGCGCTGGGACGCTCGTACCAAGACCTGAAACGCCTCGTTGGGGCTGCGCCCCCCGGCCGCCATCACCAGGCCAATGGCATAGTCAATGGTCGAGCGGGACTTCAGCGCTTGATTGAGATTCTCGTTGAGTTGAACGGCGTCCAAATATATCTGGGTGTTGGCCAGGACGATGGCGGCATGACGGGCAAAGGCCTCCGTCCGATTCACGCTGTTGTTGTCAAAGGCAGAAGGGATCCGGGAGTAAAGGTTGAGTGCTCCGAATCCTTCGCCTCGAGCCACGATGGGAATCGAAAGCGTCGATTGAACCCCGTGGGCAACGCACGTCTGGGCGAAGTCAGGCCAGCGGGTATCCTCGCTGGTGACGTCGATGCGGTTCACCCGTTGATGGTGGAAGGCGTCCAAACAAGGGCCCTCTCCCGTTTCATACTGAGCGGTGTCGATCTGCGGTGCCTCCGGGTCGGTGAAGACACCAGTCTCAACCTTGCCATCAACCAGCATGGTGATCCCGGCCATGTCGGCATCTGTTACCTGACAGGCGAGCTGTGCCACCTTGAGCAGGGTGTCGCCGAGGGTTCCGTCGTTGATGAAAAACTGGGCGAGCGCGGCGAAGCCGTCACCCAGTGCTCCTGGGTCATCAGCCACGGCTGCTCCTGACTCAAACGAATGAGCCAGTTGCTTGTCCCATCGGGTCGAAGGACATGTGGCTAACTCAAGGAAGCCCGTAGCCTACGCTCTTTCGAGCGTCGACCTTTAGACCAAAGGAGTCGACGTCAGCATCGGTCTACTGATCCGGGTCAGTGGACCGATGCGCGTCTGGACCCGAAGTATCCGTGAGCTTGCACCGAGGACCGATCGAGTTGGCATGATCCGTCCTGCACTGATCAGGGCGGCCAGCAAAGTGCTGCCCAGCAGCGACAGCCGGCCACGAGCAGTCGGAAGGACCACTGTCCTGGAGTTTGCCGGCCCATCGGCAGGGTAGATTCCGTGGTGTTCCTCGGTTGTAGGTCACAGCGCGGGAGCGACGGAGCTGACCCATGCCGGTGCTGGCCACCAGGCGATTCCCGAACGAGGCGCTTAGCGCGTCCACCGCGAGGAGCTTCGTTCGGACAACTCTGCATGGCATTCCGGCCCTACAGATCGGCGTGGCCGAGCTGCTGACGAGCGAGCTGGTAAGCAATGCTGTCCTGCACGGCCGCGCCCCGACCGAGGTAACGGTGGAAGTCCACGACCAGATCATCACCGTGTCCGTTAGTGACGGAAGCAGCGAATTGCCGGTCCTCAGCGAGGCGGAGGGGCGGGTTGGTCACGGGCGGGGCTTGCCGTTAGTTGCGGCCATGTCGGATGACTGGGGCGTCACGCCATCCGATGTGGGCAAAGCGGTCTGGTTCACGCTCGTGCGAAACGGGCCTGGGTGTCCAGCCTCCGCACATGCAACAGGCTCAGATCCCCCCTAGGGAAATTAGTCCTCGATGACGCACGGGCCGTCCATGCCAGTCAACTCGAGTACCTGCCGGACCAGGGGAGTGGGGCACCGCAGGATGACCTGGCAGTCCCCAGAAAGCCGGTTGCGGGCATAGGCAATCACGCCGACGCCGCTGCAGTCCATGAAGGTCATGGCGGCGAGATCGAACAGCAGGACCTGCGGTCTTCCACTCAACGCCTCGGTCACCCGAGCCCTCAAAGCCGGCGCCGTGGCCATATCCACGTCGCCGTGCACTGCGACCACTGAAGCGCCAGGACGTGATCCGTCCGGCCCCGTCGTCACGAAGAAACCAGACAATTGGTCTGACATCCAGCCGAACCGCCCCTGACTCGATCAAGCATCCCTCTCTTGCGTGGGACGTCAACTACTCCGAGTGAGCAATTTACGGCTGGTTGTTCAACCCAGTTTCCATCTTAGGCGTGCCGAGGGACAGTTGGTTCATGCCTCGAGCATTGGTCTGTCCTTGGACATTCCAACACGAAATGACAAGAGCCGGTTGCTCCGGTTTGACGACGTGCTCGACGGGTATGTGGCGCTCAGCTCAGAGATCACGCAACCAAGGAAACGGAGCCTGGTTCGAACCCAGGACACCGGAGGGAAGGTCATTGATCTATGGACACCGAAGCGTCTGACACGGACCAGGCATCGGCCATACCGGGACAGGTTCAGTCGTATCCCGGTCGCTCGGCGGTCATGGATCCCGCACCACAGGATGAGATGCGGGACTACGAGGGCCGGGGGCTCCTCTCGGGGCGGCGTGCCCTCGTCACCGGAGGCGACTCGGGTATCGGACGGGCAGTGGCCGTGGCCTTCGCCAAGGAGGGGGCGGACGTCGCCCTCGCCTACCTGTCCGAGAACGAGGACGCGGTCCGTACGTGCTCGCTGGTCGACGAGGCAGGACAGAAGTGCTTGGCCCTTCCCGGCGACCTGGCCGTTGAAGACCATTGCATCGAGACCGTTGAACGAACCGTGACCGAGCTAGGCGGGATCGACGTGCTGGTCAACAACGTGGGCACGCAGCAGCCCAGAGGGTCCCTGTCCGAGATCAGCACCGAGCAGTGGGAGCACACGTTCCGAGTCAATGTGCACAGCTATTTCTGGACGACCAAGGCGGCCCTTGACCATCTCAAGGACGGAGCGGCCATTATTAACACCTCGTCGATCAACGGGCTGAGGGGAAATGCCACCCTCATGGACTACGCCGCCACCAAGGGGGCGATCTTGGCCTTCACCTATTCGCTGGCGCAGTCACTGCAAGAGCGCGGGATCAGGGTGAACGCCGTTGCTCCCGGACCGGTGTGGACGCCGCTCATCCCTGCGACGTTCGACAAGGACCGGGTAGCAGGATTCGGCCAACACGTCCCCATGGGACGACCCGCTCAACCCGACGAGATCGCCCCTTCGTATGTGTTCTTCGCCGCCGGCTCGCTGTCGAGCTACTACTCGGGCGAGGTACTGGCACCCATCGGAGGCGAAACCCTTCCTGGCTGAACCCGACCAGCCAGAACGAGAACACCCTCGGAGGCAATGGAACCTGGACCACCGTCCACGAGGTTCAGCGAGATCCCCGGCATAGGCCTGGCCATTGAGGAGAGGGGCGGCGTCACCGATACCTGGCCGCAACCGCCGGCGAACGAAGGGCCTCACGGCCGTCGTCCAGCCAGCCATGGAGATCCGGCCGTTGGAACCGGGCTCCCCCCGTGACCCACAGCGCCACACATATCACCGCGCCGATCCCGAGCATGATCGCCGTGACCAGGCCACCGTCGGACACGCCATGATTCACCGCGCTCGGCGACATGCCATGGCTCAGGCTGATGCGGAGAACGATCGGTGCGAACAAGAACGCGGCCTCGGAGCGAAGCAATTCGACGAGGGCGAACGCTGGACCCAGCTCAGACGACGGGCACGACAGCGCGGCCAGGAACAGGCCCGGCGAGACGGTCGTTCCCGCACCGAGCCCGATAGCGGCGGCGACGAGAAGGATTACCACCTGTCCGGCCGGGAGGCCAACGGTGGCCATGGCAATCGCCGCGGCCCCGAGGACGGCGGCGCCGGCCAGGACGAGCAGGGGCAGGCCGCGCCGCCGGAACATGGCTCCGAAGACGACCGACGCCACGGCGACCCCGAGAACTTGAGGCCAGAGCGTCAGTCCCGCACGCAGCACGTCAACGTGCTGGCTCTGAACCAGGAAGGTCTGGACCAGCTCGAGCAGGGCCACGGCGGCCGCCCCGGTGACCATGGCCGCCACGATCCCGATGATCGGAAACGTGTGGGCCAGTAGGCGGACAGGCGTGAGCGGGTCGGGTCGGCGGTACTCGACCACCAGCAGCGTGACCAGGGACCCGACGCCGACGATGAGGGTTCCGTAGACAAGGGGACTGGTTGGGGGCTCGGCCGTGAGCTCGGCGGCGGCAAAGAACGGGAGGAAGGTACCTGCAGCGGCGAGCACGACTGCCGATTTGTCCAGCCGACCGCTCGGATCCAGAGGGCGGCCCTCTTCCACGGAAAGGTAGGCGATGAGTAACGCGAGCACGCCGATTCCGCCGAGTATCCAGAACACCGTGCGCCAGGCGTGGTGACTGGCGGCAATACCACCGACCAATGGTCCGAGGGTTGTCGCCCCGAACAGGCCCACGTCCACCACCGCGGCGGTGACCGATAGTTTGGCCACCGGGAACTTCGTCACCAGGGGCGGGAGGGCCGCGACCAAGAGCAGCCCGGTGAAGAACCCCTGCAGCACTCGTCCGGCGCCGTAGACACCGACGTTCGATGAGATAGCGCTGAGCACGCAACCCAGCACGAAACCACCCTCATAGGCCATGAACAAGCGCCGAGGCGCCCGACGCTTCAGGAAGGCGACGGCCAGGACCGCCCCGAAGGCGTATCCGGCATTGGCCATGCCGTTGGCGATCTGCAAGGCCAGCTTGGTGGTGTGCAGGTCGACGACCAGAACCGGTCCGAGGAGCGTGGTCGCCGTGGTGACCACGATGAACGGGCACAATGCTACGAGGACCAGTGCCACCTTGGTGGCATAACTGGCATCAAGCGGCGGCCGATTCGGGTCGGCCACGAGCTTGGCTCCCGCCCTATCGGGGAGGGTTACCGCCATTACCGCATTACCGGAACTGCACCAATCGGGTCCCGCACTGACAGCCGAGCCCGGTTCCGCATGGCGACGTACCCATTGCGCCTCAGTACCCGAGGTCGAAGCCATCGAAACAGCCAAGCGTCCGATCCAGAGCGGCGGGGTTGGCTGAAAGCTGCCCACTGCTGCGGTCGGCGCTGCGGTGATCGCGACATGGCGAGCCGGTCGGAGGGGACGCCCTTCCCGAGAGCTGTGCCTCTAGCGACGAGTGTGGGTAAGCCTGGCCGCCAGCAGGCACACGTCGTCCTCCAGCCGGAAGATGCGCCTCCTCCAGCTGAGAATTTCTTCGCATAATGCCGCTGGCTCCAGGTCGCCGCTTCGTTCGGCGACGGCCCGTAGCTGGTTCATTCCATCATCGAGGCTGCGATCTCGCATTTCAACCAGACCGTCGGTGTAGAAGAGCATCGTGGTTCCCGGCCGGAGGACCTTGATCGCCTCCTCATAGATCCATCTCGGTTCGACGCCGAGCAATAGACCGGCCTGTGGCCGAGACAGGTACTCGAACTCACCCACTCTGCAGCGCAAGACAGGCGGGTGCCCGGCATTGGCTCTCAGTATTGTCCCTTTTTCCGGATCCCACACGGCCACAGTGGCGCTGGCCGTCTCGCCCGGAAGAAGCCGGCACATCATTCGGTTCAGCCGAGTCACGATTCGAGAAGGGGACGGATCGTCGTCGGCAAACGCCCTGACCGCATTGCGGAGCTGAGCCATCACCGCGGCGGATCCCGCACCATGACCAGCCACATCACCAATGACGAGACACGTCCCGCCCTCCACTGGGAACACGTCGTACCAGTCTCCACCCATCGTGGCGTCACTGGCCGGCAGGTAGACAGCGGCCAGTTCGAGTCCCTTGCTCTCGGGTAACACCCGGGGTAGACAAGCATCTTGGAACAACTGGGCATCAGCCCGTTCACGAGCCGCTGCTTCTTGTTGCTCACTCTCATAGAGGACGGCGCGTTCCAGCGATTGCGCAGCCATATGCACAATGAGCTCGAGGCGCCGCACTTGTGTAGCGTCGAATTGTTGCGAGTCCGGCCAACCGAACCCTGCAGCTCCGATGGAGATCCCATCTGCTGTGGTCAACGGAAATGAGGCTGTCGCACCTAACGAAACGGCACGAGAGTCAGCCTGCATGTGAGGGTACCGCTCCCGCATCACATCCAGGGACCTGTGCAGCACCGCCCGTCCAGTCAGCATCGCCTCGCAGACTGGTGTGGAGTCGCTGATATCGAACTCGGCCCATTTGGCCGCGACTTTGGGATCGATAGTTGATCCGTGCACCAGTCGTACCCGCCTGGTGTGGGGGTCGAGGAGGGCCATATTTGCCAGGGTGGCACCTGCTGCCTGTGGTCCCTCTTCAGCCAGTGCTGATGCCACATCCACGGCGGTGGTCGCGCTGGACAACGCAGTGGCCAATCGCCAGATGCTCTCTTCTTCGGCGAGGCGAGGCTCGGTCCCCACTCGGTTCAAGCAGTCGGCAGCGCCATTCCCGCCATCATCATGCATATCCCGACCGTAGTCGCACTTCCAGGTTGCGCAGCCGACCAACGGGCGGCCGAAGCAGCGCGTCTCGTCCGTCCGGCCCGCAAGTGCCATGATCCGAGGCTCGGCGCCCTCGGACCGAATTCGTTGTACCGCGCTGAACGTCCCTCGCCTACGCTTGTGGTGGCTGACCAACGGTCGACATTCCCGCGGAGGAGCCCCTATGGAAGTAAAGGAACTCGGGCATCTGGTGCTCTACGTCCACGACGTGGGACGCTCGGCTGCCTTCTACCGTGACGTTCTCGGATGGCGCCAGATCATCCCCATGCCCGAGGACACCCCGGTAGGCATTGCCGCCTTCTCAGCTCCTTCGGGGCGGACCCATCACGAGCTCCTGCTCATCGAGGTCGGCCAACAGGCGCAAGCCGTTCCGGCCGGACGCCGTGTCGGCTTGTACCACTTCGGCTTGAAGGTCGGCGACAGCGACGATGAGCTCCGGGACGCCCTCAAGGTTCTCGAAGCCAACGACGTCGAGGTGGTGGGGGCCAGCGACCACACCGTGACCCACAGCCTGTACATCCTCGATCCCGACGGAAACGAGATCGAGCTGTACGTCGACGTGCCCGGGGTCGATTGGCAGAGCGACCCGGCGCTGGTGGCCGCTCCGATCCGGCCGCTGAGCCTGTGAGCCCGCCCATCGTCGCCGCCGTTCCCCTGTCGCCACCGGCGACGGTGCCACTCCTGTTCTGGGATCTGCTGTGGTAGCCGACCCCGGACCCTGGCTACGGAGCGTTCGCCGCTCACACGACCAACTCGCCGCCCAGGTGCAGGCATTGACGCCCGCTGACCTGGGTGCCCCGTCGTACTGTCCCGAGTGGACCATCGCCGACGTCCTGTCCCATCTGGGCAGCCAGGCCGAGATCTTCTCACTCTTCGTCGACGCCGGACTTGGGGGCGGGGACGCCCCCGACCAATCGGCGTTTCAGCCCGTGTGGGATTCCTGGAACAGCCGTGCTCCCGAGGACCAGGCGGCAGACAGCGTCACCGCCAACGAGCAGCTCGTCTCCCGCCTAGAGAACCTGGAGGCGGACGCGCTGCGCTCGTTCCGCCTCGACATGTTCGGGATGAGCCTCGATGCTGCCGGCTTGCTTCGCATGCGGCTCTCCGAGCATGCCGTGCACGCCTGGGACATCGCCGTGGCTCTCGACCCGGCGGCGGTGATCGCACCCGACGCCGTCGACCTGCTCATCGATGGCCTTCCCGAGATGGCCGCTCGGGCCGGGAAGCCGGCACCCAAGGCGGCCAGGATCACGGTGAGGACGTCGGACCCGGACCGGCGCTTCGCCCTGCAGACCGAAGGAGTGAGCCTGGAGCCCAAAGCCGGTACTGCTCATGACACTGATGATGCGGATGATGGGTGGATCGAACTCCCGGCCGAGGCCCTCATCCGTCTCGTCTACGGCCGGCTCGATGGTGTGCACCGGGGGCCCGAGCCAGTCACCGCTCCCACCGTCAGTCTGGACCAGTTGCTGTCGCTGTTCCCCGGGTTCTGATTCCCTATCGGCCACGGTCAGGGGTGGAGGCATCGGTCACCTCAGCCCCCACCACCTGACCGGCGACGGCGACCTCGCCCCCGTTGCCCTTTCGCTCGGTGACCTGCGATCCGCCGTAGGCGCCGATGAGCAGCGCCGATCGTCCGAGCACGAACACCCCGGCCACCGCCAACAGGCCACCAAGCGCCTGGAGGGTGAGCGAGAGGGCATCGGTGCGGACGGCCTCGTTGAAACCGAGCACCCCGAGCAGCACGGC
>DATAUC010000090.1:0-5204 GCA_036268485.1 Acidimicrobiales bacterium
CGTGCCCAGATCGCACAGGGGCACGCCGAAACGCCGGCAGAACACCCCGAAAATGGCGTCCTCGGCCGCCACCCGAAGGTCGCACCACAGGGCCAATTCGATCCCGCCGGCCACGGCGAACCCCTCGACGGCGGCGATCACCGGCTTGGACAGGGTGAGCCGGGTCGGCCCCATCGGACCCGGTCCGATGTCCGGGATCGGCCGCCGGTCCCCCTCGGCCACCGCCTTGAGATCGGCCCCGGCACAGAAGGTGCCGGCCGATCCGGTCAGGATGGCCACCGATTGGCTCTCATCCCGGTCAAAGTCGAGAAAGGCCTCACGGAGTTGATCGGCGCAGAGACTGTCGACCGCGTTGCGCCGTTCCGGCCGGGTGATCGTCACGACGGTGACCGGGCCGTCGTGCTCCACTGACAGGGTGTCGCGGCGGTACGGCGAGTACCCGACCGGCTCCGCGTGGTTGGTCGCCATGGGGGCATTCTCGCACGACCGACCAGGTCAGTGGCACAGCGAGGCGCCCCATGGCGTGCCGCGACGGAGTCGACCAGGCCGAATCCCGGAAAGGTGACCAATCGTGTCGACAATTGCGGGATTAGCCGGTAGGGTGGACGTCTCGACTAACGGCGTCACATCAACAGGAGGATCACATGGCAGTCCGACTCGGGGACACCGCTCCCGACTTCACAGCCGACACCACTGAAGGCAAGATCAATTTCCACGAATGGCTGGGCGACAGCTGGGGGATCCTTTTCTCCCACCCCAAGGACTACACCCCGGTCTGCACCACCGAGCTCGGAGCGTTCTCCAAGGCCAAGCCGGAGTTCGACAAGCGCAACACCAAGCTGATCGGCCTCTCGGTCGACTCGGTCGAGTCCCACAAGGGCTGGGCGGGCGACATTGAGGAGACCCAGGGTTCCGCTCTGGCCTTCCCGCTGATTGGCGACGAGGACCGCCAGGTGGCCGACCTCTACGACATGATCCACCCCAACGCCAACGACACGCTGACCGTGCGCTCGGTGTTCATCATCGGACCGGACAAGAAGATCAAGCTCTCGCTGACCTACCCGGCCTCCACCGGCCGCAATATCGACGAGATCCTGCGGGTCCTCGACTCGCTGCAGCTGACGGCGGACTACAAGGTGGCCACGCCAGTCAACTGGACCGACGGCAACGATGTCATCATCGTGCCCGCGGTGAGCGACGACGAGGCCAAGGAGCGCTTCCCCAAGGGCTGGAAGGCACTCAAGCCTTACCTGCGGGTCACTCCTCAGCCCAACCGCTGAGCCGCTTGGTGGCGAACGCCGCCAACTGAACCTGTTGACGATGCCGGCCTTTCGGGGCCGGCATCGTCGCGCCGAGAGCCGTTGGTCAGGTCGCAGTCGACGACGCGGCACCCTCAAGTTGTGTCGAATTCCGACCCAGTCTGCGGTCTGCCGATCCGTCAATGTGCGCTAGTACGTAAGGCGTGGCGAACCCATTTGTACAGAGCATGGCCACCAACTTCGAGGAAGCGCTGCGGCTCATGGAGGCGGCGCTGACGGATTGCCCCGACGTTCTGTGGGAGACAGACCTGTGGCCGGACGAGGCACCCACCGGGCCGACGCCGCACGGAGGATTACATGGATCAGCCCCCTGGTTCCTGGCTTACCACTCGCTGCTGACCCTTGACTACGACCTCAGCGCCGAGTTCGAACCGTGGGAACCGCCACAACCCTTTGATGAGAATACCTACGCCCATCCCAACCGAAGGTTCACCAAGGCCGAACTGCTCGGTTACCTCACCTTCTGCCGCGGCAGGGTGCGCGCCACGCTGGACACGCTCACCGAGGACATGGCGGCTCGGCCACTCCCTTCCGCCCATCGATACCACGGCATGCTGTACGGAGTGATTGTCGGTCGCATGCCGCTGCACGTCCTTGAACACGCCGCCCAGATCCGCCAGTTCCTCACTGCCGCCGGAGTCAAGGTGCAACCCATGCCCGGCGATCGTGGGTAGTCAGAGCCGACTGGATCCGTCAGTGACGAAGTAGAACTTCATTATCCGGGGAGCGCGGGGCGGGAGTGATACATCATCGGTCCCCGCAAACGAAAGGTGTCGATGCCCGAAGAACTGCATGACTTAGAGCCGTTCATCGGCCAGTGGCGCATGGTCCCACGGTTTGATCTGAATGCGGATGCTGCGCCGCGTGCGCTTGCCAGCTTTGAGTGGCTGCCCGGAAAGCGCTTCTTGGTCCAGCGCTGGGAGGTAGAACATCCCGAAGCCCCCGATGGCATTGCCATCATTGGTTTCTACAATGCCGAGGGGACCTACCTGCAGCACTACTTCGATTCTCGCGGGGTCGCTCGCGTCTACGAGATGAGCTTTGCTGACAATGTGTGGACGCTGCAGCGCATTGCCGGTGACCCGGACTTCTCCCGGCGTTTCATCGGACGCTTTGGGGCCGATGGCCGGTCGATCGTCGGAAGCTGGGAAAGCTCCAACGACCTGGGTTCGAACTGGACTCTTGATTTCGAGCTCACCTACACCAAGGTGGAGTAGTCCCTAAGGCCGGCGAGCTCAGTGGAACACGGTTGAGATGAAGGCAATGACGAGTGGCGTCACGAAGGCCAGCAAGATCAACCAGACGAAGAGCTTGCCCCAGCGTGTCCTTCCAAGCCTCTGGGTGAGCATCCATTCCCGTTGGGCGGTTCCGGCCGGGCTGAAAGGATCCGCTTCAAAGCCGGATCCCTGACTCGGCCACATCACCGGCGGCTCGTTGCTCATTGCTGGGGCGGAGTCGGCCCGTCTGGTTCGCTTTGACCGCCGCATCGCCTTCGACCCCACCTCACGAGTGTGCCAGAGAACCGGATCAAAGGTGCCATCACGCTGGTGAATTCAGCGGGTCACCTCGGTCAACTGGGCCAAAGTACCAATGGAGTCTTCCGTTGGGCTCCGCCACAATGGCGATGGATCAGGGGGTCTGCACGCCACCATCGAATAGTGCCGGAATCCGACCTGCCACAGGAGAGTTCCTCAGGCCGGCACGAAACTGAAACGAACGTGACGACGGGGATTGTCCACGTTGAGGTCCACCAACACCACGGACTGCCACGTGCCCAGAGCAGGTTGGCTAGCGAAAACCGGAAGCGTGACTGAGGGACTGATGAAGGCGGGAAGGACGTGGTCGGCACCGTGACCCGTTGAGCCGTGGGAATGCCGGTACCGGTCGTCCCGGGGCAGGAGTCGGTCCAGCGCGTCCTTCACGTCGGGTTCGGAGCCTGAACCTGTTTCGATGAGGGCGATCCCGGCCGTGGCGTGGGGCACGAAGACGTTGACCAGCCCGTCCCCTTTGGCCTGGCAGAACCGCTGCAACTCGCCGGAGATATCGACCATGGACTGACGGGACGTGTCGACTTCGATCTCGGTGGTCTCCATGGAACGTGCTAAGCGGGGGATTCCAAATCGGTCTTGGATTGAGCCGTGGGCGTGCCCACCAGCTCGTCGCGCAATTCCCGCTTGAGGACCTTGCCGGCTGCGTTGCGGGGGAGGGGCTCTTCCCGGAACCAGATGTGGGTCGGCACCATGAATCCGGCCAGGCGCTCTTTCACGTGCTTGGACAGCTCGTCGGCGGCCACCTTGAAGCCGGGGCGCAGCACGATGACGGCGCCCACTTCTTCGCCCAGTGTCGGTTCGGGCACGCCGATGACGGCGCAGTCGGCCACGGCGGGGTGTTCGAACAACGCCGCTTCGACCTGGACGGAGTACACGTTCTCGCCGCCGCGGATGATCATGTCCTTGGCCCGGTCGACGATGTAGATGAAGTTGTCCTCGTCCAGCCGGGCCACGTCACCCGAGTGGAGCCAGCCCTTGGTGAAGGTCTGGGCCGTCTCGTCCGGCCGGTGCCAGTAGCCCCGCACGACCTGCGGCCCCTTGATCCACAGTTCGCCGCGCACGTCGGGGCCGCGGGGGATGGTGTCATCGGGCTCGTCGCCGGTGAAGTCCTCGGGCACGATGGCCACGTCGGTCACCGGGACCGGCGGCCCCACACTCTCAGGCCGGGCGATGTAGTCGCCACCCGAGTTCATGGAGGTGACCGAGGAGGTCTCGGTCAGGCCGTATCCGTTGGAGGGTTGGCCGATGGGCCAGGCGGCCCGGATGCGGCGCACCAGGTCGGGCGGGGCCGGGGCACCGCCGTAGGACACGCCCCGGATGGACGAGGTGTCGTGCTTGGAGAAGTTGGGGGAGTCGAGCACCTGCATAACCATGGCCGGCACGCCGCCGAAGGTGGCGATGCGCTCACGCTCGATGAGCTCGAGGGCACGCTCGGGATCAAAGTGGTGCATCATGACGATCTTCCCGCCAGCGGCCAGGTTGGTCACCATGACGGCGTGGCAACCCGTGGCGTGGAACAGGGGGACCGACAACAGGTAGGCCGGCTGGGTCTTGCCCGTTGTGTCGGCCAGCGAGCTGCCGAAGCGCATCTGCCCCCGCGTGTTGATGAAGAAGAGGTTCATCAGGTTGGTGCAGATGTTGCGGTGGGTGCCCACGGCTCCCTTGGGCCGGCCGGTGGTGCCCGAGGTGTAGAAGAGCCAGGCCAGGTCATCGCCGTCGACGTCGATCTCCACGCCAGCGCCGTCGCCGCCTGACCGGGCGAGCAGGTCCTCATAGCCGTCGCCGGTGACGACCGTTGCTGCGCCACCCAGATCTGCGCCCGCTACGACAGCCTCGCCCACCTCCTCGGCGATGATGGCGGCGGCCCCGCTGTCGACCATGTGGTAGCCGACCTCGTCGCTGGTAAATCGGCTGTTGAGGGGCACCAGGCAGTAGCCGGCTTTGAAACAGGCGAACATCGACTCGAGCAGCTCGGGTCGATTGCGCATGAACACCCCCACCCGGTCGCCCCGGCCAACACCGAGCCCGGCCAACCCACGGGCGAGGGCGGTGGCCCGGCGATCGAACTCGGCGTAGGTGATCGATTGGTCACCCCAGGTGACAGCGGTGCGTTCGGGCACCCGCCGGGCAGTGTTGGTGAGCAGTCGACCCACGTTCACCGACGTATCGAACCACGGCCGGTACGCCGTTGTCCGGGGCGGCCGCCGCGGACACGCAGCCGAAACCATGCCGTGTGTACGGTCGGTCGCCATGGTCGCATCCATGTGCCCGGTCTCCCGCGACGTGGGATGGCTTGAACAGGGGTTCCTCGTCGACCCGTACCCGCAGTTGGCCT
>DATAUC010000091.1:0-161240 GCA_036268485.1 Acidimicrobiales bacterium
GACGTCGCCCGCGTCGAGGACCGCACGTCCATCTGCTCGGCCGACGAGGTCGATGCGGGCCCGACCAACAACTGGTGTGACCCCGCAGACATGAGCCAGACCCTCGACGGGCTCTTCAGGGGCTGCATGAAGGGCCGCACCATGTACGTCGTCCCCTTCTCCATGGGCCCCCTGGGCTCGGACATCGCCCACATCGGCGTGGAGCTGACCGACTCGGCCTACGTGGCGGTCTCCATGCGCATCATGACCCGCATGGGCACCGGGCCCTTAGAGGTGCTGGGCGACGACGGCGAATTCGTGCCTTGCCTGCATTCGGTCGGTGCGCCGCTCGGGCCGGGCGAGCAGGACGCGGCGTGGCCGTGCAACGCCGAGAACAAGTACATCGTGCACTTCCCCGAGACCCGCGAGATCGTGTCGTTCGGGTCCGGCTACGGCGGCAACGCGCTGCTGGGGAAGAAGTGCTTCGCGCTGCGCATCGCCTCGGTCATGGCCCGCGACGCCGGATGGATGGCCGAGCACATGCTCATCCTCAAGCTCACCTCGCCCGAGGGCGAGACCCGCTACGTCACCGGCGCCTTCCCGTCGGCCTGCGGCAAGACCAACCTCGCCATGCTCATCCCCTCCATCGAGGGGTGGAAGGTCGAGACGGTTGGCGACGACATCTGCTGGATGAAGTTCGGCGCCGACGGCCAGCTCTACGCCATCAATCCCGAGGCCGGCTTCTTCGGCGTGGCACCGGGGACCAACACCCACACGAACCCCAACGCCATCCTCACCCTCGACGGCAACTGCATCTTCACCAACACGGCCATGACCGACGACGGCGACATCTGGTGGGAGGGCATGTCCGATCAGCCGCCGGCCCACCTGACCGACTGGAAGGGCAACGACTGGACGCCGGAGTCGGGCACGACCGCCGCCCACCCCAACGCCCGCTTCACCGCTCCGGCCAGCCAGGACCCGGCCATCGCGCCCGAGTGGGAGGACCCCGCGGGGGTGCCGATCAGCGCCATCCTCTTCGGCGGTCGCCGCGCCTCGGTCGTCCCGCTCGTCTTCCAGTCGCGCGACTGGGAGCATGGCGTGTTCCTCGGCTCCATCATGGCGTCGGAGACGACAGCCGCCCAGGCCGGTGCCGTGGGCAATCTCCGCCGCGACCCCTTCGCCATGCTGCCCTTCTGCGGCTACAACATGGCCGACTACTTCGCGCACTGGCTGCGTATCGGCGCGGAAGCACCCGACCGTGACGCCCTGCCGAAGATCTTCTACGTGAACTGGTTCCGCAAGGGCGCGGACGGGAAGTTCCTCTGGCCCGGGTACGGGGAGAACTCGCGCGTGCTCGAGTGGATCTTCAACCGCGTCACGGACAAGGCCGAGGCCGTCGAGACGCCGATCGGCGCGGTCCCGACGCCCGCCGCCATCGACACGACGGGCCTCGACGTGAGCCGGGAGCAGATGGAAGAGCTTTTGCGTGTCGACACCGAGGGTTGGCGGGCGGAGGTGCCGCTGATCAAGGAGTACTACGCCCAATTCGGCGACCGTCTCCCCTCGGCTCTGGCCGATCAGGCCGACGCGCTCGGACAACGCCTGGGCTGACAGCTGGGGGCGGTGCGGCCGCTAGCCCCCCGCCTCACCCACTTCCCCGATGCTGCGGGAGTCCCGCTGCACCATGCGCGGCGCGTGCGCGGCGCGCCGTCCCGTCACGTACGACAGGCCACCGAGCGCGGCGAGCGCAGCCAGCACGGCGTCACCCTGGGGCAGCGTGAACACGATGATCAAGGGGATCAGCGCGCCGATCACCCAGACCAGCTGCTGGCGCATGCCGAAGCGGGCGAAGGCGCGCCCCTGGGCGGACAGGGGGATGTAGCGCTGGGTCATGGCGTCGAAAGACGGTTGGGCCACTGACCCGCACAGGCCGACCATGAAGGCGAGGACCACCTGCGCCAGGAGCGTGCCCCAGACGGCGCAACCGGCCGCCGTGACGGCGATGAGCCAGAGAGAGCTGAGCAGCAGCTGCTGCTCGGTCATCCGTTTGCGCAGGCGTCCCACCAGCACGAGCCCGACGATGGCCCCGGCGCCGCTGCCCGCCAGGACCAGCCCGTACCAGTAGAGGCCGACCCCGTGCATGCGCCGCAGGCCGAAGGCGAGCATGAAGGTCATGAAGCCCGTGAGGCCGCGCACGATGCACATGGCGCTCAGACCGAGCATCACCTCGGGGTTGGCGAACGGCTGCAGCCGCAACAGGTCCTGCTCGCGCGTCAGGGCCTCGCCCTCCTGGCCGTACTCGCGCACCTTGATCGACTGGTCGGTCCACAGTTCCCCCGCTCGGCGGCTCGTGAGCACGGGCAGCCGCGCCCCGGCCACCGCGGCGGCGGCGAACACGATGGTGGCGAACACGAGCACGCCCGGGGAGCCGGCGATCTTGTAGAGGATCACGGCCGGAATCGATGCGACGAAGCCGGCCAAGGTGCCGAGGAGCGTCAGTCGCGCGTTCAGCGTGGCGTAGCCGGCCTGCTCACTCGCCGAGTCCGAACCGTCGAGCGCGGCCATCTCCGGCACGAGTGCGCCCTTTGTCACGACGTAGAGCTTCTGGCAGACGAGGACGAGAAAGGCGAGCGGGAAGAGCAGCAGGCTGTGGAGATGGGTGGCCATGAGGGGGCACAGCACGACCTGCCCGACGGCGGCCGAGACGACCATGAGGCGGCGTGCCCCACGGCTGCGGTCGATGAGCGGGCCGAGCAGGGGCGACACGATGGCGAAGGGGGCCAGGGTGAAGAGGAGGTACAGCAGGATCTTGTGATCGGCGGCGTCCGGCGAGATGGAGAAGAAGAGCGAGCCGGCCAGCGAAATCGTGACGACGGTTCCACCGCCGAGCATGGCGCACTGCACGAGGGAGAGACGGCCGATGGGGTGTGACTGGTCGAACAGGTCCTGGCCGGCCTGGCGAGCCATGTCCTTGAATTGCTCGATCTTGGGGGCCATCGCCACCAGGCCAATGTACGGTGTGCCGTGACCGTCCACGCGTACGTGCTCATTCAGACCGACGTGGGCAAGGCGGCCCAGGTGGCCCAGAAACTCAGCGGCATCGCGGGTGTGCTGGTGGCCGATGGTGTCACCGGGCCCTACGACGTGATCGCCCGGGCCGAGGCGGCCTCCATGGACGATCTCGGCCGGATGGTCGTGCGGGACATGCAGCAGATCGAGGGCATCACCCGCACCATCACCTGCCCCGTCGTCACGATCTGAGGGGCTCGCCTCGCGCCTGCCGCGTCGACGCTGCGGCAACCGATGTTCCGGGCGTCCCGCGCCCGGCCTGAAGGTCGACATAGCCCCCACACCGCGATTGCGGCGCGGGGAACGCTCTCAGGTTGCCCTTGGGAGACAACGCCCGCCGCCTCAATCCCCCATTGGACCCCCGTTCTGAGGGTTTCTGCGGGAGTTTCCCGCATGGCCGTCGTTCAACGGGGGTGCCATGGGTAACGGCTCTGTGCAATGCCAGACGGGCTCTCCGCGGGAGAGCCGCCTTCGAAGGAGAACCCGCCTTGTTCCTTGCCGTCCGCACGCGCCGACGCGCGTTGCTCTCGTCCGTCCTCTTCGCCGTCATGACGATCGTGGCGGCGCAGCTGGTCACCGCCGGGCCCGTCACGTCGCAAACTCCCCGGCATCCCCAGCGGACGGCGCTGGAAACCCCCCGAACGGGGCTGCAGACCGAACAAAAGGCGATCAAGGAGGCGGCAGCCGCCATGGCTGCAACGATCGTGAAGCCGATCACCCCTCCCCTCGCGCCGACACCGGTGCCGGCGCCGGCGCCGGCACCGGCGACCACGACGACCACCACCACGACGCCACCCGCACCGACGCCGGCACCCGCGCCCGCCGCCGCCGTTGCTGCGGCACCGACGCCGGCGGCCAGCGATCCCGGCGTGGTGCCGCCGATCGGCCAGGCCACGGCCTGGGGCTGTGGCGCCGCGCTGGCCTATCTGCAGGCCTATGCGGCCAAGAGCTTCACGCTCGAGTGCCCCGGCTATGCCGAAGGTCGGGAGGCCATGACCTGCGTGAACCAGGCCGGCGCCTGTCCCGAAACGTCGGTCATCGCCATCGCGGACCCGTGCCCACAGGCCTACATGAACGAGGCGTCGAATTCGTTCGTGATCACCGGGGTTTCGGACTCGCCCATCGACCCCTACGGGCCCTGCCCCTGACCGACCGGTCCCCTGTGCTCAAGCCTCGGTCTAACTGAGCGCCCCCGACTCGCGCAGCTTGGTCACCACGCTCTCGTCGACCCCCCACTCGACCAGCCCCGAGACGGTGTCGGCCCCGGGTGGCGACGGCGGCCGCGACACGGCCGAGGGCGTCTTGGAGAAGCGGGGCGCCGGGGCCGGCTGCACGGCGCCGTCCACCTCAATGAAGGTCGAGCGGGCCACGTTGTGCGGGTGCTCGTGCGCCTCCCAGGGCGAGAGCACGGGCGCCACACACGCGTCGGTCCCGTCGAAGACGGCGCACCACCCCTCACGGGTCTTCGTCTTGAAGATCGCGGCGAACCGCTCCTTCATGGCCGGCCAGTCCGCCCGCGACTGCGGATCCGGCAGCGTCTCGTCGCCGGCCAGGCCGAGCCCGTCGAGCAGCTCGGCGTAGAACTGCCGCTCGATGCCGCCGACTGCCATCCACTTCGCGTCCGCCGTCTCGTACACCTCGTAGTACGGCGCACCCGTGTCGAGCATGTTGGCCCCGCGCTCCTCGTTCCACAGGCCGCTGAGGTGGAACGAATGGATCATCGTCATGAGAGATGCCGCGCCGTCCACCATGGCGGCGTCGACCACCTGGCCCTCGCCCGAACGGGCCGCCTGGAGCAGCGCGGCCACCATGCCGAACGCCAGCAGCATGCCGCCACCGCCGAAGTCGCCCACGAGGTTCAGCGGCGGCACGGGGGCGGAATCGGCCCGGCCCAGCGACCACAGGGCTCCGCCGATGGCGATGTAGTCGATGTCGTGGCCGGCCCTGGGTGCCAGCGGGCCGTCCTGGCCCCAGCCCGTGATGCGCCCGTAGACCAGGCGGGGGTTGCGGCCGAAGCAGGCGTCGGGCCCGACGCCGAGCCGCTCGGCCACGCCGGGACGGAAGCCCTCGATCAGCCCGTCCGCCTCGGCCACCAGTCCGAGCACGAGCTCGACGGCGTCGGGGTTCTTCAGGTCGATGCCCACAGAGGGCCGGGACCGGTTCAGCAGGTCCCAGTGCGGCCCCGCGCCCGAAGCCCGCATCTCCTCGCCCCGCTCCACCGCGCCCGGGGCCGCCCGCTCGAGCCGCAGGACCTGCGCGCCGGCGTCGGCCAGCATCATGCAGGTGTAGGGCGCCGGCCCGATGCCCGCCAGCTCGATGATCTTGATCCCGCTCAGCGGTCCACTGCGCTCGGCCATCGCAGGATCGTGGCCCGTGCCGCCCACGACGGTCAAGCCGGTCCCCGTCCTGCGCCAAGCTGGGGGCGTGCCTGCCGCTCGCGCCCCCGGAAGAGTCACCATCATCGGCGACCACACCGACTACAACGCCGGCGTGTCGCTGCCCATGGCTGTGGAGCTGGCCACCGAGGTCCGTTTCACACCCAAGCCCGGGAGCTTCCTCCTCGGGATCGACTCGGACCAGTTCCCCGGTCGGCCCATTGAGATCATGTTGGGCGACACCGCGCCGGTGCCCACCGACGCCGCCCTGGCGGCCGGACTCCTGCGGCTGCAGGCTCCCCCGAGCGGCGGGGCGGCCCGGGTGACGAGCTCCATTCCTGTCGGGGCGGGGCTCTCCTCCAGCGCCGCCTTCGCCGTGGCCTTGCTGCTCGCCCTCGGGCACGACCCCGACCCACTCTCCTTGGCCCAGGACTGCCAGGAGGCCGAGCGCAGTGCCGGCGCCCATGTCGGATTGCTCGATCCGCTCGCCATCGCCGGCGCCACCGCGGGGCACGCAGTGCACATCGACTTCGACACGCTCGAGACCCGTCAGGTGGCGGTGCCCGAAGAGGCGGCCTTCGTGATCGTGCACAGCGAGGCGCCGCGGCTTCTCAGTGACACCCCGTACGCCGACCGGCGCGCGGAGTGCGAGCGGGCGGCACACATCCTGGGCCGTCCGCTCGGCCTCGGGGAGATCGGTGACCTCAGCGCGCTGCACGATCCCGTGCTGCGCCGGCGGGCTCGTCACGTGATCACCGAGTGCGCCCGCGTGCGAGAGGCCGAGCGGTTGCTCGCGCGCGGCAACCTCAGCGACCTGGGCGGGGTCATGACCGAGGGGCACCGCAGCCTCGCCGGCGACTACCGGGTGTCGGTGCCCGCCGTCGACGAGCTGGTCGAGCACCTCACGGGAATGCCCGGCGTCCTCGGTGCCCGCATGAGCGGAGGCGGGTTCGGGGGGTGCGTTCTCGCGCTCTGCGAGCCCGATTCGCCGGCGCTCGACGCCAAGGCCCACGCGCCGCGCCGGAGCTGGCGGGTCAGCCCGGTTGCCGGCGCAGCTCGTCTCGAGACGTAGCGATCAAAGCGTCGAGCACGTCGACGGCCTTGCCGCTGTCGATCGACTCGGTCGCCAGGGCCAGCCCGCCCGGCAGGTCGTCGACCCGCCCCGCCACCATGAGCGCGGCGGCGGCATTGAGGATCCCGATGTCGCGCCGGGGGCCCCGCTCGCCCTCGAGCACGGAGCGGATCACGCCGGCATTGAATGCCGCGTTGCCGCCGCGCAGGTCTGCCAGGGTGGCCGGGGCGAGTCCCAGCTCCTGGGGGTCCACCCGCCACCGCGTCACCTCGAAGGCGCCGCTGCCGTCGCCACGCACCTCGAGGACCTCCGTGGGCGCCGTCACGCTCAGTTCGTCGAGCCCGTCGTCGGCGTGCACGATCAGGGCATGGCGGCTCCCGGTGGCCCCGAACACACCCGCCATGATCGGCGCCATGGCGGGGTCGCTCACGCCGACCAGCTGGCGCCGCGTACGCGCCGGGTTGATCAGCGGCCCGAGGAAGTTGAACACCGTCGGAACGCCCAGTTCTTTGCGCACGGGGCCGATGAAACGCATCGCCGGATGGAAGCGTTGTGCGAAGCAGAAGCCCATGCCCGCCTGGCGCACGCAACGAGCCACGCCCTCCGGACCGAGCTCGATGGCCACGCCGAGCGCCTCGAGCACGTCGGCCGTGCCCACCGACGAGGAGGCGGCACGGTTGCCGTGCTTGCACACGGGCACCCCGCACCCCGCCGTGATGAAGGCGGCCAGTGTCGTGACGTTGATGCTCGACAGACGATCGCCTCCCGTCCCGACCAGGTCGACCGCGGCGTCGGCATCCTCGGCGGCCAGCGGGCACGGCACGGCGGCGTCCACCATGGCCCGGGCCAGCCCCGTGACCTCGTCGGCCGTCTCGCCCTTGGCATGGAGCAGGACCAGGAACGCTCCGACCTGGGCCGGCGTGGCCTCGCCCGCCACCACGATCTGCAGAGTCTCCTCGGCCTCGGACGCGCTGAGCGGCTCGCACCGGCTCAAACGGGCCAGGACCTCCGGCCAGGTCAGTCCCACCACAGATCCCGGTCGAGCACGCCCCGGGCGATGAGGCCCAGCTGCACCTGCGACGTACCCTCCACGATGGTGAGCTGCTTGGCGTCGCGGTACCACTGCTCGGTCGGGTGGTCCTCCATGTAGCCGGCCGCGCCCAGGAGCTGGACGGCCAGGGACGAGGCCCGCACCGCCAGCTCGGTGGCGTGGTACTTGGCCATGGAGAGGTAGGGCACGTACTCCTTGGTGTACTTGCCGGCGTCGGCCATCACGGCGGAGCGGTAGGTGAGCAGGCGGGCCGCCTCAATGTCGACGGCGCACTTGGCGATCTCCCACTGGATGCCCTGGAAGTCAGCGATGTGCTTACCGAAGGCCTCCCGCTGTTGGGCATACGCGGTGGCATACATGAGGGCGCCTTCGGCCAGCCCGATCCCCCGGGCGGCCACGATGGGCCGCATGGCGTTGAGGCCCAGCATGGCCAGACGGAAGCCGCCCACCTCACCGATGACGTTCTCGGCCGGCACGTGGACGTCGGTCAGCAGGAGCTCACCCGTGTCGACGCCCTTGACGCCCATCTTGTGGTCGGTACGCCCGACCTCCACACCATCCCAGGCCCGCTCGACGATGAAGGCGGTGATGGAGTCGTGCGAGCGGCTGGTGGGGTCGCTGGTCTTGGCGAAGACGGTGTACCAGTCGGCCTCGCGCACACCCGACATCCAGCATTTGGTGCCGTTGAGCACCCAGCCGTCGTCGCTGCTGCCGACGTCGGGCACGCCCCGGGTGCGCATGCCCATGACGTCGCTGCCGGCCTGAGGCTCGGACAAGCCGAAGGCGCAGCGCTGCGTCCCTTCAGCGATCCCGGGCAGGTATTTGGCCTTCTGGGCCTCGGTCCCGGCGATCATCACCGGACCGGTGGGCAGCCGGGTCAGCAGCAGCATGAGAGCGGCCGAGTTTGAGTACTTCGCCACTTCCTCAATAGCGATGGCCAGGCCCAATATGCCGGCGCCGGACCCTCCGTACTCGGTGGGAATACAGAGTCCGAGCAGGCCAGCGTCTCGAAACGCCTCGAAGATGTCCTGGGGGTACTCCCCGCTCTTGTCGATCTCGCGAGCCCGAGGCTTTACCTTGTCCTGGGCCAGTCGGCGGACCGATTGTTGGAGGGCGGCGAGTTCTTCGGAGAGGTCAAAATCCACCGGCGAAGGCTACAGGGCAGCCCAGCCATGTATTTTCTGAGGCTTGCCACCCGACGAACCAACGGACGAACCAATGGTCGCGGCCGTGGCCGACGAAAAACCGGACCGGGCCACGCTCCAGGCCGATCTTCGTGAGGAGCGGAAGCAAGCCAAAAAGCACCGTCGCCGGTGGTTCCGGCGTGCCGCCTATTCGTTGCTGGCCCTGGTCATCCTGGCCGTGGCCGCTGGGGCCGGCCTCTACTTCTACGCCGGATACCGCTTCGACCAGATCAAGAAGGTCCACTCCAAGCACCTGGTGCAACAGGCTCCTCCGGGCAAGCCCTTCAATGTGCTTCTGGTCGGCTCGGACTCCCGGGCCTTCGTGAACAACAGCACACAGGTCAAGGCCTTCGGCGGCACGAGCGACACCGGTGGGCAGCGCAGCGATGTGACCATGGTGGCCCGCTTCGTGCCGGCTACCAAGACGGTCACGGTCATCTCCATCCCCCGCGACCTATGGGTCGACATCCCGCAAAACAGCGGCGACATCCGGGGCATGAACCGCATCAACGCGGCCTACGACGTGGGGCCCGACCTGCTGATCGAGACCATCGAGAAGGTTCTCCACATCCCCATCAACCACTACCTCGCCGTCAACTTCCCCGGCTTCTCGGGCATGGTGGATGCCCTGGGTGGGGTCACCATGGACTTCCCGACCCCCGTGAAGGACTCGTACACCGGACTTCATGTGACCACGGTGGGCTGCCAGGTGGTCAACGGCACCACGGCGTTGCAGCTGGTGCGCAGCCGTCATCTGGAATACATCGACAAGGCTGGATACTGGAAGAGCGACGGGCTGTCCGACTTCAGCCGCATCCAGCGTCAGGATTCCTTCTTCCGGGCCGTACTGGCCAAGGTGAACTCGTCCGTCACCAATCCGCTGGCCATCAACGGGTTCATCTCCGCCGCGGTGGGGAACCTGACCATTGACGACACCCTGAGCAAGGGCGACCTCTTCCACATCGCCACCGAGTTCCAGGGCTTGGCCACCTCGCACCTGATCACCGAGACACTGCCGACCACCAGCTACGTGACCGGCGGTGGCGCCGACGTGCTCCTGGCGGCGCAGCCCTATGCCCAGCAGATGATCACCGCCTTCAACCAGCTGGGCGAGCCCAAGCCCAGCCCGACCACCACAACCTCGACCATCCCGCCCAGCACCATCGACGTGCAGGTGCTCAATGCCGTCGGCTACGGCGAGCTGGCCGGTGCCATGGCGGCGTCGCTCAAGACGGCCGGCTTCGACGTCACGGAGATCAACGACGCCCCGACCGACATCCCCAGCGGGGATCCCTCGGAGATCCTCTACGGCCCCACCGGCCTGGCCGCCGCCCATTCACTGGGCGCGACCCTTTCCGGCGGGTCGATCAAATATGTGTCTGATCCCTCGCTGGCCGGGAACACGGTCCAGCTGCAGATCGCCACCAGCGAACTGACCGAGAACGCGCCGACCACGACGACCACGGTGGCGGGGTCGTCAACGACTCCCACCACCATCCCGGGGGACGTGTACACCAACAAGCAGCCGGAACCGTGGAATCCGGTCCCGTGCGTCCTGGGTGCTACTAAGTCAGGCTGACTTGCGCCTCTGCCGGACGATGCGCCGACGCTCTCGCTCCGTCGTACCGCCCCATACGCCTTCACGCTCGCGGTGGGCCAGGGCGTGCTCGAGGCAAGCCTGACGGACCGGGCATTCGGCACAGATAGCCTTGGCTTCGGCCGCATCGGCCTCATCCTCCGAGATCGGGTAAAAAGCCTCGACATCGAGACCCCGACAGGCGGCCAGCTTGCGCCACGTGGTGGCACTCATGGGAAACACTTCCTCTACACAGACGGATACGGGCAGTATTCGCCCTGGTCGGGGGCACAGACGGGGGGAACCTGGCTGCGCCGACACCGAATTCCGGCGAACGAAGAGTATGGCCCAGGGTCAGGTGTCCTGTAAAGGCCCACACAAGAATTATCCCTGGTCAGCCGATGGGAAGCGGCTTTGTTGTGCCGGGCTGCCACACCCTTACCGGCCCGCGGCGTCGCCCGAGTAAGCCACAGGGTGATGTGCCCCCCAATTCGGAGAAGCGCTCGTTGAGGGAGTGGGCGATGACGTCGAGGTCATAGGCGCTGGGAGCCAGCACGCCCAGGAGGAAGGCCTCCAGCTCGCTCGCCGTGGGACAGCCCGGCTTCTTGACGGCAGGAACCCCCATCGCCGTCATGGAGCACCGCGGCCGCTTGGCCGAGGAGCGTCAGCCCGGACGAAAGAGACATCTGCTACCTCAGGTCGCTGGAGGCTGGCTGGCGCCGCCTACCAACCCGGCAGAGATCCTTCGAGAATGCGCCAGCAACGTTCGGAGTTAGGGCGGGCCAGACGCTGCGGCATGACTTCGAAAGAGCAACAGACAGGCGCTCGGCGCGCCCCAACGGGTCGGTGGGCGGCGCGAGCCGTCCTCACGGAACCCTCTTTGTTGAAGGCCAAGCGCTATCAACCTATACCCGCTGCGCTCGCCGTTGTAGTGCACTCCTAGGAAATCGAGTCGGCGTCCGGATCTTCGCCGGTCTCCACCAACCGCTTCGCCACCTCGCGGAGCTTGATGTTCAACCGCTGAGACGCCCGCCGCAGGATGTCAAAGGCCTGCTGCGTGGAGATCCGCTCTCGCTCCATCAATATGCCCAAGGCCCGGCCGATGATCTCTCGGGTTACCAGGGCTGCCTGCAGATTCTCGCTCCGCCGCTCCTCGTCTTCGTGGGTGTGCGCCAAGGCCAGGGCCAGGCTGGCCAGAGAAGCCAGGATCGTCGCCTTGGCCCGATCCACCGCGCCGAACGCCGCCGGGTAGCGGGCGTAGAGGTTGAGTACGCCGAGCTGGGCGTCGGCCGTCAAAGGAAGGGCCAGCACGCTCCGGATCCCGGCGTTGACAGCCAAGGGCGAGAAATCGCTCCAACGCACTTCGCTACTGAGTTCGTCGGCATACATGATGAGCCGGCTCATGATCGCGTCGAGGCAGGGGCCCTGCGCGTGCGCTTGCTGGAGGGCGTCAATCTCAACCACCAGCGGATCGGTGAAGGCGGAGGTCGTGACGATCTCGTCGGTCATCAAGAAGATGCCGGCGAAGTCACAGCCCTCGATGGTGGCCACCGCCAGCTCGACCACCCTGTCGAGGGTTTGTTGCACACTGCCCGCGGAGAAGAGGACCCGGGCCGACTCGGCCACACTGTGCGTCAGCTCCGTCAGATTGTCTCTATCTACGTTCGGTAGGCGCTCGGAGAATTCCATGCCTGCTCCCCTCTGGACCCAGTCTTTCATCCAGTCGACCCCCTTTGACGATCCTGGCCAACCACAATTGGCGACATGGCCACCCCGCTCCCATTGCCCACGCTCCTTTCCCATGCGCTGGTGGCCCACACCGTCGAATTCGACAACGAGGCGAATTCGACAACGAGGCCGAGCACGGCCGGGACCCCGACAGCGAGGTGTGGCTGGTCTCCCAGGCCATGTGGGAAATCATCCTGCGGTACCTCGACCGCGACGCGCTCTCGGCAGAGGAGCTCCACCGTCGATCCCGCACCACGAAGGACCTATTGGCCGGTTTGCCGCGCTGGGGCTACGTGTTGGTCGATGGCGACAACGTGATCCATCTCACACAGCGTGCGGGGCCAAAAGGGGCACTCGTGCCCATGTGGCAGGCTGGCGGGGTGCACCGGTTCCGCCGTCAAGACTCCCTCGCACGCCTGGCTGAAGAGCAGTTCGACGTCCTGGTCATCGGTGGCGGAATCACCGGTGCCGGCGTCGCCCTCGATGCCGCCAGCCGTGGTTACAAGACCGCACTGGTCGAGAAGGAGGACTTCGCCTCGGGGACTTCGTCCAAGTCCTCCAAGATGGTGCACGGCGGCCTGCGCTACCTCCAACAACGCGAGTTCCGACTGGTCTACGAGAATCTGGCCGAACGCCAACACCTGCTCGACAATGCGCCCCACTTAGTGGCTCCCCTGCCGTTCCTCATCCCCCTTTTCGGACGAGACGGCGTGGTGTCCAAGACCGTGGCCCGCTCCTATTCCACAGCGCTCTGGCTTTACGACCTGACCGGTGGCCTGCGCATCGGCTCCCGGCACAAGCGGGTGGACAAGGCCCAGGCCCTGGCCCATCTGCCGACGCTCAACACCGAGCACCTGGTGGCCGGCTTCCTCTATTTCGACGCTCGGGCCGACGACGCCCGGCTGACCCTCACCCTGGCCCGCACGGCCGCCCTCGAGCACGGTGCCGTGGTGGCCAACTACACCCCCGTGGTGCGGCTCACCACCGACGTCCGGGGCACCGCCACCGGTGCTGTCGTGCGGCCCGTGGCGGGCGACCCCTCCTCGGACTTCGAGATACGGGCCCGCCTCGTCGTCAATGCCACCGGCGTCTGGGCCGACGAGGTGCGGGCCATGGACGAAGGCACGCACCCCCGCTCCATCCGTCCGGCCAAGGGCGTGCACGTGACGGTCCCGGCCGATCGCCTGCCCTGCGACATCGCCGCCGTGATCCCGGTGCCGAAAGACAAGCGGTCCATCTTCGTGGTCTCGTGGCCCGGCACCGACCTCGTCTACCTGGGCACCACCGACACCGACTACACCGGTCCCCTCGATAACCCGGCCTGCACTCCCGAAGACGTCGACTACCTCCTGGAAGCGGCCAACAACGTCACCACCTCCAAGCTGACCCGGGCCGACGTGACGGGCGTGTGGGCCGGCCTGCGCCCGCTACTCGCCCCGCCGGACAAGGGTGGCCACGTGTCGGAGCGCACGTCGGACTTGTCGCGACGCCACACCGTGCGTACCTCGAACCACGGCGTCGTCACGGTGACCGGCGGCAAGCTGACGACCTACCGCAAGATGGCCCAGGATACGGTCGATGCCGTCGTGCGGCAGCTGGGCGAATCGCCCAAAATGCGCAAATGCGTGACCAAGTCACTGCATCTGGCCGGGTTCACAACCGTCACCAAGGACCCGGTGGCCATGGCCCGGCCCAACGCTCACCTCCTCAGCCGCTACGGCAGCGATGCCACCGGTGTGTTGGCTCTGGCTGAAGGGCGGCCCGAGCTCCTCAAGCCCGTCTTCGAGGGACTCCCCTATATCGGTGCCGAGCTGCTCTACGCCGTCCAGGAGGAGATGGCCCACACTCTTGACGACGTGTTGTCCCGCCGGACCCGGGCCATGATTCAGCGGGCCCAACCCACCATGGCCGCCGCCCACGCCGCCGCCACCTTGATCGCCGCCGACATGGGGTGGGATGCCAGCGAGATCGAGCAGCAGGCGCAACGCTTCATCGACACCTGCCAGAAGGAACTCCTGACGGCCGGATTGGAGATGCCATGACTGTGCCCACACCGGTCACCGCAGTGGATGCCGAACCCGATTTCATCGTTGACCGCCTCGACGGCACGGTGGTCGATGTCGACACCGGGCTGGCCGAACGCATGGCCGCCACCGGGGCCGAGGTGCTGAGCGACGACGCCACCCGAGCCGACGCGGCGCGCGACTGGTGGCCCCTGGCCATTGGGTGGGCCGCTGACGGGGCCGTGCCCCAACGCCCGTCCGTCGTGGTCAAACCGCGGACCACCGAACAGGTCAGCGCCATCCTGACCCTGTGCCACGAGGCCGTGATTCCGGTGACGCCCATCGCCGGCCGCAGCGGTGTGTGCGGTGGTTCCATCCCCGTGCACGGCGGCGTCGCCCTCGATATGACCTCCCTCGACGCCCTGATCTCCGTCGACGAGATCTCGCTCACGGCCAATGTCCAGGCCGGCATGTTTGGTCCCGACCTTGAAGCCGTTCTGGGCAAGATCGGCGCCGGCTACACGCTGGGCCACTGGCCCCAGTCCATGGACCTCTCCACTGTCGGCGGCTGGTTGGCCTGTCGGGGGGCGGGCCAGTACTCCACCCGCTACGGCAAGATCGAAGACATGGTGCTGGGCCTCGAAGTGGTCTTGGCCGACGGCCGGATCGTGCACACCGAAGGACACGGACCGCGCGCCGCCACCGGCCCCAACCTGACCCAACTCTTCGTGGGCAGCGAGGGCACGCTCGGCGTCATCACCGAGGCCAAATTCCGCATCCACCCGTTGCCGCCGGCCCAGGCTCGCCGGGCCTACGGGTTCAGCTCCTTCGAGGCTGGCCTCGACGCCTGCCGGAAAATTATGCGCCGAGGAGCCACCCCGGCTGTCCTCCGCCTCTACGACCAGGCCGAATCGGCCCGCAACTTCGAGCAGCCCGACACCAACGTGCTGATCGTGCTCGACGAAACCGATGCCGCCCTGCTCGACGCCACCATGGAGGTGGTTGACGACGAGTGCAGCGAAGCGGCCGGAGCGCACGTCCTCGACGTAGCTCTGGTCGAACGCTGGCTCGGCCATCGCAACGATGTGTCGGCCCTGGCTCCGCTCTGGCGGGCCGGCATCGTGGTCGACACGGCCGAGATGTCGGGCCCCTGGGCGGCACTGCCGGGACTGTTCGACGAGGTGATCACCGCGCTCAAAGCCATCGACGGCACGGTGGCCGCCTCGGCCCATCAGTCACACGCCTACACGGACGGAGCCTGCCTCTACTTCACCTTCGCCGGACGTGGGCCCGAAGGTGACGACGAGTGGCGCCAGCACTACTACCGCCAGGCCTGGGACACCGTGACCAACGCCACCTTGGCTCACGGGGCGGCCATCAGCCATCACCATGGCATCGGCCTCAACCGCTCCCGCTTCCTGCCCGAAGCGCTCGGCACCGGCTTCGACGTCCTCATCGGTCTGAAGCAGACCTTCGACCCAGCCGGCATCCTCAATCCCGGCAAGCTCGGGCTGCCATCGCCCTTCGGTCCCTCTCCCTGGTCATGAGCGGCCCGGGGGGCAGCGTCCTTGTCGTCGACGTCGGCACGTCGGGGGTGCGGGCCGCCATTGTGCGTCCCGACGCCACTGTCGAGCACGTGCACCACGCGCCGGTCCTACCTGACACGCCGGAACCGGGACTGGTCGAGTTCGACGCCTCGCGTATGGCGGACGCTGTCCTCTCGGTGGCCCACGCCGCCCTGCGTGATGGTGGACCGGTCGACGCCGTGGGCATCGCCAATCAGCGGGCCTCGAGCATCCTGTGGGAGCGAGCAACCGGGAAACCCCTCGCTCCGGGCATCGGGTGGCAGGACCTGCGCACGGTGGGCACCTGCTTGGTGCTGCAGGCCGAAGGGATCCGGCTGGCCCCCAACGCCTCGGCCACCAAGGTCATGGCCCTGTTAGATGCCGTCGACCCCGATCGAGCCCGGGCCGAGGCCGGAGAGCTGTGCTTTGGGACGGTCGACTCCTGGGTGGCCTGGATCCTCTCGGGCGGGGCGGACGCCGGCAGCGATGCGCTCCACGTGACCGACGCCACCAACGCCGCCGTCACCGCGCTGGTCGAGGCGGCCACGATCACTTGGGACGAGGATCTGCTCGAGCGCCTACGCATCCCACTGCCTTTGTTGCCCCGCATCGTGGATTCCTCCGGACCGATCGGCCCCAGTCACGCCCTGCCCGGCGCACCCGTCATCAGCGGCATCGCCGGCGACCAACAGGCCTCGCTGGTCGGCCAGGGCTGCACGCGGCCCGGCCTGGCCAAGGCCACCTTCGGCACTGGCGGCATGCTCGATCAGTGCACCGGCCCCGGCCGCTCCCCCGGCCACGCCGGTCAGAGTGCGGCCGGCACCTTTCCCATCGTCACCTTCCGCGTCAAGGGCGAGGTCACCTGGGGGGTCGAGGCCGTCATGCTCTCGGCCGGCACCTGCGTCGAGTGGCTCCGTGACGACCTGGGCATCCTGAGCAGCGCGCAAGAGTCCGATGTCGTCGCCGCCCAGTGTGAGACCACGGGCGATGTGTGGTTCGTGCCGGCGCTCCTCGGCATGGGCACCCCGGTCTGGGATTTCGGCGCCCGGGGCACGCTGGTTGGCCTCACCCGGGGGTCGGGCCGCCCCGAACTCGTGCGAGCAGTCCTCGAGGGCGTGGCTCATCGGGGAGCCGACCTGGTGGAAGCGGCCGAAGCCGACAGCGGTTTCCCCATCGCGTCACTTCGAGTCGATGGCGGCATGTCGGACAACGAGGTCTTCGTGACGGCATTGGCAGATGCCATCGGTCGCCCGGTCGAGATCTCTCCCGTCCTTGAGGCCACCACTTTGGGCGTTGGCCTGCTGGCCGGATTAGCCATCGGAAATTACGACACCATGGACGAGTTGGCCGATACCTTCACGCCCCGGCGGACCATTCAGCCCCGCACCGACGACACCACCCGGGAGCATGCCCGCACACGCTGGCTGTCGGCTCGATCCAAGGCCGAGGCGACCATCCCCGAGCTCTCGGGCATCTCCTTCTAGCGAGTCGTGCGCATCGCGTTGCGGGTCTACCCGGGCGCCCACCGCACCGAAGTCGGGGGGCGCTACGGCACCACCGAGCCGCCGATCCTGATGGTTCGGGTCAGTGCCCCGGCCAGCGATGGCAAGGCCAACGCGGCGGTGATCGAGGCGCTCGCCGAAGCGTTCGGATGCCGGCGCAGCGATGTCAGGGTGCTCGTCGGGATGACCGGTCGCCACAAGATCGTTGAGGTTGATGGAGCAGATGCCGCGACGCTGGAGCTCTTTCTCAGCTGATGGTGTGCACCAACGCGGCGTCCCACGAGGACCCAGCCTCAAGTAAGGGCCGGTAGCCCATCAGTTGTCGAGGCTTCCCGATGGCCATGACGGCCCGCAGTCGACCGCCCCGACCGAAGAGGGCCACAAACTTGCCCTCTTCGAGGGAACCCTCGACGATTTCCACCTCGTCGGTGCCGCCCGGGTTGCCCAGGACCTGAAAGCGGATCCCGTACTGGTCGGACCAGAAGTACGGGATGGGGGAAAACGAAGGTGCGACGTCCCGGCCGGCCATGAGACTGCGGGCGGCAGCCACGCCAGCCTCCGCCGCCACTTGCCAATGCTCAATGCGGATGAGTTCCTCTCCGCCATCGTGCTGCCACAGCCAACGGGCGATATCGCCGGCCGCTACCACTCCGTCGGCGGCGTGGAGCGAGTGGTGACAGACCACACCGTTCTCCAGTGTCAACCCGGACCCGGCCAGCCAGTCCACGGAGGGGATCACCCCGATACCGACGACGACGACGGCAGCCTCGAGCGTTTCGCCGTCGGCCAGTTCGACGACCAACCCGGCCCCCGTCTTGCGCACCCCAGCCACGCCGACGCCGGTGCGCAGCGACACGCCGTTGGCCCCGTGCAGCGACCCACAGTGGGCGCCGATGAGCGGCCCCAGGACGTTGGCTAGGGGAACGTCCATCGTTTCCAGCACCGTGACCTGGCTGCCTAACGCAGCACAGGTCGAGGCCACCTCGGCCCCGATGAACCCGGCCCCCACGACCACCACCCGGCACCCTTCGGCAGCGGTGACCGCCGCCCGCAAGGCTAGGGAATCATCGAGCGTCCGCAGAGTGAAGAGGCCATCAGCCGGCCCCAGGGCTTCCGTGCCGGGCAGGCGGCGGGGATGTGCCCCGGTGGCCACCACAATCCCGTCGGCGCGCAGCATGGTGCCGTCCGCCGTCTCAACTTCTCGAGCTTCTGCATTGAGACGGACCGCCCGTTGGCCCAATACTTCTTGTATCCGCATTTCGCTCGAGCGCTGGCGGTCCGCCAGCACGGCCTTTTCGGCCGGCCACTTGCCCGAGAGGATCTGCTTGGAAAGGGGCGGGCGGTCATAGGGCAGGTGCAGCTCCTCCCCTACTAAGGTGATGGCACCCTCGAATCCCTCGGTCCGCAACGTCTCGACCGCCCGCCAGCCGGCCAGCGACGCACCGACGACGATGACCGATCCGTCATTGGGCAGTGCCCCATTTGTCGTCACCGCCCGAACATGGCCATCCACTCGTCGACCGATCGCGGCCGAAACACGTAGTTCCATTTACGGGTGTCACCGAGATTCTGCGACGGCTCCGCCGAGTACAGATGGCCAGGGAACAGAGTGGCATCGTCGGGCACCCGGGCCAAACGCGTGTTGAGCGACTCGTACATGGCAATCGGGTCGGCCCCAGGCAGGTCGGTTCGACCGCAGCCGTCGAGGAAGAGGGTGTCGCCGGCGACCAAGCGACCCTGCACCAAGAAGCATTGGCTTCCGGGTGTGTGACCTGGCGTGTGAATCAACTCCACATCCACCGTTCCCACTCGCACGACGTCGCCGCTGTCATGACCGACCAGATCTGATGCCCCCACGCCGGTAGTCCGCTCGACCCACGGCACCTCCTCCTTCTGGAGGTGGATGGGTACCTGCACTTTTTCCAGCAGAGCGCTGATGCCCTCCAGAGACCAGCCCGCCATCTCTCCCCCCACATGGTCGGGGTGGTAGTGGGTGGCCAGCACGCCGGTGGGCGTCATGCCATCGGCCTCCAGGATGGAGAGAAGATCACCGACCGCATAGGCCGGATCGACGATAAGAGCCTCCCCCGTGCTCCGGTCACCGATCAGATAGACGAAGTTCACCATCTGGCGGGCCATCTGGTCCCCGATGGCAAAGTCCCGACCGGAAAGTAGCTGTCGGAAGTACAGACGGTCGTCGGTCGTGACATCACTCATCGTTGTCGTCCTCTTCTCTCGCAACCTCGACGGCCAGGGCGTCCAGCCGTGGCACGAGCTCCTCCACCTGGGCCTTGGTGTGACGCAGACGCTTGTCGAGTTCGTCGATGAGCGCGGTCGCCCGTTCCAGGCGCGCCACCAGCACGTCCACATCGACTTCTCGCTGTTCGAAAAACGCGACGATCGAGTCGAGTTCCCGGCTGGCATCGGTGTAGCTCAGCCCTTCGACCGGTGCCGGTTCCGCTGTTGGTGTTGCCATCACATCTCCTCGCTGGTTGCTGCATCTTGAACCTCATCGATTTCGTTGGATTCGACTCGCGAACGCACGGTGCCGTTCGAAAATCGAGTCACCAACTCCCCGCCCACTCCAACACCGTCGGCGCCCCTCACCAGTCGGCCCTCAGAGGTGTAGGTCAGGGAGTATCCTCGTTCGAGCTGCCGGTCGACATCGTAGGCAGCGAGGAGTCGTCGCCACGATCGGACTCGCTCGTCCACGCGGGCGGCGTGACCCAAGGACAACGGTCCCAAGCGGGCCGCATGAGCGCGCAGCACGCTCTGGCGGGACATCAGCCCCTCGGGGGCACGTCGACCCAGGGTGGTGGCACGCAGACCGAGCCGCTCCCGATGCACGCGGAGCTGACCACGGGCGGCCCGGGTCAGCCGGCCTCGCGCTTGCGTGTCCCTGCTCTGCGCATCCTCGAGCAGTGACGGTACGCGCGCAGCCAAAGCCGCCGCGTTGCTTCCCACGTGCTCGAACCACCATGACGAGACCTGCAATACAAGCTGATGCCCGCACTCGGTCGGCGTGATGCAGATGCGATTGGCGACGATGTCGGCCACCGACTCATCACCGGTATGCCCGATGCCGGTCCAGACCGGCTTGGGTGCTGTGGCGATGGCTCGAGCAACTATCTCGGCATCGAAGGCGGCCAAGTCCGCCTTCGAGCCTCCACCGCGGATGACAGCTATGACGTCGCACGACGAGGCGCATAGTTGCCTCACGGCGGCCGCTATGGCGCGTGGAGCAACATTGCCTTGCACCGTGACGGGCACAACTCGCACCTGAAACCCGAATCCCGACCCGGTCAACTGACCCAGAAAGTCGTGATAGCCCTCGGTGCCCGGGCTGGCCACCAGGCCGATCCTGAGTGGGACCTCCGGAACGGCCAAGGTCGCATTGCGACGCAAGAGCCCTTCCGCTTCGAGTGACCGCAACAGCTCGGCTCGCTTGATGGCCAGTCGACCGAGGAGGGCGGTGACATCGAGCTCGGAGACGATGAACCCGATTTCTCCCTTGGGTCGGTAGATGTCGAGTGTCCCTCGGAGGACCACCACCATGCCCTCGGCCAGAGTGACGCCTTCCCGGGACAATGAACCCCTGAGGGGGGCCCAGGTGCCCTTCCAGCACTTGACCTTGAGGGCAGGGGCGCCCCGGCCTCGGGACGTCGATCCACCCGCGTCGTCCGGATCCACCAGATCCAAATAGCAGTGACCCGATTTCCCGGCTTGGTCGGAAAAGCTCTGGATCTCCCCCCGCACCCATAATTGGCGTCGTCGCGGAAACGCCGAGTTCAGGGCCGCATCCACCTCGTCGTAGAGGCCGCCGATCGAGAGCACCTGGGCGTGTCCGCCGTCCTCCGTCGGATCGCCCGCCCCACGCACGGGCGGCGCTTCAGGGTCGAACAACTGGTGGGCAGCACTCGCCATGCCCGACACCCTACCGATGCGGTGTACGGGCCTGGCCCGGGGCGGCTCCCACTGGTGGCAGACTGGCGGGGACGGTGAGTCGGCCAGGTAGCCGCAGCCCGGACCGCATTGCGGGATCGTGTTGAGGAAAGTCGGGACTCCGAAGAGCAGGGTGCTGGCTAACAGCCAGTCGGGGCGACTCGCAGGAAAGTGCCACAGAGAACAAACCGCCGATGGTGGACCTCCGGGTCCGCACAGGTAAGGGTGAAACGGTGCGGTAAGAGCGCACCAGCGGTCAGGGTGACCTGATCGGCTTGGTAAACCCCACCCGGAGCAAGGTCAAGCGTGGGAAAAGGGTTGCTCGCCCGCCTCTCGAGAGAGAGGACTCCCCAGGTAGGCCGCTTAGATGGATGGCTACCCAGGTCCGAAAGGACTGGACAGAATCCCGCTTACGCGCCGACTCACCGTCACTTATCTGAAGCGCGATTTCCGGATCGCCCGACCGAGGCGAGTCGTTGCGGTACCAATGGGATGCCTGGCGTACTGAAACTTGCGGACCGGCTTCGGAGTGATCCGCCGCTTGATTGATCCCGTAGTACTTCGGACCGGATGCATGACGCGGCGTGCAGGCCTGGGGAGTAGTCCACGTAGAAAGCTCATCGACTGCCACTCCGTGGACTCGCTTGAGCTGAAAGGTGCCGATCGCCCGCACTCACGATGGCGTAAAGGATGTCCGACAAGTGGCTTGGCCGACCTTCACGGTGACGACCACCGTGAAGCCAACGCTGGCGCTTGCAATGTTGAACTCGAGCGTTGCATTGCCGCTCGAATCCGTTGTACCGCTATTGGACGATGTCGTCGTCTTGTATGCCTTGGACAATGTGACCGCACTATTTGGCACGTTCGAGGCGATGGTGGCCGTCTCATTGCTCCCGTCTGAGGGAGTGCCATTCGAAAGCCTCACCGAACATGCGGGACCCGACACGGGCGTGATCGGGGTAATCGGTGTGATTGGGGGCAGGGGTTCTTGCGTGGGACCGACCGCTGATCCATAGAAGTTTGAGGTGCCGAAGTCGAACACGCCCCCATCGGAGGCGACGAATCTGTATCCGGTCCCAGTCTGATTGGATTCCATGCCCGATATCGGCTTGGCGAGCGCGATGTTTCCTGTTGATCCCAGATAGGGAGCATTAAAAGAGAAGATGCCGCCGTCTGAAGCCACCAACCAGTAGCCGCCCGAGGTCGGGTCAGCGGCCATGCCGACCACCGGCTTGTTGAGGCGCAGAGCCCCGGTCGAGCCATAGAACTGGGCCGAGCCGAATGAGAAGATGCCGCCGTCTGATGCGACGAGCCAATATCCGCTTCCTCCCTGAGATGCAGCTATGCCGACAACCGGCTTCCGCAGCGACAGCGCTCCAGTTGAGCCGTAGAACTGGGCTGAGCCGAATGAGAAGATGCCGCCGTCTGATGCGACGAGCCAATATCCGTTTGTGGCCATATCGACGGCAATGCCAACGATTGGCTTGTTGAGATGCAGTGCCCCGGTGGAACCTTGGAACACCGCGTCTCCGAAGGTGAACACGCCGCCATCTGAGGCAACCAGGTAGAAACCGCCGCCATCGGGTGTCGCCGCGATGCCCACAACGGGGTGGCCAGGTGCGGTGGCGAGGTCGCCCAAGTTCGGTGCATCGCCGCAGGAAGCGACTTGACCCAGACTGTCGGCTATCCAATAGCCACCGTCATCGGAGGTGGCGGCCATACCGACGACCTTCCCACTTGGCAAGGGCGCGTTACAGACCGCCACTTGGTCGTGACCGCTCGCCCGGGCCTGAGAGGCCGACGCCGCAGAGGTGGAGAACGCCATGACCCAAGCGAGTGCGATCGTCGCTGAAGCTGCAGAAAAACCTCGATGAGCAATCGACGGTCTGGTCACTTGGGACCCCCCCTTACAAAGCCCGATCAGGTCAATCCCAATGGGCATTGCATTCTGACACCTCGACAGCGGTGGTGCTCAGTTGATGGCGCCAGCCCATGGCGCTCCGTCCCGGTAACAATGGGGTGGACATTCCAATTTCTGGGGGGACCACTCATGGCACGACGAAAGTCACTCCGCTCGCAGCTCTATCGGGCCGCCCGCGATCTCGGCAACGTGGAAGCGGCGTCCAAGGGACCGACCGCCTACGGCAAACGAGTGGCTCGGCGAAAGGTCTACGCAAAGACGAACGGTCTCACCGGCCGCTTCTTGAAAAAGCTGGGCCTGTAATTCGCTTCCGTTCCGCCGCAACATGAGAAGTCGCCGCGCTGGGAGTTAAGCCGTTTCCGGTGCCGCCACCCACGGTAAGAGTGACACCACGAAGCGTGATCCACCTGAGGCAGAGGCGACCGGTGATTCCGCATGTACTTGGGCACCCATAGCTGCGGCGAGTTCCGCCACGATGGCCAGCCCCAGCCCCGAACCAAGCGTGCGATTCGGACCGCGGTCGACCCGGTAGAAGCGCTCAAAAACTCGCTGCATGTCCTCTTTGGCAATGCCGGAGCCGTCGTCGTCGACCGCAATGGTGAGATCACCGGCAGGATTGGCTTCCATCACCGACACCAACACCAAAGACCTTGTGAAGGTGAATGCATTCTCCAGCAGGTTGGCCAGGATCTGAGCCAACCGGTCGGGGTCGGCTGAAGCAGGCCCGATTGGGCCTTCGGGCAGACGTACCACCAGCTGAACCCCGTTTCTCTCGGCTACCGGGCGGAACCCTTCGGCCGTCGTCGTCACCACTTCGATGACGTCGGTCGGCCTGATATGCACTGAGAGTTGCCTGGCTTCGAGTTTGGTCAGGTCCAATAGATCGCCGACCAGCCGCTCCAACCGTCGCGACTCAGCGACAATGATGTGCGCGGCATGGGTGTGGTCCTCGACTGCACCATCCGTGATGGCTTCGGCGAATCCTCTGATCGACGTCAGAGGTGTGCGCAGATCATGTGACACGGACAACAACAGGTCTCGCTCTCGCGCTCGACCCTCGCTCAGACGCGCCGCCATGGCATTTATCGATTCCGCCAGCGAGGTGAACTCCGCGTAGTCGTTGGCCCGGACAGGAATCCTTCCGTTCAAGTCGCCTGATGCGATTCGACCGGTCGCCTCGACGGCTTCGATCAGAGGCTGCGACATACGTCGGCTGAACTGCCACGCCACAATGGCAGCAAGGAGGAGGGCGGCACCCCCGGCCAGGAGGAAGTAGCTCCAACTCGGACCCAAATCCCCAACCTCGCGGGTGAGCACAACCGCTACCGCGCCACCCACCCTGAGCCGCAACTGCACCCTGGTGGACAACGGTACGGGAGCTATGGCAAAGACCAGGTTGCCATCGCGCCCCGACACCGTGACCCCGGTCAGCAGGCGCTGCGGATCTACATCGGCAGTTGAGATTCCCGGTGGCAGCACCGTCGCCACAACACCCTGAGCGCTCACCCGGATAAACCGCGCATCCTCCAAACGAAGGACGCGTTTGATCACTCGCAGCGCCTCAATGGACTGGGTGTGGCTGGTGCCCGTCGTCAATGACTGGGCCTCCGTCACCAATTGGCTCGTGGCCTGTTGACGGGCGGCGTTTCTGGTCAGGAGAAGGCTGCCGGCACCGGCAATGACCAGGACCACAGCCACCAGCCCGACCATCGCCACCATCAGGCGACGGCGCACGAACTCACCTCCCGGCGCTTCATGCGAGCCGGTACCCGGTGCCCCACACGGTGGCCAGAGGCAAACCGGTGCCAATCTTTTTGCGCAACTGGGCGACGTGGACGTCGACCGTGCGCTCATCTCCGTACCAATCCGCGCCCCAGACAGCGTCGAGCAATTGTTGGCGAGAGAGGGCCAATCCGATGTTGTTTGCCAGGAACGCCAGCAGATCGAACTCGCGTCCGGTCAGGGCTAGGGCGACACCGGCCCAACGCACTTCCCGCCGACGCAGGTCGACCTCCAGCTCGCCCAACGTCACTATGTCGTCGACAGCTGGGATGTCCCTGGTGCGCCGGAGAATGGCCCGTACTCGGGCCACCAACTCGCGAGGTGAGAACGGTTTGACCAGGTAGTCGTCGGCTCCCAGCTCCAAGCCGAGGATGCGATCGATCTCGTCGTCACGAGCTGTGAGGAACAGCACGGGCCGGTTTCCACCGGCGCGAATCTCCCGACACACGTCGAAGCCGTCCCGAGCGCCCGGCAAGCCGACGTCGAGGACCACGATCCACGGATCCTCACGGTTGATCAGGGCCAACCCTTCGTCGCCGTCACGGGCCAGGAGAACTCGGAATCCGTCGCGGCGTAGGTAGAGATCAACAAGATCGGCGATATTGGGGTCGTCTTCGATCACCACCACGGTTCCGACCTGGGTTGCCACGCCCTCCAGCCTGGCATCCCCGCCGCGTCAAGGGTCGAAAAACAGAGAGCCCTAACAAAACCCTCATGTTTGGCGAACAGTCGCATGACCATGGAGTCGCACCATGAGCACCATGAGCACCATGACAAGGAGGGCCATGAGGATGACCCACAAAGGAGCGATCATGTCGAAGCACGGAGTACGGGTCGGGGCAGTGGCGATGACGACGGCCACGCTGTTGAGTGTCGGGGCCGCCACAGCTTCAGGGGCCACGCCGACGAACAGTCCAGCCAGCCTGTCGACGATCCAAACTCGAGCAGCGGCGGCCATCACGGCCAGGGTCAACGATCTCAATGCCGCCAGCGCCAAGATCAACGGCGCCAAGGATCTCGGGAGCGGCACCAGTGCGCTTCTTGCCTACGTGCAAAACGACATCGCTCCGCTCCAGCAGCTGGGGCAGAAGATCGCTGGCGATACGACAGTGGCCGAAGCCAAAGCTGACACGGCCACCATCTTCACCAACTACCGGGTGCTGGTCCTGGTCCGCCCGGCGGCGCGCCTCGCGGCCAGGGCTGACGGTGCCACCAATGCCCTGCTGCCGGCTTTGACCGCGGATGCGGCTAAGGCGACGGCACACGTGACGCCGGCCAACCAGGCGACGCTTCAGCCGCTCATCGCCGACCTCAACACCCAGATCAGTTCGGCCACGACGGACACTACGGGCGTGGCCACCACCGTGCTGAGCTACTCACCGGCGGGGTGGAACGCCAATCACGAGCTCCTGTCTGCCTCACGCAACTCGATGAGCGCTGCCCGATCGGCCGTGGCCAAAGCGCGTTCGGACCTGCAGCAGATCCGGTCCGCACTCCGGGGTTGATCAGCCGACCAGCCCGCCCGTGTTGATATTCAGTCCGTCGGTCGACTTCGAGCGGTGAACCACCTGGAATTCGGTGAACTCGGCCAGGCCCCACGGGCCGTTCTCGGTCCCGATACCGCTCCACTTGAAGCCGCCGAAGGGCTGCTGCGGGGAGAGGGCCAGGTGCGTGTTGACCCAGGCCGTGCCGCACTCGAGTTGGGCCGCCACTTCTGAGGCCCGGTCGGCGTCGGCGCTCCACACCGAACCGGACAGACCGAAGTGGGTGGCATTGGCCCGGTCGATGGCATCGCCCAGATCTCGATACGAAATGACGGGCAGCGCGGGTCCGAACTGCTCTTCATCGACGATGCGGGTGCCGTCAGAGAGCCCGGCCAGAATGGTCGGCTCGAAGAAGTAGCCTGGGCGGTCCATGGCGTGACCACCGGTGACGGCCCGGGCGCCTTGAGAAACGGCATCGGCCACCAGTTCCTTCACCCGATCAAACTGGGGCTCGTTGTTGATCGGTCCGAGCTTGGAGTCGGCCTCGGTGCCATCGCCAACCTTGACGGACTTGGCGTGAGCGGCCAGACCCTCGACGACGTCGTCGTAAAGGGCTTCGGGCACGTAGACCCGCTTGATGGCCGAGCAGACCTGCCCGTTGTTGTTGAAGGCGCCGGCGAAGATGGCCTTGGCCACGACGGCCGGGTCGGCGTCGTCCAGCACGATGGCCGGGTCGTTGCCACCCAACTCCAGCGTCACACGCTTGAGGTCCGGTGCGGCCGACATGGCGACCTTCTTGCCCGTCTCGATGGATCCGGTGAAGCTGATCTTGCGCGGCACGGGGTGGCTGGTCATCCAGGCGCCGAGATCGTCGCCACCGCTCACGATGTTCAGGACTCCGGGCGGCAGCGTGTCACGCAGAAGCTCGCCCACCTTGAGCGTCGACAGCGGGGTGTAAGGGGAGGGCTTGAGTACCAAGGTGTTCCCAGCCAAGAGGGCAGGGGCGATCTTCCAGAAGGCCAACGTCAATGGAAAGTTCCAAGGCGTGATGGCTGCCACGACACCCAACGAACGCCGCGCCACCTCAACGTAGGCCTCGGCATCATCCTGGATGATCTGGGGCGGCGTCTCGAGGTTGGCGAAGTACTGGCACCAGATGGCAGCGGCGAACACTTCAATGCCGGCATCACCCAACGGCTTGCCCTGCTCAGCGGTCAACACGGGAGCGATCTCCGCGGTGGACCCCATCAGGACATCGGCCATCTTCAAGAGGGTGGCTCGCCGGGCCGCCTCGTCGCTCTTCCAGTCCCGAGAAGCCTTGGCCGCGGCGTCGAAGGCGGCGTCGAGTTGCTCCCGGCTGCATTCGGGCGCCTGGGCGAATACCTCACCGGTAGCCGGGTTCTTGACTCCGAAGGTTGCTCCGGTGGGGACGATGTCCCCTCCAATGGTCATCGCAAAGTCGGACATGGACTCCCCCTTGGGTGCGTGGTCTACTGCAATCTTCCCAGATGCCCGGTCCCGACTCAATCGGGAATGATCAGGCCAGCAGCTTGGCCAAGAAGAGCTCGACTCCCTGGCCGACGCGGTCTCGCAATCCCTTGTCGGTCGGGGCCGCCGCCACCAGGGCCGCGCCCTGGTTCAGCATGCCCAGAAGCAGGTTGGCGGCCACCAGCGGATCTCCCGGCACCGAAATACCCTCGCCCTCGACCAGGGCAAACGCTCCCCGTAGGAGCGGGATGCAAGCAGCGGCGTCAAGGGCCCGGCATGCCTCCAGGCCCAGCACCGCGGGTGCCTCCGCCAGGATCCGGGCGATTGACGGGTCTGCACACGCGTCCATATAGGCCTGGCAGCCCAATTGCAGTTGCGCCCGCACACCGGCGCCCGGTATCGAGGCACTTACGACCCGCTCCACCAGCTCTTCCTCGAGCTCGGCGATCACCGCAGCCGCAACCTCCGTCTTCGAGGCGAAGTGGTGGTAGAGCGCTCCCCGGGTGACGCCGGCCCGCTCGGCGATCTCCTCCCGCCCGGTATCGGCGAAACCCTTCACGGCAAAGAGGGATCGGGCGGCCACCAGGAGCGCACCCCGCGTCCGGGCCGATCGGGTCTCTTGCCTTTCGCGTCGAACTTGGGCTGACCGCATCCACCCAGACTACCATTTACATGCGGGCCGCACGCATGTTACCTTGGGCCAAAAACCTGGGAGGGGTCCATGCCACCAACGACCATGGAAGCCGATGTCTGCATTGTGGGAGCCGGGTTGGCCGGTCTCACGGCGGCCCGGCGTTTGCGCGAAGCCGGCCAGACGGTCGTGGTTCTCGAAGCGCGGGACCGCGTGGGCGGCCGGCTCTGGACCCGCACCGCCACCGACGGCGTGCCGATCGACATGGGCGCATGCTTCATCGGCCCCGATCACGAACGGATGCATGCCCTGACCAAGGAGATGGGCGTGGCCGTGTTCCCGACGCACGTCAACGGGGACAACATCATGGCCACCGGCGGCAAGGTCCGCCGTTACAAGGGCGACATCCCGCGCATCAGCCCAGTCGCCCTGCTCAGCGCGGCGCAAGCCATCGCCCGCATGAACTCGATGGCCAAGACGCTCCCAGTGGATGCCCCGTGGCAGGCACCGCAGGCCCTGGCCTGGGACGCCGAATCATGCCGGTCCTGGCTGACCTCCCGCCATGTGCCCACTCGCCTGGCCCGAGACCTTATTGAGGCGACCATCCGAGCCTGCTTCGCCTGCGAGCTCTCCGAAGTCTCCTTTCTCAATTGGCTCTTCCTCATCCGATCGGCCGGCGGGATCGAGTCACTGATGAACATTGAAGGGGGCTACCAGCACGAGCAGTTCGAGGGTGGGGTGCAGGCCGTGCCGATCGCCATGGCCAGCGCACTGGGCGAGGCCGTCGTCCTGAGCTCGCCGGTGCATGCGGTGAGGCAAACCGCCGAGGCGGTCACCGTGACCAGCTCCCGTGCCGTGGTCTCGGCTCGCCGCGCCGTGCTGGCCCTCCCCCGTGCCCTGGCCGCCGGTGTCCGGTTCGATCCCGTCTTGCCGGCTGATCATCAACTCCTGATCCATCAGGTCCCGGCTGGGACCGAGTTCAAAATGGTGGCCGTCTACGACGAGCCCTTCTGGCGTCAGGACGGGATCACAGGCAACACGGTGGCCACCGACGACGACATCGAGATCTCTCTCGACACGACGCAACCCGGTCATCCTCAGGGCGTCATGGCCACCTATTGCGCCGGTCCCCGGGCCCGGAAGATCGCCGGCATGAGCCAGGAAGATCGGCACGAGATCATGCGCGCCATGCTCACGGCACGCCTGGGGCCCAAGGCGGCCCATCCGATCGACATCCTCGAACAGAATTGGGCCGAGGAAGCTTGGACTCGCGGTTGCTCCATGGGTCACTTCCCGACCGGGGTCCTCACCCAGTACGGCCACCTGTTGCGCCAACCGGTAGGCCGCCTGCACTGGGCCGGCACGGAGACCGCCACCATGTCCTACGGCGCCATGGACGGGGCCGTGCGCTCCGGCGAGCGAGTCTGCGAGGAGATCCTGGCGCTGACCGGGTAGGGCCTACTCCCCCGGGCGCGGTCCGGGACCGGTGCCGACGCCCAGCTTTTCCCGGAAGAATGACAATGTCTGGTCCAAGGCGGCCCGGGTGGGCGTGCCCTCCCGGTCCTGCAAGTGCTCGGTGAGCACCGAGTGTGCGGCCTTGGGATGGCCGTGCGGGTTACCCGGAGCCGAGTCGATCTCCACCGCGATAAAGGCATCGCCCAGCTCGCGCTTCAATGTGGCGAAGCGCTCTTCGAAACAGAAGGGATCGTTGGTGAAACGGAGGCCCAACAGGCACGTACCCTCGGCGGTCCGTTCCTTCACCCGGGCCAGGTCGGCATCGGAAATTCCAATATCGGCCTTGTACTTCTTGCCCAAGGGAAACGGAAGCGACGGCTGGCTGAGCACCGGAGCAAGGACGATGTCGTCCACCATCATGGCCAGAGCAAAGCCGCCGGTGAAGCACATTCCGACGACGCCGACGCCCGGGCCACCACAGGCCTCATGCTCGGCCGCGGCCAGTTTGCGCAGCCACACAGTGGCCGGACTGGTCTTCTTGAGGGCCAACGCCGTGAATTCCTTGGAGACACACGCCGGTCCGATGGACTTGAGCAGATAGGCGCCGCTGGCCGGACGACCCGGGTCGCCGAAGAGATGGGGCATGACCGCGGTGCAGCCGGCGGCCACGACCCGGCGGGCGAAATCAGCCACATGAGGGGTGATGCCGGGCATTTCGGCGATCACGATGACCGCTGGTCCGGTTCCCAATTTGTAGACGTCCCGCCGCTTGCCATCGGCTTCGAAAGACCCCTTACTGAAGTCCTTCAGAGCGGCACTCCACTGCCCCACATCGCTCTTGGTCATCGGCGGACCGTAGCATCGCCCACCGTGCAACCATCGAGTCAGTCCATCGACCCCCGCACCCCGTTGCTGGTCGGGGTGGGCACCGCCGCCGAGAGTGCCCCGGTGACCGAACTCATGACGCAGGCCTGTCGGGCCGCCGCGGCGGACGCTGGCGCGCCATCGCTGCTGGCCGCCGTTGACCGCATCGCTTTGCCCCAGGGCAGTTGGTCTCTGGTCGATCCGGCCCGCATCGTGGTCCGCGCCATCGGCGCCACAGGGGCCCGGACCTACCGCTACGAGATCGGCGTGTCCCAGCAGGAGATCATCAACGACGCCCTGGCCGCCATCGTGGCCGGAGACGCCGATGTGATCCTGGTCATGGGGGCTGAGGCTCGAGCCCACTCCCGCCTCGCGGGGGACGAACTCGATGTGCCGACCGGCCCGCCAGACGTGACGGTGACGCGCCAGCCGGACTTCGTCGCCCCTGTCGAGCTGGCCGCCGGCATTGTGGTGCCCCCGGTCCAGCAGTACGCGTTGATTGAGAACGCCCTGGCGGCGCATGAGCAGACGAGCCTGGAGGACCAGCAACAGGAGATCGCCCGATTGTGGGCCCGCTTCAACGATGTGGCCCAGGAGAACCCGCTGGCCGCCTTCGGCTCGCCGCGGACAGCGGGAGTTATCGCCAAAGCGGGACGCAAGAACCGGCCCTTGGCCTTTCCTTACAACGTGTGGCACGCCAGCCAGTGGACCGTCGACCAGGGTGCCGCCCTGCTTATCTGTGCCGCCGGTGTGGCCCGTGATGCCGGCGTTACCACCGACCGCTGGGTCTTCCCCCATGTGGCCCTGCACTCCTCGCAAGCCATCACGCTGACAGCACGGCGGGACCTGCACGCCTGGCCCGCCATGGAGGTGCTCGGTCGGGCGGCGGCGGACCACCTCGGTCATCCGTTGGCGGAGATCCCGATCATGGACGTCTACTCCTGCTTCCCGGCGGCCGTGCGGGTGCAGCAACGAGCGCTCGGTCTGAACAGAGCCGGGACACCGACGGTGACCGGAGGCATGACCTTCGGCGGTGGGCCCTTCAACAACTACGTCTTCAATGCCACTGCCGCGGTGGTCCAGCTTCTACGCCAACAGCCCGAAGCCTCTGGCCTGGTGACAACCGTGTGCGGCATGCTCTCCAAACCCGGACTGGCCGTGTGGTCGGCCAGCCCGCCCGAGTCACCCGGTGCTGCGTTGGTAGCTGACCTGGCTGGCGAGGCCGCCGCCCACACGGCGACGTGTCCGGTGGCTGACCCCGTGACGGCTCAGGGCCCGGCCACGGTGGCCTCGTTCACCGTCACCTTCGACCCGGTTGACCGATTGCGCCCGGTTCGCACCGCCATCGTGGCCGACCTGGGCGATGGGACCCGGACGGCCGCCACCTGCGAGGATGCCACCATCGCCCAGCATGCCCTCACGGAAAGCCTCATTGGACGGACGGTCCACGTAGAACGCGTCGCGTTCAGCTTGTGACGACCTCGCGCCCGGCCCGACCGCGCCTGGTGCAGCCCGAACTGGCGGCTCGCGTCCCCGCGCTCCGCTACGCCACGGCGATCGTCCTCGGCCTGGGTGCGATCACCGCCGTCGCCATCGTGGTGCAGGCCGTCGCCTTGGCCGACCTCGTCGACCGTTCGCTGCTGCACCATGACAGCCTGAACACGGTCCGCCCCGAGCTGATCGTCCTGGGCGGCACCGTGGTCGCCCGGGCCGTATTGACCTACGTCGGAGAGTGGGTGGCCACCCGCACCGCGGCATCCGTGGTGACCGTGCTGCGGCGCCAATTGGTGGCCCACGCGCTCGCCCTCGGTCCGCAATGGCTGGCCGGTGAGCGACCGGGCGAGCTCTCCCTGACCGCCACCCGCGGCCTGCATTCGCTGCATGCCTATTTCCAGCGCTATCTGCCGCAAGCGGCGATGGCCGCCGTGGTGCCGATCATGCTGCTGGCCTGGGTGGCCACCCAGGACTGGCTTTCCCTACTGGTGGCCCTGGCCCTGGTGGCCGCCATCCCGGTGACCATGATCTATTTCGGCCGCGAAGCGACCAAGCGGACGGAGCGCCAGTGGCGTCGGCTCGGCTCGCTGGCCGGGAGATTCCTCCAACTCATTGAGGGCCTACCGACCCTGCGTGCCTTCGGCCGTGAGGAACAAGGTCGGCGTGAAGTCATGGCATCCACCGAGAGCGTGCGGGTGGCCACCATGCGGACACTGCGGGTGGCCTTCCTCTCGGCTCTGTCGATGGACCTGATCGCCGGATTCGGTGTCGGCTTCGTGGCCATGGTGCTCGGGCTTCGCCTCTTGTGGGGCGAGCTCAGCCTGCAGACGGCGATGGCGGTGCTGTTGGTGGCGCCGGAGATCTTCATCCCCTTGCGCCGGGCCGGGGCCGAGTTTCATGCCAGCACCGAGGGCCAGGCCGCGGCCGATCGTGTGCTGGAGGTCCTGAGCCTCCCCGCCCCTTCCAGCCAATCAAGTGCGATGACGGCAACGGGCGGGCCGCCCGCTCGCCGAGCCGCGGCCCTGCGCATCTCGCAACTCCACGTTGAGTATGCAGACCGGTCGACCGCGGCCCTGGCTGGATTTTCCCTGGATGTGCCGGCCGGTACGCGCGTGGCCTTGGTCGGACCGTCGGGATCCGGCAAATCCACGGTATTGGCCGCCGTCTTGGGCTTCGTCAACCCGACATCGGGGACCATGAGAGTCGATGGCGTGGCCGCCAGCGACATGGCGCTGGCCGACTGGCGCTCGCAGTTCTCGTGGCTGCCCCAGCGGCCCTACCTCTTCACTGCATCATTGGCTGAAAACGTGCGGCTTGGACATGGCACAGCCAGCGCGGCCGCGCTGGACGACATCATTGATGCGGTCGGGCTGAGGGAACTTGTGTCGCATCTCCCCCAAGGCGTGGACACGCTGCTCGGGCCCGACGGGTTGACGCTGAGCGCGGGCGAGCGCCAACGGGTCGCCCTGGCCCGGGCCCTGCTGCGCCCTGCCCCCATCCTCTTGCTCGATGAACCCACCTCGTCGCTCGATCCCGACACAGCGGCCCAGGTGGCCGAGGCCATCGAACCCTGGCTGGCCGAGCGCACCGTTGTGGTGGCCGCGCATGAGCCCGTGCTGCTGCACGGATTCGACGCCGTCGTTCAGGTGGCCGCTTCAGCGGTGGCGCCCTCGTGAAACCCATCCGCCGTGTCCTGGCCGAACCGGGCACCCCCCATGGACGCCTCGCTTTGGCCGGGCTCCTGGGTCTGGCCTCGGCCGCCGCCACCATCGGGCTGTTGGCCGGGTCGGGCTATGTCATCGGACGGGCCGCGCTGCGGCCGGGACTGGACGCGCTGGTCGGGATTCTGGCCGCCGTCGAGGTGGTCGCCTTCCTGCGCGGACCATTGCGCTACGCCGAGCGGCTGGTCGGGCACGACGCCACCTTGCGCGGGCTGGCCCGTTGGCGGGTCTGGCTCTACGACTGCCTCACCCCGCGCGTGCCGGCGGCCCTGGCCGGATGGCGCAGTGGCGACCTGCTCTCCCGGGCCATCGACGACGTGGAGACACTGCAGGACCTCTACCTGCGCACCCTCCTGCCCATGGGCATAGCCGTCGGAGCCGCGGGACTGGGTCTTGTGGTGGTTGGCCTCATACTCCCGTGGGCCGCATTGGCGTTGGGACTGCCTCTCGTGGTCGCTTGCCTCGTCCCACCTCTGATCGCTATCGCCGGGGGCCGGCACGACCAGGCGGCTGAGCTGACGGGCGCCCTCTCGGCCCACGTGGTCGATGCCATCCACGGAGCGCCCGATCTGCTGGCCTTCGGGGCGGATGGGGCCATGCTCGATCGCGTGAGCGCACTGAGCGATCAGGTCAACGAACTGGAGCGGCGACAGGCGAAGCGAATCGCCCAGGCCACCGTGTTGGTCCAGTTGTGCCTGGGTGCGGCCCTGGTGGCCGTGCTGGCCACGGCGGTCAGCGCCGTGCATGGGCACCATTTGGATCCGGTCATGGTGGCTGTCCTCCCACTCACGGTCCTGGCCACCTTCGAGCCCATTCCCTCCATCCTTCAGGCCGCCACGCGAGCCCAGGCGGTGCAGGCGGCGGCGCGGCGGCTGTTCGACTTGAGCGCGGTACCCGAGCCCGTCCGTGATGCCGTCACAACGCAGACCTTCCCCGGCGGCGTCCCCGCCGTTACCTTCGCCCAGGCGTCACTCCGCTATGGGCCAGACCTGCCCCTTGCTCTGCGTGACATCGACCTGCGCCTGGAGCCGGGCGCCCGGATCGCCGTGACCGGATCGAGTGGCGCCGGCAAATCCAGCCTGATCAACGCGCTGCTGCGCTTCTGGCCGCTCGAGAGCGGATCACTGGAGGTGGGTGGCACGTCGGTTGACCTCCTCCGTCAGGCCGACGTCCGGGCCAGCGCGGCGTTGGTGGACCAGCGGGCCCAGCTCTTTGCCGGCACGCTTCGATCCAACATCACCTTGGGCCGGCCTGACGCCACCGACGACGAGATCGAACACGCGATCGCAGCGGCGCAGCTGGGCGACTGGGTGGCCGCACTGCCGGCCGGCCTCGATACCCAGGTGGGCGACAACGGCGTATCGGTGTCGGGCGGCGAGCGACGGCGGGTGGCCGTGGCCCGGGCCTTGCTGGCCGGAGGATCGATCCTCGTGCTCGACGAGCCCACCAGCGGATTGGACACCCCGCTGGCCGACCAACTCATAGACGACGTCCTGGCCGCAGCCGGGGAGCGCAGTGTGTTGCTGATCACCCATCGCGCCGCGGAAGCGCAGCGTTGCCCGACCGTGGTGGCGCTGCGCGACGGCCGCGTGGTGTGACAGTCCTGCGCTACGTCGCGGCCTCGGCCTGACGACGCTGGATCTCGACCAGTACCGGTACCGGATATTCGCCGGTGCCGGGGCGCCACCCGGTGGCCACCTTCTGGGCTCCGATGCCGTCGGGCGTCCACATGTGGCACGTGTTGGTCAGGAACTGCAGCCCGCCGGTGCCAGGAGCGTCGACTCTCTCCCCCATCTCGACCCGCAGGGGCGAGGACGACGTCAGCGCTTGGATGACCACCGGCCCCAGGGCGCGGGCCAGGAACTCGAGGTGGCTGCACCCGCGCTCGCGGCCCAGGAGCGATTGCACGGCGCTCGAGTAGCCGCGGGCCACCGAGAGCCCGATCAGATCCGAGAAGGCACCTTCGATGGTCGGGCACTCCATGTGGGGGAAGGTGTCCATGGTGGCGACGGCGTCGACGATGATCATGTCGGCCCGACGGACGACGAGGCCGAGCTCCATGTGATGGAGGTGGCGGGGACCGAATTCGCCCGAGGCCCACGGGCGTTCGTCATGCAGGGTCCCGATGACCACGTGGTAGCCGTCACGCTCGAACACCTGCATGTCGATGACACGTCGGTGCAGGGGTGGCGCGTCGTCATCGGCGACCGGCCTCAAGGATTGAAGCGTGGGTTCAGGCATGGGTGACCACCTCATTGAATCCGTGGAGGACGGGGGCACCGTTGCTCCAGCCGATACGGGTGACCGACGCCGTGTTGAGATGCAGGCGCCAGGACAAGCCGGCCAGCGATCCGAGCGCCCACGCCACCGCCGCCTTGATCGGGGTCACGTGACTGACCACCACCACGTCGGTGTCGGGGTGGCGAGCCCCGGCGCCATCGGTGGCGAAGAGTTCGGTGCAGGCCAACGCCACCCGCTGGTCGACCTCGGCCAGCGTCTCGCCGTCGGTCGGTCGAAAGGCAGGGTCCTGGCGCCACTCCAGCCACACGTCGGCGGGGATGTCACGCAGCGGTTGGCACTCGAATTCCCCGTAGTCGACCTCAATCCAACGCGGGTCGATCTGCACGGTCGGCCCGCAAGCGAGCAGGTCGGCCGTGTCCCGGGCGCGGGTCAGCGGGCTGGAACGCACTTCGTGCACGGGACGGTGCAGCAGTCCGCTCACGGCGGCAGCCTGACGGCGACCCACCTCGGTCAGCTCGGCGTCGGTGCGGCCCAAGAGCAGGCCCTGTGCGTTGGCGGTGGACTCGCCATGGCGAACCAGGATGAGCACGTCAGACGGGAATCAGAATGCGACCGCACTGGTCGCAGGTGACCATGGTGTCGGGGGGCAGATGACGGATCTTTTCGACTTCGGACTGCGCCATCTCCAAGTGGCACCCTCCGCAGTGGTGGTCAATGAGACGAGCGGCCCCAGTGCCACGCAGTCGCGTGCGCAGCGCCTCGTAGCGCTCGGCCAACGCCGCCGGCAGTGTGGCCGCCTCGGCGGCGCGAGCGGTGGTGGCGGTGGCCAGTTCGGCGTCGATCTCAGCCTGGCCCTGGGCCACTTCGGCTCGCAGGTCGACCGCCTTGGCGTCCATGGGCTCCCGGCGCAGGGCCAGGGCAGCCAGTGTGGCGTCGAACGGCTCCTGGTCGACCATGGCCACGAGTTCGAGCTCCTCGAGTTCGGCGATGCGCTCGCCCAGGTGCCGCACCTCATCGCCCATGGCCTGCAGATCCCGGGTGGACGTGCCGCGGGCGGCGTACATCCGCTGCTCAATGCCGGTGCGTCGCTCGTTGATGACCGCGATCTGCCCTTCGAGATCCTTCTGCACGGCGAGCAGTGCGTCGCGTTCGGCCCGGGCAGCCGCCTGTTCGGTTTCGAGCGCCGCCAGCTCGGCTTCCAAGGCAGCCAACCCGGACTTCTCCCTGAGGGCGGCGCGGCGATGTTGGAGTTGGGTGATGGTCGTATCGAGGTCCTGCACGACGAGCAGGCGGGCCAGCGAGCCCTGGTCCTCGCTCATATCACGCCGCTCACGGAGAGGGCCTCCCACTCGGCGCGGGCCACGGTCAGGGCTCCGACCAGCGCGTCGTCGGCGATGGCCGCAGCCTCGTCCCAGCCGTACCAGCGGGCCTCGGGGCTTTCGCCCTCCGGTGGGGCCGGGTCCAGATCAGGCGCCAGCAGGAGGTAGCGCAGGTCGAGGTGGACATGGCCGAGGGCCGCCTCATGGACGTCGAGATGAATCAGGCTCGGCCCAGCAGGGGGATGGGTCACCGGCAGGCCCAACTCCTCGGTGGCTTCCCGGAGCGCACCCTCGGGGGGTGACTCGCCGGCCTCGATGTGGCCACCGGGTTGGAGCCAGCGGACCAAGCGTTTGTGCAGGTGCAGCACGGTGCCGCGGGGGCCGACGACGATGGCCGAGGCCGTGAAGTGCGTGAGATCCGCCTGCTCGTTGCACGGGTCGGCCAGACGGCCGAGCTCAGTCAGGATGCGGGCCTGGGATTCGAGCTCCCGGGGCGACGTGGGACGGTGACCGGCTACGAGCTGGCGCAGCTGCTCGGTCGTGAGTGCCATGTGCTCCAGACTTAGCACAGGTGGCCAGAGAGCACCGAGTGCGCCTGGCCGGCGATGCAGATGCGACCAGCCTGCGGTCTGACATGCAGCACGGCACCCCGGGGCGACAACTGGTGCGCCACCAGATCGGTGAGCCCCAACGTGGAGAACCAGTACGGACCGGCCATGCACTGGGCCGAACCGGTGGCCGGATCTTCGTCAATGCCGACGTTCGGCCCGAAGACGCGCAACACGTAGTGGGCGGCGCTCGAGGGCTCCGCGGCCGCCGTGAGCAAGAGCGCCTTGTCACCGGTCGCCGCAATGGCGGTTAGGTCCGGGACGTAGTCGCGCACAGCGGCCTCCGAGCGCAGGACGACCATGACGAAGAACTCGCCCCGGCTGACGAAGACGACCTCGTCGTCGCCCCATTGACCGGCCAACGAATCAGGCAGGGTAATGACGCCGCCGTTGGCCGCAGGAAAGTCGAGTTCGATGCGCTCGTCGGTGAAGGAGGCCTGGAGCGGACCGCTGCGGGTGTGGAAGGTGAGCGTGGACTGCCCGTCCACCACGCCGTGCTGGCGCAGGGCGTGGGCCGAGGGCATGGTGGCGTGACCGCACAAGTCGATTTCGGTGGCCGGCGAGAACCAGCGCAAACCGAACGTGTTCGGCTCATCGGTCGGCAGCACGAAGGCAGTCTCGGCAATGCCCAATTCGAAGGCCAGCGACTGCATGAAGTCGTCGGGCAATTCGGTGTGGAGCAGGCAGACGGCCGCCGGATTGCCCGTGAACGGTCGGCCATCCCGGACGAAGGCATCAACCCAGGTGAGCGAGACAGTCATGAGGACCACGATGCTATGCGGGTCAGTGCCTCGTGCAGCACGGCATCCTGCTTGCAAAAGGCCCAGCGGACCAGCGTGCGACCGGCGTCGAGATCAGCGGAGCCGTAGAAGACCGAGCTCGGGATGGCGACCACACCGCAGCGTTCCGGGAGGGCGCGGCAGAACTCATAGGCGCTCATTGCGGGAGCGACGGCGGCGATATCGGTGGTGGCGAAGTAGGTGGCTGCCGGGCGGTGGACGGTGAAACCGAGGGCTTCGAGGCCGTCGCAGAGGAGGTCGCGTTTGGCCCGCAGGTCGAGTCCCAATTGGTTGATGGAGGCCGGCGTCCCCGCCAATCCGGCGGCGATGGCCAGCTGGAAGGGGGCGCCGGATGTATAGGTCAGGAACTGCTTGGTGGCGCGCACGGCGGCCACCAGGGGCGCGGCGCCGCTGACCCAGCCCACCTTCCAACCGGTGAAGGAGAACGTCTTGCCCCCCGAGGAGATGGTGATGGTCCGATCGCCCATGCCGGGCAGCGTGGCCAGCGGGGTGTGCGTGCCCTCGAAGACGAGGTGCTCGTAGACCTCGTCGGTTATGGCCACGACGTCGTGCTGGCAACAGAGTTCGGCGATGAGCGCCAGCTCGACGGAGCTGAACACCTTGCCGGTCGGGTTGTGCGGCGTGTTGAGGAGGATGGCCCGGGTGCGCGGCCCGAAGGCGGCGCTGAGGTCGTCGGGATCGAACGACCAGTCCGGGGCGTGCAGGCGCACCAAGTGCGGCGTGGCACCAGCCATGGCGGTACAGGCGGCGTAGGAGTCGTAGGACGGTTCGAACATCACCACCTCGTCGCCGGACTCGCACAGGGCCAGCAGGGTGGCGGCAATGGCTTCGGTGGCGCCCGTGGTGACGACGACCTGGTCGGCCGGGTCCAACTCGAGGCCGTACCAGTGGGCCTGGTGGTTGGCTACGGCGGTGCGCAGCTCAAGGATGCCGTTACTGGGCGGGTACTGGTTGCGGCCGGCGGCAATGGCGCTCATGGCCACCTGGGCCAGGTCCGCCGGACCATCGGTGTCGGGGAAACCCTGACCCAGATTGAGGGATCCGGTGGCGGCGGCCAACTCCGACATCTCGGCGAAGATGGTGGTGGAGAAGGAGCGCAGGCGCTGGGCCAGGTAGTTCGGTGCCACGTCCGTCACCCGCTCGACTGTACCGGTGCCCTATCGTCACCCGTCAACGTGCTCACCGTGGCCAACTACAACGTGCATGCCGGCGTGGACGGGTGGGGTCGGCGATTCCCGCTGGAGCCGACCTGCGCCGCACTCGATGCCGACGTGCTCGTGCTGCAGGAGTGCTGGACCCCGGCGGACGGCGGACGCGGCCAGGCCGAAGAGATCGCCGACGCGCTGGGCTATCAGGCGTTCACGTGCGCCTTGGGCCAGGGGCGACGCCAGATACCCCGCACCGACGCCAGCGCAGGGTGGATGCCGCGCCTGGGTCTGCTCAGCGACAGCCAGAACTCCCTCTATCTCGACGGGGTACGACCGCTGCCCCGCTCGGTGCTCAAATCCCCTCTGTATGCAGTGGCGGAACCCGGGACCTGGAGCCTGGCCGTGCTGGTGCGGCGGTCATTTGCCATTGAAGGCACCCGCACCCTGCATCTCGATCCGCTGGCCCATGACCGGGTGCGGCGGGCCCTGATTGTGGTCGACCTCACGGTCGACGGCGTGGCGCTTTCGGTGGTGGGAACCCACATGGCGCATCTGCGGGCCGGCTCGCCCCGGCACTACGCCGCCGCCCGCCGTCTCCTGGCCACCGAAGCCCGGGCCAACGCGGTGTTGCTGGGCGACATGAACCTGTGGGGTCCGCCGGTGCGGACATTTCTGCCCTCGTGGCACCGGGCGGTCAAGGGCCGGACCTGGCCGGCCTGGAGTCCCCACAGCCAGATCGACCACATTCTGACCAGAGGTGCGGTGCGGGCAGTCGAAGGGGCGGTCCTGCCCGATGCCGGGTCGGATCACCGGCCGGTGCGGGCGGTCCTGGCGCTGGGCTGATTCAGGCTGGGGCCGGCGGCGGCTCGGTGACCGCCTCGTCCACGCTGTCGAAGAGCTTGTCCTCTCCGATCCGGGGCATCAGCCCGCTGCGGGTGAGCGCATCGCGCAGGTGCCGGCCGGCCCGGGCCACCCGGAACTCGATGTGGTCGCGCTCAAGTTCGCTGAGCAGTTCACCCAGGACACGGGCGCCGGTGAAGTCGAGATCGTTCAGGCCGACCGTATCGAGGACGAAGACCTTGGGCGGGGTGGCCTCGGCGGCCAGGATGACCTCGACCTGATCCTTGAAGTGGATGGCATTGGCGTACCAGAGCGGCGTCGAGAACAGGACGACCAGAAAGGGGGGCACCGGCACGCAGGGGATCTCATTGCTGAGCGGGGTCCAGCTGGTGGTGCCCGGTATGCGCCCCAGGGCATGGGCCTGGGGGCGGGCGGTCAGGCGGGTTCGGTCGACGATGGCCAGTGCCACCGCCACCGCAATGCCCTGTTCCACCCCGACCAGGGCAACCGTGAACAGCGTGACGATGGCCAGCGCGAACTCGAAGCGGTCGAAATGGGCGATGGCGGCCAGGTCGCGCCACTTGAAGATGCGGGTGGCCACGAAGATGAGCACAGCGGCCAGGGTGGCCAGAGGTACGTCCTTGAGGAGGCCGGCCGCCGGGATGACGGCGATGACCGCCAGGGCGGCTCCCAGCGCAGCCGCCTGGGTCCGGCCGCCGGCCGTGGCGATGGCGCCGGTCCGGGCCGGGCTGGCGTTGACGGGGAACGAGCCCACCAAGCCCGAGACGATGCTGCCGGCACCGACACCGACGAAGTCCCGACCGATGTCGACGTTGTAGTGCCCCTGATCGGCGAAGGCCCGGGTAGTAGCCGCAGTCTGACTCACCACCACCAGGGCCACGACGCCGGCGATGGGAGCCACGCTGCCGAGCGTCGTCCATGAGAGTCCGGTCAGGCCGATGTGGGGTGCCCCATGGGCCAGGGTACCGACGATGGCCACGCCATGCATGGCCAGACCAAGCACTCCGACGGCGACGGTGGACCCGACCAGGCCGACCAGGGCGCCGGGCAGCCGGTTGTTCACCTTCTCGGCGGCGAAAACGATGGCCAGGACGGCCACGCCGATGCCGACGCACCAGCCGGTGCTCTGGTTCAGATGCGAGATGACGAAGGCCACCCGGTGCAGGTTGTTCCCGGTGGCCGAGGGCAGCCCAAAGAAGTCGGGCAGCTGGTGCACCACGATGATCACGGCCACACCACCCATGAAGCCGGTGATGATGGGCGCGGAGAGGAACTCGGCGATCCAGCCCAGGCGCAGGAGCCCGATGAGGGCCACGATGGCGCCCACCATGACGGCCAGGATGCCGACCAGAGCCACGTAGTTGGACGAGCCGGTGGCGGCCAGGTGGCCGATGCCGACGGCGAACAGCGGGGCGATGGTCGAGTCGGCCCCGACCGAGAGTTGCGGGTTCGATCCCAGCATGGCGAAGAGCAGGGTGCCGGCGATGAAGGCGTAGAACCCGGTGATGGGCGGCATGCCGGCCAGCCGGGAGGTGGCCAGCTGTTCGGGGACGGCAATCACCAGGAGCGTGATCCCGGCCAGGAGGTCGGCCGTGGCCCACGAGCGCCGGTAGTGCAGCAGCGAAGGGAAGAGGAACCCGTGCGGTTGCTTCGTCCGCTCGGCTGTCACGCCGTCATCCTCCCTCACCGGGCCCTGCTCGCACTGAAATAGTCTCCGGTGGACTAAAGAAGGAGCTCGCCATGGCCGACTACCCCTACGCCGATCGATTCGAGATTCACCGCACCCTGCCCGAGAAGGGCATGAGCCGCGAAGAGGTCATGGACCAGTTGACCACCATGGCCACCGAAGAGGACACGTCGTGGGAGGGGGGCAAGGTCTCGGGCACCATGTACTGCGGCGACCACGATCACTACCACTTCATGAACGGCGCCTTCGGGCTATTCGCCCACGTCAACGTGCTGCAGCGCGACATCTGCCCCAGCGCCACCAAGTTCGAGGCGGAGATCATCTCGATGGTGCTCGACCTCCACCATGGAGAAGCAGCGGTGGCCAACGGCGATGACCCCTGCGGGCTGGTGACCAGTGGGGGCACCGGCAGCATCTCGCATGCCGTCCTGGCCTACCGCGAGCACGCGGCCCAGACCCGGGGCGTCACCCGGCCCAACATGATCAAGCCGGAGACGGCCCACCCGGCCTTCGACAAGGCCTGCCACCTCTTCGGCGTGGAGTTGCGCCGGGCTCCGGTCAACCCGGTCACGACGAAAGTGGATGTCGATTGGGTACGTGACCACATCGACGATCAAACCGTGGCCCTGGTGGGCTCGGCCTGCAACTACGGCTACGGCACCGTCGACCCCATCAGCGAGTTGAGCGATGTGGCGCTCGAACACGGCATCGGCCTGCACGTCGACGGCTGCCTGGGCGGGCTGCTGCTGCCCTTCGGGCAGGAGCTGGGCTACGACATTCCCGTCTTCGACTACCGCATCCCGGGCGTGACCTCCATTTCGGCCGACACGCACAAGTACGGCTACGCCTTCAAGGGCTCGTCGGTGGTCAGCTTCCGGACCAAGGCATTGCGCAACTCGCAGTACTTCTTCCTGACCGACTGGAGCGGTGGCAAGTACTGCTCCCCCGGCATGGACGGTTCGCGCTCGGGCGGCATCATCGCTGCCACCTGGGCCGCCATGGTGCAGATCGGCCGGGCCGGCTACCTGGGCTACGCCAAGGCCATCTTCGACACATCGGCCGCCATGCAGGCGGCGGTGCGCAGCCACCCCGAACTGCGCATGATGGGCGACCCCACCTTCTTGTTCTCGTTCACGTCCGACGAGTTCGACGTGTACCACATCAACGATTTCATGCGGCTGCGAGGTTGGCGCTTCAACGGGCAGCAGTACCCCAACGCGCTGCACATGGCGGTGACCCGACCTCAGACCCAGGAGGGAGTGGCGGAAGCGTTTGCCACCGACCTGGCCGAAGCGGTCGACTACGCCAAGGCGCACGCGGCGGAGGATCCCAAGTCGAGTGCCATCTACGGCGGCGTGGCCGGCGGCATGACCAACGAGGCCGACGAATTCATCCGGGCCGTCATGGCCGACATGATGGATTCGCAGTCGTTCATTCCCACCCTCTGACGCCATGGGCGACGATGTGCCGACAGCCAGCATTGAGGGGATACGGGCCGCCCAGGCGGCGCTGCTGGCCGACCTCGACGGGCTGACCGACGCCCAGGCTCGTCAGCCCAGCGCACTGCCGGGCTGGAGTGTCGGGCATGTGCTCACCCACATCGCCCGCAACGGGGACAGCGTGGTGCGGCGGTTGGACGGGGCGGCCCGCGGCGAGGTCTTGGACCAGTACGTGGGGGGTGTGGCCGGGCGAGCGGCCGACATTGAGGCCGGCGCCGACCGACCGGCGGCCGAGCTGGTGGACGATGTCCGCACCAGTGCGGCCGGCGTCGAAGCGTCGATCGACCGCTACCCGGCGTCGGCCTGGGAGGCACTCTCGCGCGGCTCGAAGGACGGACTGGGCACGTCGCGCCAGGTCGTCTTCGGGCGCTGGCGGGAGGTGGCCGTCCACCATGCCGATCTGGGTCTGGGTGCGGTTGCGTTGCCGCCGGCGTTGGTCGAAGCGTGGCTGCCCGAAGAGCTGGCGGGTCTGGCCGGGCGGACCGATCCGCCACACCTGTTGCTCTGGATTCTGGGGAGGGGTCCGGCTCCCGAACTGGAGTCCTGGTAGGGGGACGGGGGGGCGCCCGGAGGGCGCCGACATCAGGACGCGCTGGCGGAGACGAAGGCCCGGCCGGACTGGTCAACGGCCATGCAGTAGCTAACGGTCGGGCAGGACACGCTGGTCAGGTCGTGCCCGTTGTCGATCAGGGTGCCACTGCTCCAGCTGCTGCCGTTGTAGTTGAAGACCCGGCCGATGGAGTCGACGGCACGGCAGAAGGTGGTGGTGGGACACGAGACGCTGGTCAAGCCCGACGCATTGGTGCCGCTCAGCGGCGGCTCCTTGGCAATCGATGCCGGGACCGAGAACGCCGAGCCCGTCCAGGTGAGGACGTCGCCCGCACTGTCGACAGCCATACAGAAGGCTGGGCTCGGGCAGGCGACCGAATTCAACTGACCCTGCGGATCGGCGTCGGAGGGCTGGGTCCACGAGTGCCCGTTCCAGACGGACGGTCCGCCCTCGACGGCGACACAGAAGGCGGGGCTGGCACACGAGATCTGGTTGGCGGCGCCCCAGGCGCCGACATTGCCGGACCAGCGGGCCCCGTTGTAGACGAACGAGTTGCCCTCCCCGTCGATGGACACGCAGAACGTGGTGCCCACGCAGCCGATGGATTCGAAACCCTGGGCCGAGCTGATGGTGGTGGGGGCGCCCCAGGCCGTGCCGTTGAACAGGACGGCCTGGTTCTGATTGGGCACGGCGGCGCAGAAGGTGGCCGTGGTGCAGGTCAGGTAGTTGGTGCCCTGGGGCGAGGGTGTGCTCCCGACGGGACCGATGGTGGCGGGCTTGCCGTCGCTGATGCGGTAGGACTGCCCGCTGGCCGATCCGGCTACGCAGAGGGACGGGCTGGCACACGAGACAACGGTGAGGCTGGCGCCTTTGGCCACGCTGATGGCATTGGACCAGGTGGCGCCTGGGGCGGTGGTGGGCGCGGTCGCTGTGGTGGTGGTCGGTCCGGTGGCGGAGGGGGTACCGCCGCCGCAGCCGGCCAGTACGAGGGACGCCGCCAGGGCCACACCGCCGGCGATTCCCAGGGAGGGCCTGATCACGACGAGGGCCTGATCACGACGGGGGCCGGGGGCCGCGCTGGGTTGAGCGGTGGCGTGACCACGTATCGAGGACGATGAGGGTCTTGGTCCCGGTGACCCGACCGCGACGGCGCAGCTGCTCGATGACCTGGCCCAACCGTTCCACGTCGGGCACCTGAAGCCAGACCAGCGCGTCCGGGTCGCCGGCCGTGGTGAAGACGGCCTGCACCTCGGGCAACTGGATGGCGGTCTCCTTGATTTCCTGCAGGTCGGCCGTGCCGGCGAAGCGCACCTCGGTGAACGCCTGGATGGGCCGGCCCGCCTTTTGGTGGTCGACCACCACGGTGTAGCCGGCGATCACTCCGGCCCGCTCGAGGCGCTCGATCCGGCGGGTTACCGCCGAGGCCGAGAGGGAAACGTGCTCGCCGATGTCGGCCATGGTGCGCCGGGCATTCTCCGAGAGCAGCTCGATGATCTGATGGTCGATCGGATCGAGTTCGGCGTTCCCCACGCTGCTCAGCGTAATGAACGGGGCGCCCGACGCACAGGTCGCCGACTATGGGGCGCGGCGATGCACGGAAACGGCGTAGTCCGAGTGGGCCTCGAAAGGGGTCCGGTCCCAGGTGGACCAGCGGTCCTGTAGTTCGAGACCCGCCGCTTCGGCCAACGCATCGTGGCGCTCGACCGTCAATCCGCCCGGGCGCAATGAGTAGCCGGCGATAAGCAGGCCGCCGGGCGTCAGGTGCGCAGCCATGGCGGCGATCACCGCCCCCTCGGTCTCGGGTGCCACGAAGATCAGCACATTGCCGGCCAGCACGGCGACGTCGAACGCCCCCAGGGCCAGGTCCGGGTCGGCCAGATCCCCCTGGACCCAGGTCAGTTCCGGTGCCTTCGATCGAGCCGACGCCAGCATGGACGGGTCGACATCGACCCCGACCACGTCGATCCCCTGGCGGGCCAACTCCATGGCCACCCGGCCGGTGCCGCAGCCGGCATCGAGGACGCGATTGGGCCGGTAGGACGCCACCAGTGTCGCCTCGCCATGCATGTCGGCCCCGGTGGCCGCCAGTGCCTCGAATCGACGGTCGTAGTCAGCGCCCCGGGGTACGTCGCCGGACAACCATCGATTGGCCATGTCCTACGGGATGGAGGCGCCTCCGGGCAGCGTCACCCCGGGAGGCAGGGTGACCCCGGTGGGCAGGGTGACCTGAGTCGCCCCGGCCGGCAGGGTGAACAGGCTGCTGGGCGGATTCTTCTTGAAGCTGACCAAGGCGAAGTAGGCGGTGGACGACGACCCCGAGTACGAGAGCAGGCCCTGCTTGGTCACGCAGTACTTCCCGCCTTTGCCGTGCACCGTGACGTTCACGCAGGTCGAGGCCTGGCCGCCGAAGGTGGCGCTGGACTCGGTCACCTTGACGCCGAGCGCCTTGGAGATCAGCCCTTCCTTCGCTTCGCCGAAGGCGGCCAGCGCCAGGGATGGGCTGAAGAGACCTTCCAACCCGATGAGCGGATTGGTGCTGCCGACCGCCAAGCAGCTCTGGGAGCCACCCGACCCTGAGCAATAGGAGGTCTTGGAGCCGTCGCTGATGACCGAACCGCTCCCGGCACTGAAATACGACTTCGGGGGCGCCTGGGCGATGGTCACCGTCGTGGTCTGGCCGCCCTCGACCGACTTGTACACAGCCTCATAGGTGAGGTGCTTGGCCTTGCTGACGGCGGTGCTCAGCGACTTGAGGTTCGAGGACGAGACCGACTTGTCGACCGAGCCGAAGGCCGGTGAAGCCGACCCCAGCAGGACCATTCCCACCCCGACTGCGGCACTGCGAGCAACCCAGCGAGATCCCATGGGCGCACGCTACGGACGTTGCCCCTGGATGTCAACGACCGCCTGGGCCGTACTACGGTACGCCTATGCCACAAGAGGCTGTTGTGGGGCAGCGCCTGTCCCGGCGCATGATGCGCCGGGCCGTCAGAGCCTTCGATGCCGCCGCCACCCCCTACGGGGTCGACCGCTACGTCGAACTGGTCCGACCCTCCTGGTCCTCCAGCGAGATCAGGGCCAAGGTGGTCAAGGTGATCCGGAGCACCCCGCGCAGCGTGACGGTGACGCTGCGGCCCAATGGCAACTGGTCCGGCTTCCGGGCCGGCCAGCACACCCAGCTCACCGTCGAGATCGATGGCGTGGGCCACACCCGCTGCTATTCCATGGCCAACGAGGCCACGGCGCGCCACGGGCTCATTGAACTTTGCATCACGGCCCACCCTCAGGGCCGGATAAGTCAGCACCTTCGGGCCGTGGCGACGCGGGGCATGGTGGTGCGGCTGACGGCGGCCCAGGGCGACTTCACCCTGCCCGAACGCGAGCCCGAGCACCTCCTCCTCATCAGCGGCGGCAGCGGCATCACCCCGGTCATATCGATGCTGCGCACCCGATGCGCGCTGGGCTGGACCAAGCCGGTGACCTTCCTCCACTACGCCCTGACCGAGTCCGACATGCTCTACCGCTCCGAACTAGAGGCGATGGCACGCAACGCCCCCAACGTCCGCCTGGTCCGGGTCTTCACCGACCAACCAGGCTGCGGTGACCTCGACGGCTTCCTGACGTCGGCTCACCTGGACGCCGCCACGGCGCAGTGGGCGGAGGCCGAGACATTCGTCTGTGGTCCGGCGCCACTGATGGAATCCGCCCGGACGTTGTTCGAGCAAGCCGGGCGGGGTGACCACTTCCACACCGAGGCCTTCACGTTGGCCCAGTTCGCGGCCGAAGCGGGCACGGTCGACGGCACCGTGCGCTTCGGAGCCAGCGAGATCGGCGTGGCCAGCAACGGCGCCCCCCTCCTGCTGCAGGCCGAAGCGGCCGGACTCTCCCCGCTCTTCGGATGCCGCATGGGCATCTGTCATACCTGCACCCGAAAACTCTGCTCGGGGGTCGTGCGCGACGTGGTGACCGGAGATCTGACCAACGGCCCCGATGTCAATATCCGAATCTGCGTCAGCGTTCCGGTCGGCGATGTCGAACTCGACCTCTAATTCCACCCAGACAAAGGACTCCATGACCACAGTGGCCGAGGCCCATGGCCTGACCGACGCCCAGCTCGACGCGCTGGGCGTCGAGCTCGATGCGCTGCGAGCCCAGGTGGTGTCCACCTTGGGTGCCGAGGACGTCAAGTACATCCGACGCGTCATCCGGACGCAGCGCTGGGCCGAAGTCGTCGGCCGGGCGTCGCTCTTCCTGGGCTTCCTCCCGCCCTTCTGGGTGGCCGGCGCCGCCGCCCTGTCCCTCTCCAAGATCCTCGACAACATGGAGATCGGGCACAACATCCTGCACGGTCAGTACGACTGGACGAACGACCCGGCGCTCGCCTCCACCACCTTTGAATGGGACTCGTCCTGCCCGGCCAAGGGATGGCAGCGCTACCACAACTACCTGCACCACACGAATACCAACATCACCAACAAGGACCGCGATCTCGGGTACAGCGTCATCCGCATCAGCGCCGAAACCCCTTGGTCACCCGCCAACTTGGGCAACCCGCTCTACGCCCTCGGCCTGGCCTTGATCTTCGACCACGGCATCATGCTGCACGACGCCGACTTCGGTGACGTGAAGCGGGGCACCAAGACCAAGGAAGAAGCCATGACGTCGTTGAAGAACGGCTTGCGCAAGTCGGGCAAGCTCGCCTTCCGCGACTACATCATGTGGCCCGCCTTCACCGGTCCGCTCTTCCTCTCCACCCTCGCCGCCAACGCGGTGGCCAACCTGGTGCGCAACGTGTGGGCCTTCGCCATCATCTTCTGCGGCCACTTCCCCTCCGGCGTCCTGGAGTTCACCGAGGCCGAATGCGAGAACGAATCCCGCGGGCACTGGTACTTCCGCCAGATGTTGGGATCGGGCAACATTTCGGGCGGGCGCCTCTTCCACATCATGAGCGGCAACCTGAGCTTCCAGATTGAGCATCATCTGTTCCCCGACATCCCGGCCCGCCGCTACCAGCAGATCGCGCCCCAGGTGCGAGAGATCTGTGAGCGCTACGGCATTCCGTACAACACCGGACGGATGTCGCGGCAGTTCGGTTCGGTCATCGCCAAGATCTTCCGCTTCGCCCTGCCCGGCCGCTCCAAGCGGTTCAGCCAGGCCCCGCCGACCGCGCCAGTGGCCGAGCCGGCCGAGCTTCTCGCCGCCTAGGGCATCACATGTGTCTGCTGGTGGTGGCCTGGCAGGTGGTGCCCGGCACGCCGATCCTGATCGGAGCGAATCGCGACGAGCGACTCGACCGACCGGCTACCGCCATGACGGTGCTGTCGGAGCGTGAGCCCCGGGTACTCGGCGGGCGCGACCATGCGTCGGGCGGCACCTGGTTGGCCGTCAACGAGCACGGCGTCTTTGCCGGGCTGACCAACCAGCCGCTGGGCGACCAGAAGGATCCGAGTAGGCGCACCCGGGGCGAGCTGCCGCTGGCCCTGACTGCGGGGCGGACGGCCTCTGAGATGGTCGATCGATTCCTGAACGAACATGAGCCGGCGGACTACAACGGTGCCTGGCTCCTGGCGGGCGACACCGAGTCCCTCTCCTTCATCGACTTCACCGGTGTGGCGCCCGCCACCGCCGTGCCGTTGGACCCGGGCACCTACGTGCTGGAGAATCGGGCGCTAGGGGCCCCGTCGCCCAAGGTGGATCACGTGCTGGCCATGCTCGGAGACCTGGGTGATCCCGAGGTCGCACTGGACGCCGTGCGCCGGGTGCTGGCTGACCATGAAGACCTGGGCGGCGGGGACGACACCGACGAGCGGCGGTCGCTCCCACACTGTGTCCACCTCGAGGGTTACGGCACCCGATCCTCGTGCCTCATCCGGGTGGACGATGGCACCCTCCCCCGGCTCTGGGTGGCCGACGGCGCACCCTGCATGACGCCCTTTGCCGAGGTCAAGGAGCCGTGGCTGGCGGGTCCTCTGTCCTGACGACGGCGGCTTCCCAGGGCGCCAGAGTCAGCGTCCCGGCCACAACTTCGCCGTCGCGGCTTCGAGTGGTGGCGATACACACCTGGCCTGACAGAGGGATCTCGGCGGACTCCTCGGACAGGTTGAGGGTCACGGCATGGCGTTCCCCGCGGGCGAAGCACCACACGCCTTCGGGCGCGGGCAACGACCGATAGTCGCCCAGCACCAACTCGGGTGCCGACCGGCGCAAAGAAATCAGGTCCCGGGCCAGGTGCAACATGGAATCGTGATCGGGACGCTGCGCCTCCACGTTGGCCGCGGTCAGGTCCCCCAGGGGAAGCCACGGCGTCACGTCCGCACTGGTGAAGCCACCACCGGGGGCATCGCTCCATTGCATGGGAGTCCGGGCAGCATCCCTTCCGGCGTAGTACGGCCAGTAACGCACGCCGAGGGGATCGCGCAGATCCTCCTGGGCCAACGTGGCGTCGCCCATGCCGATCTCGTCGCCCTGAAAGAGGACGGGAGTGCCGCGCAGCATCAACAACATGAGGAGGGCGGTGCGGGCCTTGCGCGGATCATCGCCGGCCCAGCGGGTCGGGAAACGGAACATGTCGTGGTTGGAGCCGGTCCAGGCCGGCCAGGCGCCGGCGGGCAGCGCCTCCTCGGTGCTCTGCACAATGGTCCGCATGGCAGCGGCGTCGAGCGGCGCGCTGATGAAGTTGAAGTTGAAGGCCAGATGGAGCTCGTCGTGCCCGTTGCCGTAGAACTGGGCCAGCTTGTCCACCGGGACCGGGGTCTCGCCGATGAGCACCCTGGGTTCGGCGTAGGTGTCGGCCAACACCCGCCAGCGTCGGACGACCTCGTGGACTTCGGGACGGTTGGCGTTGTAGACCGACCGCTGCCCGAACATCTGGGATTCGAAGTCATCCTCCTCGGTGGCCACCGGATTGTCCCTGAGTTGGGCGTCCTTGATGATCACATTGCACACGTCGATGCGGAAGCCAGCCACGCCCCGGTCGGCCCAGAAGCGCAGGATCTCGTCGAAGGCTTCCCGTACCTCGTCGTTCCACCAGTTGAGGTCCGGTTGTTCGGAGAGATGGTTGTGCAGGAACGACTGGCCGGTGGCCGGATCGAACGTCCAGGCCGCACCGCCGAAACTGCTCACCCAATTGTTGGGCGCCGATCCGTCCGGCTTGGGATCGGCCCAGACATACCAGTCGCGTCGGGCCGCCTCCCGGGCACGGCGGGAGTCGAGGAACCACGGGTGTTGATCGCTGGTGTGGTTGGGCACCAGGTCCATGAGCACCCGGATGCCGCGCTCGGCGGCCGCCGCGAGTAACGCATCGACGTCGTCCATGGTGCCGAAGTCGGGCTCCACCGCGCAGAAGTCGGAGACGTCGTAGCCCCAGTCGGCATTGGGTGACGCGGTGATGGGTGAGAGCCAGATGCCGTCGACACCCAACCAGGCCAGATGGTCCAGGTGGTCGACGATGCCGCGCAGATCGCCATTGCCGTCGCCGTTGCTGTCGGCGAAAGAACGCGGGTAGATCTGATAGAGGACGCCCGCCTGCCACCAGGGAACTTCGGAGTGCGTCACGTGGAGAGTGACGAGGCCGCCCAGGCTTGGCGCCACGGCGTCATGTCCAGGAGGGGGTACCGGGCCGCCACGCCCCGCAGTGTCTCTTCGTTCCAGTAGGGGTGGCCGGGTTCGGGAAAACCCAACACGTTGAGCTGGCGGAGGTTCGTCCGCTGCATGAATCGGTGCCAGGCCATGCCCTCGGCCTCGCTTGGGAGGCCATGGGAGCCCAGCCAGTCCGTGTCCGGTGGCTTGAAGGACACGTGCAACATGAAACGGGCCCCGCCTACGGCGTCCATGCGGACACCCCGGTGGTACACGTCGGGCCGGTAGACCAACACCGAGCCGGCGGGACCGGAGGCGGGAACTTCTGCTCCGTAGAGATGGGCGTATTCGGAAGGGCTGAGATAGGTGCGCTCGGTCGCTATCTCGGTGGTCAGTCCGCGCGAGACCATCCGGGTCGCCGCCAGCTCCGGCGTGACGTCACTCAGGTAGATGAACAGCTCGAGCTGCTGGAAGCCACCGTCATGGCGGGGCACCACCAGGGTGTGATTGCCGTAATCGACGTGAAGGAGTTGCTCGTCATCGGCGGCGCCCTGGCCGTACTTGGCGCTCAGCATGCCCTGATAGAGGCGCATGCTCGCGGTGCCGAGGAATGCCTCGGCCAGGTCCAGGATGCTCTCGTGCAGGACCAGGTCATTGAGCGCGCTGTCCTCGAAGGGGAACCGGTGCATGACCCGGTGGGAATCGATGCGGAACGGCTCGTTGCGGGCCGGATCGTGGTCGGTGGCGAACTCTTCGGCGGTTGGGAAGAGGGCGGGCAGCGCAGCCTGGGCGGCCCGCACCGCATCCTCGGGGAGGAACCATTCCAGCAGGCACCACCCATCCTCATTCCACTGCGCCACGTCGGCGCTCGAGATGGTGCTCATGCCGCTTTGGGAAGGGGCTTCCAGCTCGCAACGGTGTGCCAGCACACTTTTTGCGGCGGCAGCGTCCCCAGGGGCAGGCGGCACTGGCTCGTAGGTGGCGAGTTGGTGTGCAGCTTGACGATTTGGTACTGCGTGGGACCGGAGAACTTGTTGGGGCCGAAGCTCAGCGTGGGTGCGTAGCCGCCGGCATAGTTGGTGATCTTCGACATCGCCTCGACGAACGTCCTCCGGTTGAGGTTCTTGCCGGCCGCCGTGGCCGCCTGGGCAAAGAGCCGGATCTCCTGGCACCAGCCCTGGATGGGGCCCTGCTCTTCGATGTAGTCGTTCATGTTGCCCTTGGGAATCTGTGGATACGCCTTGTGCCAGGTCGTCCAGCAGCTTCGCACCGCGGGGTCGTAGCCACCTTGGGACTGCGGGCGATCATCATCGATGCCGCCCAGCGTTTCCGTGGTGAGGCCCTCCTGCCCATCCAAGGCCTTCTCGAAAGGTACCGGCAGCAGTCCCAACGACGACTCGATCGATGACTCGTAGTCCGAGAGCAGGAGCTTGGGGAAGTAGTTCTGACTCGTCTCGGCCGACAGCACGGGCAGGAAGGCGTTGAACGGCAGGAGGGGGATCATCGAGCTCACCCCGGCCTGCTTGAGTTTCTCGACGACCAACGGCGCTGCGCTGTTGGTGGCGGCGGCGTCCGTCGGGTCCGAGGCGATGGTCTCCACCACCGGCGTCACGCCGATCTTCTTCAGGTCGGGCAGGAGGTACTGGTGCAGGGCCAGCTGGTCGCTGGCCCGGTCGCCGGCCACAATCCCCACCTTGCGCGGACCCCCCAGGAGCGCTGCGCTCTTCCCCCACGTGACGACGGCCTGGAGGATGGCCGCGTCATCGGCTCCGGTCCACCACAGATACGGCGATCCCTCCTGGGTCCAGTTGGAGACGGTGGTCCACTGACCCAGGAACGGGGTGTGCCCTTCCTGGGTGATGCAGAGCTGGTTGTCGCCGGTCCAGGCACCGACGCCATCGAGCACGGCAAAGGCGGCCGGCGAGCCTTCGGTCCAGTCCTTGCAGAGTGAGCGCATATTTGACTCGCTGGTGGGGTCAAAGAATTGCACGATGGGATTGATCTTGCGCCCGTTGATCCCACCGTTGGCGTTGATCTGGTTGACGAAGAGCTTGATGGCCTTGCCCTGTTCGGTGTACTCCACGTCCCCGGCAAACCCGATCTCTGTCGAGAGCGCCTGCAGGTTCACCACCGGAAAGACGACGTTGATGGTCGTGGGGGTGACGCCGCGGTTGCTGGTACTCGCCTGCGACACCGGAGTCGAGGCGCCGGCGGAGCCGGTGGAACCCACCAGGGCGCCCGCCAGCATGACCAAGACCAGTCCGGACCACCAGACCGAACCCCGTACCCGTTGCGTCATGCGCTGCATGCTCCCCCTCTTCATCAGCCGAGGCCGATCTCCATCGCTATCCGCAAGCTACCTGCAGACCCACCGACGTACCGGCGGGGGCTGTGACATCCACATAGTCACCCGGAATGACCGACGTCGTGGCCGAACCCCTGGTCATCCTGGCCTGGGGGGCACATCCGGCCGGATAGGAGATCAAGGTTTGGCCTCCGCTGGCCACCCAGGTCATCGTCATCGAATTGGTACCGGTGGAGATCGACTCGGGCGCGCCGGCAATCGCATCGGGGGTGATGCGCCGCAACTGGGCTCCGATGGCCGTGTTGGGTCCGCGTAGCGACGAGTCGTAGGACCAGTAGGCCGAGCCCAGCATGAAGGCGTCCTGTTCGGTGAGGTCGTCCTGTACGTAGTTGGTGGGGCGCACCGAGACGGCCGGATTGATGGCGCCCCACTCGCCCAGCCAGATAGCGGCGTGCAAGCGGCGGGCCACCGTGAAGTCGATGGTGAGATCGGGCGCGAATTCGGCCGGCCCCAGCAGATCGAATACGCCGACCACTCCGTCGACGTTGAACGAGACGGCACCGTACTGATGGGGCTCATAGACCAGGCGATCGAGCCCGATCGGTTGGAGGAATTGCGAGACCCCGTTGACGAGGCCGTTGAGGATGGACGACTCGACGAAGAGAAGCGCGTCGGGGTCGACCTGGCGCAATCGGGTGCCCACCATCCGGTAGAACGGCGCCAGATAGGACTGCTCGAACACCTCGTTGGGGATGAGACCGGGGCCCGGCTCATTCAAGATGTCGTACCCGAGCAGGAAATATGGATCGCCCACGGCGCTGGCCACGCGCACCCAGGCCTGGGCGAAGTCCGATTGCAGGGCGGGGCTCTTCCAGAACGCATTCTCGGCCACCAGAGTGTCGGCCTCTTGCTGCACCACGTTGGTCGGCGGTGTGGCCGGGCAATTGGGCACGGCCCAGGTCGGCATGCCATTGCCACCGAAGCAGGGTGTCCACAGGTACTGGTGCATATCGAGCACGACTCGCAAGCCGGCGGCGCCGGCCCAGTCGACGATTTGGACGGCCCGGTCGATGGCGGCCTGGTCGAAATGCCCCGGGCTCGGCTCGATCATGGCCCAGGCGATGGGCAGGCGCACCACGGTGGCGCCGGCGGCCCGCATGGCGACAAAATCACTGGGGCCGTAGGGCAAGGCGGTGTCGGTGGGCGCGTCCTCCGCCCCCGTCACATCGACCCCCCGCAGGAAAAGATCCCGGCCCTGAGCGTCGGTGATCCAGAGGCCGTTGGTCCCGTATCGAGGAGTCGCCGCCGAGGCCGTGCCGGTTGCCGACAGGACGAGCATGCTCCCGAACGTGAGCGCGAGCGCGACGAAGACGGCGACGCTCCGACCCCACCCCATACTCATCCCGCCCATTGGGCGGTGAGCCTACGCAGTGTGCCAGCCCTCCAGCCAGCCCGCGTGGCCAGGACTACCAGGTCAACGGACTATTCACGAGCCGCCCGAACCCCACGCGCCACCGGGATTACGCTGGCGCGGTTGGGCCGGACACCTCCGTTCTCCCATGATGCACGTCATCGATCGGAGTCAGAGTGACCGTCGTCTCGCCCGAGATTCTAGAGGAGACGCCCGAAACCGGCCCCGCTCCTCTGCCCCCAGCCAACATGGTCCAGCTCGTCAGTGCCGGACTGATTGTGGCGCTGCCGCTGGTCGCTGTCGTAGTGGCGGTGGTGATTTTCTGGAATCACGGGATCGGGTGGCTGGACCTCGGCCTGGCGTTCGGCATGTACATCTTCACCGGCCTCGGATTGAGTCTCGGTTTCCACCGGCTCTTCAGCCATCACTCCTTCATCCCGGCCCGCTGGTTGAAGATCACGCTGGCCATCGCCGGGACCATGGGCATTGAGGGATCGGTCACCAGCTGGGTGTCCCAGCACCGGCGCCACCACGCCTTCACCGACCGGGCCGGCGATCCGCATTCCCCGGTCCCGGCCGGACCAGGTATCGGCCACCTCCTGGCCGGCCTCTGGCATGCCCATGCGGGCTGGCTCTTCGTTCCCAATGAGGTCAACGCCGAACGGTGGAGCAAGGACCTCCAAGAGGACCGTGACATCACCTTCGTGACGAACACGGTGATCCTTTGGACCGTGCTGTCATTCGCCATTCCTATCGCCATCGGCTGGCTGGTCACCGGCACCTTGTGGGGCGCCTTCCTGGCCGGCCTGTGGGCGGGCGTCGTCCGGGTGGCCCTCCTGCATCACGTCACCTGGGGCACCAATTCGCTCTGCCACACCTTCGGCAAGCAACCCTTCGGCAGTAAGGACCGCAGCACCAACTTTTTCCCATTGGCCCTCTTGAGCTTCGGCGACGCCTGGCACAACGCACACCACGCCATGCCGCGTTCGGCGCGCCATGGGGTCGACGCCGGACAGGTTGACATCTCGGCCGAAGTGATCAAGGTCTTCGAGCGCCTGGGCTGGGCCACCAAGGTGCAGTGGCCGCGGCAATCGATGATGGATCGCCGCCGTTGTGTCGACGCCTGCGATCAGTCCCGCACGAGCGGCTTGTAACGCAGGCGGTGCGGCTGGTCCGCGTCGACTCCCAGGCGCTTCTTGCGGTCGGTCTCGTAGTCGCTGAAGTTGCCCTCCCACCAGCGCACGACGGAGTCACCCTCGAAGGCCAGTATGTGGGTGGCGATGCGATCCAAGAACCAGCGGTCGTGGCTGATGACCACGGCACAGCCGGGAAACCCCAGCAGGGCATCCTCGAGTGCGCGCAGGGTGTCCACGTCCAGATCGTTGGTGGGTTCGTCGAGCAGCAGCACGTTGCCGCCGCTCTTGAGCACCTTGGCCAGCTGGACCCGGTTGCGCTCGCCGCCGGACAGCTGGCCCACCATCTTCTGCTGATCGCTGCCCTTGAAGCCGAAGCTGGCTACGTAGGCCCGGCTGTGGAGCTCCCTGGTGCCCACCACGATGCGGTCCACACCGTCGGTGATCTCGTCGAACACCGTGGCTTCGGCCGCCAGGTCGTCGCGTGATTGGTCCACATAGGCCAGGGCCACCGTGGCGCCGATCTCGAGCGTGCCCTCGTCCGGCTTGTCCTCGCCGACGATCATCTTGAACAGCGTGGTCTTGCCGGCCCCGTTGGGCCCGATCACACCGACGATGCCGCCGGGGGGCAGCATGAACGAGAGGTCATCGATGAGGACCCGCTCCCCGAAGCCTTTCCCGAGTTTGGCTGCATCGACCACACGGTCGCCCAGTCGAGGCCCGGGCGGGATGGTGATCTCCACCTTGTCGGCCCGCCGGTCGGCCGCTTCGGCCTCGGCCACCAGATCGTTGTAGGCGTTGATGCGGGCCTTGCCCTTACTTTGGCGGGCCCGGGGCGACATACGGATCCAGTCGAGCTCACGCTGCAATGCGTCCTGGCGTGACCGGTCGGCCTTCTCCTCGCCGGCCAGCCGAGCTTGCTTCTGCTCGAGCCATGAGGAGTAGTTGCCCTCCCAGGGAATGCCGGCGCCACGGTCGAGCTCGAGGATCCAGCCGGCCACGTTGTCGAGGAAATAGCGATCGTGGGTCACCGCCACCACGGTGCCCGGGTAGTCCTGCAGGGTGCGCTCGAGCCAGGCCACCGATTCGGCATCGAGGTGGTTAGTCGGTTCGTCCAACAAGAGGAGATCGGGCTTGGAAAGCAGGAGGCGACACAGCGCAACGCGGCGGCGCTCGCCACCCGACAGCGTGGTCACGTCAGCATCCCCCGGTGGGAGGCGGAGCGCGTCCATGGCAATCTCGAAGGTGCGCTCCAGATCCCAGGCGCCGGCGGCGTCAATTTTGGCTTGCAGGTCGGCCTGCTCAGCCAACAGCGCATCGAAATCGGCATCGGGCTCGGCGAATCCCGCACACACTTCGTTGAAGCGATCCAAAAGTCCCTTGACCTCGCCCACGCCGTCGGCCACGTTGCCGGCCACGTCCTTGGTGGGGTCCAGCTCGGGCTCCTGGGCCAGGAAGCCGACGGTAAAGCCGGGCGTCAAGCGGGCCTCGCCGCTGAAGCCGTCATCGAGCCCGGCCATGATCTGAAGAAGGGACGATTTTCCGGAGCCGTTCGAACCGATGACCCCGATCTTCGCCCCTGGGTAGAACGACAAATTGATGCCCTTGAGCACCTCGCGATCCGGCGGATAGAACCGCTTGAGATTGCGCATGGTGTAAATGAACTGGGCTGCCATACCAACCAGTGTGGCCCAGAACGCCAATAGCCTGTTCCACCATGCCCATCACGCCCGACGACAAGAACTGGACCTGGGTACTGGAACGCCCGTGCCCCGAATGCGGATTCAACGCCTCGACGTACCCCACCGAGGACATCGCCACCTTCCTCCGGGCCAACGCGGCGTTGTGGTCCATGCTTCTGGCCGCGCCCGCATCCGACCTACGTCGCCGCCGTAGCGACGGCCGCTGGTCCCCGCTTGAGTATGCGTGCCACGTTCGAGACGTGTTCGTCCTGTTCCACGAACGCCTTACGTTGATGCTGACCCAGGACGACCCGACCTATCCCAACTGGGACCAGGACCGCACGGCCGTCGAGGAGCGCTACAACGACCAGGATCCCCTACTCGTGTCAGTCCAACTGCAGACTGCGGCCGGAGTGCTGGCCGACACCTTTACCGGCATCACTGGTGCCACGTGGAATCGGACGGGCCGCCGCAGTGACGGGGCGCACTTCACCATCACGGAATTCGGTCGCTACCTGGTGCACGATCCGGTCCACCACGTCCGCGACGTTCGCCAGGATCTGCCGGGCCTCATTTGACAGCGAGATAGGTAGAATAGCCAGCCAGGGCAAGCAACACCACGGCCGTGATCTTGCGGATGGTGGCCACGTTGATGAAGCGCAACAGCGTCTGGCCGCTCAGGACGGCGATGCCGGCCACCGCCCACAAGGCCAGCGTGGCACCGACGCCGACCCACAGGGCCGAGTGATACCGAGCGGCCAGATTGACGGTCAGGATCTGCGTCAGGTCGCCCCACTCGGCCACAAAGATCACGATGAAGGCCGTCACGACGACGCCATGCCGGGAAGATTCCTCTTCGGCCAGCTCCTCTTCGTCCTTGGCGCTCTCCCGATAGGCAAACACGGCGCCGACGAGGAACATGGCCGCCACGAATCCTTCGACCACGCGATGGGGCAGGATGGCGAAAATTGCCACTCCAATGGTGGTGGCAATGACCACGTGGGTCAGGAATGCGGCGGCGGCGCCCAGCCAGACCTGCCGGGGACTGCCCCGGGTCGCCATGACGAGACTGGCGAACATGGTCTTGTCCGGCAGCTCCCCGATGAAGATGATCGGGAAGACCGCCAGGGCGATCAATGGGCCCACGACAACCTTTCAGCCGGGAGGAAGGGCACTATGCCGCTTCGGTCCGGCCACTCTAGCGGCCGGCTAATTCGCTCCCGGGTCGCTCAAAGGTCGAGCGTCAGGCTCACCGGGCAGTGGTCGCTCCCCATCACGTCGGGATGGATGTCCGCCGCCACGACGTGTGACGTGAGCGCTTTCGAGACCAAGAAGTAGTCGATGCGCCACCCCACATTGCGGGCCCGGGCGTTAGCGAAATTCGACCAGTAGGTATAGAACCCGTTGCCTTCGTGGAACATCCGGAAGGTGTCGACAAATCCGGCGTCCAGGAAGGCCTGAAACCCCGCTCGCTCTTCCTCGGTGAATCCCTTCTTCCCGGCGTTCGTCTTGGGGTTGGCCAGATCGTCGGGAGTATGCGCCACATTGAGGTCGCCGCAAAACACCACCGGCTTTTTCTTCTCCAGCTGCTTGACGTAGGCCAGGAAGGCGGGATCCCACTGGCCGTGGCGCAATTGGAGACGCCCCAGATCCTCCTTGGCATTCGGCGTGTAGACGGTGACCAGGTAGAACGATTCAAACTCTGCCGTGAGGACCCGACCTTCCGTGTTGGGGTCACCAAAGGCATCGCCGATCACCTTGTGCTTGGTGATCAACGCCTTGGGCAGCCCGGGCGTGATCGCGATGGTCTTGACCCGGCTGAAGATGGCAGTGCCGGAATACCCGCTCTTCTCAGCCGAGTTCCAGTGCTCCTCATAGCCGTCGGCCACCACGTCGGACTGTGCTCGCTGCGCCTTGGTCTCCTGCAGGCAGAAGACGTCGGCGTCGAGCGCCGACACAAAGGGGTCAAAGAGACCCTTGCGGGAGAGAGCACGGATTCCGTTGACGTTCCAGGAGACCAATCGCATGAAGGCAACGTAGCAATCAGCTGTCCGTGGGTGGCCCGATCCATGCTTCAATCGGGCCGTGAGCAGACCGAGTCCCGATGCCTTGGCCGAGGCCGTCCGGCGTCTCCGGTCCGCCGGCTGCGTGGCAGCCGAGGAAGAGGTTGAGGAACTGGCCGCCGCAGACGATGGCGCCTCCTTCCTGGCTCTGGTCGACCGGCGCTGCGTCGGTGAGCCGTTGGCCTGGGTCACCGGGGTCACGACCTTCTGCGGGCTGTCCCTCTTCGTCGACCAAGGGGTCTACGTCCCGCGCTGGCAGAGTGAGCCGTTGGCCGAGCAGGCGGCCCATCTCCTACCGCCCGAGGGTCGAGCCATTGACGTCGGAACAGGGAGCGGCGCACTGGCGCGTGTCCTGGCCGAACGACGTCCCGGCGCCTCCATCCTCGGCACCGAACTCGATCCGGTGGCCACCCGGTGCGCCGTACGCAACGGCGTCGAGGTCGTGGCCGGCGACCTTTTCGAACAGGTCCCGGTGTCCTGGCAACGCCAGGTCGACGTCATTGTCGGAGTCCTGCCCTATGTGCCGACCGATCAGATGTCGTTTCTGCCCCGGGACGTGCAGGACTTCGAGCCCAGGGATGCCCTCGACGGGGGCACGGACGGACTGCACTTCGTCGGACGAGCCATAGAGGAATCACCGCAATGGTTGCGACCGGGCGGACACCTGCTCCTTGAGGTCGGCGGCGATCAGCCCGACCTGCTCATTCCCCGGCTGCGGTCAGCCGGGTTCGTGACCATCACGACCTTGATGGACGAAGAGAATGATCCGCGGGGCATCGCTGCCACCATGGGCGATCTCTAACCGCTGGTCAGACCCCGGATCATCCGGCAGCCGTCCTCGTAGGATTCGGCCCCGATCCCATACGACGGAGTGCGCCGAGCCACCTCGACAGCCACGCTCATGTTCTGGCGAGGCGATGGCGACAGCGGGTCGGCACTCGCCATGAGTGCCCGTACCGTCGACAACTGACCCGAGGGTTCGGGGCTGGCGGCCTCAGGTCCGAGGTCGGCGCGAGCCAGGAAAGCGAGGGGGCGGCAGCGAAGGACAACGGCCTCCTCGACTCCACGGCCCGGCGGGTACCCAGGCCCCGGCAACTCCATGACCCACTCGTCGCGCAGCGCCACCCTCCGCTCCACGAGCGGGTCATTGGGGGAGGACGAAAGAATCAGACCGCATGGACCACCATCGGACCCCCCTCCGTCGGGGCAGAGGATGCCCCGGAACCGGGCCCAGCCCTTGAGATCCAGTAATTCAAGAGCGCGGCGCTCAACCCTCTCCGCGATGTGCCACTCGGCCTGGCTGGCACTTTCAGCGGAGACGAGATGATCGGCGCCCTCGTACACCTCATAGTGACCGGCGACGGCGACGAAATACGCCAGGTCCACCTCGGGGACCAACTCATGTCCTATTGACCTCGGCTGCAGCCCCGACACGAATGTGTCGTCGTCACTGCCCACACGCACCCGGTGCCACAGGTACTGAAAGGTGGCTTCGCTCACGAACCGCCGACGAGAAGTCCTTGGGTCCACAGAGAGCTGAGGCACTCCTTCGTTTCGGCCGTCGGCAGTTCCTGAAGGCCGAATATCTCCTTGAGGGCGCCGGCGATGGCCGCCTCATCGTTCTCGCCGGTGCATTCGACAAAGACCACGCTCGCTGTCAGGTTCAGGTAGTGCACCCGGTCCGTCACGACGTCGTAAATTACGAGCCCATCGTCGACCTCGTTGATGTCCAGATCGGTCCGAGCCAACGGCAGTTCGCTCCACCCTTCATCAAGCGCCGTCATGGTGCCGCCACCTCTCCCCTTGTCAGTTGCGACACTAGCGTCGCGGTGGATTCCCTCAGCATTTCGCCGTCGTACGAGCGAAGCATCAGTTGGCGCGCCGCGGACACCAAAGGTGCCGACTCGACCGAGTCGAGAGCGCTGTCTATGGCGACGGCGAACTCCGACGGCGTATCGGCGATGCGCAGGTGCCGACCGTTTTCAGCATCGATTCCGGCCACCGCAATGGACGTGGCCACTACCGGGCGTCCGTACACAAACGCTTCCAAAAGTTTGATACGAGATCCCGAACCGGCCCACAGGGGCGCAATGACCACATCGGACTCCCGGTAGTAAGGCCGCACATCGGACACCCACCCATGCACCCGAACCCGATCACTCGTGAGATCGCGGACATCGTCCGGTGCATCGCCCACAACGTCCACCGATACGTGCCTCTCCAGAAGGGGAAGGACGGCGGAGACAAACCATTTCAGGCCCTCGGCATTGGGTTGATAGGTCATGTTTCCCACAAACAGCAACCGGCCCAGTCCCGGCGGGACCTCGTCTTCGGGGGTCAGGCGCACGCCGTTGGGGACGACACGTACCCGATCCATAATTCCGTACCGTGACCCCAGCCAGTCGGCGTCGGAGGGAGCCGCCAGTGTGACCATGCTGGCCTGGGGCAGGCACACCTGCGCCACCCGGTCCCATCGTGCCGCGGCGTCCGCTTCGCCCCGATCAGCGAGGTAACGGACGTCCGCATCATCGGAATCAACCATGAGGGGGACTCCAGCGTGCTCGGCCAAGGCCAGGCCGAGGGGAGCGAGTACCAATCGACAGGCCAACACGGCGGCAATCGGACGAGGGCCGAGCCACTCGACGATGCCAACCGTCATCGTCGGTGGGGCCAGCGCCAACTCCGGTGGCCAGGGCTGGAGGGCCTCAAGACGGTCGCGCCACACCGGGTCAGCGACGAGTTTGACCAGGAACGAACGATCCCCAGGCGCCAACAGATCGGGGAGATAACTCGCCACGACCCCTGGACCGACGACCGGATCCACCGGCAACCGACCGCGTACCGGCACCACAACGAGGTACACGTCATGATCCCGCGCGGCGGCGTCGACCATCGCCCGTACCCTCATGGCCAATCCATTCCCGGTCTCCGCTGGCGCGATCGGCGCCAAGACAACGACTGCTTGGCGCTCAGCTCCCACGAAGCCAGTATGACGGCCCTAGTCTGTTGCCCTTGCATCGGCGCCTGGTCCACTTCATTTTTGGGCTTCGGCCACAGCGAGAGCCGTTTCATCTCCTGCACTACCTGGCCATCGCCTCGTGTCGCAGCGTGATCCAGCCCGATGAGATACAGCTCCATGTGCACCATCTGCCGTACGGCATCTATTGGGATCTGGTCCGGCCCCTGGTGACCTTGCATCGCATAGAACCCGTGGCCGAAGTGGCCCAGCGCGCCGCCCCCGAGTGGCTGATTCCACTGCGCTACGCCCATCATGCGGACGTCATCCGTCTGGATCTGCTGGCCCAGCACGGTGGGATGTACGCCGACATGGACACCCTATTCGTGAGACCAATCCCTGACGAACTCTGGACACAACAGGCCGTTATCGGACGCGAAAACCCCGTCGACTACTTCGACTCGGACGGGCCCGAAGACTCGCTCACTAATGCGCTGATGCTGTCGCAACCAAGCTCGTCATTCATCACGCAGTGGCGAGAACAGATTATTGATGCCATGAACGACACCTGGTCGGGCCACTCCTGTCGACTGGCCACCCGAATCGCCGCCGAGCATCCGGGACTGGTGCGGATTGAGCCTCAATCGAGTTTCTCCCCTTTCGCCCATACGGTGGAAGGCATCCGTACCCTTTTGGAAGGTGCATACGATCCTCAGGTATTGGCACACACTTTCTCGGTGCATCTGTGCGCCCACCTCTGGTGGGACTTCGGTCGCCGAGATTTCTCGGCCGTCTCCGCCAGTGAGGTCACCGAGGGGTACATCCGAAACGTCAACACCAACCTGACCGGGCTGGCTCGGCCCTTCCTCCCTGAGCACGACCTCTTCTAGCGTGGGCCTCCCAACTCTTCACTATGTCTCGCACTTTTGGCCTTCGGGCTACGGGGTGGCCGGGCGGCGCCTGCTCCTCGCCTTACATGACCTCGGGGTGCCGCTTCGCTGGTCGCCCGTCGAGTTCGATGAAGTCTCCCCCCTTGTCCCCGCTACCCAAGCCACTGTCCTCGGTCTTGATCAGTTCCGGGACGTAGACATCCAACCGGACATCGTGGTGTTGCACTGCGTGCCGGAGTTGCTGCCTGCGCTGCGTCATTTACGACCACCCGGTGCAGCACTCGTGTTGCATACCGTCTGGGAGCACGAAGTCCTCCAACCCCATTGGGCCGATCTCCTCAACCAATTTGACTGCGTGGTGGTGCCGACTGCGTGGAACGCCGAGGTCTTTCGCTCCGGAGGCGTGCGCGTGCCGGTGGTGGTGGTTCCCCACATCATGAGCACCGAACATGGTGACGCCGCTTGGCTCGAAGAGCCACCAATATCGGTGGCCGACGAATTCATGGTTCACACGATTGCCACCTGGACGATTCGCAAGGACCCCTCGCTATCCATCGAAGCATTCGCCAAGGCCTTCACACCGGAGGACGGGACGGTCCTCGTGGCCCGGACGGACCCATTCATCGATCCGCAACTGCCCAGTCCGCCGGGCCCGGCGCATCGCAACAGATCGAGCGCCTGGACAACGGCCCTGCTCCTCAATCGTCACTCTCCGGCGCCACGGGTCCATCTCGTGACCGCTCCACGTTCGGACGCAGATATTCAAGGCATGCATGAACGCAGCAACTGCTGGCTCTCACTCCCGCACGCCGAGGGGTGGAATCGGGCGCGTTTGACGCCGCCACGGCGGGGACTCCCGTCATTACCACCGCTCACGGCGGCGCATTCGATTTTCTGCAGAGTGATGCCCACTTCCTCATTCCGGGCAGAGTCGTCCCTTTGGACTGGCTCCCAGCAGCTACCTGGGTTGAGCCCGATCTCGATGCCGCCGTCGAAGCCCTCCGCTCGGTCCACGCCGATCCGGTCGGCTACGCCGAAAGCGCTGAGCTCCATGCGACACGGATGCGAGAGACATATGCGCCCGAGGTGGTGGCTCACCAATTCCTGGAGGCACTGGCCGGAGTCGGAATCTCCTAGGTTCGCTCCGGCTCTGCCACAATGAGCCGGCACACCAATTGGGGGGACACTTGATGAAAAGCACACCCGTACGCCTCACGCACTTGGGGCGCGCCACATTCAGCCTCCTCGCCTTGGCTGGTCCATCCCTCCTTCTGACACTTGGCGCTCAGCCCGCCGATGCGCGCTCGGCCCCGACCCTGAGCATCCTCGTCACCAACGATGACGGCGTCACCGCTCCAGGGATTGACGCCGCCGTCCAAGCCCTCAGGGGCCTGCCCCACACGAAGGTCATCGTCGTCGCACCGCTGACCAACCAGAGCGGGACGGGCAGCAAGACAACTCCGGGCATGTTGACGGCTACGGCGGCGCAGACCGCCTCGGGCTATCCGGCGATGGCCGTGGCCGGGTACCCGGCGGACACCATTCACTGGGCCATTGCGCAGCATGGCATCGCCCACCGACCCAACCTGGTCGTATCGGGCATCAACTTCGGACAGAACATCGGACCATTAGCCGACGTTTCCGGAACAGTCGGGGCGGCCCGGGCCGCAGCCAGTCTGGGCATTCCAGCCATCGCCACCAGCCAGGGCATCGACAACGGGGCGCAGCCCAACTTCGCCCAGAGCGCGGCGCAACTCGTCCGTTGGGTGCAATCGCATCGAGCTGCCCTCCTCAAGGGGACGTTCAAGGCGCGTCAGTCGGTTCAGATGAACGTCCCGACCTGCCCCGGCCCGGTACGGGGTCCGATTCAGGCCCCGCTGGCCGCCAGCGTGACGGGCATCAACATCCTGCAGGTGAACTGCTCGTCGACCGTGAAGAAGTTCCCCAACGATGTCCAGGCGTTCTTGAACGGCTATGCGGTCATCTCGCCTCTGGGCAAGGCTGCTTCATAAAGCCCCTGCCTGGACAACACCGGGCATTGCTCTGGCGCCTGCCGATCGGAGTAGCGCCCGTCCGATGAGCGCCTAGGGCGATTGCTACCATGCGCGGGCCGACTCGGGGAAGGGCGCATGCATGGGTGTGGAATTTGGTGGACGCATCGGTCGCGATTGGCGGGACTCAGAGCCCTGGTGGCCGCCCGAACCAACGGCTCCTGAGGATGCACCCAACGTCGTCCTCATCGTCCTCGATGACGTGGGCTTTGCCCAACTGGGGTGCTACGGATCGGCCATCGACACACCCATAATCGACCAGCTGGCTGGAAAGGGGATCCGGCTGGCCAACTTCCACACCACCGCATTGTGCTCCCCCACCCGCGCCTGCTTGCTGACCGGTCGCAATCACCACCGCAACGCCATGGGCCGGGTGGCCGACCTGGCCGTCGGATTCCCCGGCTACTGGGGCAAGCCGCCCCGGGAGAACGGATTCCTTTCTGAAGTACTCCGCTCAGCCGGGTATGCCACGTATGCCGTGGGCAAATGGCATCTCACTCCCGACGACGAGAGCAACATGGCCTCGTCGCGCGCCAGCTGGCCCCTGGGACGGGGCTTCGACCGCTGGTACGGCTTCCACGGCGGCGAGACCCACCAATTCGTCCCCGCCCTCTACCACGACAACCATTCCATCCGTCCGCCCAAATCGGTGGAGGACGGGTACCACCTGACCACCGATCTGACGGACCACGCCATCGAATTCGTGGGCGACCTGCGGGCGGTCGACGCCGATCGGCCTTTCTTCCTCTACTTCGCACCAGGTGCTTGCCATTCGCCTCACCAGGCCCCTCGGCCGTGGATTGAGCGGTACCGCGGCGCCTTCGATCTGGGTTGGGATGCTCTGCGCGCAGGGATCCACGAGCGCCAGATGGACATCGGCGTCATTCCCCGGGGCACGACCCTCTCTCCCCGCCCTATCTGGGTGCGGCCCTGGGCCGAACTGAGCCAGCCCGAGCAGAAGGTTGCGGCCAGGTTCATGGAGTGCTTCGCCGGGTTTCTCTCGCATACCGATGCGGAGATCGGACGACTGATCGCCTTCATTGAAGAATTGGGCGAGCTCGAAAACACGCTCATCGTTGTGGTCTCGGACAACGGGGCCAGTTCCGAGGGGGGCTCCGAGGGATCCATCAATGACATTCGTCTCAGCAACATGGATCCGGCTGGCCTGGACGAGATGCAGCAGAAGATCGACCAGATCGGCGGACCGCTCACCCACAACAACTACCCGTGGGGTTGGACCATGGCTGGCAACACCCCCTTCAAACGCTGGAAGCGCGAGGTGCACGAAGGAGGTGTGGCCGATCCCTGCATCGTGCACTGGCCCCGCGGTGCCATCGATCAGGGTGCGGTCCGCCATCAGTTTGTGCATGCCATAGACGTGTTCCCCAGTGTGCTCGAGCTCATCGGGGTAACGCCCCCCGCGGCGATCGACTCGGTAGGGCAATCCCGCGTTGACGGGGTGAGTTTTTCGTATCTAGTTGGAGAGCACGGAGCATTCGCACCAGGGCAGCACCTGACCCAGCACTTTGAAATGTTCGGCTCCCGGGCCATCTACCACGAGGGGTGGAAAGCGGTCACGTTCCATCCGGTCGGGCCGCTCTACCCCGATGGCCTAAATCCCAATGCTCCCTTCGATGACGACGTCTGGGAGCTCTACCACGTCGAGGAGGACGTATCCGAGACAAAAGATCTGGCCCAGGAGTATCCGGAGCGACTCCAGGAGATGATCGACCGTTGGTGGGTAGAGGCTGAACGCAACGATGTGCTGCCCCTCGACAACCGCATCCTTTGGGCCCTGGTGCACCCCAAACCGGATGCCCGACGTGAGCGGGAGCGTTTCCGGTACTTCCAGGACGGGGCACAGGTCCCCGAAGCGGTGGCCGTCAATGTGCGCAACCGGTCGCACGCCCTTCTCGTGGACATCACCGTGCCCGACGGAGTCGTACCGGAGGGAACTCTGCTGGCCTTGGGCTCGGCGCTGGGTGGATGGTCGCTGCAGTTTCGGGCCGGACGGCTTCGCTATGTCCACAACCTCTACGGCAAAGAGCTTCACCTGATTGAGACCAACGAGGTCATCGGATCCGGCACACACTCCATTGAGTACGCGTTCACCAAGGACGACGGACTAGGCGGAGCGGGTACCCTCGCCTGCGACGGCCAGGTCGTGGCGCGGGGCACCATTGGCCGCTTCACGCCACAAGCCTTCAACGGCGTCGGGGTGGGCTTGACCTGTGGCTACGAATGGGGGCCAGCGGTCGGGAACGACTACGCCGCACCCGACCGCTTCAACGGCACCATCGATCGAGCAGTCGTTGAGACCAGGGGGCCGGTTGTCCGGGATCCGATGGCCGAAATTGAGGCGATCCTGGCTCAGCAGTGATCGGTACATCTCGGGCCACAATGCCGCAATGAGCGGCGCACCCTCAGAACGCGTCAATCCATTACAGCGTCACCTTGCCCGTCGTGGTTGAGGCGACGTAGTCCGTCCCCCCGGCATACGCGGCACTGAAAGAGGGCGAGAACAACAAAGCAACGACGGCCAAGACCGACACCGTACAGGTGGCAACCCCACTGGCGTTGGTAGTCCCCGAACAGGTAGCCAGCGGACCGTCCGAGAAGGTGACTACTTGGCCTGAAATGCCCTTGCCGGTGGTCTGCGAAGTCAGAGTGGCTGAGAACGTGACACTCACCGTGAGGATCGAACGAACGATGGACACTGGGGCGGCTACCACCGTGACCGGCGCCTTAGCCACACTGATGCCTTGCGTGACTTGAGGTGCCGCCAGATAGTTGGCGCTGCCAGATTGGCTGGCGATGACCGTGCAGGTACCCACGCCGGTGAAGGTCACCGTTGTGCCGCTGACGGCGCACACCGACGAAGTCGAAGTGCTGAAAGTCACGGACTGACCTGAAGAGGACGTGGCCGACACAGTAAAGGTTCCGCCGTAGGTAGCGTTTGTCGGTGGGTGATCGACAAACGTGATGCTCTGCGCAGCTTTCGTCTCGGTCAGCGAGCCCGGGGCGTAGATGATGGTGTAGTTGGCATCGACCGCACCCGTGCAGCTGGTGCCATAGGGCCCACCGGCGACCGGTGAGGTCGAGGTGGCCATGGTCCCGCAGGTCGGGGCGCTGGTCAGCGACGTCTTGGAGTCACCGTTGACGAAGCCCGAGTAGCCGGGCGTGATGCTCGGCACCGTGCCGCCATAGGTAAAGGTGCCACTCGAGGCAGTGATGGTCAAGGTGCCCTTGGTCACAGCGGCAGTGTTGTCAGATCCGGAAGAACCCAGGTACGTGTCGTCACCGCTATAGGCGGCGGTAGCTTGATACGGACTGGTGGCCAACACGCCGCTCAGCGTGCAGGTGGCCACTCCGGCACTGAGCGTTGACGTGGCACATGTGGGTGAGCCTGGTCCGCTGAGCGTCCAGGCCACCGAACCCGTGGGCGTCACCCCAGCGCCTGAAACGACGGCGGTGTAGGTGAAGGACCCACCGGCGAACACGCCTGACGAGTTGTCGCTGACAGTGGTCGTGGAGACCTGCTGCGAAAGAGCGGCGGTCTTATCGGATCCCGTTGAGCCGCTGTAGTTGGTGTCCCCGCCATACGTTGCGGTCGCTTGATAGAAGGAGTTGGCTTGCGCTCCGCTCAGCGTGCACGTGGCCACACCGGACTTGAGAATCGATGTGGCACAGCTGGGTGAACCTCGCCCACTGAGCGTCCAGACTACCGAACCAGTGGGCGTGACCCCAGCGCCCGAGACGACAGCGGTGTACACCAGGTCGCCCCCGACGGTGAGTGTCGAAGAGTTGTCGGTGACCGTAGTGGTAGACGATGCCTGACCGATGCTGGTGCTGTCAGTCCCGCTGGACGGACCCCACTCGATGTCGCCGCTGTACGTGGCCGTGGCTGAATAGGTGCCGGTCTGACTGTTGCTGATGATGCAGGTGGCGATGCCGGCGTTCAGGGTTGACTGGGCGCAGGAGGGCGACCCCGGGCCAGTCAGCGACCACGACGCGGTGCCCGTTGGCGTCGGAGAGTCATTGGCACCGATCGTGGCCGTGAAGGTCACGTTCTGCCCGGTCGAGAGCCCGGCTGCATTGTCGGTCACGACGACGGCGGGGCCGATCTGGGGCGTCACCTGAATCTGAGTCGAGGCCACCGAGGCCCCCGCGGCGTTGAGCGCTTGTATCTCGAAGTAGTTCGAGAAGTTGTCCGTAAGGGACGAGTCGGTGAAGGTGGTGGTGGTCGGACCGGTCGTACCAGCGAGTGAACCACCCGGGTAGGGGGTCGTCGTGGCCACCGAAAACACTCCCGACGTCGATGATTCCAACACCCGGTAGCCGGTGATGGCTGAGCCGCCATCGCTTGACGGTGCTGACCAGGTAATCGTGGCACCCCTATCGAATGTGGTCGCTTTCAAGTTGGTAGGTGCACCCGGGACGTTTGCGGTGACCGTCAGTGACACCGGTGCACTGCTCGAACTGCTTATGGTGCTGGTGCCCAGGTAGGTCGCAGTGATGTCGCTGTCGGTACCGGCAGCCAAACTGCCCAGGGACAACGTGGCCACGTCGGGCTCGGTACCCGAAAGGGCCGCCGTACCCAAGAGGATTGCACCCTGATAGAAGTTCACGGTACCGGTCGGCGTGGCACCAGAGGGCGACGCCTCGACAGTAGCCCTGAGGGACTCTGAAGATCCGTGAGAGGCGGTCGCCGTGGGAACACCCAGGGCAATCGTCGAGGCGAAGCCGCTGTACACCGTCGAAGTCGTTCCACCGGCCGATAACTCCTGCACGGTATCGCTGCCCCCAAAGTTGCCCTTTATGTAGAAAAGGTCTCCGCCAGCATCTACCGCCACGCCGGTTGGCGCGCCGATACCCGACACCAGGATGCGTTGAGCGCCACCCTGCGCCGGTAGTTCAATTATGCGACCGTTGGTGTTGTTGTTGTTGACGCCAAAGTTTGTGTTGTCGGCCACGAACACATCTCCTGCCGCGTCCACCGCCAAGGCAGCGGCCGCCGTGAAGTTGCTGGCGAGGGTGACGGGCGTTCCCCCACCGGCAGGGACTTCGAGCACCGAGCCTCCGCTACCTTGCGAAGACCAAGTCCCGATGAAGAGGTCGCCCACCGGGCTGACGGCCAGGGCGATCGGGTCGACACCGGCCGAGAGCTGAGCGTAGGTGATCTGGGTCCCTCCGCCGGCTGGCTCCTCCACCACCCGGTTGTGCGCCGAATCACCAAAGAACACGTCACCGAAGCCGTCCACGGCAACGCTCGAAGCACCGGAGGTCAGACCGCTGGTAGTCACCGTGTTCTGGCTGCCATCGGGCAACAGTTCGAATGTTTTCGTTCCGGCCAGGAACAGGTCCCCCAGTCCGTCCGTTGCGCCGTACTGGAAACCACCGGCGAGGGATTGGAACAGGGTCTTGGGCGTGCTGGAACCCGAAGGGACTTCGATCACCGAGTCGGTGGGCCCGGAGACGACGTAGAGGTTCGGCGCGGGCGGCGGCGTCACCGTCACTGTGGTGCCGGTGCGAACCGTTGAGTCGATGGTCACTTCGGGAGACGCCAACGAGTTTCCGACGCTGTTGATGGCCTCGACAGTGAAGTAACTGGTGACGCCGTTGGTCAATCCAGTCACCGTCAGAGAGGTGCCGGTCACGGGGGACCCGGCCACAGGAGTGGTGGATTCGCCTCCTGCGCTGCTTCCCTCGTACACGTCGTAACCCGTGATCGACACACCTCCGGTATTGACCGGCGCGGTCCACGACACGGTGGCACTGCCGGTGCCTCCGTTCACCACCGGGTTGGTCGGGGCATCGGGCAGAGTCGCGGTCACCGTGAAGGGTTCAGCGGCGCTGGTCGATGGGAGATCGGCAGCGTCGCCACCATAGACAGCGGTGATGTTCTGGATGCCCGCGAGGATGGTCGAATCCGGGGAAAAATTGGCTTCGGAGACGTTCTGGTTGGCACCCGAGTCCGTCTCTAGCGTGGCCGTACCCAGGACGGTGGTCCCTGACTTGAACGTGACCGTGCCGGTCGGGGCGCCCCCTGTCGGTGTGGTCGTCACGGCAACGTCGTAGGACACGAAGTCGTTGTCGTCAGGGAAATAGCCGATCTGCGCGGTGTCCGGATCAAAACTCACGCTCGTCGTCGTTGTGTACTGCGGCGTGGCTGAGGTCTGGAGCGAGGCATCAGAGAGCCCTGTTTCGTTAATCTCCTTGGCGGTGAAGTAGTAGGTCGTCCCGTTGGTCAAGTTGCTGACCGTCTTGGTGACTGTTGCGCCATTGCTGTCAGGAATTGGACTCGAGTTGACGAGAGTGGTGGCATGTCCCGAGCTCGTGCCTTGGTAGATGTTGATACCGGTCACATCGTCATCAGCCGGCTCAATATCGGGATTCACCGTGACCGTCACCGATCCATCACCGGCAACCGCTTTGACATTCGGGCTGTCCGGCCGGACACCCTCGGTCATCGAACCTGAGGATCCCGCGTCATCCCCCGAAGCGGCCGAGGTGGCGGTCACCGTCCAGTTGCCGCCATTGAGGCCATACGTCACCTGAGCGATGCCATTTGACGCCACGGTGCCCGTACCCATCTGCACCGTGGTGGTGCCCTGAGTGGCCGTGAAGGTGACGGTCGTGCCGACCGGGACGTTCTTCGTCGTAGCGCTGAAGACCGTGGCCACGAAGCCGTCTTGAGGATTGGCCGAAGCCGAGACGGTGGTGGTCGTTGTAAAACCGGCTGGGGTAAAGCTGACAGAAACGGAGGCAGGTCCGTTCACGTCGGTCGCCGCGCCGGAGTCCAGCGCCAGGTTCACTCCGTGGGCACTCGGCTCCACGTAGTCGCTTCCGCCGCCGCCGCCGCCGCTACCGTCTTCGCAACCGCCGCCGCCGCCGCCGCCGCCGTAATACCCGCCGCCACCACCGCCGCCGCCTGCGTTGGACGACAATATCGTGCAGAAGGCACCGCCGGTACCGCCCTGAATCGCTGAACCGTCGCCGCCGGGGTGGGCCGAATCTCCGCAGGCGCCAGGATCGGCGCAGCCTCCAACCGCGGGATTGAACGCAAGTTGTCCGCCCTTCCCGCCTGCCGTGGAAGTCCCAGGAGCCCCACCACCGGCGCCCTGGGGATTGACGCCACCTGACGGAGAACCAAATGTTTCCCCGTTGCCGCCGGATGCTCCGGCATTCCCTCCCGTCGACCCCGCGCCGTCCGGGCCCGCGGAACCTGCGCCACCGCCACCCGCCGCGATCACCACTGGTGCAAAGTTCGTGCCGCATGACTGGCTACTCGTCACGAATGTGGCATATCCACCAGCGCCCTCTTCATCGGAAAATGGGCCACCGTCTCCGTTGGCCGCCGAAGCACCCCCAGCAAAGAGCCCGTAGTACAGGGACTCCCCTGGGGTCACAGGAACGGTGGCCGTGACTGTGCCGCCCAATCCGCCGTTTCCACCATTGTGGGAATCAGCGTGATTTTGGGCGCCACTTGAACCACCTTGACCAACAGCCGTGATCGTCACGGCTCCAACGCCCGCCGGCACGGTGTATGCCGGTGGGGTGTCCGCGCCACGGTCGCTCAGGTTCGAGCTGGCCGATGTACACGAATAGGGGCCGCTTATATCTGTAGAGTCAAATTTTGTCGTCACCGGAAGCGGATCGGCGCTGGCGGTCTTGGTCGGAGTGATCACGGTCGCAACCGCGGTGGCGCTCAGAGCGATGACCGTGCTGGCCACCATTGCCCTCACTGCGTTCCCAAAGGTCATGCGCCTTGGGTCAGAACTAGAATTCGACCGCCATCTCGCCATTGTTCTCAGTCCTTCTGTTTGATCAAGCCATCATGTGATTGCTGGTCGCTCGCCCAGCGATTCCGTCAGTGAAGCGTGAGGCCGACCGACCCCCGGGTGCAGTCAGCCTTCAACCGGATGACCCGGGTCCAAAGTGCTACTGGCCTCTTCGAGCACTTTGAGAAGTTCGAGCGTGCCGCAGAACGTGACCTTCTCGCTGGTATCGACCTCGGCCGTGCCTTCGAATTGACCTCTCGCGTTCCGGGCGAAGTCCAATGTCATACGCATCCTGAATGGATCCTCCGGTCAATAGGGGGTGCACCGAATGCATCTTGAGGAACCTCGGCCGAAAAGTCCCTAGGGTTGAACCCTAGGATTTGGCCTTCGTCCTCCCGGTCGGGACGGGATGGAGCTGAAGGCAACGCGTACAGGCAGATCAGGCACTACTTCGGTGCCATTGATGGAGGCGGAATGGTGGGCGTTGAGGGACTCGAACCCCCGGCCTGCTGGTTGTAAACCAGCTGCTCTAACCAACTGAGCTAAACGCCCGGAACCGAGAACTCTATCTGCCGTTCGTTGGCCACCAACGTGTACCCCAGCCTCCATCCTCATGAGGCTGCGCCGGTGTGGCGGCCCAATCCACAGGTGAGACCCAGAATCAAAAGACCCATGCCGCCTGCAAGTTGGCGGCGACGTATCGTGATCAACGCGATGTCGACAGCTGCAAATGGTTCGAACAAGAGCCAAGTGAGCGATCGATCCCCTTTTGTGGGTCGATCGACTGAGCTGGCCGAGCTGCATGAGTTCACACTCGAAGTTCGGCGGGGACAGCCCTACCTGGTTCTCGTGGAGGGAAGCGCTGGCTTCGGAAAGTCAACGCTCATCCGCCACTTTCTCAATGACCTCAATGACCTCGATGACCTGAATGAGTGCATCGTGGTGCGCGCCGGCGCCAATGAAACCGAGATGTTGCTGCCGTTCGGCGTCATCAATCAACTTGTTGACAGTGCCGGAACACAGGCAACCGAGGGCCTCCCACTTTTGACGACCATCAAATCGGCCGATCTCGATCCGTTGGCCGTGGGGGCCGAGTTCCTCGTTGCGATGGGCAATTTGCAGGTGGACCATCAGCTGGTTGTGGTCGTGGTTGAGGATCTCCATTGGATCGACATGCAGTCGGCCCAAGCTCTTCTCTTCGCATTTCGTCGAATGCAGCGAGATCGTGTCCTGGGCATTGTCTCTGCTCGCACCGCCGAGCTGGGCCGATTGGGAGACGGATGGAGTTCGATGATGGGTGGGGGTCACCGCTCCGGTCGCATCCACCTCGAAGGCCTCTCCCCCTTTGAGGTCGGTGAACTCGCTCGCTCTTTGGGTGTCTCCGGACTCACCGATCGTGCCGTGGCCCGACTCCATGAACATTCGGGTGGTAGCCCGCTCCACTGTCGTGCCCTTCTCGAAGAGCTCGATTCGGGGCGGATCAATCAGATGAGCACCGACCTTCCCGCGCCACGGGCTCTTTCTTCCATTGTTCTGCAACGAGTGTCTCTGCTCAGCCCAGCCGCACAAAAGCTCGCGATGGCAACCGCAGTGCTTGGGATGCAGTGTCCACCCGCGCTCGCCGCCGGTGTCGCCGGACTCTCCCCTTGGGTCAGCGCCTATGACGAACTCGTGGCATCTGGTCTGGTGTTCGAGGATGTCACCGGGTCGCCTCGGATGATGCATTTCTCCCACTCCCTTGTGCAACGGGCCATCTACGACGACCTCGGACCGTCAGTGCGACGAACGCTCCATCGACTCGCTGCTGGACTCACCGCGGGGCCGCCCAGCCTGCTCCACCGCGTCGGTGCCGCGGAAGGCTCTGACGAGACCTTGGCCCGTGACCTGGAGGTGGCCGCCCACCAGGCCGAGGTGGCTCACGCACCGGCACAGGCGGTGGCGTGGCTGAGGCGCGCCGCCGACGCCACAGCCGCATCATCCGAACGCGAGCGGCTGCTGCTCGACGCGCTTTTGTTGGCCATCAACAGCGGCGACTTTGTCGCGTCGGCCGGCCTGACCAGGGAGCTCGAGGACTTTGACCGCAGCCCCCGGAAGTCCGGCCTCCTGGGTCATCAGGCCATGGTTTCAGGCCAATTCGCCCTGGCCGAAACACTCTTGACCGAGGCATGGCACACACCCGACATCCCGACCCAGGCCAATTACCGAGCCTCGGCCGCATCATCCATGGCCATGTATCTCCTTTTGATGGGCCGGTCTGAGGAAGCCGTGGAGTGGGGGGAACTAGCCGCGGCGACCGTGCATGATGACGTGGCTCTGACGCGCCACATTCAGAACTTTCTCTCTTTGAATTTGGTGTTTTCCGGACGAGCAGATGAGGGCATGGCGGTGCTCGGTTCTGTGCCCGAAGCTCCGGCTGATGTCCCGATGGTCCTGACCAGCGCACTGGTCTTTCGCGGCATCGGGAAGCTGTTCCAGGATGACTTGGCGGGGGCGTACCGCGATCTCTCGACGGCGCGGACGCGCCATCTGGCGGGCCTCTCATTCAACTTCGATTCACACGGGCTGACATTCCTCGTGGACGTGGCTTACCGGGCCGGGGCCTGGGATGAGGCGTCGGTGCACGCAGACTTTGCCGTGTCGTTGGCCCACGATGCTGACCGCCTCTGGGATTACGGCTTCGTCCATGCACACGCCGCGCTTGTGCCGGCGGCTCGGGGCGAGTGGGCGGTCGCCCAGGCCCATATTGATGAAGCGTGGACGTGGGCCGACGGCTTCGGGGTTGGAATGCCGCTGGCGCTGACGACGACCGCCAAAGCCTCGATGTTGGCCGCGCAGCAACGCTGGGCCGACGTATTGGTTGCGGTCGGACTCCTTCGATCATTCGGGCAACTCTCCACGTTGGGTCGCCCCGGCATCTACAACTGGCGACCCTTCGAGGTTGAGGCCCAGATCATGCTCGGTCAGCTGGACGATGCCGGCCGAACGCTGGAGGAATTCCGATCGGCCATTCCCGACTCGGGCCTTCAATCGGCCGAGATGGACTATTGGCGACTGAAGGGTCAGCTCGACGATGCCCGAGGCGACGTCGGAGAAGCGAACGAAGCATTTGGGCAGGCACTGCTCTTGGCTGCGACGGTCACGAATCCGTTCCAGATTGGGCAAGCCGAGCTGGCGGACGGGTGGCGGCTCATAGGACAGGGGCGGCATGACGAAGCAAAGGCCTCTCTGGAGACTGCGTTCAGGCGGTTCAGCGCGCTCAAAGCGATTCCGTATATGACCCGATGCGAAGCAGCCATGGCGAGCGTTGGTGCCCCGGTGCCAACCATTGCGCCGAATCCCTCGCTCGGATTGACCCCCACCGAATTGGTGGTGGCTCGCCTTGTGGGAAACGGCGCTTCCAACCGAGATGTCGCAAGCGAGCTCTACGTCAGCGTCAAGGCCGTTGAGTTCCATCTGAGCAACATCTTCGACAAGCTGGACATCCGGTCGCGCCGAGACATCGCCGCCAGACTCGTCGTTTAGCGGAAGAGCACCTCGGAAAATGCTTTGCTCCAGGGGCGGACCAGCGTGCGCAGTTCAGCACAGCCCTCTTCGCCAAGCGCGGCGTAGGGGGCTGTGGCCAACGCGTCGGTCTGGTCCTCAATCTCCTGCCGCTGCGATGCACCCCATTCGGTGAAGGCCAGTTCGTCGCCCTCGACCAACCAGCCCCGGCTGCGCATCGATGTGACGGCGGCGTTCCAGGCATCGTCGGACCAGCCGCGGCTGGACTGCAAGACCTTGGCCGGCACGTCACCTGCCGCGGCATGGGTGATCAGCGCATCAATTCCGCCGAGCCCGTGCGTCAAGAGAAGTGCCACGTGCGCGTCACCCCGGTACTCCCGCAAGATTGATTGGGCGTGCCACAACATGAGGTGGGGTGCTTTGGGCCAGGCCATGTCGGCATGGCCGGCGCACAAGGGTCGGCCCTCGACGCGGTCGCTGGCATCTTCAGCCATGCCACGGGCCAACTCGGCCGCCCGTTCCATGTCCGATGATCCAACCGCTTCGTCGCCCAGTATCCGGCGCATGGCGCCGTCCACGGCACTCAATCGCGCCGCGATCACCGCTTCGGGCGAGGCCGCCGCCCACGCCTTGGGGATGGCCTTGTGCACCAGCTCCGGGTTGAAGTTGAAGAAGGTGGAAATGACCACTTCGGCGGTGACCGCGCCCATAGGTGCCGAGCGGGACGCGAAGTAGCCGTCCCGGCCGGTGATGCCCAGCGCGGCGTACGCCTCGGCCGCTTCGGGCACGAAGTAGATCATCCCGTGCAGCGGCTCCAGCGTGCGCCAGGTCTTGCGCGCCAACACTGCGTTCTCACTCATACCCCGTCCTCCCCTAACAGTTGCTCCACCAATGCGGCCGTGCCGGCCACCACCGGGCGCCGGGTCGAATCGTCCCGGACGGCCAAGTCCGCCCCGTTGCGCTCCCCCACCGTGGCTCCGGCTTCGGTGCAGATGAGCATCCCACCCAGGTAGTCCCAGCCGAACAGGCTGCTGCGGCCCACCAGCATGTAGGCATCGAGCGTCCCCTCGGCCACCTCGCAGAATTCCAACGCCGCCGCTCCCTGGGCCCGGAACTGGGCCCACCCGGGATGGCGACCGGGGAAGCCCGAGACCCCCACGATGGCCGACGAAAGTTCGGTGCAGGACGACGGCGTGATGAGCTGCCCGTCGCGCTCGGCGCCCCCGCCGCGCACGGCGGCATAGCGCACGCCCGTGGCCTGGTTGACCACCAGCCCGACCAGCGGGCCCTCGGCATCGAGGACGCAGATGCTGGTGGCGTAGAAGGGGATGCCCCGGTAGGCGTTGGTGGAGCCGTCCACCGGATCGATGACGGCCAACAGCCCCGATGAGGCCTCGCCCGTCAGCCCCGATTCCTCCGAGAGCACCTGCAACCCGGCCCCGTGCAGGATGGGCAGGGCGGCGCCGTCAGCGGCCAGGTCCAAGAAGTACTGGCCCGGGCGGGTCCCGGCCGGGCCCCACTCCGCCAGGCCGTCGAGGGCACGCCGCACGGCCTGCACCGCCTCGTCGAGAATTTGCAGCAGTCGGACGTCATCCACGAGTCACGCACCATACTGGCCATTAGGCTCCCCCATCTGTGGCAGCCATTGACGTCGCCGGGTACGTAGCGGATCTGAAGGACCACTCGGTCGATCACGGGTTTCACGTGCACGACGAGCGGCACTTCGTCGAGACGTATTCGCTCCGCCAGGTCTGGGAAGTGGACCTCCACCCCGAAGAGGGGTGCGGCGGACCGCTGGATCTCCATCTGGCGCTCGACGTGGATCCCCGGGTCCTCCTTTCGTTTGAGGACGCCGTGGTGCTCCTGACCGAGGAGGAAGAGCCGCCCGACGAGTTCCACTTCCCCCTGACCTTCACCTGGGCCCTGCCGCCGCTGCCCAGCGGTCCCGACCTCCTGCGGCTGGCCATTGACCTGGCCGGCGTCGGGGGTATCGAACTCCCGTTGGAAGTCTCCGCCATCGATTCCTTCGCCAACGCCACCGACGGCTCCGAGCGGCGCCTCAGCATCGTGGCCCGCCATCCGGTCTCGCTGGCTCGCGTCCTGGGCGGGGAAGAGCTCCTGTGCGATGTGTTCGACCGCGCCCTGGCCGTCAGCCGCTTCCTGCTCGAATCAGCCGACGGCTGGCTCGGCTGACGTGCGGCGGCTGCTCCAGCGGAGTCGCCGCTCGCTCATCACTGCCGGGGCCATCGCACTCGGCGCCTCCCTGACCCTGAGCGCCTGCGGGCAACAGAGCGGGCTGGGGCTGGCCCGCAAGGCCTGCACCCATGTGGCCGTCTCCATCCGGGCTTTCGAGCAGTCCCAACAGTCGGGTACCAACTCGGCGATGGCGGCCCGTCTGCGGGTAAAAGCCGACAACGAGTTGCGCGCAGCCCTTGCGTTGGCGGCGTCGGCCAACTCGGACGATGGATCATGGAACACCCTCATGACCACGTTGTCGGAGATCTCCACTGTCGACGAGACCCACCTGATCCCGGCCCTCAAGGCGCAGTGCGCCGTGGCCAACGCCAATCAGAACGTGAACCCCGAGAACCCGCAGGCTCCTTCGGGCCCCACCAAGAACGTCAACCCGCAGAACTGAACCGGTTAGCCGGCCGCCCCTTCTTCGGCCAGGGCCTGGGCCCGGCCCGACGCCACAATGGCCGGCATGATGTCGGGCCCGAGGAGCTCCCCGCCCGGGATGGTGAAGTGCACGCCATCGGTTGTGCGGATGACCGTGCCGTTCTTGGTCGAGGTGAACTTGCCTCCGGGACAGGCCGCCGCGTTCAGGTCGACCACCGAGTCGGTGGTCGGATGCAGGGCCGCCACCTGGCGCACCAGCTTGTTGTAGACGGCCAGACGGGCCGGATTGTCCTCTGGCCACGGGCCGCCGGCCGGCTGCTCGCCCTCGTCGGTGCACGGGGCGGTCAGGTAGACCATGTGGGCACCGCTGGCCGTGACCAGGTTCGAGGTCAATTCCAGTTGGTGCTTCACATAGGCGGCGAAGACCGGATTCAAGATATTGGTGATCTTGCCCTTGTACTGGCGGTCCACCACTTCCCAACGTCCGGCCAGGAGCACCACCACATTGGGATGCACCACGGCCATGGCGTTGAGCCATTGATACGGCCACGGTTGTTGGAGGATCGGTGTATTCGGCTTGGGCGGGGCGCCGTCACACGCCGGGGGGGTCTGGTCCCGGGCGCCCATGAGCACGACCAGGGGGCCGTTCACCACGCCGCAGCCCAGGATGCCCTTGTCTGAGAGTTGGTAGTTGTACTTGGAGGTGAGGGAGCTGCTGTCCAGCCCCTCGCCCAACGTCAGCGCGATGGAGTCCCCCATCAAAAGGACGCGGACCGGTGGCAACGCACCGGTCCCGGCCGTGGTGGTGGTCGATTGGAACGGCACGGTAACCGAGGGTATGGAGGTCGAGGTCGTCGAGGTCGTCGGGATGGTGACCGGGGCCACTGCGGAGACCGACACCGTCCCGGCCGTGGCCAGCGCCACGGCGCCGATGACGGCGCCGATGCCGACCGGTACGGCCACCCAGGCCTTCCACTGACGCAGGAACGAACCCTGCCGGATTGGGTTTTCCACCAGGTGGTACGAGGCCATGGCCACAGCCAGCGTGACCAGAGCCCGCACCCCGAAGAGTCCGTAGCCCGACAGGCCGGTGCGGGCCCCGTTGATCCAGATGAAGAGGGGCCAGTGCCAGATGTAGAGGCCGTAGGAGATGCGGCCGATGTAGCGGATGGGCGACAGCGACAGCAGTCGGGGTACAGGGCTGCGGGGGGCACCGATGATGGCCAGGATGATGCCGGCGGTGGCCAGTCCAATGAGGAAGAACCCGCCGTAGTAGGGAAAGCGGGAGGTGGTGCTGGTCAGGCACCAGATCAGGACGGAAGCTACGGCACCGACCAGACCCCCCAGTCCGCAGAAGAGGCGGCCCCGGTTGTTGGCCGGCCGCCACAGCTCGCCCTCCTTGAGGGCACCGGCCGAATGGCCGCGTTGGGTCAACAGCACCAGGCCGACGGCCAGCGCCGCCCCGATGAAGAGGCACTGGGCCCGGGTATCGGTACCGAGATACACCCGGTTGTTCGATACCGCGTGGCGGAAGAGCAGGTACATCTCAATGGCCGAGCCGACCGCGGCCACGCAACAGACCACGAAGAGCGTGCGCAGGTTCTTGGTCAGCCGCAGGATGCCCAGCACCACCAGCGGCCAGATCAGATAGAACTGCTCCTCGACGGCCAGCGACCAGGTGTGGATGAGCGGTGACCCCAGGGCCGTCTCGTTGAAGTACTGCGAGTTGACGAGGATGAAGTGCCAGTTGCTCACGTAGAGCAGGGTGGCCAGCGAGTCCAGCCGCAGACCCGGGTAGGTGTCCCTGGGCACGATGATCGAGGCGAAGAAGGCCACGAACAGCAGCATCAGCAACAGGGCCGGCAGCAGGCGGCGGGCCCGGCGGGCCCAGAAGGCGCCGAGGCGGATGCTCAGCGTCTGGCGCCATTCGCCCACCAGCAGGGACGTGATCAGGAAGCCGGACAGGACGAAGAAGGTGTCCACGCCCATGAACCCGCCGGTGGTCACGAGCAGGCCACCGTGGTACATCATCACGGCCACGACCGCGAAGGCGCGCACCCCGTCCAGGGCGGGCAGGTAAGCCAGCCGCCGATGCGACGCCTCACCCACCTGGTCGTTTGTTCCTTCCATCCCCTCCACCGTCACACTCTGTCAGGCTCCCGCTCCAAATAGCGGGCGTGTCATTCTCGCAGACTGGCACTGACCCCTAGTTGCCGCCCTCGGACCCCCCTCGGGCCGCTTCCTCCGCCTCGTACTTGGCTTCGAGTGCCTGGTTCTCGGCCATGGCCAGGACCACCGCCTCGAAGACCTTGGCCGCGTCCTTCTCGATATGGGAGCGGGCCAGCAGGAGGCATCCGGCGCCGGGGAAGGCGATGGGCATGAGGATGAGGAACGCCGTGCGGAAGTTGTTGTTGAACTCTGTGGCCACGATGGAGGTGATGAGCGGCGCCGCCGCCGATCCGAACACCACCGAGGCCAGGTTGAAGGCGCCGAAGCCGGCACCACGCACGCTGGCCGGGGCGGCATCGGACAGCCCGGCCCGCAGCGGCGGCACGCAGGCGGTGGCCGACATGAAGCCCAGGAGCTGCAGCACGAAGACGAAGATGAACGGCATGGGGATGAACGACAGGATCAGCAGCGAGGCGGCCACAAAAATACAGATAGCCGGGATCACGACCCGGGCCCCCATGAACTTGCTGACCCAGCGGTCGGCCATCCACCCGCCAATCAGGGTGCCCGGAATACCACCAGCCACGGCCAGAAGCGCGAACACGCCAATGGACGTGGACTGCGACTTTCCAAGTTGATCCTGGTAGAAGTTGGGGATCCAGGTGGCGACGGCGGTGACGACGAATCCCACCGTCGATACGCCGACCAGCGCGTACCGCATGGTCGGGATGCGCAGAATGGTCACGACATCCATCTTCAGGCCGTCGAGCATGTCGGCCGCGAAGTGCCGGAACCCGTGCGGGAAGAGTGGCTGCTTTGTCACATCGGCCAGCTCCATGACGTGGGTGTCGCCGTTGGCCACGTGCGAGCGGTCAGCCGTGCCCTGGCTGGGCTCGGGCAGCTTCCAACACATGTAGGCCACGGCCAGACCCGGGAGCAGCGAAACGAAGAAGGCCAACCGCCAGCCGCTGCCGTGGAAGAGCGGCCCCAGTGCGCCACCTATGCCCAGGCCCAGGCCCAGGCCGACGAAGCTCAGGCACTGCTGGAGCGAGAAGGCCTTGCCCCGGCGCTCGGTGCCGTAGAAGTCGGCGATCACGCTGCTGCCCGACGGGTCGGTGATGGCCTGGCCGAACCCGAGCGTGCCGCGGATCAGGACCAGCAGAAAGAACACGTCGGTGGGAACCAGACCGCCTACCGCGCTGATGACGGACCAGGCCACCAACGTGACGGCCATGGCCCTAGTCCGGTTCCAGCGGTCGGCCAGGTAGCCGGCGGGCAGCGTGACCAACCCGTTCACCAGAATGAAGGCCGAGAACAGCACGGCGATGCCGATGTTGTTCACCCCGAAGGCGTGCCGCAGCTGGTTCTGGGCGCCCCGGACGATGAACTGGTCCATGTTGTCGATGAACAGGGTGAATCCGACGACCCACATGGGCCAGTTGGAAACCCTGAACGTGCGGGGAGCGTCCGCCTCCCCTGCCGCCGTTGTGCTCATAGGGCGAGTGGCCGCCCCGCGCTCTGTCCGCTCGCTCCCGACTCGCTCAGCCGCCCGGCGTGTAGCCAGCCGGCAGGGCGATCGACTTCTTCTCCAGGAAGGACTCCAGACCCTCGGGGCCGAACTCGCGTCCGATGCCCGATTCCTTGTAGCCGCCGAAGGGGGTGGAGAAGTCGATCGGCACCGGTGCGTTCAGCATGTACGTGCCGGTACGCACCTGGCGGGCTATGCCGAGGCCGCGGTCGTTGTCGTTGGTCCAAACCGAGCCGCACAGCCCGTAGTTGGAGTCGTTGGCGATCTCTACCGCTTGGGCGTCACCGTCGTAGGGGATGACCACCAGAACCGGCCCGAAGATCTCCTCCTGGGCGATCTTCATCTTGTTGTCCACGTGCGAGAAGACCGTGGGCTCGACATACCAACCCTTGGTCTGGGCCGATGGGCGACCGCCACCGATGGCCACCGTGGCCCCTTCCTCACGCCCGCTGTCCAGGTACCCCTCAATGCGGGCCCGCTGGCGCTCGGCCACCACGGGACCGACCTCGGTGGCCGGGTCCATCGGGTCACCGACCACCATGGCACCCACACCGGCCACCACGGCGTCGACCACTTCGTCGTAGCGGGCCCGGGGGGCCAGGATGCGCGTCTGGGCGATGCAGGCCTGACCGTTGTTCATGATGGAGTTGGGCAGCAGGGTGGGGATCACCGTCGACAGATCGGCGTCATCCAAGATAATTGCCGCACTCTTTCCCCCGAGCTCCAGCGTGCAGCGCTTCAGGCGCTCGCCGCACAGACCGCCGATGCGCTTGCCGCCGATGCCCGAACCGGTGAACGAGATCTTGTCCACGCCGTCGTGCTTGACCAGGTACTCGCTGACCTCACGGCCGGCCGGAACGACGGACAGCACGCCCTTGGGCAGTCCGGCGTCGGCGAAGATCTCAGCCAGGCGGAAGGCATCGAAGGGCGTCTCGGGTGCCGGCTTGAAGACGACCGAGCAGCCAGCCAGCAGCGAGGGCGCCAACTTGGCCGCCGCGATGAACAGCGGCACGTTCCAGGGCGCAATGGCGCCGACCACGCCGACGGGCTCCTTGGTCACCAACATCTGGGGGTTCAACATGCCGGTCCGGACCTCGTCGAAGGCGAAGGTCTTGGACAGCTCGGCGTAGTAGCTGAAGATCATGGACGGGGCCAGGACCTGACCCATGGTCGAGAACGAGATGGGCGAGCCCATCTCCAAGGAGATGATTTCGGCCATGTCGCCCATTTCGGCCTGAATCTGGGCCGCCACCTTGCCCAGGATTTCGCCCCGCTCAAGGGGCGACATGCGGGGCCACGGCCCCCGGTCGAAGGCGGTGCGGGCGGCGGCCACGGCCTTGTCGATGTCCGCTTCGGTGCCGTCGGGCACGTGGCCGATGACCTCTTCGGTCGACGGGGAGATCACGTCAATGGTGTCGGTGCCCTCCGGGGTCACCCAGTCACCACCGATAAATAAGTGGTCGTAGTCCCGAATCGCCATGCACCCTCCCAGGATCTGTAGGGGGGCGCCTCGGCCCCCCTTTCGCATGACATCCATGCGTTCAGCTCACAGGGTACCCAACCGGGACTGGATCACGACAGCCCAGCGGCCGTCCGGACGCCGATTTAGCCCTCCATTCAGACGTCGCGGCGCTCGATGTGGGCCAGGATGGCCCCGTCGGCCTCCACCCAGCCCTTACCGGCGGCATACGCGCACATCGCCTCGAAGCCCTCGTCCCACTCGGGAGTGGTGGACCCGGCCAACGCCCGCAGCGCCTGAGGGTCGACCGCCACCTGCGTGCCGTCGGGTAGGAGCCGACCCAGGCCCGACGTGCTGATGATGTCGGTTACCGCCTCATCGGGACCTTCACCTTCGACGGCCACTGAGAACCGACTGAAATCGTTCGGTTCGGCCAGAATCACCAGCTCTTCGGTGAGGTCAACGATGATGATCACGCCAGCGGACGCTATCGCTTGCTGCATAAACTCCGCCCCCATGCCAGACATCGATCAGCGCGACCCCGCCGAGGTTGCGGCCACCCTCAGCCGGTGGCTCACCGGCAAGCTGCGCCAGGCGACACCCGGAACCGAGCCCGAGGTCGAGGTGTTCGATGTGCAGGCCCCCGCCTCCAACGGCTTCTCCAACGAGACCATCCTGTGCCAGACCCGGATCAGCACCGGCGGCGTGGTCGATGAGAAGCGGCTCGTCGTCCGAGTGGCCCCTACCAAGCACCTCCTCTTTCTCGATGCCGAGTTCGCCACCCAATACCGCGTCATGCGCACCTTGGCTGACGGCCAGGCCGGCGTGCCGCTGCCCACGCTCGGCTGGTACGAGGAAGATCCCCAGTATCTCGGTGTCCCGTTCTTCACCATGGACCACTGCGCGGGAGAAGTCCCCTCCGACAACATCCCGTACACGATGGAAGGGTGGGTCATTGAGGGCACACCCGAGCAGCAGGAGCGGATGTGGTGGAGCGGTATCGACGCGCTGGCCGCCGTCCACCGCACCGACTGGAAGTCCCTCAATCTGAACTGGCTCGACAAGCCGACCCGGGGCAAACCCGGCATTGAGCAGCAGATGTCCTATTACCGCGAGTTCCTCGATTGGGCCGGCCACGGCACCAAGGTGCCCGTGCTGGAATCGACCTGGGACTGGCTGACCAAACATCAGCCCACGGAGGAAGGCGACGTGGTCCTCAGCTGGGGCGACAGCCGCATCGGCAACATCATCTGGAACGACTTCTCATGCTCCGCCGTTCTGGACTGGGAGATGGCGTCATTGGGCCAGCCGGAAATGGACCTGGGGTGGTGGCTCTACTTCAACCGCCAGTTCGCTGACGGCCTCGGAGTGCCGCGGCCGGCCGGCTTCGCCTCCCACGAGGAAACCATCGACCGCTATTCAGAAATGATGGGCCGCCCGATGAAGGACATCTTCTTCTACGAGATCTTCGCCGGCTTCCGCTTCGCCGCTATCATGCTTCGCCTGTCGGACCTGCTGATGGGCAGCGACATCCTGCCCGGCGACTCCGACATGGGCACCAACAACCTGGCCACCCAACTGTTGGCCACCATGTTGGAGTTGCCCGCGCCCAGCTGACCTCAGCCCGGGCCGACGGCCACTCCGCCGGCTTTCAGGCGATCGGCCAACCAGGCCGCCGAGTTGGGCTCGTTCATGACTTCCTGCCACCCGTCCAGAACCTGGTGCAGTTGACCCACGGTCTGAATGTTGGCCACCACGCGGACGGTCATCTTCTTCTCGTCGGCCTCCGTCGCCGGATTGACGTGGATGCCGCCAAAGGGGTCTTCCCATTCATGGGGTGGGGGCTCCTGAATGACATAGAGCTCGCCCGTGTCCTCGACGTAGTTGAGTTCGTAACGAACGCCCTGCCCGTCGCGCCACTCGGTGCCGAGTTCCAGCTCCGCTGAGGGCCGACGGCGGGCGTCTGCGTCGTAGAACGCTTCAATATCCATCGCAGGAGGTTAACCCCGACCAGGGGCTACTCGAATGCCGGCGGCAAATGTGGGTCCGCTGGCCCGATGGGAGCAATCGGGGGAGATGGCACCCGCAGGGTGGCCGTCATGCCAACCACCGCTCCGCATCACGTTCTGGCCATTGAACAGCTGACCTGCGAATGGCGCACCCTGGGACGCTCCGGCCCGGCCACCGGGGCCTTGCACAAGCTGGCCGATCGCGACCCCGCCCTGGCGGCGCTCGTCTATGACGACGGGCCGGCCGGACCGCCGGCCCGCTGCCCCACCCCCCACGACCTCATTGAGCACATGCGCCAGGCCACGGGGCGCCACCAGCGCGAGCTGGCGGCCAGCTACGTGAGCATCATGCTGCGCGAGGCCAAGGTCGATCCGCTCGTCCCCCGCATCCTCTTGCAGGCCCTGATCCCGGGGCTCTTCAGCATCGCGGCCAAGCTCCGCTGGGGGCGCGGCGGCGACTGGGAGGACGGGAACGCCTTCTTCACCGAGCTGGTGTCGGTCACCTGGGAGGTCCTGCGGGACTGGTCGGGACAGGACCGCCCCTACGCCGTGCTCGACATTCTTTCGGCCACCCGCTGCCGCGTCAGGCGCCAGCTCTTCCGCTCCCGCGATCAGCAGAACCTTCACGTCCCGCTGTCATCCGCTCATACCCAAGGCGCCGCCACGGCGTCGGAGACGGACCTCGAATTGCTGGCGCGACGGCTCATCGAGTTGCGTCAGGAGGGCATGCGAAGCGAGGACGTTGAGGTGCTCTATGCCCACCACGTCATGGGCTACTCCATCGCCGAACTGGCCGTGGCCAGCGGGCGCGATCGACGGGTGCTCTACGCCCGCCGGGACCGCGGCCACCGCCGCATGTACGCCGGAGGGTGACGAGTTTTTTATGGCTGCACCTGCCTATCGTTTTCCTGTGGTTGGAGGGGGACTCAATACCACGGGCTCTGCCCGCGCGCGTCCGACACGAGGACGCCCACACTGGTGGGCCGTCCTGGCCGTGTCGCTGGCGCTGATGGCTCTGATCGCCGCGAGCGCCACCGTGCACGTGCCCTCCCTGGCCGCTCGCTCCCACCCCACGGTGACGACGCCCGCACCACATGACACCTCGACGTCGAACGTCACGTCGACGACCACTGCGGTGACGCTGCCACTGGCCAGTGCCGTGCAACCCATCGCCGCCCACTCCTCGTCGAGCACGTCGTCGACGCAACCCGGCGCGAGCGCCTCGACCGGTCCGACCCCAACAACGACCACGACCAGCACGGTGCCGGTCGTCATTGTCGGCGGTTCGGGTAGTGGTTCGGCGCCTGACAGCGCGTCGGCATCGACGCAGACGGAGCACGGCTACCTGCAATCACCCGACGACACCTCGGTCATCTACGCCTTCAGCGCCAGCGGACCGACGCTTGTGGCGGCCCAGTGGTCGACCGACACCACCCTTTCGCTGACGGTGGTGTGCCCGAGCGGGACCCAATCGGCGGACGGCGCATCGAGCGTGCAACTCACACTGGCCAATCCCCACGGCAGCTGTCAGGCCACCTTGAGCGAACCCACCAGCGAGGACGCCACCCTCACGTACTCCATGACGATTGGACCCTGGAATGGCACCTGACCGACCCCACCGCAGCTTGCTCGGCACGTTGGCCGACGTGGCGAACTCTCTTGTTACCGCCCTGTTGATCTTCGGCGCCATTCCCGCCGTGCTGGTCACCGTGGTGGGCGATCCACTCCGCGGTGGCCTCGGGCATCAGTGGAGCCATATCGCTCGGGACGCCACCGGTGTCCTGGCCGTCGTGGCCTGGGTGGCGTGGATCGCCTGCTGCGCCCAGCTCACCCGTTCGGTCATCGACCACGTGCGACGGGGACACGTGCACATCCCGGCCGGATCTCCCTTCAGCGAGAAGGTCGCCGCCCGTATCGCCGCTGGCGTACTGACCCTGAGCGCCCTCGTCGGGCCGATGGTGTTGTCCAATGTGTCCGGAGCCGCCGTGCCCTCCCAACTCCGCACTGTGACGGTGACAACGACTGCTGCAGCCGTCCCCCCGGCGCCCTCGGATTCGACCATCCAACCGGTGGCACCGGTGTCCGACCGCTACCAGGTTCAGGCCGGGGATTCGTTGTGGTCGATCGCCCAGGACCATCTGGGCGACGGCGCCGACTGGACCGCCATCGCCGCGCTCAATCTCGGTCAGACCATGAGCGGGGGGCGCCGGTTTGTCGACCCCAGCGTGATCGAACCGGGGTGGGAGTTGCAGCTGCCCACGGCTCCGAGCGCCCCTTTTGTCACCACCGTCGGGCCGACCACTCCAGCTCCAGTTTCCACGTCAACTTCCGCTCCGTCGCCCGCGCCGACACTCAGGCCCGTCACCATCCCCACCGCGCTGACCGCCCACTTGACGGTGGCATCAACCCACGCCGAAGAGGCCACGCACACTCCCGAACAACGATCACCGGCCGGAAGCAGCACGTCCACCCTCCCCGAGCTCGCCATTATCGGACTGGGCGCGCTGGGTTGCGCTGCCTTGGCCCGCCGTTCACGGCGGCGCTATCTGCGCCGCGGTGCCGTTGCGCCGGGTCCTCACGACGAGTTCGATCGCCCCCCGGCCCTGGTGGACACCGAGACGCTGGTGGGACGCTTCGCCGGCGTGCCGGCCCTGGAGGCTTTCGAGTCGGCCAATGCCCTCTTGCAAGAGACCCTTCAACACGAGGTTCTGGTGCCGTCCCAGCGGGTGCAGGCCATCTGCGTGGGCTCCGCCGGCGTCGACTTCTGGTGGAAGCAGGCCACGGGTGGCGCCCCGGCGCCCTTCACCGTGTTGGCCGGAGGCGCCGCCTGGCGCATCAATCACGATGCCATCGCAGCGCAGCAGCCGACAACCGGTCGCCCCTTGCTCGCCGTCGCACTGGTCATCGGCGATGACGAGGACGGCACCTGGCTGGTGCCGGTCCAACCCGGTACGTGCCTGCCCATCTTCGGCGAAGCGGCCGACGGGTTGTGGCGGTCCGCCCTGGCCACCCAGACGTTGTGGGCCTGGGCGGACGAGGTCTTCATCGCCGACGATCCAGCCACCGTGGAACGAGAAGCACGGCTGACTGGGCCAGCGGCATCCGTACCGGCTGATGCACCGCAGATCCTCTTCTTCGGTGACCCGTCACTCCTGGCGCCGGATCTGCGTCCGCGCGTAGCCATCGTGACCACTGTCCCGGCCCCAGCCAGCGACCTCGCCGTACTGGTGGACCACCGCGCCGCCACCATCCATCCCCTCGGTCGAACCGTGCGACCCCACTTCATCCGGGCCGACGCCTCCTCCCTCGTCGCCGAGCTGGCCGCCAGTGCCAATGCACCCGTCAACGACTACGTCGCTCCGCCCGCCGTACGGCCCGAGCCCCCATCGCTCCTTGACGAGTGCGCGGTCCCCACGCCAGTGGCCGTGCCAGTCCGCCCCGCGCCCGAGCAGCCCATCCGCGAACCACTCCTGCTGCCGGCCCCGGGTTTCGTCGAGGTGAAGCTGCTCACCATGACGCCACGCCTCGAGGGCCTCCGGGACGAGCTGCCCCCCAATCGGGCCCGACGCGCCGTGGAACTGGTGGCCTACCTGGCCCTGCACCAGCCGGACGCCGTCACCAGCGATCGCCTGCGCACCCGGGTGCTCGGGTCCGCCGACGCCGACGCCGCCTCCAAGACCCTGTTCAATACGGCGGCTGCCGCCCGGCGCTCCATGGGCACCAACGCGCTGGGCCAGCCGCTCTTCCCGCCCGCCAGCCGTGCCGGGCAGTACCGGGTCACCGAAGAGGTCACCGTCGACATCCACCGGGCCGCCCAGCTAGCCGAGATCGGCAATGCCACCGAGGATCCCGAGGTGGCCATCAGCGTCTTGCGCTCCGCGTTGAGCCTCATTGAAGGGGAACCGCTGGCCAATGCGCTCTCGGGCTTCACCTGGTGGGAGGCCGAAGGACACGGAGGGCGCATCGCCGCGGTGCTGGTCAACGCCGCCTGCAATCTGGCCGCGTTGGCGGTCGACGCGGCCCTCTTCGACGTGGCGCAATGGGGACTGGAGAAGGCCCGCCTGGTCGATCCCTACAGCGAGTCGCTCTCGCGAGCCGCCATGCAGGTGGCAGCAGCGGCCGGGGACGCGGACCGCCTCCGGCGGGAGTGGCGTGAATGCCAACGCCGAGTCGACGAGCTCGATCCTGGGAGCGCACCCTCGCCGCGCACTGAGCGCCTCTACGGCGAGCTGGCCCAACGGGTGCTCGTGGGCACTCCCGGGTAGGTGTCGCGCTACGCCAGTTTGGCGGCGATGGACGACGCCCCGCGCAAGACCAATCCGTCCGCGCCAGCCGCGCTGTAGTGCGCCGTGGGGCGGGCGGTTGCCTCGGCGACCATGTCGGCCAGCAGGGTGGCGAAGGGCACCATCGGGTCGATCCACAGGTACCGGGCCAGCGAGCCGGGAATGGTGTTGATCTCGTTGACCACCAACTCGGTGCCGTCGGTCAAGAAGTCGAGGCGGGCCACACCGCGCACCAGGGCCAGATCGGCAATGCGATGGGCCAGGGCGTGCAGCTCGGCCTGCAGGCCGGCCGGCAATGCTGCCGGAAGCTCGCGCGGCGCACTGGCCATGCCTTCTCCGCCCACGTACTTGTCGGTGTAGCCGAGGATCTCCCCCTCGCCGGCTCCGGCCCGCCCGGTCGAGCGCAGCGGACGCTCGATGGCCGACGTCTGCGTCTCGGGCCAACGGCGCACCGCCAGCTGGACGTCGTAGAGATCCGGTCGGTAGGGCTCCACGACGGCGCCATCGCGCAGATGGATGCTGCTCGAGAGCAGCGCCTGCGCCGTCGTGAGGTCTGGCACGACCTCAATACCGATGGACGATCCGCCGAAGCGGGGCTTGACGATGTAGGGGCCGTCGAATCCGATCGATTCGGTGGTGGCGTTGAGGGCCACCCGGGCCAGCGTCGGGATGCCCGCCGCCGCCATGACTCCTCCAAAGGCCAACTTGTCCAGCCCTAAGGCAGCCGAGGCCACGCTGGGTCCGGTGTACGCGATGCCAGCCCCGTTCAAGGCCGCCTGCAGCGTGCCGTCCTCGCCGGGTCCGCCGTGGCAGCAGACGACGGCCACATCGAAGGACGATGACTTCTGCTTGGAGAAACGCCCGCCGCCGCCCTCGAAACCACCGCCCTCTCCGAGGGACAGGCGCAGGGTCTGGGCCCCCTTGGGGACGCCGTCGAGGAAGGCCGTCGCCTCCAAGGAAGCGTCAACGGCAAACCACTCGCTGGTCTTGGACCAGTACAGCGCGTGCACGGCATGACCACCGCGTTGCAACTCGTGGGCAGCCTGCAGTCCGGTCAGCACGCTGACGTCGTGCTCGGGGGATGGCCCCCCGAAGATCACGGCGAGTTCGGACACGATTGCTCCTTCAATTCGAGGATGGCTGGCGCGGCCGCATTCCGCAGCACCTGGGGCCCCGTGGGGACGGCCTCAACGGTAGTGGTCCGGCAGATCGTTCTCATACAGGACGGCGTCACCGGGGCCCAGGGTCGATCGGACCCAGCCCACAGCCTCTTCCCGCGTCTCGACGCAGATCGGGACCAGGGGCGATGCTCCGGCTCGGAGCGCCGATCGGTTCGTCCGCCCCACGATGATCAGGTCGCTGGCCACGAGGGCGATGGCCTGTGCAAAGGCCCGATTCTCCTCAAACTGGCGCGGGCCCAGCTCAACCATGCCGGGCGTGACCACCACCCGGCGACCCTCGGCTGGAAGGGAGGTCAACGAGGCCAAGGCTGCTCGCGCTCCGGCCGGATTCGAATTGAAGGTGTCATCGAGGACCCACACCCCGGATTCGGCCTGGGCGTAGGCCAGCCGGTTGGGCACCAGCGGCATAGTGGCCGCTCGGGCCAGGGCGACATCGGGCGCGACACCCAGTTCGGAGGCCGCCGCCCAGGCGCAGGCCAGATTGCTGGGTTGGACCGAACCGGGCAGGGCGAAGTCGCCCACGACGACGCCACCCATGGCGACGGTCAGTCGGGCACCGTCGGCGATCACCGCCACGTCGGCTGTCGGGTCGCTGGCCGAACAACGGATGATCCGTTTCCCTCCGGCCTGGGTCAGTTGGTCAGCCAAGGCGGACAGACGTAGATCGTCGACGTTAAGAATGACGACGTCGGCTGTCCTCGTAATTTCCGACTTGGCGGCCACAATGGCGTCCTCGGTCTTGAAGCGCTCCAGATGCACCGGACCGATGGCGGTGATGACGGCGATGGAGGGCGGACACCACGCGCAGAGCTCGGCGATCTCACCCTTGCCATACGTCCCCATCTCGGCCACGAAAATCTCGGTGCCTGGAGTGAGCTGTTCGTTGATGGCCCGGGCCAAGCCGGCTCTGTTGTTGTACGACGCCGGGCTGGCCACGATGGTCCGGGTGCCGGTCACCAGATGGGCGACGTGCTGCTTCGTCGATGTCTTGCCGTAGGAACCGGTGATGGCCACCACTGTCGGGGCGACCTGGGCCAAGCGCTTCCGGGCCGAGGTGATGAACGGCGTGACCAGGCGACCCTCGACCGGAGTGAGGATGGCTGCCGCCGTATCGAGAAGGACAGGTACGGCGCAGACGCCGATGGCCGCCCACATGGCGGCGTGCCCGAGCAGAAGGCCGATGACAACCAGCACGGCCTGCAGAAAGAGCCAGACCAGGGCCAACAATTTGAGTCGCCGAGTGAGGGCCAACGGCGACGTGCGGCCTCTGAGCGACAGGCGGGGTGGCCCCAGTACGGCCATGAGAGCAGTGGCGATGGCGGCCAGGGGATACGTGTAGGACACCGCGGCAGCCGCCACGGCGACAAGGGCCATCACCGGAGCCAGCGGGCCACCACTCCACCAGCGCCAGGCGAACCGAGTGACGGAGCCGGCCAGATAGTGCTCGCGCTGGGAGACCCGCAGCCAGCGCGCGCCCGCTGGGATCAGCGCGGCCACCGCCACGAGGGTTCCGACTACGGCAAACATGACACCACCGCATGGCGCAGGTCATCGGGTATGAGGGACGGCGTCATGTGCCCGACTCCGGCGACACTCGTCAGGTCCGACTGCGTCAACAGGTTTCGGGATCGCTCGGCCACTTCCAACGGCGCTGCCGTGTCGTCGGATCCCCAGACGAGGTGAACCGGACAGGTGATGGCGGCCAACTCCGTCTCGTAGGTCTCGTTGACCGAACGCACGAGTACCGCCCGCATGATGCCCTGGGCCGCCTTGTAGTCGGCCGAGCCGTACTTCTGCCGAGCGGCCTCCATGCGGGCGTCCGACACGACGCCCAATCCGTGGAGGCGGCGGACCATCTTGTAGACCGGCGCTGTCTTCGCCTTCGGGCTGCCTTCTGGGTGCAGGAGGGGAACGCCGGTCAAGACCAGGGCGTGCACGGCCTCGGGTCGTTGGGCGGCCAGATGAACCGCCACCCGCCCACCGAACGAGTGGCCCAACACCACTACCGGAGCGTCCATATCGGCCAGGACATCACCGACGGTTTCGGCGTACTGGGCGGCTCCCCAATCGCTGTCGGGCGCCGGCGAAGCACCGAAGCCGGGAAGATCCAGGGCGATGGCGTTGAGGGGATCTCCCCCCGCCGGGGCCAGTACGGCCTCGAAGTCGCGATGGGTCCGGGCCCACCCGTGGAGGGCCAGCACCTGGGGCGACGCACCGCCGGTGACCGAACCGAACAGTCGACCGGCAGCGAAGCTGCGGATCATCGATGGTGGTCAGCGACGTCACATGCTCGTTCTACGGTCATCGCTGTCGCCTCCTCTCGTCCCGCTCGCGGTGCAGCCCATGGGCCTTATTGGGCCAGGTCACCCTACCGAAGCACCGCGCCAGGGCAGCGCGAAGCAACCCTTCGGTACGGTGAGCAGGTGGCAATGACGTTCGAGGGCGACGACTGGGAGACTCTCCCGGGCGCCAGCCGGCTCACCGTGCAACAGCGCCTGGCCATTGAGGCTGAGGATCCCCTCCTGTGCGTGATGGCTGGCGCCGGCGCCGGAAAGACCCGGGTCCTCACCCTGCGGGTGGCCCGTCGGGTGCGGGACGGCTCCATTGACGCTGATCGAGCTCTGGTCACCACCTTCAGCCGCAAGGCGGCCGAGGAGCTCCGGACACGATTGTGGTCATTGGGTGTCTCAGGAGTCCAGGCGGGCACCTTCCACCGAACCGCACTGGGTCTGCTGCGCGAACACCGCCAGCAGCGGAACCGGCCCGAGCCCCAACTCCTCACCGATCGGCGGCGCCTGCTGGCGGAAGTGGCAACGGGGGACTATCGCCGAGTACGGGCGCTCGATGGCGAGATCGGGTGGTCCAAGGCCCGTCTGGTGACCCCCGAGCGCTACGAAGCCGAGGCGCGACGGGCTAAGCGACGCAGCGGCATCAATACCGAACAAGTGGCGGATGTCTTTGCCCGCTACGAAGCAGAGCGAAGCAGGCGCCGCTTGCTGGACTTCGACGATCTCATCGTGGCCTGCGCCGATGCCCTGGCCGGCGACAGCGCGTTCGCCGACGCCGTGCGTTGGCGTACCCGACACCTCTTCGTCGACGAGATGCAGGACGTCAACCCGGCGCAGTTCCGTCTGCTGACGGCCATGCTGGGCGATGAGCCTGACCTCTTCGTGGTGGGCGACCCCAACCAGTCTGTCTACGGATTCAACGGCGCCGATCCGACGTTGCTCCACCGTCTACCCGAGATCCTGCGGGGCACCAAGGTCATCCGGCTCGACGAGAACCACCGCTGTACGCCCCAGGTGGTGGCAGTAGCCACCGCCGTGCTGCGCCAGGACCAGTCCGACGCCGCGGTCCTCAGTGGGATTGACGCCACCGTCAGCAGCCGGGTGGACGGCCCGATACCGCAAGTAATCACCCACGCCAGTGACGAAGAAGAGGCCGCGTGGGCGGCCACCAGAGCGAAGATGTCGCGTACTCCGGGACGGCGCTGGTCAAGTATCGCCATCTTGGCCCGTACCAACGCGCAGTTGGCCACACTCAAGGCGGCCATGGATGCGGCGCACGTTCCCAGCCAGGTTGCCGGTTCGGATTCGGGTCCGGCTAGTGACGTACGAGCCGTGACGGGCGGTCGACGGCACGACTACGACGAAGAGGAACTCACGGAGATCCCGGTCGACACGGACAAGGTCGTGCTCACGACGTTCCACCGGGCCAAGGGACTGCAGTGGCACACGGTGGTGATCGTGGGCTTGAGCGCCGGCCTCATGCCGTTGGCGTCGGCCCAGACCCAGGAGGCAATCGACGAAGAGCGCCGGCTGCTCTACGTCGCCCTGACCCGGGCCGAGGAAGAGCTGTGGTGCAGCTGGTCCGAGAGCGGAGGTGACGGGGACGGGGAGGGCAAGCGACCGGCCCGGCAGCGCCAACCCAGCCCGTGGCTGGAACCCATCGAGCGGACCATTGTGCGGTTGACCAAGGAGGCCACGCCCACTCCCGCGACCGACGTGGCAGCCCGGGTGGCCGAACTGCGGCAGCGCCTGGCCCCGAGCGAAAGCGAAGCCACCCGGTAAAGTCGGCTGGGCTGTGAGTGATCTCATCGAAAAGCTTCGTCAACTCATCGACCCGGGCAGCGTGATCCCGGGCGACGACGCCCACACCGACTACACCCACGACGAGGCCCTCACGGGGCAATCCGTCGTCCCGGGCGCTCTCGTATTCCCGACCACTACCGACGACGTGGTGCGGGTTCTGAAGTGTGCCCACGCCGAGCGCATCCCGGTGGTGGCCCGAGGCAGCGGCACCGGCCTGTCCGGTGGCTGCCAACCAGTGCCCGATGGGATCCTGCTGGCCTTCGATCGCATGGCGGCCATTCGCGAAATAGATGTCGACAATCAGGTGGCCGTGGTCGAGCCCGGCGTGACGCTCGAAGCGCTCAACGAGGCCCTGCTCCCGTTGGGCCTGATCTACCCCGTCTCACCGGGGGAACAGAGTGCATCGCTCGGCGGCAACGTCGCTACCAACGCCGGCGGCATGCGAGCGGTTCGTTACGGCGTCACCCGCCATCACGTGCTTGGACTTGAGGTCGTCCTGGCTGACGGCACCATCATGCGCACCGGGGGCAAGTTCGTGAAGAGCGCCACCGGTTACGACCTGACCCAGCTCCTCATCGGATCGGAGGGGACGCTGGCCGTGACCACCGAAGTCACCGTGAAGGTGCAACCCCGCCTGGCCGAAGCGGCCACCGTCCTGGCCCCGTTCTCCACCCTCGACGAGGTGGCCAAGGCCGTCCCCCACATCGTCAACAGCGGCGTCAATCCGTCCATCCTCGAGTACATCGACCTGCTGGCCATGTCGGGCATCGTCAACAGTGCCGGCATTGACCTGGGCGTGCCCGACGACATAAGGGCGGCTGCGCTGGCCTATCTGGTCGTGGTGCTTGAGGGCCCCCAGGCCGCTCGACTGGAGGAAGACGTCGAGGGGTTGGGCACGCTCCTAACCTCCCTGGGGGCACTGGACGTCTACGTCCTCCCGGCCAACGCCGGAGCGCAGCTCATCGCCGCCCGTGAGCGGGTGTTCTTCGTGGCCAAGGCCGCCGGCGCGGACGACATCATCGATGCCGTTGTGCCTCGTGCTGCCATTCCTGGCTACATGGCCCACGTGGCGGAGCTGGCAGGAGCAGCCGGCGCTCTGGTCACGGGCTGCGGCCATGTGGGTGACGGCAACGTCCATCTTTCCGTGTTTCTGCCCGATGCAGATCGGCGCCACCAACTGATCCGGGCCATCTTCGACGCCGCACTGGCCACCGGGGGCGCCATCTCGGGCGAACACGGCATCGGGACGGAGAAGTTGTCCTACTTCTTGGACACCCAGGACCCGGTGAACCTGACCATGATGCGAGGCATCAAGGCGGCTTTCGATCCCCACGGCATTCTCGGACCCTCCCGACTGCTCGGACTGACAGGAGACTCAACATGAACGGTGCCCGCTCCCTTCTCGCCACCTTGGTGGGCGCCGGGGTTGACGTCTGCTTTGCCAACCCCGGAACGTCAGAGATGCACTTCGTCGCCGCGCTCGACGACGTGCCCGAGATGCGCGGCATCCTCACCCTCTTTGAAGGCGTGGCTACCGGCGCCGCCGACGGGTACGCCCGGGTGGCCGGTCGCCCGGCGGCCACGCTGCTGCACCTGGGCCCGGGACTGGGCAATGGTCTGGCCAACCTCCACAATGCTCGGCGGGCCCGGACACCGGTGGTCAACATTGTGGGCGACCACGCCACCTATCACGCCCGTTTCGACGCCCCGCTCGAATCGGACATCGCCTCCATCGCCCGTCCAGTGTCGGGGTGGTACCGCGTCACCGCCCGGGCCGACGACGTCGCCGAGGACGCGGCCGACGCGGTCGCTGCGGCCTACGGTCCTCCCGGGTGCGTGGCCACGCTCGTCCTGCCGGCTGACTCGTCGTGGTCGGAAAGCGCCACCGGGCCAGCCGCCCCCCGGCCCCGGGCGGCGGCGGCTGAGGTCGCTGGCGACACCCTCGATGCCGTGGCCAAGGTATTGGCCTCGGGCGAGCGCACCGTGCTCTTCCTGGGCGGGACGGCCATGCGCAGCCGGGGGCTGCAGGCGGCCAGCCGCATAGTCAATGCCACGGGAGCCACCATGCTGGGCGAGACCTTCCCGGCCAATCTGGAACGGGGCGCCGGCGTCCCGGCCATCGATCGGCTGGGCTACCTGGCCGAGTTCGCCCAGGCCCAGTTGGACGGCGTGCAGCACCTCGTCATGGTGGACGCCAAGGCCCCGGTCTCATTTTTCGCCTACCCGGGCCGACCCAGTGATTTGGTCCCCCCCGGCTGCACCGTCCATACCCTGGTTCGCCCCGGCGAGGATGCGCCGGGCGCTCTCGAAGCCCTGGCTGATGCGATCGGGGCGCCGGCCGATGGCGCCACACCGGCACCGTCATCACGTCCCGATCGTCCCACCGGTGCGCTGACGATGGAAACGCTGGCCGCGGCCATCGGGTCCGTGCTGGCCGAAGGTGCCATCGTCGTGGACGAGGGCAACACGTCGGGGTTGTTCGTGCCGGGTGCCACCGCCGGCGCCCCCCGGCACGATTGGCTGACCCTGACCGGTGGGGCCATCGGTATCGGGTTACCAGCCGCCACCGGTGCCGCCATCGCGGCACCCGATCGGCCGGTCCTGTGCCTCCAGGCTGACGGCAGCGCCATGTACACGCTGCAGGCCCTCTGGACTCAGGCCCGTGAGAGCCTGAATGTGACCACCGTCCTGTTGGCCAACCGGAGCTATGCCATTTTGAACCTGGAGCTGCAGCGTGTGGGTGCCGATGCAGGCGGCCCGATGGCGCGCCGCCTGCTCGACCTGACCGAGCCCGACCTGGACTTCGTCGCCCTGGCTCAGGGCATGGGGGTACCGGGACAACGGGTGGAGACAGCCGAGGCGTTGGCCAGCGCCATGGAGACCAGCTTCCGCCAACCCGGCCCGTCACTCATTGAGGTCGTACTGCCAGGGATGCGTTAGGCAATATCGAGGACGACCGGTGCATGGTCAGACGGCTTCTGCCCCTTGCGGGCGTCGCGATCGACCCATGACCCGGTGACCCGCTCGCTGACGTCCGGGCTGACCAGGAGGAGATCCATCCGGATGCCCCGGCCCTGATGGAAATCGCCGGCCCGGTAGTCCCACCAGCTGAAGGTGCCGGGCTCGTTGAAGCGCCGGAAGTCGTCGACCAGGCCCCACTCCTGCACTCGGCGCAATGCGGCCCGCTCGGGCTCGCTCACGTGGGTGAGGCCCTCCAGCGCGGCCGGATCCCACACATCCCCGTCGTCGGGAGCCACGTTGAAATCGCCGCATACGGCGACCGACGAACCGGCCGGGCACGACTGGTCCAACATCACCCGCAGTTGGGCCAGCCAGTCCAGCTTGAAGCCGTAGAACTCGTTGTCCAGGCTGCGCCCGTTCGGCACATAGACCGAGTGCACCCGGATCCCGCCACAGGTCGCCGCCACGATGCGGCAGCCGTGAGCATCCTCGGGTGTCGAGAAGCCGAGCACCGGGTCGAGCAGGCCCACCCGGCTGAGCAACGCCACTCCGTTCCAACGCCCGTCCCCGTGATGGGCGGATTCGTAGCCCAGCGCACTGAACGTCTCGGCCGGGAATTTGTCATCCGCCTGCTTGGTCTCCTGCAGACACAACACATCGGGCTTGTGTTGCTCGATCCACTGCGTCACCCGAGGCAGCCGCGCCGTCAAGGAGTTCACGTTCCAGGTGACGAGGCGCACTAGCCGGCACCGCTATCCACTATGACGAACAACAGGTCTGCTTCACAGGCCTTCTGCCCGTCCACTGATGCCACACCGTGTCCCTTGCCAGCCCGGGCCGACATGCGGTCGAGCGTCACGACGAGGTCGAGCGTGTCGCCCGGGACGACCTGGCGGCGGAAGCGTGCCCGCTCGATACCGCCGAAGAGGGGGAGCTTGCCGGCATAGCGGTCGTCGAGCAGCACGGCGATGCCTCCCAACTGGGCCAACGATTCGACCATCAGGACACCGGGCAGGGTGGGCCGCCCGGGGAAGTGGCCACCGAAGAAGGACTCCTCCCCGGTGAGTTCCCAGTGACCAGCCGCCGAGAGACCCGGTTCGACCGCGGTGACCGCAGTGACGAAGAGGAATGGCGGCCGATGCGGCAGGACGGCAGCGGGATCGGGCATCTCCATCCGGCGAGACTACCGATCCACCCGGTCAGGAAGCGGCGCTGGCTGCTTTCTTGGCTGGGGTCCGTCGCTTCTTGGGGGGCGGCACCGGTAGTGCCAGCTCGGCCACTCGGCGCGGTGGATCGAGGCTCTGGAGCGTGAAGGGCCGGACCTCGCCCTTGGTCAATACCTGGCGCGCCTTGGTTGGTGGTGGGGTTCCCATGGCGCTCAGCGGAATGTAGCAATGGAGGCTGCCGCCATCGGGTAGTGCCACATCGACCATGGCTCCGTGCGAGGTGAAGGAGACAACCTCTCCCTCAATTGTGCTGCCCACCGGATACGTGGCCACGAACGTGATGAACGACAAGGGTGCGTTCACTGCGGGCGGCGGCGTGGACGATTGCTTCCTTATCGGCTTCGCCTCTGGTTCGGAGGCGGCCTTCTTGGCCACGGCCTTTTTGGCCGCCGCCGCCTTCTTGGGCGGCACTTCTTTCTTGGCCGCCACTGCCTTTTTGGCCACGGCCTTTTTGACGGTGGCCTTCTTGGTGGTGGTTTTCTTGGCCGCCACTGCCTTCTTGGGGGCCTTTTCCGCCTTGTTGGCCACCGCCTTCTTCTTGGTGGTGGCCTTGGTTGGCTTCTTGGGTGTCGGTGGATCGATGACCTCGGCCAGCGCTTCGTTGATGGCGCTGGAGATAACGGGGTCATCGGTGGCGGCACGGCGCCTACCTCGAGGGTCCGGCGGTGGTGCCGTCGGCGTGATGGGCCAGGTCATCTCCACTTTGGGCTCGGACTTCTTGGGCGCCCGCTTGGCGGCCTTCTTGGCCGCCTTGGCCAATTCGGCTGCCTTGGCCGGCGCCGAGTTCGGGTCTTTGCGCGACTTCTCGGCCGTGGCGGCTCGGCTCTTGGGGCCTCGAATGGGCAGCCGGGGCGTGAAGATCCATCCGACCCCGGGCACCGGCTTGCCGCCAATCAAGCGGCCATCATCGAAGAGCCACGGGTGCTCACCATGGAACTCCTGGAACGAGTCATTGGACAGCACGATGGCGCCGGTACGCTCGGCAATGCGCAGAACGAACGCGTCGCCGCGACCGATCGCCCCGGCCGGGGGCGATACCACCTCGCCATTGAGCATGGCTTCTCGCACGAGATCGCGCTCGGACTCATCGATCCGGTGCTCAAACGAGGCATCGACCACCACAGTGATTTGAGCTTCGGGATCCTCCTCGGCGTAGGCGCGCACAGCCTCGTCGAGCTGTTGCAAGCTGGGAAGCGTTCGTCCTTCGGTGGCCAGGTTGGACCCGTCCACCACGACGTGATGTGGATTAACCAATGGCACGCTGCAACAGATCGGCCTGCTCCAACTGATGCAGTGCGGCACTCCCGATGGCGGGACTGGACGACTCGTTCCGGCTCACGTGCCGAAGGCGAAGGTGCTCAGGCAGCACCGCGTGGAGGCGGGCGTGGACGAACGACCAGGCTCCCATGTTCTCCGGCTCTTCTTGCAACCACACCACTTCTTCGGCCTTGCCGTAACGACCGAAGAGCGCGGTGATGAGATCGACCGGCCAGGGGTAGAGCTGCTCAATACGTACGACAGCGACGGCGGCAGCGGCCCCAGCGTCTTCGCCCGCCAGTTGATCCCGACGCTGGAGGGCCTCATGGGCAACCTTTCCGCTGCACAGCACGATGCGGCGCACGGTACTCGGGTCGGACACTCCCCCATCGTCGATGACGTGCTGGAACGAACCTTCCTCCAGCTCGGAAAAATGCGAGCGGGAGGCCTGAGCCCGCAGCATCGACTTGGGTGTGACCACGATGAGCGGGCGCTTGGGCGTACTCAGGGCCTGCGACCGCAGCAGGTGGAAGTACTGGGCCGAGGTCGAAGGGATGGTGACCCGAAGATTGCCTCGGGCACAGAGGGAAAGGAACCGTTCGAAGCGCGACGACGAGTGCTCGGGTCCCTGCCCTTCGTACCCGTGCGGAAGCAGCATGACCAGACCGGCGTATTGCCCCCACTTGACCTCGGCCGAGGCCAAGAAATTGTCGATGATGATCTGGGCCCCGTTGCCGAAGTCGCCGAACTGCGCCTCCCAGGCCACCAACGCCTCGGGCGCTTCGACGGAGTAGCCGTACTCGAACCCGACGGCGGCGTACTCAGAGAGGAGCGAGTCGCGCACAGTGAAACCGCCCGGCTCCAGCTCGGCTGAGGCCAGGCCTCCGGCATCGACCCGTCGCAGCCCGTCGTGCAGATGAGCCAATGGGATGAACTCTTCGGCCGTGGCGTAGTCGACCAGCACGGCGTGGCGGTGGCTGAACGTACCCCGACGGGTGTCCTGGCCGGTCAGGCGAACGTTGATCCCTTCCTGAAGGAGAGAACCGATTGATAGCGCCTCGGCCAGGGCCCAGTCGACCTGGCCGCTCGCCACGAGCTCATCCCGTTGCGCGAATTGGCGCTCCAGCTTGGGATGGATGGTGAAGCCGTCGGGCACCGTGCGCACCACGGAGGCCAGCGCCCGCAGGACGTCACCGGGGACACCTGTCTGCGCCGAGGCCCGATCGGCGTCGCCCCGATCGTGCACCGGTAAGTGGGTCGGGGCCAGCGACGGCTCGCCCCGCACCTCGTCCAGCACGGTCTGGAGCTTGCTGTTGAAGTCGTCGAGCGCACTCTCGGCTTCTTCGAGCGTGATATCGCCTCGCCGCACCAGGGTCTCGGTGTAGAGCTTGCGCACGGACCGCTTGGCGTCGATGCGCTGGTACATGAGGGGCTGGGTGTAACTGGGGTCGTCACCCTCGTTGTGCCCGTGCTTGCGGTAGCAGACCAGGTCGATCACGACGTCCTTGTGGAACGTCTGCCGGAACGAGAAGGCCAGCCGGGCGGCCCGGACACACGCCTCGGGATCATCACCGTTGACATGGAAGATGGGCGCCTGCACCATCTTGGCCACATCGGTCGGGTATACCGAACTGCGGGCCGATGCCGGCGCCGTGGTGAATCCGAGCTGGTTGTTGATCACCACGTGAACCGTGCCGCCGGTGCGGTAACCCGAAAGCCCCGAAAGGTTCAGCGTCTCGGCCACCACACCCTGGCCGGCAAAGGCGGCATCGCCGTGCACGAGCACCGACATGCACGGGAAGCCGTACCGGCCCTCGGACATGGCCTTGGGCGTGCCGTCGGTCGGAGGCGACAGACGATCTTGCTTGGCCCGCGTCATGCCTTCGACAACGGGGTCTACCGCTTCGAGGTGGGACGGGTTCGAGGCCAACGTGACCGGCAAGTCCTCCCCGGCGCTGCCCTTGAAGACCCCGCGGGCCCCCTTGTGGTACTTCACGTCACCCGAACCTTGCACCGACTCGGGATCGAGATTTCCTTCGAATTCCTCGAAGATCTCCCGGTACGACTTGCCCACGATGTTGGCCAGGACGTTGAGCCGGCCCCGGTGCGACATCCCCATGACGACTTCGGCCACGCCCGATCCCGCGGCGGCATCGAGCAAAGTATCAAGCAGAACGATGGTCGACTCCGCCCCTTCCAGGCCGAAGCGCTTCTGCCCGACGTAGCGGGTGTGCAGGAAACGTTCGAAGACCTCGGCCGCGTTCAGACGACCGAGGATGTGCTGCTGCTCATCCTGGTTCAGCGTGGTTGGCTGCCCCTCGACATGTTGCTGGATCCAGCGCTTCTGCTCGGGATCCTGAATATGCATGTACTCGATGCCCAGGGTGCGGCAGTAGGCGTCGCGCAAAACGTGCAGAATCTCGTCGAGCGTGGCCACTTCCCGCCCGGCCAACCCGTCGGCCACGAAGGTGCGGGGCAGGTCCCAGATGGTCAGGCCGTACGTCAGCGGATCGAGCTCGGTGTGGATGTGGGGTGGCTCGGCATCCAACGGGTCGAGGTGGGCAATCAGGTGGCCGCGCACCCGGTACATGTTGATCAGGGTCTGCACCCTGACCTGCTTGACCAGGCGCTGATGCTCGCCCTCGTCCCCGACATCGCCGGCGTTGGAATCGACCTGCCAGCGCACCGGCTCATACGGGACGCCCATCGATTCGAACAAGGCGTCGTAGAACCCGTCGGCCCCGGTCAAAAGTGCGGCCACACGCCCCAGGAAGATGCCGGACTCGGCCCCTTGAATGATGCGGTGGTCATAGGTCGACGTCAAGGTGACGACCTTGCCCAAACCCAACTGAGCCATGACCCGGGGATCGGCGGCCTCGAATCCGGCCGGATAGCCGAGGGCGCCGACTCCGATGATGGCTCCCTGGCCGGGCATGAGTCGGGGTACCGACTGCACCGTGCCCAGCGTGCCCGGATTGGTAAGGGTCACCGTGGTGCCGCTGAAGTCGTCGGGCGAGATCTTGTTGGTGTGGATCTTGCGGATCAGGTCCTCGTAAGCCACCACAAAGGAACGGAAGTCGAGTGTGTCCGCCTCACGGATGCAGGGCACCAAGAGGGTGCGCGACCCGTCGCTCTTCTCCTGGTCGACGGCCAGGCCGAGACCGACATGCTTGTGATGGATGATGCCCGGCTTGCCCGTGCCGGCCACCTCGTCGACGAAGGCGGCGTTCAACGCCGGCACGTCGGCCAGAGCACGCACGATGGCGTACCCGATGAGGTGGGTGAAGCTGACCTTGGCCCCGGTGGTGCGAGCCAGCTGATTGTTGAGGACTTGCCGGTTGACCTCGAGCAGTCGGGCCGGGATGCTGCGCACGCTGGTGGCGGTAGGTACGGCCAGGCTGGCCTCCATGTTGGCCACAATGCGCGACGCCGCTCCCTTGAGAACGACGGCCTCGTCAGTCCCAACGGGCGATGCTGGGGCGGGAACGCGGGCAGCTGGCGGGGCGGCAACGGCAGGTGCGGTGGCCGATTGGGGTGCCGGAACCGGTGCCGGCCGGTAGTCGGCGAAGAACTCCTGCCAACTCTCACTGACCGAGGTTGGATCGACCACGAATCGGTCGTACATGTCGTCCACCAGCCACGCGTTGGGGCCAAATGAACCCGATGGAGCGGCTGGCTGCGACATAGTCCCACCATACCGGGGGCGCCCGGGGTGTTGAGGCAGGGCGATATCGTCACCGCTGCCTATGACCTTTCCGGCTGGACTCCATGTAATTGAGCGGCCGGCGCCTGATCCGGGCGCACCGACCGTGGTCCTCGTCCACGGGTCGCTGGATCGGGCCGAGAGCTTTCGGCGGGTCATGCGGCGCATGCCCGACGTCTCCATGATCGCCTATGACCGCCGCGGCTACCAGGGGTCACGGGACGCCGGGGTGGTCGACCTCGGCGGTCACATCGCCGATCTGGTCGACATGCTCATGGACATCAGGGCCCGGAGCCACGGCATGCTTTCGGTCATCGGCCACAGCATCGGGGGAGACGTGGTCATCGGAGCCGCCCTGGCTGAGCCTCGATGCTGCGACTCCATCGGGGCCTTTGAGCCCCCGATGCCCTGGCTGGGCTTTCGCCGCGCGCAGCCGGGGGACGACGGACCGCGGGAGTGGACGCCGCTGGCCGACGATCCCGAGGTCGAAGTTGAGCGGTTCTTCTCCCGGATGGTCAGTCCGTCGGCGTGGGCCCGCCTGTCAGAGGAAGGGCGCGCCTCCCGTCGGGCCGACGGGCCGGCACTGATAGCTGACCTGGGGTCCATTCGAGGCCCGGCCCCCTTCGACGTCGAGCTCCTCAGCATTCCGGTGTTGTTCGGCATGGGCGGGGCCGCCAGCCAGCCGCACCACCGTCGAGGAGTCACGTGGCTGGGCTCCCATGTCCCCGGCGCCAGCACGTTCGAAGTGGAGGGCGCCCAGCACGGCGCGCATCTCTCTCATCCTGACGGCTTTGCCACATTTATCCGAGCGGTGATCGCCCTGGGCTCTCCCTAAGTCGGCGAGAAGGGTGGGATGCCGCCGTCGTGGAGGTTGTTCTCCATCGATTCCTGGACGTAGTGCTTGGTCCGGCGGGAGAGCAGTTCCTCGTACTCCGCGCCCTTCCCCTCGCCCCGCAGACCGGTGACCAGGGGGGAACTGGAGAGGAAGACGGCGCCAGCAAACATCACCAGGAGGGAGAACGCCTCCAAGGGACCCCAGGGCCCCGACGTGCGCAGGCTGTCACCGTAGAGGGCGATCCCGATCAGAATGCTGGCCAGGGGGTCGACCAGCACGAGGGTGGACTGCGATGCAGCCAAAGGCCCAGCGTGATAGGCATTTTGGGTCAAGAAGAGCCCGGCCAGACCAAAGACAATCAGTCCATAGGTCTCCCAGTGCGTGAACAGCGACACCCAGTCATGGGTCGCATAGTCGCTGACCACCTTGATGAGGGCGGCCGTGAAGGCGAAGGCCACGGCGCCGGCCGTTCCGAACATGGCCGCCTTCCACCAGCGGGGACCCCGACGGGTGGCGAGGACTGCCGCAACTATGACGGCGCTGCACAATGCAGCCACCACGATCCATCCCGTTGTCCCGGGCACGCGGTTCCCGCCACCGGGTTCGGCAAAGACAAGAAAGCCGGACAGCCCGAAGGCGATGGCTGAGGCCCCGATCCACTCCCGAGCGGTGATCCGGTAGCCGAAGTAGGTCCCGAGAATAAAGACAAGGAAAAGAAGCTCCATGGTCAGGATCGGCTGGACCACGGATAGGCGACCTACATGGAGCGCGAATGCCTGGAACAAAAAGGCACACACCATGAAGAAGAAGCCGAGGAGCCAGATGCCGCGCTTGATCGCATGGGTGATCAAGCTCAGTCGCATGGTCGACTCTTCCGGGGCGTCCTCCACCCCCATGCGTTGAAACACACTCGTGAGCGCGTTCGAGAGGGCAGCCGCCAGAGCGAGTACGTAAACCATTGACCTTTGTCAATGATATCCGGGGCATCGTGCCGCCATGCAGTTGATGCACAGGTGGCTCCCAGATGGCTTATTCCGGTGCTTGCGAGCCGATCGGCGCCGAAATCCTGTGCCAATGGAGAATTCATTGCGTTCTGCTACTGCCGATGCCGACCAATTCGCGGGGTTTCCCCAAGAGACACTTTGCAGAATGTGGCAGTTGCGTTACGTTTACGGCAACCTTCTGACGCTGGGTGGTCCGGAGGCCGTAACAGATCGGCCGCCACGGGGGCGGCCAAATAGCAAGGGAGTGCTATGGGATTTAAGGGACTACTTAAGCGGGGCGTTTGCGCCGCGATGGCGGTGGGTGCGCTCACCGCCGGCCTCATCATCGCCGCACCAGTCGCCACGAGCGGCGCTGCGACGCCGACCTCGGCCACATTCGCCGAACCGCCGGGTGCCACCCCGAACTTCATCTTTCCCTTCTATCCAGCGCAGTTGTGCTCGATCAACAACATCGCGCAGCTGCAGTACCTGCTCTACCGGCCGCTGTACTTCCCCGGGGTGGGCAACCAGCCGGTCATCAACAACAGCCTTTCGCTGGCTCCTCAGCCGACCTTCTCGAATGGTGGCACCACAGTCACCGTGAACCTGAAGAACTACAAGTGGTCCAACGGCGAGCAGCTCACCGGCAAGGACGTGCAGCTGTTCATGAACATCTACCACGCTGAAAAAGCGAACTTCTGTGGGTATGTTCAGAACTATCTGCCGGACAATGTGACCAACGTCACCAACAGCGGTGATTCCGTCACCTTCACCTTCAATAAGGCGTACAACGAGCATTGGGTCGTCTACAACGAACTGGCGCAGATCACCCCGATGCCCCAGGCGTGGGACGTCACCGCCGCCGGCGCAGCCGCCGGTTCGGGTGGCTGTTCTTCCGCGGCATACGGACAGGGTGATGCGGCCTGTACGAAGGTGTACACCTTCTTGGCCAACGCCGCCGGTTTCAACCCGAGCAATCCGAAGGCCGCCAACAACTCCATTACCTCCTATGCCACGAGTCCCCTGTGGGGCGTGGTTGACGGACCGTGGAAGGTAAGTGCATTCAACGCCGATGGCCAGGTTTCATTTGTGCCCAACACGTCCTACTCGGGTCCGACCAAGCCGACGCTGAAGACCTTCACTGAACTGCCCTACACAACGGACACGGCTGAATTCAATGCCCTGGTCGGTGGGAATATCGACGTTGGCTATGTGCCGACGCAGGACATTACAAAGGGAACGACCAATTACTTGAAGTCGGGACCGAACAACGCTCGAGTCGCAGGGACCGACAAAATGGCGCCGTGGTACCTCTTCAGCATCAACTACTTCCCCTTGAATTTCAGCACCACCGCCAACAATGGGGTGACCGCTAAGGAGTTTGCTCAGACGTATCTCCGCCAGGCCATGCAGTTGTTGATCAACCAGCCGCTCTACATCAAGAAGCTGTACAAGGGTTACGCCGTGCCCACCTATGGCCCTGTCCCGGTGTACCCGCCGGGCAACCCGGACGCGTCGAAGCTGGAGTCCAGCAATCCATTCCCGTACAACCCGGCCAAGGCGAAGAAGCTCCTCACCTCCAACGGTTGGAAACTGGTCCCCAACGGCACCGACACCTGCATTAAGCCAGGATCGGCCAAGGGCGACTGCGGAGCGGGCATCCCCAAGGGAGCAGGACTGAGCTTCCAGGAGCAGTACGCCACCGGGACGCAGTCGACCACCGCTCAGACGGTGGCCGAGAAGGCGTCGTGGTCCAGCGCAGGCATCAATGTGAAGCTCAGCGGTGCCACCTTCGACACGGTGATCAACAACGCGATCGCCTGCCCGAAGGGTTGCGGTTGGCAGATGCAGAACTGGGCCGGTGGATGGACCTTCGCTCCGGACTACTACCCGAGTGGTGAAGAGCTGTTCGAATTGGGCTCGGCTGCCAACTACGGCGACTACAACGACGCCACCAATCAGAAGGACATTGAAGCCACCATCAACACCAACGCCACGCTGTACAAGTGGGAGGACTACCTCGCCACCCAGGTGCCGGTGTTCTTCCAGCCCAACTTGGCGTACCAGCTGACCGAGATCAACAAGAACCTGTCGGGCGCGGCCAACCAGAACCCGTTTGGTGCGCTCCTGCCGGAGACTTGGAGATGGAAGTAGCGGACTCCTGACCGAGTTCGCTCACGCGTAACTTGAACATCATGACGACCCCCCGGTCAGAGCCACGGTTCCGGCCGGGGGGTTTGTCGTGCTGTGCGATAGTGCCTGAATGATCGGCTACTCCCTCAGGCGGCTCGTCCAGTCGATCATCGTCATTTTGGGCGTGGCCCTCATCGTGTTCCTCCTGAGTCAGCTGATTCCAGGTGGGGTAGCCGGCATTGCTCTTGGACCTCGACGGACTGCCGCGGCTATCGCCCACTTCAACAAGGAAAACGGCTACGACCTGCCGATTTACGAGCAATTCTGGAACTATCTCTGGGGCGTTTTTCACTTACAGCTGGGCTACTCGTACAACCACAACCAGCAAGTGCAGCAGCTCATCGCTCAGCGGCTACCGCGGACCCTGACGCTGGTGGGTGTCTCGACCTTGGTCGCGCTCGTTATCGCTGTTCCATTGGGCATCCTGCAAGTCGTACGGCGCTACAAGCCGATTGACTACGCCCTGACGACACTCTCATTTGTCCTCTATGCCATGCCAGCCTTTTTCCTGGCCTTCTTGCTCGTACTCTTCTTCTCCTTCGACTTGCACCTTTTCCCGGTGTCCCCTCCAGGAACAAGCAGCGCCTGGACGATCTTCACCGATCCTCGAGCCTTCGTGCTTCCCGTCGTCACCCTGTCGGCCCTGACGATCGCTTCGTTCAGTCGTTATATGCGGTCCTCCATGATGGACGCGCTGGCTGAGGACTACGTCCGGACGGCTCTGGCCAAAGGGGCCAGCAATAACCGAATCCTCTACGGCCATGCCCTACGCAACGCCCTCATCCCCATCTTGACGCTTATCGGACTGTCCCTGCCGGCCATCGCCAGTGGAGCTCTGATCACCGAGAGCGTGTTCAACTACCCGGGCATGGGGCTTCTCACGGTGCAGTCGGCGCTCAGCGATGATGTGCCGACAATTTTGGGGACCACGCTGGTCGTCACGCTTTTCACCGTGGCCGGATCATTCCTGGCCGACGTTCTGTACGCCGTTGCTGATCCGAGAATTCGGCTTGGGGGTACGGAATGACACCCAAGGACGAGATGCCCCCCATCGATCCGCTGGGCGGCACGGAAGCGACCGCGGTCGTCACCCAAACCGGACACCTACTTGGTCATGCCGATGCGCCGTCGACGCTGCCCGAAGGGGGCAATGCATCCTCCTCAACTGGCGGCATGGCGCGCCAGATCGCCAGGGTGTTCATCGAAAACAAGCTGGCGGTGGCCGGCCTGGTCGTCATCATCTTCTTCTTGTTGTTCTGTTATGTGGGGCCGCTGATCTATCACACGAATCAGGCCAACGCCGAGACGGCACTGAGCAACGCGCAAAACGGCTCGCCCACCGGAAGGCATCTTCTCGGCACGGACAGCACCGGCTACGACATGATGGGTCGGCTGATGTACGGCGGACAAGCGTCATTGCTCGTGGGCTTCGCCTCCGCCGCCGTGGCCACCGTCATCGGTGTGATTTACGGGGCCATTTCGGGCTTCGTCGGTGGTTGGCTCGATGCGCTCATGATGCGCTTCGTCGACATGGTTCTTTCGGTGCCCGTGCTCTTCCTCTTGATTGCGCTGGTCACCATTGAGGGGCAGTCCGAGATCCTCATCATCTTTGTCATTGCCGCCGTCAGTTGGCTCATCCCGGCCCGCCTCGTACGTGGGGAAACGCTTACCCTGCGAGTACGGGAGTACGTCCAAGCGGTGCGAATCATGGGTGGTTCGCGCTCGCGCATCATCGGGCGCCATATCGTGCCCAACTCCGTCGGAACGATTGTGGTGTTTGCCACCTTTCAGATCGCCGATTCGATCCTCCTGCTGGCCGCCCTTGGCTTCATTGGTCTGGGCATTCCGGCCCCGGGTACGGACTGGGGTTCCATGCTCTCGGACGGTGTCAACAGCGCGCTTTCGGGGTACTGGTGGGAGATCTACCCGGCCGGACTTTGCATCGTTCTGGTCGTGATCGCCTTCAACTTCATCGGCGACGCCCTGCGGGATGCCCTCGAAGTACGCCTGCAGCGCCGTTAGTTCGTCAAGAGCCGACGGAGGCGGTGCTCAGTTCGTTTGGACTGGCCGGCGCCTGCAGCGGGAAATGGCACGCCGCTGAGTGGCCCTCACCGAAGCTCCGCAATGGCGGCTCTTGTTCGGCACACAGATCCTGGGCGGCCGGACAGCGCGTGCGGAATCGGCAGCCCGATGGTGGATTGACGGCTGAGGGCAGTTCTCCGCGCACGGCAACGGCACCGCCGCGGGCGCGGGCCGTGGCCACGTCGGCCTTCGGCACCGCGTCCAAGAGTCCCTGTGTGTAGTGATGGGCGGGCGACGAGAAAATATCGGCCGCCGGTCCCAACTCGACCAGCTTGCCCAGGTACATGACGCCGATCGTGTCGGCCATGTAACGCACCACGGCCAGGTCGTGGGAGATCATGACGTAGGTCAGTCCATGCCTGGCCTGGAGATCCTTCATCAGATTGAGGATCTGGGCCTGAATGGAGACGTCGAGAGCCGAGACCGGCTCATCGGCCACGATGAGTTGTGGATTCAAGGCCAAGGCACGGGCCAGGCCGATGCGCTGGCGCTGCCCACCCGAGAATTCATGGGGGTAGCGGTCGATGGCCTGGGGACTGAGTCCGACTTCACCCAAGAGTTCGTTGACGCGATCCTTCTGCTCCTCGGGCGTACCCATCTTCTGCACCTTGAGCGGTTCGCGGATGATCGTCCCGACGCGCATGCGGGGGTCCAACGACGCGTAGGGATCCTGGAACATCAACTGCAGGTTGCGGCGGTACGTCTTGAGCGCCTGGCCCTGCAGGCTGCTCACCTCATCACCATCGAAGGTGATGGAGCCGGACACCGGGCGCTCCAGGCCAACCACCATGCGACCCACGGTGGTCTTCCCGCACCCGGATTCACCCACCAACCCGAAGGTCTCGCCCTGGCGCACGCTGAATGAGATGTCGGACACCGCATGCACCCGGCCGACGGAGCGGCGCACGACGGCACCGGAGAGGACGGGAAACTCCTTGACCAAACGGTCGACCTTCAACAACGTCTCCCGGTTGGCCAGTTCAGCCAGCCGAGCCTCGCGCACCGGATCAGCGTCCGTGCGGATCTGCACCGCCACCTTCTCGATGGTGTGGTCGATGGGGTGAAAGCAGGCAAAGCGATGCGGCTGAGCCTCACCGGTCACCGCGGTCAACGGAGGCTCCTCGGTCCGGCACACGTCGGTGGCGTACTGGCACCGGGGATTGAACCGACAGTTGTGGTGCTCTTTCGAAAGATCCGGAGGGAGACCTGGAATGCTCAACAGGCGATCGCTGGCCCGTTGGTCGAGCTTGGGCACCGAGGCCAGGAGGGCTTGGGTGTAGGGGTGTCGCATGCCGTCGAACAGGGTCGCCGTCTCGGCTTCTTCGGCCACCTTGCCGGCGTACATGACGACGACGCGATCAGTCCGGCCGGCGATCACACCCATGTCATGGGTAATCAGAATGACCGCCATGCGCAGCCGCTCACGCAGATCGTCAATGAGGTCGAGGATCTGGGCCTGAATGGTGACATCGAGGGCCGTCGTGGGTTCATCGGCGATCAGGAGCTTCGGTTCGCAGGCCAAGGCCATGGCGATCATGACCCGCTGGCGGAGGCCACCCGAGAGCTCGTGGGGGTACTGGTCGAGGCGTTCGGCCGGCCGTGGCATCTCCACCATGGTCAGCACTTCCAGCGCCCGGTTCCGCGCCTGCTTCTGCGTGACATCCCGATGCAGCAGGACGGCCTCGGAAATCTGCTTGCCGATCGTCATGGTCGGATTCAGCGACGTCAAAGGATCCTGAGGAATGAGCGCCACCTCGTCGCCCCGGACCCGCCGCATCTCCTTCTCGCTGAGGCCGGCCAGGTCGCGACCATTCAGAACGACGGATCCGGCGTCGAGATGCCCGTTGGCGGGCAGCAGCCGCATGATGGAAAAGCCGGTGGTGCTCTTGCCACAGCCGGACTCGCCGACGATGCCGACGCACTCGCCCTGATCGACCGTGAAGGACACGCCGTCGACGGCCACCACATTGGCCGACTTCATGCGGAACTCCGTACGAAGGTCCTTGACCTCCAGCACCCTCGTCATTGCGTCCAGCCTACCGCGACAACTCGGTGATCAACAGGCCTCATACCTGGTCAGCGACGGTTTTGCGGACAATCGGCCACTTGTCTCTCCACGGCAGTCCCTCCACGTAGGACCAGCTGCGCCGGTGGATGGTCGAGAGGCCATAGCCGCGCAGGGCCAACTGGTGCACCGGCGAGGGATAGCCCTTGTTCCGCTCGAAGGCGTAGGCCGGGAAATGGTCGGCTTCCTGGCGCATCAGTCGGTCCCGCACCACCTTGGCCAGGACCGAAGCCGCCGCCACCGACGCACAGCGGGCGTCGCCGCCGGGAATGGTGCGCACCGGGCCGGTGAAGGAGCCCGGGTCGTCCGCGTCGATGCGCAGCAGGTTGATGGGACCGTCGATGATCAGAGCCTCGGGTTGCTGCGTCAGCCCGGCCAAGGCACGCTCTGCGGCCAGCCGGAGGGCGATGGTCATGCCCCAGGCATCGCATTCTTCGGGCGTCGCGTGCCCCACGGACCACTCGGCACACCAGTGGCCCACCTCCTCGAAGATGGACTCCCGTCGGTCCTCGCTGAGCTGCTTGGAGTCACGCAACCAGCGCGGCATGGATCGCTCGGAAACGGTGCACTTCATGAGTGCGGCGCCGACGGTGAGCGGGCCGGCCCAGGCACCCCGACCGACCTCGTCCAGACCGACCACCCATGAGTGACCCGCCTTACGGAGCTTGCGCTCCTCGGACAGCGTGGGTGTCATGACCTTGGCCATCATCGTCTCGTCACCGCGCTGTGCCGTTCATCAATACGATGGGTGCGTGACCACGGGTGGGGGGGAAGGGCTTGATCCGAACGCGCGGTCCCCGCTGGCCCCGGGGACCCAGGTGGACGTGCGCAACCGCTACCAGGGCACCTGGGTGCGTGGCTTCGAGGTGGCCGAATTCACGCCGGAGGGATACCGCATCCGCCGCCTGTCCGATGGCAGCGTGCTGGGCGAGCTCTTCTCGCGTGACGATGTCCGTCGCGAGCGCACGCGCCAAGGCTTCTGGTGGCACTGAGGAAGGTCAGCCCCCGGCCGGCCGGCGTACCGATTCGATGTACTCGTCAATGGGGATGGCCGACAGCGTCAGCGTCTTGAGGGTTCCCCGCGAGCCCAGGACCAGGGCCACCCGGGCCATGGTCTTCTCGTCGGGGGCATCGAGGATGGTGCAGAAGTCGTAGGGGCCGAGCAGCGCCCACTGGGCCAGGACGCGGACACCCATGGCTTCAACCTCGGCATTGACCGCTTTGAGCCGATCGGGATTCTCGGCCAGGGTCGCCGCACCATCGGGACCCACCGTCGAGAGCATGAGAAAGGTGGACATGGGTTCACGCTACCGCAGGCGCGCTGTGTTCCTGGGGGCGCTCAGGCGTGGCGCAGGTCGCGCCGGACCACCTTGCCCATGGCGTTGCGCGGCAGCGATTCGACCACCCGGTAGGTCCGCGGCAGCTTGTAGGTCGAGAGCTCCCGGGCGGCCAGGAGGCGCACGGCCTCGATGTCGGGCGGGCCGTCACGGCCAACCAGAAATGCCGTCACCGACTCGCCCCATTCCTCCGAGTCCTGGCCGACAACGGCCACCTCCAGCACGGATGGGTGGCTGGCCAGCACGGCTTCCACCTCGGCCGGATACACGTTGTGGCCCCCGGTGATGATGAGCTCGGTGCGCCGGCCCCGGATGGAGATGTACCCGTCGTCGGCCACCGAGGCCAGATCGCCGGTGGCGAACCACCCGTCGTGCCACATGGCTGCGGTGGCCTCGTCCCGTTCCCAGTAGCCCCGGCAGACCGACGGCCCGCGGACCAGCAGCTCCCCGATGCCGTCCTCATCCGTCTCTCCAATGGTGGCCTCCACTCCGGGGAGCGGCAGGCCGACGGAACCGGGACGGCGCTCCCCCTGCAGCGGATTGGAGAGGGTCAACAAGGTCTCGGACATGCCGTAGCGCTCGAGGACCTGCACCCCGTACTCGCGGTCGAACTGGTGCCAGAGGTCGGCGGGGAGGGGGGCGGATCCCGCCACACAGAGCCGGAGGGAAGCCAGCTCGGCCGCCCGGCCCGATTGGGCCAGCCGGTGGTACATGGTGGGCACACCGAAGAACATGGTGCTGAGCGGAACGGCATCGGCCACCGCGTCGGGTCTGAACCGGTCAAAGATGGTGGCACTAGCCCCGCGGGCCAGCGTGCCGAAGAGGCCGGCGCACAATCCGTGCACGTGGAAGAGAGGCAAGGCGAGGATGAGGTCATCGTCTGCCTGCCAATCCCAGGCCTCCCCGATGGCGTCGGTGCCCGCCAGCAATGAGGCGTGGGTGTGCACGGCCCCTTTGGGCTCGCCGGTGGTGCCCGAGGTGTAGACGATGAGGGCGTCGTGGGAGGGGTCAGACGTATCGAGGAAGGGATCGAGGCCGGTGGTGCCCTCGGGTGCCGCGTCGTGCGGGTACATGAGGCGCACGACGGCCTTTGCCGCGTCCACCATGTCAGCCCGGTCGGGGCGATCGACGATGGCCACCTTCGGGCGAACGTCCTCAATCACATAGGCCAGCTCACTCTGCGTCTGGGCCGCACTGACCGGCACCACCACCGCTCCGAGGCGCAGCGCACCGAGGAGCACGACAATGGAGTCGAGGGACGACCCGCAGCACCAGATGACCCGGTCCCCTGGCGCGACGCTCAGGGAGCGCAGGGTGGCCGCCGCCCCAGCCGTTCGGTCGAGCAGCGATTGTCCAGTCAGGGCCTCGTCCTCCCCTTCGCCATTGAACAGGACCTCTTGCTCGGGGTTGGCTCGCCAGAGGGCGGCCCATCGGGTGAGCAGGGTCTCGTCCAGCGACACGTGTCGGGGCGGGCCTGACGTCATAATCTGGAGACTATGACACCACGCCGCATTGCCATCGTCCCGCATTCCCACTGGGACCGCGAGTGGTACAAGTCCTACCAGGACTTTCGTCTCAACCTGGTCGACATGATCGACATGCTGCTGCCCCTGCTCGAGTCGGACGCCAGCTATCCGTACTTCATGCTCGACGGGCAGATGGCGGTGGTCGACGATTACCTGGAGGTGCGGCCCGAGGCGGAGAGCCGCTTGCGGGCCTTGGCCGCAGCCGGTCGGTTGAGCATGGGGCCGTGGTACATCCTCATGGACGAGTTCCTTACCTCGGGCGAGACCATCATCCGCAACCTGCAGATGGGCATTGAGCGGGGGGCCGCCTTCGGGGGTGCCATGTCCGTCGGCTACCTGCCCGACATGTTCGGGCACATCGCCCAGATGCCGCAGATCCTGCGGGAAGCCGGCTTCGAGCACACCGTGGTCTGGCGCGGCGTGCCGTCGACCGTGACCAAGACCGCCTTCACCTGGTCCGCCCCCGACGGCTCCTCGGTGCGGGCCGAGTACCTGCCCGTCGGTTACGGCAACGGGGCGGCGTTGCCCGACGACGCCAAGGCCCTCCTGCGCCGGACCACCGACCACGTCAAGGAAGTGGAGCCCTTCCTGTTCCAGGACCTGCTCTGCATGAACGGTTCGGATCATCTCTTCCCCCAACCCTGGCTGGGTCGCGTGGTGGCCGAGGCCAACGACCTGCAGGACGACTTCGTCTTCGAGGTCACGTCGCTGCCGAAGTATCTAGCGACGGCGCCGACGGAAGGGCTGGAGCGCTGGGAAGGCGAGCTCCGGTCGGGCAGCCGGGCCAACATGCTGATGGGCGTCACCTCCAACCGGGTCGATGTCAAGCGCATGGGTGCTCTGGCCGAGCGCGAGCTGGAGAAGCGGGCCGAACCGCTGACCGCTTTGTTCCGTACGTCGGCGGAGTGGCCCGGCGAGTTGCTGGCACTGGCCTGGAAGGAGATGGTGCGCAACTCGGCCCACGACTCCATCTGCGCCTGCTCGGTCGACGACGTGGTGGACGCCGTACTGCACCGCTACGCCGAGGCCCGCACCATCGGGAGCGGCCTGGCCGAGCGGGCCGTCAAGTCCCTGGCCCGCAGCTTGCCCGACCAGGGGACCTTCCTCCTCAATAGCGTGCAGCGCGCTCGGGGCGGGGTGGTCGAACTGGTCGTTCCGGCCGACGATGCCGCCACCGACGATGTGCAGGTCCTCTCGCAGAGCATCGGGCTGCCCGGGCAGATGGTGCTCGATGCCAATACGGTGCGCACCGTCCTCGGCATGCTGCAGGGTCCCAAGATCAGCGATGACGCCTGGGTGCAGGAGATCTCCATTGAAGAGGACGACGAGGGTATCGGCATCACCATCCGGGTCGGCACCGAGGAGCGGCCCAACGTGGCCATCGCCGAGGCCAAGCAGGACATCTACACCAAGCTGGGCGCCCGCCCCGATGCCGTCATCCGGATCAACCTGGACCAGCCGGCCACCCGCCGCATCGCGGCCCGGGTCGACTCGGTGCCGGGCTACGGCTGGAAGCCGTTTGTGGCCGCGGCCCTGGCGCACCCGATCGCGGTCACCACGGTGGACGGCGTGGTGTCGGCCTCCAACGGATTGCTCGATGTGGTCGTCGACGGCGCGCTGGGCACCTTCTCGCTCAACGGCCGGCCCGGCTACGGCCAGCTGGTCGACGGCGGCGACCTGGGCGACTCCTACAACTACTCCCCGCCCCGCAACGACGCCTTCGTGGACACGCCGACGGCTGTCAGCGTCACCGTGGTGGAACCGGGTCCGGTGCGGGCCAAGGTGGCCATCGCCTCCACCTATGTCTGGGCCGACCACGTGGACGGCGGGTCCCAGGCGCGGCTCGGGGAACACAGCGTGGTGGTCGAGACGTTGCTGGAACTACGGGCTGGTGAGCCAGTGCTGCGGGTGACCACCTCCTTCGTCAATCCCAGCCGCGACCATCGCCTACGGGTCCACCTGCCCCTGCCCGAGCCGGCACCGGCGTCGGTGGCCGAGTGCGCCTTCGCCACCGTCACCCGCGGGCTGACCGTCGAGGGCCGGGCCGACGAGTACGGCTTGCCCACGGCGCCGGCCCGGCGCTTCGTCTCGGCCGGGTCCCTGACCGTGGTGCACGAGGGTGTGTGTGAGTACGAGCTGATCGACATTGAGGACGGACCGACGGGCCCGTTGGCCAACACCATCGCCCTGACGGTGTTGCGCTCGACCGGCATGCTGTCCCGCCTCGGCATGACGTACCGGCCGTTCCCGGCCGGACCGCTCACGCCGGTCGACGGCCTGCAGATGGCCGGACGGAACGTGTCGCTGACGTACGCCCTGGCCCTGGGGGTGGACGATCCCTACGCCCTGGCCGACGACGTGCTGGTCCCCCTCGATGTGGTGGGGTCACTCGGCGGCGGGAATCGGGCGGCCGAGGGGAGCGCGTTCACCATTGACGGGGCCGAGGTCAGCGCGTTACGCCGGGAGGCCGGCGTGCTCGAAGTGCGCGTCTTCAATCCCCGCTCCGAGCCGACGACCGTGTCGTTGCCGGGACAGTCCGGCTGGTTGGTCGATCTGCGCGGCTTCCCCCGGGAGCACTTCGAGGGATCGTTCCCGCTACGACCCTTCGGGATCGCCACCGCCCGGCTTCGCGCCGACTGAACCGGACGCGCCGGGCGAGCGGTTGCTGGTCAGCAGTCGTTCACCCACTTCCCGCAGCTCCTCCAGATCGCGCAGCACCTCGGACAGGCGCTCCCAGCGTGTGTTCCGTCGGCGGTCGGCCGCCACCCCGGTGCCGGCAGCCTCGTGGCCGGCGCGACCGGCCCACCACAGCTGGACCCGGCCCAGATCCTTGAGCAGGCGGGGCCGCAGGGCCTCGGCCGTGAACTCGTCGGGCGCTTCCTCCATCAGGGCGGTGTGGAACTCGTCGGACATGAGGACGGTGCCCGGATTGCCGATGTTGACGATGCGGTGGGCCAGATTGACCGTGCTGCCGAAGTAGTCGCCGTCGCGTAGGAGCACCGGGCCGAAGGCCAGGCCGACCCGAACGTCGGAGAGCAACTCGTCGTCGGCGTAGGCGTCGGCCAGATTGAGACCGATGCGGGCGGCGTCGGCCACGCTGCTGACGACGAACATGACCTCGTCGCCGATCATCTTGACCACCCGACCGCCGAGACCGGTCACGATGTCGTGGGACAGCTCCTCGAACCGCCGCACCACGGCGGCCAGTTCCTGGTCGCTCAGGTGCTGGCTCAACAAGGTGAAGCCCACCATGTCGGCGAAGCCCACGGCGAGCACCGGGCTCTCACCGGGTGCCACCCCGTGGCTGCGCAGCATCATGGAGCGCTGGATGCCCGCCGCCACCTGGCGGCGCCAGACGAACTCGAGGAGCCGGGCCATGGCCGGGATGGTCACGTCGGCCACGCTGGCGAAAGCGTCGGCGGCCAGCACCGAATCGACTTCGGTGGCCGCCATGTCGCCCGGCACCAGCTCGGCTTCGGCGATGCGGGCCATGGAGGAGCCGATGACCCGCGCCAGCTGCAGTGCGGTGTCGGTGCGGGCCGCCCCCAACGCCTGCATGCCCTGGAAGAGACGAACGGCCTCGAGGTCCAGATCGGTGAACGACCGATCGTCGTCGCTGACATTGGGAAAACCCAGGGCCCGCCAGAAGCGCTCCAGCGTGTTGAGATCGACCCCGGTCAGTTCGGCCACCTCGCCGCGGGTGTAGCGCCGTCGGCTGGGCACCAGCATGCGATCGACCACGAAGAGGTCCAGGACGTCATCGGCCACCGCCTGGTCGATCTCCTCGTCGGTGGCCCCGTTCATGAGAAGCAGTTCGCGCACGTGGGCCAAGGCCACATCGCGCCGGGTCTCGTCGAAGCCGGCGGAGAGACCGCCGTGACCGAAGAGGCCGCTCACGCCTGCAGTCCGCGCAGGAGCGCCTCGTCCCACTCAGGGCGAGATGGGCGGTCCATCAGCGACAGCAACGCCTCGCGAGGTGAGCACCGCCCCTCGACGATGGCTTCCACCTGCTCGGCAATGGGCATCTCGACACCGTGCGAGCGGGCCAGCGCGACCAGGGGGCCGGCGCTCTTGACCCCTTCGGCCACCATGTGCATGCCGTTGATGATCTCCTCGAGTGACCGGCCCTGGCCCAGTTCGAAGCCCACGGTACGGTTACGGCTCTTCGGGCTGGCGCAGGTGGCCACCAGGTCGCCCACGCCGGCCAGGCCCCCGAAGGTGAGCACCTGCCCACCGACAGCCACACCGAGCCGACCCAGTTCAGCCAGGCCCCGGGTGATGAGAACGGCGCGTGTGTTCTCCCCGAAGCCCAGGCCGTCGCAGATGCCGGCGGCGATGGCCATCACGTTCTTCGATGCGCCGGCGATCTCGCAGCCGACCACGTCGGTGCCCATGTAGACACGGAAGGTGCGGGTGTGCACCAGGTCCTGCACCCGCCGGGCCAGGTCCTCATCGGGCAGCGCCACCACGCTGGCGGCCGGCTGCCCTTCGGCCACTTCGCGAGCCAGGTTCGGTCCCGTCAGGACACCGGCGGGCACGTCGGGCAGCACGGCCGAGATCACCTGGGACATGCGCAGGTTGGTCCCCACCTCAATGCCCTTGGACAGGCTGACGATGGCGGCGAACTGACCGGCCAACGGGACGAGGTCGCTGAGCACGGTGCGGAACCCGTGGGATGGCACCGCCATGAAGATGATCTCCGCGCCCGACACCGCCTCTTCCAATGAGGAGGTGGCTGTCAATTGGTCCGGGAGGCGCACGCCAGAGAGATAGGTGGCGTTCTCCCGGGTCTCCTCAATAGAGGCGGCCAACTCCGGGGAGCGCACCCACAACGAGGTCGGCCGGGCCGCCCCGACCAGGGCCGCGACGGCGGTGCCCCAGGATCCGGCTCCGATGACCGCCACCCGTTCACTCATGGCCCCGAGCCTACGGCGGCCGGGGGGCGGCGGCGCTCCCACCCGTACACTGTCCCCGGTGTCCGCACGAGTCACGACCGCTCACGGTGCGACCACTCCCCTCCTGCCTTCCCATCTGGGCCGAGCCGTGGTCCTCATTCCGGTCAAAGGATTCGATCAGGCCAAGCGTCGCCTGGGCACGACCCTGAGCGATGACGGCCGACGGGAGCTGGTCCGCTCCATGGCCGAACAGGTGGTGCGGGCCTGCGCCCCGCTGCCCGCCGCCGTGGTCTGCGACGATCCCGATGTGGCCACCTGGGCCGAGGCATTGGGCGCCACCGTCATGTGGGAGCCCGGACAGGGGCTCAACGGTGCCGTGCAAGCCGGGGTCGAACAATTGGCCGCTCTGGGCGTGCAGTGGGTAACGGTGGCCCACGGAGACCTGCCGCTGGCCCGCGACATCGGGTCATTGGCGGCGTTCGAGGGCATCACCCTGGTGCCCGATCGCCGCGATGACGGCACCAACGTCATGCGCCTTCCGGTGGGAAGTGGATTTCGCTTCGCCTACGGCCCGGGATCATTTCGGGCTCATGTGGCCGAAGGACTGCGGCTCGGCCTGCCGGTGCGCGTCCTGCGCATCCCCGCCTTGGCCTATGACGTCGACCTGCCGGCCGATGTGGCCGAGTTGCCGGGTTGAGCAATCAGGAGCACAGCAACCAGCCCCTGAATTGCAAAGTCGGGGGCCCGAAGGCCCCCGACCTCGCTCGTTCCAAAAGGAACGTACGGCTTAGCGCTTAACGGCGCGCTTCACTGCCTTGCGAGCCGGTGCGCGCTTGACAGCCTTCTTGGCTGGCGTGCGCTTCACGGCCTTCTTGGCTGGTGCCCGCTTGACCGCCTTCTTGGCCGGTGCGCGCTTGACAGCCTTCTTCGCTGGCGTGCGCTTCACTGCCTTCTTGGCTGGCGTGCGCTTGACAGCCTTCTTCGCTGGCGTGCGCTTCACTGCCTTCTTGGCTGGTGTGCGCTTGACGGCCTTCTTCGCCGGTGCCCGCTTCACGGCCTTCTTGGCCGGTGTGCGCTTGACAGCCTTCTTGGCTGGCGTGCGCTTCACTGCCTTCTTTGCCGGTGCCCGCTTGACAGCCTTCTTGGCTGGCGTGCGCTTAACGGCCTTCTTGGCCGGGGCTCGCTTAACTGCTTTCTTTGCTGGAGCCCGTTTCACGGCCTTCTTGGCCGGGGCCCTTCTTTTCGCGGCTACTGCCACAGGTGCACCTCCCTAGGAGCATGGTCACTGAATAGAGGTGAAGCCTGCGCCACGATGATGTCGACATCACATCGCCGTGCGCACTGCCGCACCGATTTCTTTGTCGCTCGGATCAAATGACCAACGCGATGTGCAGTCAATGACATTCCTTCACGTGATCGATCCGTTCCTATTGCCCGAACCACCATGAACGATCGAACATGTGGGCGTCGCGTGCTGCACACATTTGTGTGCGAGACCACTTGCACCACAGCACATCTCAACCCTCCATAACACTTCGGGTACATACATTCTTGGTTGTGGAAATGCCCAGGTCAAGCACCCTCCAAACGCGAAGCCATTTTGCAGATGAATTGGCAATGCCTTTTTGCGCTTTGTCATCGGCTCAATTCGTTGCGCATTGCATCCAAATCAAGTACGTCGCGTAATTTCTGTCGCTTCTTTTCATGTGATGTCCCATGGAATTGCGCGTGCACCCACGCGACGATTTCTTGCATGCACGATCCGTCAATGCCACGCGATCCTGCATCGCAATTCGGTACACCCGATCATCGCGATGTTGGCGCGTCACACGGACGCGCCAACCACCGTCTTTATGTCGGCGAGGGCGCGCACGGGTGGAGTTGGACCAGCCCGGAACGCTCCATGTTGGTCCTGGGACCCTCACGCTCAGGAAAGACATCATCCCTGGTCATACCCAATATTCTGCTGGCCGAAGGTCCCGTCGTCTCGACGTCGACCAAGCCCGATGTCATGCAGGCGACGTCACCACCGCGGGCGCACAAAGGATGGAACTTCCTGTTCGATCCCAGCGGGGAAATTGAGTGTCCGCCGGGGGTGCAACGGGTTGGTTGGTCACCGCTCACGACGGCACATGAGTGGGATGCCGCCGTGCACACATCGTTCGCCATGGTGCACGCGTCGCGCCTCGTTTCGAGTGCCGGTTCGCGGTTGAGCGGTCAGGATCATTGGAGTGAACGAGCCGGTGCACTCCTTGCTCCGTTGCTGCACGCGGCCGCCTTAGAAAAATATTCTGTGCGGTCGGTAATTCACTGGATAAATCGCCATGATGGCGCGACCGCGCTGCAAATCTTGTCGAAGACGGTGGGAGAGGATGCCACGCCAACCGACCTCTTGGCCGGCATTGTGGCCACCGATGCGCGTGAACAATCCGGTATTTGGTCCACCGCATCAGGTGTGATGGCGGCCTACCAATCCGAAGCGGCGTTGGCCTCGGCCGAATTGCCTCCACTGGACGCCCACGAGTTCTGCCGGGGCTCCAACACCATGTTCGTGTGCTCCGCCGGCCGCCAACAGCAACAATTCGCGCCCCTGGTTGTTGCCGCGCTGGGCGATGTGCGCGATGCCACGTACGACCGCACCCGTAGGGGCGAATCAGCGACCCCCACGCTCTTCGCGCTTGACGAAGTAGCGAATATCGCGCCGCTGCCCGACCTCCCGGCCGTGGTCAGTGAAGGTGGCGGGCAGGGACTTCTCGTGATGGCCTGCCTGCAGGACCTCTCACAGGCCCGCAGCCGCTGGGGGGCGGCAGCCGACGGCTTCGTCTCCCTGTTCGCCACCACAGTGGTACTGCCCGGCATCGCCGACGTGTCCACTCTGCGCAATCTGAGCGCGCTGGCCGGCGAGCATGAGGTCGCCACCACCACACTGGGCCAGTCGGTGGGTGACCGCGGTCGGATACGACCGTCCAATTCGGTCAGCACAGTACGGCTGGACCGCCATCCGGTCGACGCCATATCGCGCGGTGTGCCGGGCCACGCCCTCATGGTGACAACGGAGAAGGAGTTCTTGTCGGTGACCTTGACACCGGCGCATGCGTGCAGTCCCTGGCGGGAACAGATCGGTCGGGTCGGTCCCGTCCTCGATCGTGAACCGCCGGGGCGCGGGCGGTGAATCAGCGGCCACGATCTCGTTCGAGCAGACGCGGCGGCTGCCACCCGAGCCGCTGACGGGCGGTATCGATCTGCCGTCTGGTCTGCAGGTGATGGATGAGACGTGGCGTGGGCAACGCAGCGAGACCGCCCCGTTCATCGACACCCAGCGCCTCGACCCGGTCGCGTACCTGCCACGTCTGGCGATAGGCGTCGATGTGGCGCGCCGCCTGGCGCCATACGCCGTGCGACTCCTCGTCGACCGGGCGCGGGCCGAGGGTTTGTAGCAGGTAACCGGGCGGGATCAGGTCGCGCAGCTGATGCGCCGGTTCGGCCACGCCGCCCGGTCCTGACGGCACCCAGTCATCGGTCAGATGCTCCACGGTGTCAGCCGGAGCACCGTCCCGGGCCGACACGGCGAAGGCGGTGATCACGTCCCGACGGCGAGCGGCGCCATCGGGTGCCCCCGAGAGCGAGGCCCTGAAGCGATGTTCATTGATCGTCTGGCGCTCGACGCCTCCACGTCGCTCCAAGTCGGGTCCATCGCCGTCGATGGCCCGGGCTCGCCGTTGCCACTCCCCCCGGAGGTCCTCGAACGACGCGCCGGGGCCTTTGTCGGCCCGGGTGGCGGCCCAGGCCACGCGGGCGCCGGCGGCGGAGCGGACATCGCGTTCAGCCATGTGGCGCCGGATGTCGGCCGCGCGCGATGAGAACTCGCCCAGGAGGAGCGGTGAGACACCTTCCAGTTCGCTGTGGCGCATGCCGTGTTCGGACCAGCGCAGCCCAAGCCGCCTGGTCAGTTCGGCCCGGGTATGGGAGTCGTACATGGCGGCCGCCGCCTCCCGATGAGCCGTCAGCCCTCTCTGATCACAGGCACTCCAGCGGCCGTCCTCCCCGTGGACCAGATTGGCCACCACCACGTGCGTATGGAGGTGGGGGTCCTGATTGCGGTTGACGCCGTGCACGAAGGACGCTGCCACCGCACCGGTGGTGCCCACCGCATGCCGGTCCTCACCCGATCCCCGACGGGCCGTCAGGCCGTGGCGCTCCAGGTAGGCCACTGCGCCGCGCACGCCTTCCCCGTGCGCCGCCACGACCTGCTCGGCCACGTCCGGCTCACCGAGGGCAAAGAGGACGCTCACCGATTTCGGCGCGCTGAAGGTCAGGTCGTAGCCCTGCACGGTGGCCCGGTCGCTGCGTAGCGGTCGGCCGGTGTGCGGGTGGCGTCCCTCCAGCACGGCTCCGAACCGCTCGGGGTCGACGGCGCCCTCCAATCCCAGACGGGCGGCCGCCTGTCCTTCCCAGTGCTGGCGAGAGGTGGGTACGGGAAGTTCGGTGGCCAGGTCGGTGAGGTAGTAGTCGGCCCGCTGCGTGGTCAGGCGGTGCATTCCCAACATCGGACCCTCCCGGCCGTCTACTTATTTCATCTCATTCTATGTCTTCTCGATACATCTCGAATACCTTGGCCGCGGCCCGGGCGGCCAGGTCGGTCAGTTCGGGTGGACTGATCACCTGGGCGTCTGGTCCCAACTGCAGCAGGAGCCGTTCGAACCAGGCCATCCCGGTCACGTTGAGAATGACATCGGTCACCTGGCCGCTGGCCGAACGGCCGACCGACCAGACCGGGATCGACTCGACCACCCAGTCGGCCTCGGGGGTCAGGCGGAGATGCACCTCGACCGCTCCAGGGCCGGGCAGGAAGGAATGGTCGGCCGCTCGGAGTGTCCGGGGCACCGCACTGGCCGGATCGGCCACCGGTCGGGCGGCCCCGATGCGGTCGATCCGGAACCGGCGCATGTCGCCGGCCCGTTGGCAGAACGCATCGACATACCAGTGCCCGTCGGTGGTGATGACCTGCACCGGTTCGATGACCCGGGTGGTGGCTTCGTCGCGTGAGGCCGAGTGGTAGTCGATCTCCAGTGTGCCCCCCGTGTCCGCGGCCTGGCGCACGACCCCGAGTAGCTGCGGCGCGTCAACGTCGACCCCCATGGCCTCCCGCGAACCCAGCGCGGCATCGAGTTTGGCCAGCGCCCGCCCCAGTGCGGCATCATCCGAACCCGGCACGGCCAGGATCAGGCGGGCTGACGCCGCCACGGCAAACCCTTCGGCCGGCGTGAGGCGCCGCGGCCGGGCGAATTCGGGCGGTAGGAAGGCCCGCACCGTGGTCTCCGAGACCTCTATCTCCATGAGAGTGTCCGGCGTGTAGGGCGGCACGCCGCAGCAGGCCGCCAATTCGAGCTCGCGCACCAGCTCCTCTGCACCAATGGCGAAACGCTCGGCCACCTCGGCGATGGACGCTTCGCCCACCTGGGCCAGCCACCCCACCACCGCCAGCAGGCGGCGCAACCGGCCGCTGGTCTCCTGCCCAGGCGCCGGCTTGCCGTCGGTGTCCTCCTCGTCCGCTGATGTCGTCCACATGGCCGCCTCGTCCACCGTGACCACCACACCGGCCATCAAGGTGCGCAGCCACTCCCGGAGTTCTTCGCGGAAGAGCTCGGGCTCGAGGATCTCGGCGTGCTCGAGCAGGCCGAGGACCCAGGACCGGATGGCCCCGAAGTTCGTCACCGTCAAGGCCAGCACGACCGACCCGTCATCGTCGCCCCGCTCGACCTTGTCGGCTCCCACTTCCTCGGACACCCGCGGGCCTTCCATGGCGTCGATGCGTACCCGCAAGGGGATCTGATCCTCGCCGTCCGATTGCCACGGCTCGTCGGGCAGGGCGGCCCGGATGTCGATGTCGACCGGGACGGCGTCCGCGTCGAGTTCGCCCAAAGTGACCGATCCCTCAATACGGTCGACCCGGAAGGTCCGCACGGCGTCGCGGTCCAGGTCCCAAGCCACCAGGTACCAGTGGCCGAAGCGGAACCACAGTCCGACGGGCGCCACCCGGCGGGCCGACGAGCGGTAGGCGAACGTCGCTTCGGCGTGGATGCGCACCGCTTCGAAGAGGTCGATGAGCGCCCGCGGTGGCTCCAGCGAGGCGATCGGTCGCACGTCACCCAGGCCGGTGGCGCCCAACTTCAAAAGCGCGTCACGACCACTAGGATCGCCCAGGTGGACGCCGGCGACGGCCAGATGGAGCGCCACCTGCTCGTCTGGCAACAGCGCCAGGTCGGGCAGGTAGAAGGCCTCGCGGTCGATGAGGTACCCGTATTGTTCGTTGCCGGGCAGGCGTTCGGTGCGGACCGGGATCCCGTCGTCGCGCAAGAGCCGCTTGTCCCGCTCGAAGGCCTGCCGCCGCGCCCCGTGTTCCTCGGGGTAGCCAGGCACCTGGTGGGCAATCGAATCCAGCGTGAGCGGCTGCGTGGCGTTCAGGAGAACCAGGACCAGGTCCGTCACCCGTTCCAGTCGGTCGAGTCGTGCGGGGCCGGCCATGGCGCAGAGCCTACGGCGGCGGCACTCCGGTGAGCGCAGTGGGCCATCCATTGGACTGGCACCTGCACCTCATTTGGGCGGTGGCCCTACCGACGCTGGTGCTGCTCTACCACCGGGCCACCCGGGCCCCGGAGTGCCGGCCAACGCCACGACAATGGTGGTCGTTCCACGGAGCGCTGGTCATCCTGTTGGCCGCTGTCATGTGGCCGCTGGGCGACCTGGCCGCCCACTGGTCGCTCCTGGCCCTGGTGCTCCAGCGCCTCCTCATGATGCTGGCCGTGCCGCCGTTGATGGTGGCGGGCACGCCCGGCCCGCTCATCGTGTCCTTGACGCGGCCGGCCGCCGTCGATGCCGTTCTGCGGGTCATCGTCAAGCCCGTCCCGGCCGTGGCCATCGTGACCGCGGTGTCGGTGGGGTCCCTGACCACCGGGGCCGTCGGCTGGGCCGCCGGGTCCGACCTGGCTCGCACGCTGGTGCAGGTGCTCGTGCTGCTGGCCGGCTTCGTGCTGTGGGCCCCCGCGCTCACCGAGCTGCCCAGCGGCCACCGCCTGTCACCACTGGGTCGCGGCGGCTACCTCATCGTCCAGTCCATCGTGCCGAGCTTCCTGTCGGTGGTATGGATCTTCGCCCGGCATTCCCTCTACCCGCCTTACGACCATGGCCGGGCCGTGGCCGGCCTCTCCCCCGTCCTGGACCAGCAGCTGGCCGGCTTCCTGGCCAAACTGAGCACGATCGCCGTGCTGTGGACGGTGGCCTTCATCATCATGACCCGGGCCCAGATGACGGCCGGCACCGATGAGGATCCCGACCCCCTGCGCTGGACCGATGTGGAGCGGGAGATCGAGCGGGCCGAACGCCGGGATCGCCGCAGCCGTTGGTTGCCGCCCCAAGGCGACGCCTGACCACGCGGTGACGCGGTTGTAGCGTCTGCGCTGCCATGGCGCCGACGGGAACAGCTGGAGATGCCTGGGCCATTGACGACGTGTTCCTGCTGACCGACGGCGACGAGGGGCGTGTGGCCATCCCTCACCTGATGCTCACATTCGGCACGCCGGGGATAGAGCTGGCCAAGGACGACGGGCAGTTGGTGTGGCAGTGCGCGTGGACCGACCTGAACGAATTCTCCACGGCCGAGCGCTCGTTGCTGGCCGACGGCCGGGAGGGCGTGGTGCTGGTGGTGAGCGAGCGCACCGGGCGCCACCACCGCTTCGTGTTACCGAGCGTTGATCCGGATCAGACCGAGGCGACCATGAGGGACGTAGCCGCCCGTCATGCGTTGCGAACATCTGATCCGGCCCGGGCCGTGTCGCCCTGGCTGACCGCCCTCATCGCTCTGGCCGGGGTGGCCACCGTGGCCGCCCTCGTGCTGACGGCGACCCACGTCATTCACCTCTGAGCGAGGCCGAGGGAACGGTTACGCCAGTGTGGCCGTGCGCAGGTCGTCGAGCGACAGCTGCGCCGTTTGATTGCCGCCGCACTGGGAGCACTGGTCGACGTGGCGCCACGAACGCAGCAGGCGGGTGCCTTCGGGGTTCAGCCACACCACGAACGACTCGGAGATCTCGTCGAGCTCCAGCCCGAAGTAGGGCCTCCAGGCGGTCGTCGCCGCATGCGCATCGAGTGCGAGCCCCTTGAGGATGCGACGGAACCTGAGACGGTCGGTGTCGAAGATCCATGTGCTGTGACAGGACTCCAGAATCGCAATGCCGTCGGTGGTTGGTATGGCCACATTGGTGATCATGCCTGATCCATTCCCCAAATCGGCGACGAATGCACCTCATATTGATTGCGAAATGATGACAATTCGATTCTCCCAGCTCACATGGCTATTGCGGCCCGGCATCGTGCTTGCGGCCGACCACCATCTCCCGTTTGGTGGCCAGTTGTCGGAGCACCGAGCACAGGACGATACGGGTCTCCTCGGGGTCGATGACCTGGTCGACCAGGCCCCGTTCGGCCGCCGGCCAAGGCTTCAAGAAGGCCTCCTCGTAGGCCAGTTCCCGCTCGGCCCGTTCGGACGGGTCGATGCCCCGGTTGAGGATCTGCACCGCACCCGAAGCGCCCATGACGGCTATTTCGGCGGCCGGCCAGGCCAGGCAGATGTCGTTCCCGATGCCCCGTGAATCCATGACGATGTAGGCACCCCCGAAGGCCTTGCGCAGGATCAGGCAGATCCGGGGAGCGGTGGCCTGGGCGTAGGCGAAGGCCAACTCGGCCCCGTGGCGGATCATGCCGCGCCATTCGAGGTCCTTCCCGGGCAGGAACCCGGGCGTGTCGACCAGGCTGATGATGGGCAGGTTGAAGGCGTCGCAGAGACGCACGAAGCGGGCGCCCTTCTGGGAGGCGGCGATATCGAGCGTGCCGGCCAGGATTCGGGGCTGGTTGGCGATCACCCCGACCGACAGGCCGCCGATGTGGCAGAACGTGGTGACGATCTGGCCGGCCCAGCGGGGCCACAGTTCCCGGAACTCGCCGTCGTCGGCCACCGACCGGATGATGTCGCGCACGTCGTAGGTGGCGGCCTTGCGTACCGGGATGAGGTCGCGCAGTTCGGGCGTGGGCCGTAACACCGAGTCGTCGAGGGGCCAGGTCGGTGGCACCTCATCGGTGTGCGACGGCAGGTAGCTCAGGAGCTCGGCCAACGTGCCTTCCACGTCATCGGACTCGACGGCGCACAACCCGCTCGCCGTGGCGTGGGCAGCCACTCCGCCCAGGGTCCGCAGTCCCACGGTGACGCCGGTGAATTCGGCCACCATCTGGGGCCCCGAGACGAAGGCCACGGCGTCGTCGTTCATGACCACCAGATCGGCCAGGCCCAGGAGGAGCGCCGGGCCCGACACGACAGGTCCGGTGGCCGCCATGAGGACCGGCACGATTCCGCTGCACGCCGCGATGGCAGCGGCGGCGTGGCCCCAGCCGTGCAGGGCGGCCACACCGTCGAGCACGTCGGCCCCGCTCGATGCGACCACGAAGACAAAGGGGAGACGGAGGTCGCGGGCCAGGGTGGCCGCAGCGGCCAGCCGCATACCGTCGGCGTGAGTCAGCGCGCCCCGCCGCTGCGATGAGGAGGAGCGGGCGATGACGACATCACGGCCTCCTAGTCGACCCACTCCGGCGGATATGGCGCCGGTGGCTCCCCGTCCGACGCCGATGTGGTCGGCGACCTGTGTAGTCACTGCCCTGAATCTAGAAGGTGGGCGACGCTGCCGTCGCCCCGCCTCAGGTTGGTTGCTCGGCTCTCCGCCAGGGACCCGACCGGCCGCCCGACTTCTCCCACAGAGCCAACCGCTCGATGGTCATGGTGCGGTCCGAGGACTTGCACATGTCGTAGACCGTCAGGGCGGCGGTGGTGCAGGCCATCATGGCCTCCATCTCGACGCCGGTGCGATCGACCGTCTCGACCTGAGCCTCGACTTCGACGTAGTCGTCACCGATGGAGAAATTGACCGCGATGGAGCCCACCAGCACCGGGTGGCACATGGGAATGAGTTCGGCCGTGCGCTTGGCCGCCTGAATCCCGGCAATGCGGGCGGCGGCCAGCACGTCGCCCTTGGTGATGGCGTTGTTGGCCACCTGCGTCGTCGTCTCGGGCAGCATGGAGACCCGGCAGCGGGCCAAGGCCCGGCGGTGGGTGGGCTCCCGCGGCGTGACGTCGACCATGCGGGCGCCGCCTAACGGATCGAGATGGGCCAGGCTGCGATCGGACACGACTCGGTAGTGTACGGCCTGGCCAGGCCCATAGGGATTCGAAGACCCGGATGACGGTCGGTAGCGGCAAGATAGAGTTGGCAGTCACACGTGCTGAGTGCCAATCCAAGGAGAAAAATTGCCGACCTATGAGTACGCCTGCACGGCGTGTGGGCACCGGCTCGAAGCTGTCCAGAAGTTCACCGACGACGCGCTGACGGTCTGCCCCGAATGCGGCGGCGCCCTGCGCAAGGTCTTCGGCGCCGTCGGCATCGTGCTCAAGGGCAGCGGCTTCTACAAGACCGACTCCCGCTCGTCAGGCGAACGGTCCGCCGTGGCCAAGGACACCGGCGGCGGCTCCAAGGACGCCGGCTCCTCCGACTCCTCCTCCAGCACCACCTCGACCGAAACGAGCACCAAGACCGAGACCACCAAGCCGTCGACCAGCAGCGACGGCGCGGCCAAAGCCACCAAGCCCGCCACCACCCCCAGCTGACTCGGGCGCCGGCGCCCGGCCCATCAACCCTGGCGGATCAGTTGTCCCCGCTGAGCTGCATGTCGCCGATGGCCAGCGTCTGGCCGGCCGCCACCCCGGGCAGCCAGCGCACGTCGCTGCCGATGGCCACGACCGACTGCAGCATGCGCTGCAGCATGCTGGCCACGGTCACCTCACGGACGGGTTCGGCAAACACGCCGTTGCGAACCATGAGACCTTCGGCGCCCACCGAGAAATCACCGCTCACCGGGTTCACCCCCGAGTGCATGCCGGTAACCGACTGCACGTAGAGCGCGTCCCCCACGCTGGCCAGGATCTCCTCGGCCCCCTGGGTGCCCGGGGCCAGGAGGAGGGCCCGGCAGCCGGCCGACGGCGTGCCGGCGAAGCCGCCCCGCACCGCCGATCCGGTCGATCGGGTCTGGGCCCGCCGGGCCGAGACGGTGTCGAAGACGAACATGCGGAGCACGCCGTCCTCAATGAGGATGTTGCGCCGGCAGGCCAGGCCCTCGGCGTCGTAGGCCGCGGCGGCGAAGGCCCGCGGGTCAGTGGGATCGTCGACCAGCGTCACGCTGGGGTGCGCCACCACCTCGCCGATCCGTCCGGCGAAGAACGACCGGCCCTTGACCACCGCTTCGCCCGAGAGGGCGGAGGCCACCACCGACAGCAGGGTCGAGACCACGCGGGGATCGAAGATGACGGTGCAGCGTCCGGACTGGGCCTTGCGCGCTCCCAGCAGCCGGGTGGCCCGCTCGACCGCTTCGCGCTGGGCCCAGTCCGAGTCCAGGTCGGCCGGCGAACGGCCCACGCTGAAACCGGTTCCGGTCTGGGTGTCGGCTGCATCACCGGCGATGGCGTCCACCGACACCGAGGCCGTGGTGCGCCGGGCCGTCGATCGGATGCCGGTGGTCGAGGCCAGAGCCACCTCGGTGCGGGCGTCGGAGTAGTCGGCCGAGGAAACTTGGCGGATGCGCGGGTCGGCCCCCCTGGTGGCCCGCTCCAGGTCGATGGCCAGCGCGATCTTGGCGTCCATGGCGGTCGAAGCCACCCGGTCGTCCCACAGATCGATGTCGACCGCGGCCTGACCGTCGGGCACGGCCAGGACCACATCGGGGTCGGGCGTGGCGTAGCGGGCGTTGTCGCGGGCGTCGCTGAGCGCGGCTTCAATGACGGTCGGGTCGAGCGATCCGGCCCAGGCGAACCCGAGACGGCTGCCTTCTCCCTCGGGCCCGTCGAGGATAAGGCGGATGCCCACGCCGGACGAGTCGGCCGAGGTGAGCGATTCGACGGCACCTTCGTAGGCCCGCACCTCGTTCTCGGTGCCCCGGGTGACGTAGACCTCCATGCTCTCGCCCGGACGGGCCTGGTCGACCACCGAAGTGGCCAGGGTCAGAAGATCGGTCATCAGGCCGTACCGCCCAGGGTCACGCCGGTGATGCGCAGGGTGGCCTGCCCGCAGCCGACGGGCACGCTCTGCCCGTCCTTGCCACAGGTCCCGGGCGTCATGTCGAAATCGTTGGCCACGGCGTCGATGCGCCGCAGCACCTCGGGACCGTTGCCGATGAGGTTGGCATCTCGGAGGGGCTCGGTGATGTGACCGTCCTCAATCAGGTAGGCCTCGGTCGTCCCGAAGACGAAGTCCCCGGTGGCCGTGTTGACCTGGCCGCCACCGAGCTTGGTGACATAGACGCCCGTCGGGGTCTGGGCCACGATCTCGTCGGCGTTCTCCTTGCCGGCCAGAAGGTACGTATTGGTCATGCGCACCATGGGCAGGTGCTGGTAACTCTGACGGCGGCCGTTGCCCGAGCTGGCCCGACCCTCCTGGCGGGCCCGGAGCAGGTCCCACATGTAATCAGTCAGTACCCCGTCCTCGATCAGGACGTTGCGGGCGGGCGCGCACCCTTCGTCATCCACCCCGAAGTTCCCCCACTCGCCGGCCACGGTGCCGTCGTCGACCAGCGTGACCAGTGGGCTGGCCACCAGCTTTCCCACCTGGCCCGTATAGACCGAGGCGTCCTTGATGATGTGGTCGGCCTCTAGGCCGTGACCGCAAGCCTCGTGGAACAGGATGCCGCCGCTGCCGCCTTTAAGGACGATGGGGACCTCGCCCGATGGCGCCGGGCGGGCCGACAGCTTGGTCAGGGCGCGCACCGCCGCCGTGCGGGCGATGTCCTCGACGTTGTAGCGGTCGAAGACCTCGAACCCTTCGGTTCGGGCCAAGGTCTCGAAGCCCGTCTGCAGGCCGGTGTCCCCGTTGGCCACGCACATGACGCTGAAGCGGGTGCGGATCTGGTCGTCCCCGGCCAGCAGGCCGTCGGAGTTGGCGATGAGCACGCGGCGGCGGGTGTCGCCGCAGCCCACCTGCACCTGGCTGATGGCGCCTCCGGCCGACCGGGCGGCCTCGTCGGCCCGCACCAGCAGTTCGAGCTTGGCCGACTTGGCGATGGAGCCGGGCAGCGTCTTGGTGCCCCGGTCGCGCCCGTTCATGGGCCCCAGGGCCACCGTGCGGGTCCGGCCGCCGCCCTGGCGGGCCACCGACGCCGCCGCTTCCGCCGCGGCCATGAGCCCGGCTTCGCTCAGGTCCGCCGTATGGGCGAATCCCGTGGTGTCACCGTCGATGACGCGGATGCCCGCGCCGCGGGACCGGCCCGAGGACAGTTCTTCCACCCGGCGGTCGTCGAAGAGGGCACTGGACGTGGTGCTGTCCTCGGCGAACACCTCGGACAAGTCCCCGCCTCGATCCAGCGCCGCCGCCAGAACTCGCTGGAGCACGTCGGCCTCGATCAAAGCGGTATCAGTCACGAGCGGTATCGTAATCGTCGTGCCCAATCCATCCTCCGACGTGCGCAGCGCGGCTGGGCACGGGCCGCACTCTGGTCTCACGGCGCAAGTCGAACTCACGGTGGGCCCCGAGGACACGGCGGAGCACTTCCGTTCGGGCAATGTGCCGGTGCTGGCCACGCCCCGGCTCATCGCCCTGTGCGAGGAGGCCACCTGCCGGGCCACCGACGACCATCTGACCCCGGCCCAGTCGAGTGTGGCCACTCGCGTGCAGTTCGACCACCTGGCCCCGGTCGCCATCGGCGGCGTCGTGCTGGCCGAGGCCACTCTGGTCAAGGTGGAGGGCCGCCGACTCATCTTCGCCGTCTCGGCCGCCCGCCTCGAGAGTGACGGCGGTGGTCTGGTGGGTGCCGGAAAGGTGACCCGGGTCCTCGTCGACGAGGCCATCTTCCTGGCCAAAGCCGGCGCGACCGGCCCGTCCTGACCAACCCTCCCGCACTCGCCTCCGGCCGCCAGTCCCTGCGGGGCGCAGGACCGGTGGTGGCTGCGTTCATCACCTTCGGCCTCTTCTGGGGCAGCTGGGCCGTGCTGATCTTCAACATTCAGCACACCTTCTCCCTCAACGACTCCGAACTCGGCCTCATGCTGGCGCTGGCCGTGGCGGTGGCCGGCGCCTCCAGCGCAGTCATGGCCCATCTGGCCGACCGCTTCGGGGCCCGCCGCCTGTTGTGGATCGCCCTCTTCGCCTGGTCCGTCCTGCTGCTGGCACTCAGCGCGGCACCCCGACGCTGGGAGTTCATCGTGGCCCTTGTGGCCACCGAGATCGCCGGGGGCAGCATCGACACCGCCATGAACGCCGAGGCGTCGCATCGTCTGATGGGCCAGCCCGGCGTCCTGGTCCGCTTCCACGCCCTTTTCAACGTGGGCGCCCTTATTGGGGCGGCCGCCGCCGGCGTCGTCCTACACGCCGACATCTCCTGGCGTTGGATCTGGCCTTTCGTTGCCCTGGTCGCCCTGGTCGTGGGCATCTGGGCCCTCCTGACCGATCCGGGCACCGCGCTGGCCCAGCACGGGGCGAGCGTCGACGCACCACCGGCCCATCCCGTGCGTCGCCTGCACCTCGATGGCCTGCTGCTCCTCTTGGCCGTCTTCGCCCTGGCCGAGGTCACCGAGGGCGGCGTCGACACCTGGGGCGTTCTGTACCTGCGCCATCAACTCTCGACGGGGGTCCTGCTGGGCGCCGGCGCCTACGTGGTCGGGCAGTTAGTGGCGGCCAGCACCCGCGGCGCCGGCGGCGCCATGCTGGGGCGCCTCTCCACCCGCCATGCCTTGGTGGTGGGTGGCTGCGTGGCCGGAGGGGGCATCCTGCTCGAGTCCCTCACCCACGTCTCGGTCCTGGCCGCCATCGGGCTCGCTCTCGGTGCCGGCGGGGCTTCGCTCTTCTGGCCGCTCGTCATGAGCACGGTGAGCCGGTTGGCCACCCAGGTCATGAGCGCCGTGGGCACCTTCACCGCCGCCGGCTACATCGGGTGGGTGGCCGGGGCACCGCTGGTGGGCTGGATCTCCCAGACGTACGGTCCCGACCGTGGCCTGCAGGTTCTCGCCGTGGCCGCGCTGTGCGTCGCCGTGGCCTCGCTCATCCAGTCCGGTCGCAGTCCCGAACAAGTGGACACGGACTAACGTGGAGTCAGCGCCATGATTTTGCAAAGCATCGAGACACCGGCCGACATAAAGGCTCTCAGCCAGGACCAACTCACGACCCTGGCCGAAGAAATCCGCGCCTTCATCATTGAGAGCGTGACCACGACCGGTGGCCATCTGGGCTCGAATTTGGGCGCTGTCGAGCTGACCCTGGCCGTGCACCGCGTCTTCGACTCCCCGCGCGACGTGATCCTCTGGGACACCGGACACCAGGCCTACGTGCACAAACTGCTGACGGGCCGGCGCTTCGGGTTTAAGTCGCTCAAGCAGGCCGGCGGCATGTCGGGCTACCCCAACCGGGCCGAGTCCGAGCACGACTGGATTGAGAACAGCCACGCCTCGACCGCGCTCTCCTACGCCCACGGCATGGCCAACGCCTTCACGCTGCTGGGCGACGCCGACGAACGCCGGGTCGTGGCCGTGGTGGGCGACGGCGCCCTCACCGGCGGCATGGCCTACGAGGCGCTGAACAACCTCGGGCACTCGGGCCGCCGCGTCGTCATCGTCCTCAACGACAACGGGCGCTCGTACGCGCCCACCGTCTCGCAGCTCTCGCAGAGCCTCACCAGTTTGCGCTTGCACCCGGCCTACACGCAGACCCGCGAGCGCCTGCGCAACCGGCTGCGCGGTCTGCCGGCCTTCGGGCCCCTGGCTTACTCCAGCGTGCACTCGCTCACGAGTGCCATTCGCGAAATGGTGGCGCCGCACACCTTCTTCGAAGCCCTGGGCGTGCGCTACGCCGGCCCCATTGACGGCCACGACGTCGAGTTGATGGAGCAGGCCTTCGCCCACGCCGCCGAGTGGGACGGGCCGATTGTGGTCCACGTCCTCACCCAGAAGGGTCGCGGCTACGCGCCGGCCGAAGAGGACGACGTGCAGCGCTTGCACGACGTGAAGGCCAGCAAGTCGCCTTCGCAGGAGAACACGGTCGGCAGTTCAGCCGGGGTGGCGCTGGGTGGCTCGGCGGCGGCCGACGGTGGTGGCGTGTCCACGCCCGGCCTGCGGCCCGACGCCGACATCAACGCCCTGCCGCTGCGGGCCGCCACCTACGGCGACGCCTTTACCCGGGCCCTCCTCCAGGCCGCCGAAGCCGACGACCACATCGTCGCCCTCACCGCGGCCATGCCAGGGCCGACCGGCCTGCTGCCCTTCCAGGCCCGCTTCCCCGATCGCTTCTTCGACGTCGGTATCGCCGAGCAGCACGAGGTGACCTCGGCGGCCGGTATGGCCATGGGCGGCATCCGTCCGGTGGTGGCCGTCTACTCCACGTTCTTCAGCCGGGCCTTCGACCAGGCCAACCTCGACGTCGGCCTGCACCAGAGTCCGGTGGTCTTCGCCCTGGATCGGGCCGGCATCACCGGCGACGACGGGCCCAGCCACCACGGCATCCTCGACATGGCGCTGGCGCTGGCCATCCCCGGCATGACCGTGTTCGCCCCCTCGGCCGCCGAAGAGGTCGGCCCCATGTTGCGCACGGCCCTCGAGTTGGACGGGCCGTCCACCATCCGCTTCCCCAAGAGTGCGCCCCGCCACATCGGCGAGGACGAAGTGGGCCACGGCCTGTCCGCCCACCAGTTGCGCCAGGGCGACGGATCGGTGTGTCTCCTCGGCGTGGGCAAGCTGGTGGACGCCTGCCTGGCCGCGGCCGACGAGCTGGCGACCGAAGGCATTGAAGCCACCGTGTGGGACGTGCGGTTGGTCTCACCACCCGACCCCGCCCTGCTGGCCGATGCCGCCCGGCACGCCTTGGTCGTGAGCGCCGAGGACGGTGTGCGCCACGGTGGCGCCGGCGCCTTCCTGATCGATGCCATGGCGGCTGACGTGGAGGCCCACGGGAACGGCACACCGATCACACGAGTGCTCGGTGTGCCGCGCCAATACATCGCGCAGGGCAAGGCCGACGACATTCTGGTCAGCCTGGGCCTGAGCGGCCCCGGCATCGCCGAGAGCGTGCGCCGGGCCTGGCAGCCGGCCATGGCCGACCACAAACCCTCCTAGGGACGCGGAATCCCGTTGGCCCCGTTGGCCCGCACGAAGTCGTTCACTTCGTAGTACGCCTCAATCGACTCGCCGGCGTCACCCCAGAATCCCTCCAGCACGTCATAGGCCATCTGCCCCTGGTTGACGTAGTGGTTGTTGACATCGGTGATCTCGAGCTCGCCCCGGCCTGACGGCGTGAGGGTGGGAATCACGCCGAAGACGTTGGCGTCGTAGCAGTAGATACCGGTCACCCCGAAGTTGCTCGCCGGCACCTCGGGCTTCTCCTCAATCCGCTCGACCCGGCCGTCGGCCGACAGCACGGGCACGCCGAGGTGGCGCAGATGCTCGGGCTCCTCCACCGGCGTCAGCAGGATGCGGGCTCCGACAGGGTCGGCCCGGAAGGCGTCGACCATCGGCTTGATGGAGCGCTCCATCACGTTGTCGGCCAACATCACCAGCACCGGATCGCCGTCGACGAAACGCTCGGCCAGGCCCAACGCCTCGGCGATGCCGCCGGCGTTCTCCTGGTAGGCGTAGGTCAGCAGGTCGATCCCGAAGTCGTGCCCGTTGCCCAGCAGGCGCAGGAAGTCCCCGGCGTGGGCTCCGCCGGTCACCAACATGATCTCGTCAATGCCGGCGGCCACCAAGGCCTCGATCGACCAGGCGATCATGGGCCGGTCGTAAATGGGCAGCAGGTGCTTGTTGGTGATCCGGGTCAAGGGGTACAGGCGCGAGCCCGTACCGCCGGCCAGCAGGACACCCTTCATCGCGAAACGGGGGCGAACATCGTCGTATGCATCCCGCGTGCTTAGTCGAAAGTGAGGACGCCGCGAGCCACGCGCCCGGCGTGCATCTCGTCCACCACTTCGGAGAAGCGGTCCAGCGGGCGGGTCAGCGACACCAATTCGTCCAACATGAGCTGGCCCGACAGGTAGAAGTCGACCATGAGCGGGATGTCGTGGTGCGGCCGGGCCGAGCCGTAACGGCAGCCGATGAGGCCGCGATCGACGTAGGCCAGGGCATTGACGTCCACCGACACCTCGGTGCCCCGCGGTGGGATGCCGATGGCCACGGCCGTGCCGCCCCAGTCCAGGCAGTCCAGGGCGCTGCGCAGCACGGCCGGGTGGCCCACGCAGTCGAAGGCCCAGGTCACGCCGCCCAGGGGAAAGAGCGCCCCGGCGGCTGACTCGCGGTTGGCCGGCGTCAGGGCGCGCACGGCCGCCGCGGCATCGGCGTCGGAGGCATCGACGAAGTGGGTGGCGCCGAACTGGCGGCCCAGGGTCTCCTTGGCGGCCATGGTGTCCACCGCCACGATGCGCGTCGCGCCGGCAATGCGCAGGCCCTGAATCACGTTGAGGCCCACGCCGCCCACGCCGAAGACGGCGGCGGTGTCACCCGGGCGCACCTTGGCCCGGTTCAGGACCGCACCGACACCGGTCAGCACGCCGCACCCGATGAGACAGGCGGAGGTCAGCGGGACCTCCTTGGGGATGCGCACCACCTGCACCTCGCTGACCACTGTCATCTCCGAAAACACCGACACGGCGGCGAACGCGTTGGCTGGCTCGCCCTTGTAGGTGAAGGGCGCCGAGATGTTGCCCAACGAAGCCCGGCACCACGTGGGATGCCCGGTGCTACAGGCTCGGCACACCCCGCAGCTGGCCAGAGTGGCGATGACGACGTGGTCGCCCGGCTTCACCGATTTCACGGCCGAGCCGACGGATTCGACCACACCGGCGCCCTCATGCCCCAGCACCGCCGGCGCGGGGAACGGGATGGTGCCGTCAATGACCGAGAGGTCGGAGTGGCAGACGCCGGCCGCCACCACGGTGATCCTCACTTCGTTCGGTCCGGGCTGGCGCACCTCGAGTGCGTCGGTGACCTCCACCCCTTCACCGGTGTAGACGATGCCTCGCATTAGTTGCTCCTCTCGTTGGTCACCACATGATCTTTTCCGGCCGCATGCCGCTCCCGCAGCTCGCGCTTGAGTACCTTGCCGCTGGCATTGACCGGCAGGGCATCGACGATTACCACGCCACGCGGCACCTTGTAATTGGCCATGGCCGAGCGGGCCCAGACCAGGAGATCCCGACCCAGGGCGTCGGCCACGCCCTGGTCGGCCAGCGCCGGGTGGTCGGGGGCCACCACAACGTAGGCGCAGCCCACTTCGCCCATGCGCTCGTCGGGCACGCCGACCACGGCCACCTGGACCACCTCGTCCCGGCCGCGCCACATGGCCTCGATCTCGGCCGGATAGGCATTGAAGCCGCCGACCACGAACATGTCCTTGACCCGGTCGGTGATGGTGACGTTGCCGGCGCGGTCCAGCACCCCGATGTCGCCGGTATGGAGCCAGCCCTCGTCGTCAATGGCGGCCGCCGTGGCCGCCTCGTCCTTCCAGTACCCGGGCATGACGGTGTAACCCCGCACCACGATCTCACCAGGCTCGCCCGTCGGCACCGGCTGGCCGTCCACCACGGCCGCCACCTCCAGGCCGGGTATGGCCCGGCCCGATGTCCCGGCAATGATCTCGGGCGGGTCGCTGCGCCGGCACATGGTGACCGTGCCGCATGACTCGGTCAGCCCGTAGGCGGTGAGAACGGTGGAGAAGCCGAGCTCCGAACTCATGGCGTGCACCAGTTCGACCGGGACCACGGCGGCCCCGGTGACCCCGAGGCGCAAAGAGGACAAGTCGTGGTCGGCCCGGTGCGGGTCGGCCAGGAGCGACTGGTAGAGGGTGGGTGCGCCGGGCAGCACGCTGATGCGCTCGGATTCGATGCGGGCCATGACGGCCGTGGTGTCGAAGACGGCCTCGGGCACCACGGTGGCCCCCGCCATGAGGCAGGCCAGGATGCCGGCCTTGTAGCCGAACGTGTGGAAGAACGGGTTGACCACCAGGTAGCGATCGGCTCGACCCAGGCCGACGATGGAGGCCCAGGTGCCGAAGGTGCGCAGGGACTGGGCGTGCGAGGTGGCCGCGCCCTTGGGATGCCCTGTGGTGCCCGAGGTGAAGATCAGATCGGCCACGTCGTCCGGCTCGAGGGCAGCCACCCGGGCCGCTGACTCGGCGGGGTCGACGGAGGCGGCCGCACCCAAGAAGGCCGGGAGGGACTGCACCGGCACATTGGGCGCGCTCTGCGGACTCTCGCCGCGCAGCAGCACGATCTGGCGCAGGTCGCCCACGTCCTCGCCGTCGAGGAGCGCCGGATAGTCCACGCCGAGGAAGCCGCGCACCGTCAGAAGCATGCTGGCCCCCGAGGCCCGCAGGATGTAGGCCGCCTCGCCACCCTTGAAGCGCGTGTTGAGAGGGACGAGCACGGCGCCGGCCCGCAGCGCACCCAGAGCGGCCACCATCCATTCGGCGCAGTTGGGAGCCCACACGGCCACCCGGTCGCCGGGGGCTGTTCCCGCCGCCACGAAGCCCCGGGCGTACTCGTCGACGGCCAGGGCCAGCTGGGCGAAGGTCAGTCGGGTGTCGCCGTCGACCAGCGCGTCCACCTCGGCGTGGCGCACGGCGGCGTCGTCGACCAGCGCCGGGATAGTGCCCCAGATGAGATCGGCCCGGGGGTCCTCCGCCTCGAGCGGCGCGCCGCCGATGCCCTCTCCCGAACGATCCGGGACAACCGTCGTCACGGATGCTGGCTCGATACGGAGATGACTTCCCCGCTCATGTACGACGAGTAGTCGCTGGCCAAGAACACGATGACGTTGGCCACTTCCCACGTCTCGGCGCCCCGCCCGAACAGCTCGCGGCGGCGCAGGATGGCCAGGTCCTCGTCGGGGATGGCCCGGTTGAGGAACGGGTGCTCAGCCAGGCTGGGCGACACCGCGTTCACCCGCACGCCGGCCGGGGCCGCTTCGGCGGCGGCGCAGCGCGTCAGCGCCATGACGCCGGCCTTGGCCGCGGCGTAGTGGGCCTGACCGGCCTGGGCCCGCCAGCCCAGAACCGACGCGTTGTTGACGATCACCCCGCTGCCTTGCGGCAACAGATGGGTCAGCGCGGCCCGGGTGCACCGGAAGGTGCCGGTCAGCGTGATGTCGAGCACCGTCGACCACTGGTCGTCGGTCATCTCCACCAATGGGACCGTGCCGCCCAAGCCGGCGTTGTGCACGGCCACGTCGAAGCGGCCGTAGCGGGCGATGGCGGCGTCGTAGAGGGTCTGCACCTGAGCCTCGTCGGTGACGTCACACACCACTGGATGCACGTCACCACCGGTCTCGGCCGCCAGCTGCTCGGCCGTCTCGTTGAGTCGGCGCTCATGGGTGTCGGAGATGACGATGGCCGCCCCCTCCTCCAGGCAGCGGCGCGCCGTGGCCGACCCGATGCCGGTGCCGGCTGCCGCCGTCACGATGACCACCTTGTCGGTCAGAAGGCCATGCCCGGTGGGGGGCGTCGGCGGTGCCGGTGGATCAAAAGAATCCTGGAGGCTCACGCCGTCCCCTTCGGCTCGGGCGGGAGTCCAAGCACCCGCTCACCAATGATGTTGCGTTGAATCTGATTGGAGCCACCGTAAATCGTTTCGGACCGGGAGAAGAGAAACGAGCGCTGGAATTCGTTGAGCTCGTAGTCGCCGGCGTCGAGGAGGGTGGCGGCGGGGCCGAGGATATCGAGGGCCAGCTCGCCCAGGCGCCGGTGCCAGCTGCCCCAGTAGAGCTTGGCGATGGAAGCTTCGGGCGGGGCCACTGGCCCGTCGATCCCCGAGAGGCTGCGCAGGGTGTTGTACCGCATGATGGTCAGTTCGGCGTGGGCCTGGGCCAGGCGTTGGCGCATGACCGGGTCACGGGAGCGACCGTTGCTCTGGGCCAGCGCCACCAGGCGGTCGAACTCGCGCACGAAACCGAGTTGATGTCCGAGCAGCGCCACCCCGCGCTCGAAGGCCAGGGTGGCCAGGGCCACCCGCCAGCCCTCCCCCACGGCGCCCACCACGTTGTCGCGACGGGTACGGGCCCCGTCGAAGAAGACCTCGTTGAACTCGCTGGTCCGAGTCAGTTGGGTGATGGGTCGCACCTCAATGCCGGGTTGGTCCATGGGGACGAGCAGGTAGGACAATCCCTTGTGGCGCTGGGAGTCGGGATCGGTGCGGCACACGACGAAGCACCAGTCGGACTGGTGGGCCAACGAGGTCCAGACCTTCTGCCCGGTGACCACCCACTCGTCGCCATCCAGTACCGCCTTGGTCTTCACATTGGCCAGGTCGCTCCCGGCGTCGGGCTCGGAGTAGCCCTGGCACCACAACTCGGTGCCGCGCCGGATAGGCGGCAGGAAGCGGGCCTTCTGCTCCTCGGTCCCGTAGTGGATGAGGGTGGGGCCCAGCAGCCCCTCGCCCAGGATGCTGACGCGTCCGGGCGCCGCGGCCCGGGCGTACTCCTCGTGGAAGATGACCTGTTCGGTGATGGAAGCGCCCCGGCCGCCGTGCTCGGTCGGCCAACCCAGGCAGGTCCATCCGCCGTCGGCCAGCACCGTCTCCCAGCGCTGGCGGGTCTCGAAGCCGAAGGTCTCGTCGCCCGAGCCGCCCCGGCCGCGCAGGTCGGCAAACTCCCCCACCAGGTGTTCTGTGAGGAATTCCCGCACCTCGGCCCGGAAAGCCGTGTCTTCGGGGCGGTCACGCAGATCCATGGCCCGAGAAGCGTACCGAAGCTGGCCGACCCGATCTGACGCGCCGTCAGATATGACGGCCCGGGGACGATGCGGTCGTCTCTTACCTTTGGAATACTCGCGTCGGACCAGAGGGGGCTGCCATGGCGTACAGCGAAGGTCGGATCGTCCACGATGCCGACTCCCACATCATGGAGACGCCGACCTGGCTGCGTGACCACGCCGAAGCCCGCTACCGCGACCGGCTGCCCGTGCTGCGCTATCCCGGGGGCAACGAGCTGCGCCAGACCGGTAACCCCGAGGAGCAACAGCAGGACCTCATCGCGTCCTTCGAGCGCCTGCGCGACCGCCACGGCAGTGCCGAGTACCGAGCTCAGGAAGAGGCCGAGATCATGGCGCGCAAGAACTTCGCGGCCACCGGATCATTCATTGCCGAGGACCGACCGCGGGCGCTCGACCTCCTGGGCTTCAGCAGCCAGCTCGTCTTCAACACGTTCCACAACGGCCGGCTGCACGGGCTCGAGCACGGCGGCGACGCCGACCTGGCCTACGCCGCGGCCCGGGCGCACAACCGGGGCATGCTCGACTTCTGCTCCGTCGACCCCCGCCTGCTGGCCACCTGTTACATCCCCCTGGTCGATCCCGAGAGAGCGGTGGCGGGCACCGGTGACGCCCTGGCCCAGGGGGCGGCGGCCCTCCTGATCGCTTCGGGCTGCCCACCGGCCTTCTCCCCCAGCCACACCGACCTCTTCGGCGTCTGGGCCCAGGCCGAGGAGGCCGACATTCCCGTCGTCTTCCACGTTGGGGGCACCGGCCACCTGATCGACCCGCACTACTTCGAAAACGGGCTGCCCGTGCCACACGACTTCCACGGCGGCGACGAGAACTTCCGCTCGGTTGACTACATGGGCATCCCGGTGCCACCGGCCCAGACTCTGGCCACCCTCATCTTCGACGGCGTGCTGGAGCGCTTCCCCGGGCTGCGCATCGGCGTCATTGAGCAGGGCGCCATCTGGATGCCCTCCTGGCTGCGCCAGATGGAGTCAGCCTTTGAGGCCTTCCACCGCCACGAGGACCGCCTCCAAGCCCTCTCCCTGCGGCCGACCGACTACGTGCACCGCCAGGTCCGCTTCACCCCATACCCGACCGAGGACGTCGGCTGGATCATCCGGGAAGGCGGTCCGGACCTCGTCATGTTCTCGTCGGACTACCCGCACGTCGAAGGCGGGCGCAAGCCACGGGAGCGCTTCGAAGCGTCTATCGGGGACGCCAGCGACGAGGTGCGCCAGCAATTCTACGTCGACAACTTTCTCTTCCTTATGGGAGCCGCCGGCACGCAGCTGGCGGCCTGAACCACCACGAAAGCGAGCAGCACGCTATGAGCAGCGACGTCATCATCGGCGGCCAGGTCGAGCCCGGGTTCGAGGCGGTCCGGGACGCCTTCACCCACAACTTCACCGTCGGCCGTGAGCTGGGAGCCGCCTTCTGCCTCCACGTCGAGGGCAAGAAGGTGGTGGACCTGTGGGGCGGTTCCTTCGACCGCTCCGGGACCCACCCCTACGGCCAGGACACCCTCCAGCTCGTCTTCTCATCGACGAAGGGCGCCACCGCCGCCTGCGCCAACCTGCTGGCCCAGCGGGGCCAACTCGACCTCAACGCTCCGGTGGCCACCTACTGGCCCGAGTTCGCCCAAGCCGGCAAGGAGGACATGCCGGTCCTGTTCCTCTTGACCCACCAGGCCGGACTGCCGGCCATCGACCGCACGCTCAGCGCGGAGGAGGTACAGGCCTGGGACCCGGTGGTGGCCGCCCTGGCCGAGCAGACCCCGTTCTGGGAGCCGGGCACGGCCCACGGCTACCACGCCCTGACCTATGGCTGGCTGGTGGGCGAGGTCGTGCGCCGGGTCAGCGGGCGCTCGCTCGGCACCTACTTCGCCGAAGAGATCGCCGGACCCCTTGGCCTGGAGTTCTGGATCGGCCTCCCTCAAGACCTCGAGCACCGGGTCTCCCCCATCTCGGGCGGGGCCAGCCCCGGTGGAGGCGAGGGCACTCCGGCTGACTACGCCAGCACGCTGGTGGCCCGGGCCCTCAACGCCGGCGGCGCCTTCGGAGATCCGGGCTGGATGAACCGCCCGGCCTGGCACGCGGCCGAGGTGCCGGCAGCCAACGGCATCACCAACGCCACGTCCCTGTCCCGCCTGTACGCCGGCCTGATCGGTAGCGTCGACGGCGGTCCGGCCGAGCCGATCCTGACCATGGACCAGATCAACCAAGCCCGCACCGTGCGCACCTTCGGGCCCGACCAGGTCTTCCTGACCCTCGGCTTCCCCATGGAGCAGTGGATCGGGCAGGGCTTCTGGGTCTCCAGTCCCTATGCCCCGTTCGGGGGTGAGGGCTCCTTCGGCCACACCGGCGCCGGCGGGTCCTACGGGTTCGCCGACCCCGAGCACCGCTTGGCGGCCGGCTACACCATGAACAAGATGTCGGCCGGGGTCACGGGCGACCCCCGCGCCCGCCGCCTCATCCGGGCCTGCTACGAATCAGTGGGCGCCGAGGCGACCTACAGCTGAGTTCCCCGGCGTCGGTGCCGGGGCCAAAGGAGGTCCGCCATGTTCACCCGCCACAAGAGAAAGCAGGGTCACGCGGTGGAGTACACCATCACCAAGACCGAGGACGAGTGGAAGCAGGAACTGCCGCCCGATCGATACCAGGTGCTGCGCCGGGCCGGCACCGAGCCGGCGTGGTCGGGCGCACTGCTCCACGTCGACGGGGCCGGGGTCTTTCACTGCGCCGGCTGCAACGCCGAGCTGTTCGACACCGATGCCAAGTTCGAGTCGGGCTCGGGCTGGCCCAGCTTCGACCGGGCCAAGGCGGACGGCACCATCATTGAGCACACCGACCGCAGCTTCGGCATGGCCCGCACCGAAATTCTGTGCGCCCAGTGCGGTGGGCATCTGGGCCATGTCTTCCCCGACGGCCCCACCGACACCGGGCTGCGTTACTGCGTGAATTCGCTCTCCCTGACCTACGAGCAGACCGACGGCTCAAAGGACAGCTCAGGAGACTGATCCGCGCTGAGTCGCCCCTCGATCTCGTCGAAGACGCGCCCGAGGTGAGCCGAATCATTGACGAAGCCGACGGTGCGCAAGAGCGACTCGGCCAGAGCCAGGGCGGCGCACACGGCGAACACCTCCTCCTTCAAGAGGAGGATCCGGGCGTCGAAGTGGACCGGGACCGGCGGCGCTGTCGGTAGACCCGGCGACCCAGCCCCAGTACCGAGACCAGCGCCAGCAGGGTGAGCTCGGGCACCGGGTGGCGCAGCAGCCACACCGCGTGCAGCACCGTCAGCCTGCCCGTGGCCAACGCCACGGGCAGGACCGGCGATGTGATCAGCCAGGACGACACTCACGCCTCGACCGCGACGGCTCCCGAGGACAGATCGGCATCGACATCGGGCTGGTCGGCGGCACCGCGGCGCTCGTTGCGCTGCACGTCGCACGTGGCGAAGCGCAGGCTGGGCCCGATCTCGTCGGCCGTGATCTCCACCTTGGATCGGTGGTCGCCCTCCTCGGTCTCCCAGCTGCGCTGCTCGAGGCGGCCGGTGACGACGACCCGCATGCCCTTGGACAGGCTGAGGGCCACGTTCTCGGCCAGGTCCCGCCAGCACACGACATCGAAGAACGACACCGCCTCGTGCCATTCCTGGGTGGCGCGGTCCTGCCAGCGCCGGTTCACGGCCACGCCCAGCTGGGCCGTGGCTTGCCCTTCCTTGGTGTAACGAATTTCCGGCTCACGGGTCAGGTTGCCCGTGATGGTGGTGGTGTTGGCCATGGCGTGCTCCTCGCTTTCGCACTGCCACCCGCGGTCGCGAGGGCAACCGGGAGCGTGCGGGAGCGACATTGCACGAAACCTTGCTGGTCCAGGGGGGCGACCCTCAATGTTCGCCCCGCGCTGTGTGGTCAGCCGCAATCCCCCGGAACCGTCAGATTCCACACGGTGAACAGGTCAGCGGGAATCTGCCCCGGGCACGGCACACCGGTGTACCCGGTGCTCCTGACGTAGGTCCATGCCCCACCGACCGGCTGTTCGAAGACCCCGCAACAGCCATCGTCCTGCATGGCGACCTGGGTGTTCATGTCGGCCGTGGGGCTGGGAGCAAATGTGGCCAGAGCCCAGTAGGCATTGGAGGCCGGCCGGAAGGCGTAGTAGACCGAGCCGGGGGCCGTACCCGCGATCTGAGATGCCGGCAAGCCGCTGTGGGCCACATAGGCCGCCACCAGATCGCTCTTCACCTGCGCCGTCACCGCCAGGTTCTGATCGGCGCCCGACGTGGCGGTGGTGGCCGTGGTGGGCGTCGTGGTCGGCACGGTCGTGCCCTGCACCGCAATAGTCGTCGTGCTGTCCGAGGCCGTCTTGGCCGGGCTGCTCCCGCAGGCGGTCAGCGCCGCGCCGCCGATCACCACGGCGAACAAGGTGCCCAGGATTCTGCGCGTGGAGTGCATCAACCCTGTTTACACCGGGTGGCGTCAGACGTCGAGGAATCGCCGGATGGCGATGGCCGAGCCGAGCGACCCGATCACCACACCGACGAAGACAACCGCCACGTTGGTCAGGATCATCTCCCCGGCCGACAAGCGCAGCGAACTCAACACGTTGCCGTTGCCCGAGCCCCCACCGAAGTGGTTGATGGTGGCGTACAGGACATAGACGAGCACGGCGGCCAGCGCCGAACCCAGGAAGCCCTGAATGAGACCCTCGGACATGAAGGGGACGCGAATGAACCAGTTGGTGGCCCCGACCAGCTTCATGACGGAGACCTCCCGTCGTCGAGCGAAGATGGCCATGCGTATGGAGTTGAGGATCAGCACGGCGGCCGAGACGATCAGCACCACGGCGATGGCCAGGAAGACCCACTTGAAGACGTTGATGACCGACTCCTCGGTGTGGATCTGCTGCGAGGGCTCAGTCACCGTCAGCACGCCGGACGTGCCATGGAAGGTGTGGACCACCTGCGCCGCGTCGGGCAGCGCCTGGGGGACACACCAGAACGACGTCGGCATTTCCGAGACGGTGGTGGCCTGGAACACGTCCGAAGGCAGCAGTTTGCGCGCCTCTTTGAAGTTCCTCGCCTTGTTCCAGTAGGCGCAGGGCTGGTTGACGTAGGGCAGCTGCTTGAGTTGGGTCTGGACGGCGGCGATCTCGTGGGTGCTGGCCGTGGGCGACATCCACACCGTGACCTGCGTGCCCCGTTCCCATTCACCCGACGCGTTGGCCGCCCCCTGGCGCAGCAGCAGCGCGGCACCCACCAGGGTGAGCGAGACGGCCACGGTCAAGATGGCGGCAATCGTCATCAACCGGTTGCGCCACAGATTCGAGCCCGTCTCGCGTACGACGTAGTCAAAGGAAACCGGCATCAGCCACCCGTCCCGGTGCCGAGTTCGCCGCCGCCCGATCCGTCAATGCCGTAGACACCGCGGGCCTGGTCGCGCACCATGATCCCGTTGCTCAACTCAATGACCCGGCGCCGCATCTTGTCCACCAGCACTTCGTCATGGGTGGCCATGACAACGGTGGTGCCGGTGCGGTTGATGCGGTCGAGTAACTGCATGATGCCCTGGCTGGTCTGCGGGTCCAGGTTTCCCGTGGGCTCGTCGGCCAGCAGGATCAGCGGTCGGTTGACGAAGGCCCGGGCCACGGCCACCCGCTGCTGCTCGCCACCGGAGAGTTCGCCGGGCAGGTTGTCGGCTTTCTTGGCCAGGCCGACCAGTTCGAGCACCTGGGGCACCTGGTTGGCCACCACGTGACGGGGACGGCCGATCACCTCGAGGGCGAAGGCCACGTTCTCCGTCACCGTCTTGTTGGGCAGCAGGCGGAAGTCCTGGAAGACGCAGCCGATGTTGCGGCGCAGGTAGGGCACCCGCCATTTGGGCAGGTCCACAATGTTGCGCCCGGCTTCCCAGATCTGGCCCCGGTCCGGCAGTTCCTCGCGCAGCAGCAGCCGGATGAAGGTGGTCTTGCCGGAGCCCGACGAGCCGACCAGGAACACGAACTCGCCCTTGTCGATCTCAATGGAGATGTCGCGCAAGGCAACGGTCGAGCCCTTGTAGGTCTTGGTGACGTTGTCGAATCGGATCATGGTGAGAGGGTGCTGAGAACCAACGCAGGCGTAGGTTCAACGCTAGGAGCGTAGTGGGCAGAGATTGCGGTTTGAAGTCATCCGCTCCAGTGCAGGTCAAGCGGGTCAAACTGCGGTGTCACGCCGGTGGTGTTGCGCCGGTGCTCGGGCGTTGTCGCGCTGTTACGCGTTGCCGCGCCGGCGGCGCAGTTCGGCCTCCATGAAGGCCTCGAGGTCGCCATCGAGCACGGCCTCCACGTTGCCGGTCTCGTGCTGCGTACGCAGGTCCTTGACCAGCTGGTACGGCGCCATCACATAGGAGCGGATCTGATTGCCCCAGGCGTTGTCGGCCCGGTCGCCGCTCAGCGCGTCCATTTCGGCCTTGCGCTCCTGGCGGGCCAGGTCGGCCAACTTGGCGCCCAGAATCTGCATGGCCTTGGCCTTGTTCTGGTGCTGACTGCGCTCGTTCTGGCACGAGACGACCAGGCCGGTGGGCAGGTGGGTCAGCCGGATGGCCGAGTCCGTCTTGTTGACGTGCTGGCCCCCGGCGCCCGACGAACGGTAGGTGTCGATGCGCAAGTCCTTCTCGTCAATCTCCACCTCGCTCGAGACATCCTCGAGAAAAGGGGTGACGTCGAAGGAAGCGAAGCTGGTCTGCCGGCGCCGCTGCGAGTCGAAGGGCGACATGCGCACGAGACGGTGCACGCCACGTTCGGTATCGAGGAGGCCGTAGGCGAAGCGGCCGCGCACGATGAAGGTGGCCGAGAGCAAGCCGGCCTCCTGCCCTTCCGTCGCTTCGTCCAACTCGACGGTGAAGCCGCGCCGCTCGGCCCAGCGCTGGTACATGCGCAGCATCATTTCGGTCCAGTCCTGCGCGTCGGTGCCGCCGGCACCGGCGTGCAGGTCGACCACGGCGTCGCGGTCGTCGTACTCACCAGAAAAGAGCGACTGCAACTCGAGCGCGCCCAGGCGGGTGCGCAACGTGTTCACGGTCTCGACCAGTTCGGACTCGAGCGAGGCGTCCGGTGCGCCGTCGGCCCGAGACTCGTCCACCAGTTCGAGCAACGCCACGGCGTCGCTCAGTGAGGCACGCAGGCCGACCAGCTGCTCGACGTCGGAGGACACCTGTCCCAGCTCGGTCGTGATGGCCCGGGCCTCATCGGCGTCATCCCACAGATCGGGCTTGGCCGCGGCCTCCTCGAGCTCGGCCTTGCGGCTCTGCAGTTTCTCCAGTCCGAGGTAGCGCTCGGCCTCGGCCAGCCGGGTCTCGGATTCGTTGAGCTCCGCTGCGAAATCCCGGGGTGCCTCGGCCGCGGCCGACTCAGGCGGCGCCATGGCAGAGCTTGTACTTCTTGCCGCTCCCGCAGTAACAGGGCTCGTTGCGGCCGAGCTTCTCGGTCGGAGGCTTGACGATGGGCACCAGGGCGTCGGGGTCGGGGGCGTTGGGCCGCTTGATCAGGCCGTTGGTGGCCGGTCGGTCCGTGGCGGGCGCCAACGGCTGGCTGATGGACGGCACCGCCCGCCCCTGCTCGGCCAGCAGCTCAGCGGCCAGGGCACCGGTCCCGGCCACCGGATCCTCGGCGGCCTCGTAGACCGCCTTGTCCAGGTCGGGCTCTGAGGACGGGGCCTGGACCGCTTCGACGTGGAGGATGTAGCGGAGATAGTCGTTGTCGATGACTTCCATGAGCTGGCCGAACATGGCGTAGCCCTCCTGCTGCCAGGCGTTGAGCGGGTCGGCCTGCACGGTCCAGCGCAGGTGGATGCCGTCCTTCAGGTTGTCCATCTCGGCCAGGTGGTCCCGCCAGCGCTGGTCCATGATCTGCAACATGACGTCGCGCTCGATCTGGCGCATGGTCTCGGCCCCGCCCGGCATCGACTCGGAGTGCTGCTCGTAGTACTCGAGCGACTCCTCAATGATGCTCTCGACCAGGTCCTCAGTCGTCGCGGCCTGGGCCAGGTCCTCGACGGAGAACTTGGTCGGGTAGTACTGGGTCAGCCCTTCGACCAGACCCTTGAGATCCCACTCCTCGGCGTACTCGCTGGGGCAGTACTCAGAGACCATCTTCTCGGACACACCGGCCAGCAGGTCCTCGGTCCGCTCCTCGAGGTCGTCGCCGTCGATGATCTGCAGGCGCCGCTCGTAAATGACCTTGCGCTGCTGGTCCATCACTTCGTCGTACTTGAGGGCGTCCTTGCGCTGTTCGGCATTGCGGGCCTCGACCGTGTTCTGGGCCCGCTCGATGGCCTTGGCCACCGTCTTAGATTCGATCGGCACGTCGTCGGGCAGCGTGCGCTCCATGACCCAGCTCATGGCACCGGTGGCGAACAGGCGCAGCAACTCGTCTTCGAGGCTCAGGTAGAAGCGGCTCTCGCCCAGGTCGCCCTGGCGGCCGGACCGTCCACGCAGCTGGTTGTCGATGCGGCGGCTCTCGTGGCGCTCGCTGCCCAGCACGTAGAGGCCGCCCAGGGTGCGCACCTGTTCGCCTTCGGATTGGCAGCGTGCCTCGAGCGAGGCCTGGCGGCGCTTGAGCTCGAGCTGGCCCTCTTCGCTCGTCAAGTCCATGCCCTCGGCCAGCACCTCGTGCTGGGCCAACAGCTCGGGGTTGCCGCCCAGAATGATGTCGACGCCTCGGCCGGCCATGTTGGTGGCGACGGTCACCCCGCCGCGCCGACCGGCTTGGGCTACCACCTCGGCCTCCCGGAAGTGCTGCTTGGCGTTGAGCACGTTGTGCGGCACACCCTGCTTCTCGAGCAGGCGGGACAGGACTTCGGACTTGGCCACCGACGCCGTGCCCACCAGTACCGGCTGCCCGGTGGCGTGGCGCTCGACGATGTCATCGACCACGGCGTTGAACTTGGCCTCTTCGGATTTGAAGACGAGGTCGGGCTGGTCGATGCGGACCATGGACTTGTTGGTCGGGATGGGCACCACCGACAGGCCGTAGGTGCCGGCAAACTCGCCCGCTTCGGTCTCGGCCGTACCGGTCATGCCGGACAACTTCTCGTACAGGCGGAAGTAGTTCTGCAACGTGACGGTGGCCCAGGTGTGGTTCTCTTCCTTGATGGCCACCCGCTCCTTGGCCTCGACCGCCTGGTGGAGTCCGTCGGACCAACGTCGACCTTCGAGGGTGCGGCCGGTGAACTCATCGATGATCATGACTTCACCGTTGGCGACCAGGTAGTCCTTGTCGCGCTGGTACAGATCCTTGGCCGTCAGCGCCTTGGTCAGCTGGTGCACGTAGTTGACCGAGACCTGGTCGTAGATGTTGTCGACCCCGACCGCCTTCTCGACCTTTTCGATGCCCGATTCGAGCGGCACCACCGTCTTCTTCTCTTCATCCACCTCGTAGTCGACATCGCGGGTGAGCGTGCGGGCGATGGAGGCGAACTGGTAGTAGAGCTGCGCCGCCTCGTCGGCCGGACCCGAGATGATGAGCGGGGTACGGGCCTCGTCGATGAGGATGGAGTCGACCTCGTCAATCATGGCGAAGACGTGACCGCGCTGGGCCATGAACTCCCGTGAGCGGGCCATGTTGTCGCGCAGGTAGTCGAAACCGAACTCGTTGTTGGTGCCGTAGGTCAGGTCGGCCGCGTAGGCCTCCCGCTTGAGCCCCGGGTCGTCAATGTCGGCCCCGATGCGCCCGACGGTCAGGCCCAGGAATTTGTGCAGGCGGCCCATCCATTCGGCGTCACGGGTGGCCAGGTAGTCGTTGACCGTGACCACGTGCACGCCCCGCTGGTTCAACGCATTGAGGTAGACGGGCAGGGTGGAGACCAGGGTCTTGCCCTCCCCGGTCTTCATTTCGGCGATCCAGCCGAAGTGCAGGGCCATGCCGCCCATGAGCTGCACATCGAAGTGACGCTGCCCCAGCACGCGCCAAGCGCCCTCACGCACGACGGCGAAGGCTTCGATCAAAAGATCATCGAGGCTCTCGCCCTGCTCGAGGCGCTGGCGGAATTCGATCGTCTTGTGGGCCAGGGCGTCGTCGCTCAGGCGCTGCATGTCGGGCTCGAGCGCGCCGATCAGGGGGACGAGGTCGGCAATACGCCTGACCTTCTTTCCTTCGCCAGCTTTGAGAACCTTGGTGAACACGCTCATGAGGGGACAATCCTACCGGTCCCCCGCCAGCCTCGGCCGTCGTGGGACCCTCGTCGAAATTGGGCTGCGTGCGGCTGACCTGGTCTTTGACCCCACACTCGCCTGCAGCAAGGTTGACGCACCGGCACCGGCGGCCCGCTGGCTTGCGCCAGAAAGCCCAACGGCGCACTGGTGGCACGCATCCCCTTGTCGCCACCGGCCCCCGACAACCGGGAACTCGGTGGGCAGGGCTTACTTCTAAGCCGCACCATGCTCAGCAACCACAAGTTGCCTTACGTGGGTCGTTTTGCCTGCGACTGGCATCGACTTGCAACCACAGACCCGCACGCAACCCGGCGCCAGTGTACGGCACAATCCCCCGCCTCCACGGGGCGAGCCGACTCAGCGCACTCAGCGGGTCCGCGAGGACCGGAGCCGGGACATGGAGCGCTGCGGGCCACGGCGACGCCGGGCCGGGGCCGCATCCTCTTCGCCGGGGGCGCCGCCTGGGCTGCCGTCACGGGTGGGGGTCTCCTCGGGCGTCTCGGGGACGGCCCGTCCCAACGCCAACAGGAAGTCCTCCACGCCAATGTCGTGCTTGGGCATGACCAAAGACTAAGGAAGGCGCGTGGCGTCGGCGGGGCACAGCGGTTGCCATTGCGGTGCGGAAGTGGCCCGCGAGGGGGCGCTGCTGCCTACTGACCAGGGACGGAGGAGCCGGCCGAGCCGGACGCCGAGCCCTCGCTGGCCGGGGTGGCCCCTTCCAGCACGGTCACGTTGGAGATCTTCCAGGTGGAGTCGACCAGCTGCAGGTTGACCACCACGCGCAGGACGTCGGCCTGGGGGGTGGTGATCTTGGAGTTCACGTAGAGCTGGTCGACCACGCCGTAGACCGAGGCCGAGGTGGCGGTCTTGGTCTGGACGTAGACGCTGCGAATCTGGCCCCGGGACTCGGCCAGGGCCTTTTCCAGTTCGGTCCGGATGGCCGAGTTGAAGAACTTCTTGGCCTGGCTCCCGAAGGTGCCGGTGGCCATGTCGGTCACCGACGAGAAGTCGGCGTCCACCGTCTTGGCGTTGAAGTTGGTCAGATCCGAGAGGAAGGTCCGGGCCGCGCTGAGGACGGCGGTGTCCTGCTCCCCCGAGCCGCCCTCGGTCAGCCACAGGCCGCCGAAGACCAGCGTGCCGATCAGGCCCAGCACCGCCGCCATGGTGGCGATGGTGAAGCGACGCAGCCCCGGATCGGGCACCGCCGCGCCGCGCCCCTTGGCGGGCGGGGGTGGCCGGTTCGACCCGCCGTCCCCGCTGGCCGCGTCGGTCTCCACTGCAGCCGGAGGAGCAGTGACGGACGCCGGCTCCTCGGAGGACGACTCTCCGCCCACTACCTTCACGCCGCTGTCCATTGACTGTGTCTCCTCAATGCATGGTCGATGCTCAGTCCGGTGCCGCGCCCCGGAACAAGAAGGCCGGACGCGGGTACGGGACCCGGGGATTCTCGCGCGACCGGCCGGCGGCCGGCGCGTCGCCCTGCCTATGACGCCCGGCGGCGGGTCCGGCGGCGGGAGGGGCGGGCCCCCCAGGCCAGGAAGAGGACGGGCACCAGCACGCCGCCCAACACGACCAGCGACCAGTCGCTGCGGGCCGGGGCCTTGTAGGCGGCGCTGCTCGAGGACAAGGGAGGCAGACCGTTCAGCTCGACGTCGGCGTCCTGGGTCGTCGGAGCCACCACCTTGCCGCCGTCGGCCACCTGGAAGCCGGCCTGCGTACCCGCTCCGACGCCGTTGCCGTAGACGGTGGTGCAGGCGGCCCCGGGCAGGGTGTCGGGCAACTGGTTGGCCGTGGTGTAGGTGGAGGCGGCCGGAGCCAGGATGGGCGGGATGATGAGCCGGGTGCGCAGGAACACCTGATTCTGAATGGCCGGCTGGCCATCCGTCGTGGCCTTGGCCGCTCCGGCCACGGCGATCTGGTTGACCGCGCCGAAGAAGTCCTGGTTGTAGGCCAGGCCCTGCGACAGGTTGGTCAGGTTGGTGGGTTGGGCGATGTTGCCGACCACCGCCGCCACGTCGTGCAGCACGCAGCCCAGGTTGGCCGATTGGGTCGTGACCAGATTGTCGACCTGGCCGAAGGCGTTGGAGCCCTCGACCAGCAGGGTGTGCAGGCCGTCCTTCTGGTCGGCCAGAACCTTGACCAGCGCCGCCGTGTTGGCCAGATCCTGCTGTAACGCCGGTCCCACGGCGGTCACCGCGTTCAGGGCCGGCGGGGCGTTGGCCAGCAGCTCGGTGAACTGTTGCTCGTAGGCCACGAACTCCTTGGAGTAGGTGGTCCCGGCCGAAATGATGGTGCGCAGATCGCCCGCTCGGCCCTTGAGGGAGACGGCCAGGTCGGTGATGACCTTGTTGAGGTCACCGGGCGGGATGGCTTCGAGGAACTTGGTGGCCGAGGCCACGACGGCCCCCACGTCGGCCGGCACCTGATCCTTGGCGGCCGGCACGTTGTCCCCCGTGTGGAGGGAGGACGCCCGACCGGCCCGGGTGGGAACCAGGTTGACCACCTGCTCACCCAGGTCGTTGGCGATCTGCACCGAGGCCTTGACGTCGCTGGGCACGGTGGTGCCCGGATTGATATCCATGATCACCTTGGTGCCCGAGCGCGTCAGCTTGGTGCTGGCCACCGTTCCCACCGGCACCCCGTTCAACTCGACGGTGAAGTTGGGATAGAGGCCCGAGGCGTCGGGGAATTCGGTGGTGAGCACGGTCTGGTTCTGCAGCGGGTTGCCCAATAGGTTCACCACGCCGTAGCCGACCAGGAGGAAGCTGACGAGGAAGAAGGCGACGAGGTTGATGACCAGGCGGCGACTGATCATTTGCTGTTCGCCTTCTTGGGAAGACAGCTGAAGGCCGGCGCGTTGTCGTCCTCACCGCCGCCGGGAATCCCGCAGACAATGATGTTCTCGTAGAGCTGGACGAAACCGTTGCGCACGCCCGACGGGAGCGCTGCATTGGCGACGGGGAGCTCCTCGAGGAGCCCGGCCAGATCGGCCTGGTGCTGGCTCACCTGGCTGGTCACGGCCTGAAGGGCGTTGAGCTGGGTGACGATCTGCGGGTAGAAGTTCTCCAGAATGCTCCGGCCCTGCACGGAGAGGTCGTTCAACGACTGCAGCAGGGTCTCGAACTGGTTCGAGTTCTGGGCCAGGATGGCCACCGTCTTGGACAGCGTGGTCAGCGCGTCGGCCGTGGCGCTGCTGGTGGGGGCCAAGGTGGATGACAGCTGGTTGAGGGCGTGCACGGCTGTGGTGATCTCGCTGGTGTGGTTGGCGTAGCCGTTGGCCACCGTGGAGATGTTGGTCAGGAACGACTTGAGGGCGGCCTCCTGCCCGGTGAAGCCCTCGCCACCGGCCTCGACGATCTGCTCGAGTTGGGTGGCCGAGACGGCGCCGAACACGCCGGCTCCGGCCTGAATGAATTGCTCGACGTCGGGCACGACCGAGGTGTGGTGGATGACGGCCCCATTGGCCAACTCGGGTGCGTGGGCACTGCCGGGCCCGATCTCGCTCTTGGGCACGTTCAGCTCGACGAACTGGTCACCCAGAATGGTGGTGCGGGCGATAGAGGCGCTGACATCGGCCGGGATGCGCACGCCCGAGTTGAATTGCAGCGTGATTTTGGCCTTGTTCCCGTCCAGGGCGATGTTGCTCACCGTGCCGACGGGCACGTCGGCCAACTGCACCTGGGCCCCACTGGCCAGGTCCCCGATGTCGCTGAAGACGGCACTGGCCGAATGTTGCGGAGCGGAGCCCGAGGTGCCGCAACTGGCCAAGGCCAAGGCCAAGGCCAGGGCGGCAGCGGCCGGCACGGCCAGCCAACGTCGACCGGCCATCACAACCAGCTCCCGACGTCGTGGGCCCACTGGGCCAGCAGGCCGCGGTGGTGCGACGAGTGATGGCGCGCCCGGGGCAGCGCGGGCAGCATGTGGGCGGCCGGGGCGCTCAGGCTGGGCGTGACCAGTGCCGCGGTGGACGATGGCGACTTGGTCGACGTCACCGGTTGGGACAGCAGGCCGGCCAGCCCGCTCCCGCCCGACGGAGAGCCCTTGGCGGCCGGGCACCCGAGGACCTTGCTGAGCAGGCCGCACGAGGAGGGCGCGTTCTTGGGCGCCGTGGTGGTCGTGGTTGTCGGGGCCGGCGCGGTGGTCGTGCTGGACGGGGGCACCACCGGCGCGTTGGAGGCGCTGCCGCCGGCGGCCGGCTCAATGTTGAGGATCTGGTTGAGCCCCTTCTGCAGCAATGCCGCCCCGGTGGCCGACGCCGACGATCCGCTCAGCGTGTTGAGGATGCTCGGGATGTCGCCCAGCAGGGAGTCGAAGAACCCCGAGGCCGGATTCCCACATTCGTTCAGGCTGGCCAGCACGGTGGCCGAAAGGCCGCCGGGATGGTTGGCCACGATGCGCCGGCAGATGCCTGACAGTCGGTCCCGCAGAAGGCCCGACACGTAGGCGCCGGTCACTCCCGGAGCCAGCGCCAGGTTGAGGTTGAGCCAGTTGTAGTTGGAGTCGTACGCCCGCGACGCGCCCTGGAACAGGTTGTTGCCCTGCTGGAGGATCTCATCGACCGAGCCCAGGTTCCGGTCCAGCGTGCGGCCGACGGTGGTGACCGTCCCAACGTCGGCTTCGAGTGGGGCCAGGTTCGGGGTGAGCAGGCCGACCAGCGCCGTACTGGCACCGGAGAGCTGGGTGATGGCGTTGTCGAGCTCGGGCGAGCGCTGGGCCAGCACGGTGGAGACGGTGTCGTACTCCTGCACCACCTGCTCAATCTGGGCGGTGTCGGCATCGAGGGTGCCGGTCAGCTTGCCCAGCGTGCCGTCCAGCTGTCCCAGGTCGTTGCCCTTGTCGGCCAGGAGCTGCACGGTGCCGGCCGCTCCCTTGATCAGTTTGTTGAGACCCGCCCCCTGCCCGTCAAGGTCCTGGGCCAGGTTGGAGATGAGGTCGCCCACGGCGTGGGGGTTGAGGGCGTTCAGGGTGCGCCGGATCTCCTTGAGCACCTCGTCGGTGGACACCGGTACGGCGGTGCGCGACTCGGGAATGGTGGCACCGGCGGACAGTGTGGCGCCGCCGGTGTAGCCCGGGTTCAGATCCACGTCGGGCTGACCGAGCAATTGGGGCGACACCAACGAAGCCACCGCCTTGGCTGGGATCTTGGTGTCCGTGTCCACCGCCAGATCGACGTGCACGGTGTTGCCCACGTTCTTGACCGCGGTAACCGTGCCCACCTTGACCCCGAGCACATCGACGGCGGCGCCGGGGAAGAGCCCGGGCGCGCTGGAGTAGACGGCCTTGATCTTGTAGGTGGCACTGCCCTTGGTGAGGTCGATGCCGATGAAGACACCGGCCACCACCACGATGCCGGCCAGGACGAACCGGAAGGCGGTGGAGGAGGCCAGCCCGCGCAGGGTGCCGCTCACTTGGTGCCCTTCAAGAGCGGAGTGAGCAGTTGCTGCAACCCGCCCAGACCCGAGTTGGGACCGGCGGCGGCGTTGCTCTTGGCCGCGCCGCCCTTGGTGCTCGCTCCCGCCGTGGCGCCGGGGACCGACGGCGGCGTGGACCCTTCACCGGGGAGCGGTCCGGTCTGCAGACCGCAGCCCAGCGGGTCGGGCCCCAGCACCTCGTTGAGGACCTGGTCGAGGGTGCCGCAGGGGCCGATGACGCCGAAGGTCTGGCTGAGCGACGCCGGGTTGACGTAGATGTTGGCCCAGTTGACTTCCTGACTGCCGCCGTAGGCGATGGAGGCGAAGCCCTTTAGCGCACCGCCCAGATAGCTCACGCCCTCGGCCAGGTCCTCTTGATGGGCCCCGACCACACCCAGGTCGGTGTGCAGGCTCTTGAGCAGCGCGTTGAGGGCGGGCGAGTCGCTGGTGACCAGCGAATTGGTCTGGGTGGCC
>DATAUC010000092.1:0-7006 GCA_036268485.1 Acidimicrobiales bacterium
CTACGGGGCGCAGGGCATACGGATCAATGCCGTCTGTCCCGGCACCGCCTCCACACCCATGGTCGACCAGGCCATCGAGCACGATCCCGCCATCGACGACTATCTCAAGACGCTGCATCCCATCGGTCGGATCGGCCAGGCCTCCGAGATCGCCGAGGCGGCCGTGTGGCTGTGCACCCCAGCGGCCTCGTTCGTGCTCGGAGTGGCGCTCCCCGTCGACGGCGGGTACGTGGTGCCTTGAGAACGAAGAAGACTTCGGACAGTTAGACCGAAGCGTGGTGCTTCCGGGGGATGATCAGGACCACGATCAGGGTGATCAGGCTGAAGAAGAAGCCCAGGATCCCCCACACGAATCTGCCCCGGCCTTTGCTCCCGGCTATGGCCGAGCACGCGAAGGCAAAAATGAGATCCACGATGATCCCGATGATGTAGCGCATGCCGGAAGCCTACTGTCCTGCGGGCTGCCGGTCCGGTCAATGCCCCACCCGCCTTCTAAGGCATCCTGGGACCCTACCCTGTGGCAATATCCAAGCTCGATTGATAGGAGAGGCCAGATGGCGACAGCGGTACCCAACGTAAAGCTCAACAACGGTGTGGACATCCCCCAGCTCGGCTTCGGCGTGTTCCAGATCAAACCGAGAGACACGGCCGAAGCGGTGTCCACCGCCCTGCAGATCGGCTACCGGCACTTCGACACGGCGGAGATGTACGGCAACGAAAAAGAAGTAGGGCAGGCCATTGCCCGGTCGGGCATCGACCGGTCCGAGGTCTTCGTGACCAGCAAGCTCAATAACAACCAGCACACGTTCGATGATGCCCTTCGCGCCTTCGACCAGACGCTCGTCGCCCTGGACATGGATCAGATCGACCTGTTCCTCCTCCATTGGCCGCTGCCTACCGTGAACAACTTCGTCGAGAGATGGAAAGCACTGGAGCGCGTCTATGCCGACGGTCGGGCCCGCTCCATTGGCGTGTCCAACTTCGAAGACCACCACCTGCAGCGGTTGTTCGAGGAGACCGAGATCGTGCCTGCCGTCAACCAGATCGAGGTCCATCCCTATTTCGCCCAGAACGACCTGTTGGCCTTCGATGCCGAGCACGGCATCGCCACCGAGGCCTGGGCTCCGCTGGTCCAGGGGGCCGTGCTTGGTGACGAGACCGTCCTCGACGTGGCCCAGACCTATGGCAAAACAGCGGCGCAGGTCGTGCTGCGCTGGCATGTGCAGCGCAGCAGCATCGTGTTCCCCAAGTCCGTCACCTCGAAGCGCATCCAGGAGAACTTCGAGATCTTCGACTTCGAATTGTCGGATGCCGATATGAAGCGGATCTCGAGCCTCGATCGGGACGGACGCACCGGACCCGAGCCTGACACCTTCGACTACGTGCCCAACTGAGGGCGTTGCCCGACGTGCGCCGTGGCCCGTCGTGCTGTCGTCAGATCAAACGGGTCGGTATCGAGAAACTGCCGCGAATATCTCGGATGGGCTGGTCGGCCAAGGCCAGATGGTCGATGGCCGCGAGGTCGGCCGAGCACGATGCTCCTCGACGCATGGCTTCGGCAAACACCTCCGGTGCGCCATGGCGGTCCAAGACCCCCTTGGTCGGGGTGATGCCCAGGATGTCGAATAGGCCCACCTCGTAGAGGGCCATCGACGCCGCCAGCGCGCTGAAGTGCTCCTCGCCGTTGGCCGAGCTCACCAACATGGCCGAGATGGCGACTTCTTCCACTGCGTCGTTGGGCCGATAGCCGGTGAGGACATGGGTGAAGTCGTGGTTCACCAGGCTCAGGCTCAATCCCGTGGCCGTGGCGGGTAGGGCGAACCCGTTGGACTGGTAGAAATCGATGAAGGCACGGCCCAGGCTCCCGTCCGGGCACTGGCGCAGGGCATCGAACTGGGCGGCGAACTCGTCGTCCGACCGGTTGTGCAGCTGTGGAGATCCTTTGGAGTTGCGGGCAAAGCGAGCCCAGTCGGCCATCAGGAGTTCCTTCGAGTGGCGGGCCGCGTCACGGGCCACCACCAGCATGGGCTCGTCCACCCCCAGAATCGAGGCATAGCGCTCAACCGAGTCGGCCAGCTCCTCGCTGGCCGGATGGCGGGCGAACTGCAGAATGACCATGGTCTGCACCAGGCGGTACCGGGAGCTGGTGTCGGTGATGATCTCCCGCAGCTCCTCGGCCGGCAAGGGGACCAGGTCGATGGCCGACTCGATGCCGAAGTAGCCCCGGAGCAGTCCTTGCACGATGCGAAGCTGCTCGTCGGTGGGCCCGCCGTCCACGCTGGCCGCTTGGATGAGCCCGCCCAGCCAGTAAGGGGCGAGGTGGGCGTGGATCTCGCGCATGGGCAGTCTCGATCTCGCTCGTGAGCCCTGAAGGGTACCGGAAACGTGGCCGACGATCCGGCCAACCGCTGATCCCATCGCGGTCAGGCCGCCAGGGCCACCGCCTCCGAGAGCAGGTCGAGGACGGCCCTTTCCGTCTTGGACTGGTGTGCGGGCCAGTTCGCCGCGGCCCGCTCCAGATCATGGACCACATCGGCGATGGTCTCGCCGGCATGGAACCGGTCGATGATCCGGGGGTCGATGTAGGAGGAACGGCATACGGCTGGCGTGTTGCCCATGTACTCGGCCACTTCCTTGATGGCGGCCGTCACCACCCGTCGAGAGGCGGTCTTCGATCGGGCCCCGCTGATGTCCCGGCCCAGCACCACGGCGGCGAACACGGTGGCCGACCACGTCCGGAAGTCCTTGGCGCTGAACTCCTCACCGGCCTCTTCCTTGATGTAGGCGTTGAGGTCGGCAGCTCGGATGTCCACCCACTTCCGCCCGTCCTTCCAGGCCAACAGCTCGTCGCTGCCGCCCCGACGGCGGCGCAGGTCGCACAGGACGTCACGGGTCTCCGGATCGTTGATGGTGATGGTGCGCGGAATCGATCCTTTGGCCGGGTAGTCGAACACGAGCTCGTTTCCGTGCAGGCTCACGTGCTCTTTGAGCATGGTGGCCACCCCGTAGGTCTCGTGCTCGTTGGCGTACTCCTCCGAACCGACCCGAAAGCAACCGATGTCGAGCAGGCGCACGCCGGTGGCCAGAACCCGTCGTTTGCCGAGACCGGTGGCGGCCAGGTCCTTGGTGATCACCTTACGCAACGAGGGCAGCGCCCGGCCCAGCTCCAGGGCGCGGTCGTACTTCTCACTGTCCCGCCGCTTGCGCCAGTCTTCGTGGTACCGGTACTGACGCCTTCCTGCGTCGTCGGTGCCGATGGCCTGGATGTGACCGTTGGGCCATGGGCAGATCCACACGTCGCGCCAGGCCGGTGGTATGGCCAGCCCGTTGATCCGCTCGATCACGTCCGCGTCCGTGACCCGCGTGCCGGTCGACCAGGAGTAGGAAAATCCCCGCCCCCGGCGTCGACGGTTGATGCCCATCCCGCCGGTATCTGATCGACGGAGGCGGGGCACCGTCCTGTTATGCCCGACTGTCCTCGGGAACCAAACGGGAAGGACGAGAATCGACCGACCTCGTGGCCCGAGAAAGGGAGCGGATCACGTCGTAGCATGGCGATCGGCGGAGCCGTGGAACCGATCGCATGAGGGGGAACATGGGCCTATGGCAGCGGTACGGGCTCGGCGCCCGAGGGCGGCGGGGGTTCGCCCGGGCCGCGGTGGGTCTCGTGGTCATCGTCGGGACCGGGGCGGCGAGCCAGGTGCAGCCCGCCACCGGGGCGTCGCCCAACGTCGCCGTCAACCCCGCTTCCGCACCGGCCTTCAACCCCGACCCGGCCTGTGCCAACGGCTCCCCGGCCTACAACTTTCCCGGCAGCGGCGATGCCGCCGACCCGCAGATCGTGTATTCGGCCGGCACGTACTATGCGTTCACCACCGGCAACGCCCTGGGCAACCATCTCGCCGCCCTCACCTCGTCCTCACCTGACAACGGCTACGCGTCGTACACGGGAAAGTGCTTCGGCTCGACGGCCCTGGCCAACCCATCGAGCTGGGAGGAACCGAACACCCAGACCTCGCCCGGGGTGTTCAACGACAACGGCCGCTGGATCATGTTCTATGACGCATCCCAGTCCGGTCACCCGGGCGACACCGGGTCCGACTGCCTGGCGGTGGCGACGGCCGGGTCCCTCAGCCCGACCAGTGCCCAGTTCACCGACTCCGGGAGCCCGCTGCTCTGCCAACCCACCGGTTCCATCGACCCCAGCCCCTTCATCGACCCGGTGACGGGACAGGCGTACCTCGTCTGGAAGCAGAACGACGGGGGCTCACCCGGACCGGCCTCCATCTGGTCGCAGCCGCTGGCTCCGAGCGGCACCACCTTTGCTCCCGGCAGCAGCCCCACGCTCCTGTTCACCAACAACACGGTGACGTACCCGTGGGAGACGACGGTCGAGGACCCGTCGATGGCGTACACCGACGGCACCTATTACCTGCTCTTCTCGGCCGGGGTCTACACGTCGAGCAGCTACTCCGAGGGCATCACTACCTGCTCGATCCCGACCGGGGGTTGTGGGGCCCACAGCCAGATCCTGGCCAGCTACGGGACGGTGCTGGGACCGGGGGGTGGCGCCCTCTTCTCCGATCCCAGCGGGAATTGGTGGATCGACTACGCCGCCTGGCAGGGGGGCTCGGCCGGCTGTACCAACTACAGCTGTGGCGCGGCCCGGCGCCTGTTCGTGGCGCCCACCAATTTGCCCAACAGCAATCCCAGCGTGCCCTGCACGCCGCCGGCGGGCGGGCCCCAGGGATATCGTTTCGTCGCTTCCGACGGAGGCATCTTCACCTTCGGCAACCTCGCCTTCTGCGGCTCCGAGGGCGGCCAGCACCTCAACCAGCCCATCGTGGGCATGGCCGCCACCAGCAGCGGAGGGGGCTACTGGGAAGCGGCCTCCGACGGCGGCATCTTCAGCTTCGGTGATGCCGGCTTCTTCGGCTCAGCCGGCGGCCAGCCCCTCAACCAGCCCATCGTGGGCATGGCCGCCACGCCCGACGGGAGGGGGTATTGGCTGGTGGCCCGGGACGGCGGCATCTTCACCTACGGCGATGCCGGCTTCTACGGCTCCGCAGGCGGCCAGCCCCTCAACCAGCCCATCGTAGGCATGGCCGCTACCCCCGACGGAGGCGGCTACTGGCTGGTGGCGTCGGACGGCGGCATCTTCACCTACGGTGACGCCGGCTTCTACGGCTCCGCCGGCGGGCAGCACCTCAACCAGCCCGTCGTCGGCATGGCGGCTACTCCCGACGGGAGTGGGTATTGGCTGGTGGCCCGGGATGGCGGCATCTTCACCTACGGCGATGCCAGCTTCTTGGGTTCCGAGGGCGGCCAGCCCCTCAACCAGCCAATCGTGGGCATGGCCGCGGCCCCCGGTGGCGCCGGCTACTGGGAGGTGGCCGCAGACGGCGGCATCTTCACCTTCGGGTTCGCCACCTTCTTCGGGTCGACCGGTGGCCAGCACCTCAACCAGCCCGTCGTGGGCATGTCCACCTTCTGACTCGGAGTGCCCGACCCCGGTAGGTGGAAAGGAGCACGTCGGGGCGATCGGGGCCATGCCTTCTCGGCTTTGGTCAGCTCCCCGGCCGGCCGGCTTGGGCGCGGCTGCGGCCATGGCGTTGCTCATACCGGTGGCCGGACTGTTGCACGACGTGCCCCTGGTCGCTCTCTCGGCCGTGCTGATCTACATCGCTGTCCGTATCTTTCCGGTGGGCGAGCTGGCTGCCATCTTTCGTTTCGACGAGTGGGAATTGTCCCTCTCTACTTCGCCAATGCCATTCAATTCCGTGAGCAGTTGGAGACGGCATTGGTTCGAGGCCCCGACCGTCCCGGCCTTCTCGTCCTCGACGCGGTGGGGATGTACGTCATGGACTACACCGGCACACGTGTCCTAAAGCAGGTACTCGACGAGATCGATCGCCGGTACGTCACCTTTGCCCGGCCAGGGCGGGCAGCCACCTCGGTGCCATTCTTGCCCGCAGCCTGCTCCCCGGATCGGCCCCGACCGGCTGTTCCCCAGCGTGGTCCAAGCACTGAACGCCCTGGGCCCTCCCTTCGATATGCGCGGCCGTGCCCATCCCATCGGCTAGACAGCCCTCATGGGCGACACCGTGCCTCAGGTCATTCGAGTAGAGCTGGTATCGGCCGAGGCCATGTTCGAGCTGCCGCAGTCAGACCTGTTCTCCGAACATCGGAATTTCATGGCCGGAGTCGACTACTGCCTCAGTGAACTGCGGAGTCGTCACTCACGGACGCCGGTCCGGCTCGAGCTGTCGATGCCGGCCTCAGAGGTGGATGGCGGCACGGCCGAACGGATCGGAGGCACCCTCCGCCGGTATTGCGCCCATCGCATCGAGTACAACAAGCGGGATCGGCGAGCGGTGCGCTATGACGGGCTCTGGTCGCTGCGGGTCGGCGTGCCCATCGCCATTCTCGGCCTTGTCGCCGTCATCAATACTGCGTGGGTGGCGGGTCGACGGGGGAACCTCAATCTTGCCTTCGAATCGGTGGGCTGGGTCCTGGTCTGGGTGGGACTCTGGTTTCCGCTGGACACCATGCTGTTCACGCCACTGACTTACGGACGAGAGAACGCCTGCCTGGCCTTGATCCGGGATGCGGAGGTCGTGGTCGAGCCCCGTCCGCAGAACGCCATGACCTGAGACCCGGTGGGCCGGGCCCGGTGGCATGCCATGCCATGCCTGCGGGCGACCTGCAGGTTGGGCTGGGCGCCGATAGCGTGAGATGCTCGATACCGAGACGGAAAGTGAGCGCCATGGCCGAACAGATCCCGCTGGTCGACTATCTGGTGCTGGGCGACGCACCCCACCTGATCGCTCATGAGTGCGTGGCCTGCGGCGCTCGGTTCTTCGACCGCCGCAACGCCTGCGCCGCCTGCACGGCCACCGACGTCGTCACCGTTGATGTCGACCCCAACGGGACCCTGCGGGCCTTCACCATCGTCTCGTTCGCCGCACCGGGAATTCCCGTGCCCTACGTCGCCGGCGTGGTCGAC
>DATAUC010000093.1:0-47332 GCA_036268485.1 Acidimicrobiales bacterium
CAGGACGTGCTCGAGGTAGAGGGCGCCGAGGAAGAAGACGGAGAACATGCCGGCGGCCAGGAAGCCCCGGATCACGCTGGTGCCCATGAGACTGCGCAGCCGCAGAATCCTGGGCGGGACGATCGGGTTCTGCAGCCGGCCTTCCAGGACGACGAAGCCCACCAACATGGCCACGGTGGCCAGCACGAAGACCAGGGTGTGCACCGACACCCAGCCGTACTGGGTCACCGTCACGATGGCGTAGATCCCGACCATCAGGGCCACCGTGACGAGGATGGAGCCGCCCACGTCCACCCCGCGGCGGATACCCAGGCCGACGTTCTCCACGATCAGGATGCGGCCGAGCACGAAGGTGACGACGCCGATGGGCAAGTTGATGAAGAAGATCCAGTGCCAGTTGACCGTCTGGGAGATGATGCCGCCGAGCACCAGGCCGACCGCGCCGCCGCCCACGGCGACGAAGATGTAGGCACTCATGGCGCGGGCCCGCTCGGCCTTCTGCGGGAACTCGGTGATGATGATGGCCAGGATCACCGACGCCGACAGCGCGCCGCCCGCTCCCTGCACGAAGCGGCCGGCGATGAGCATGGCCTGGCTGGTGGCGAACCCGCACACGGCCGAGGAGGCGGTGAAGAGGGCGACACCGCCCAGGAAGACCCGCTTGCGCCCGATCAGGTCGCCCAAGCGGCCGGCCATGAGCAGGAAACTCCCGAACGTGATGAGGTAGGCGTCGATGACCCAGGTCAGGTTGGCCTGGCTGAAGCCGAGATCGTGCTGAATGGACGGCAAAGCGACGTTCACGATGGAGCTGTCGAGCGCATTCATCAACATGGCCAGGCAGACCACGATCAGAGCGATCCAACGACGACGGTCGCTCCGTTGGGTCGATTCAATTGTCATGACCGCTGCCATTGCATCACTCCTGTACCTGGCGTCGAACTGGGGGCGGAGACCCAGGCCCGTGGCGGGGCGGGTCCCTCGCGATACGCATACTGTATCAGGGATAATCACTAACCCAGTGAGCATCTTGAGGGCATGATCGTCCCGAATCAGATATAATCACCGCCGTGCAGACCGAGGTGTCGACGGGGTCGATTGTTCTCCTGACCAGGTTGGCCCGGGTCGTCTACCGGCAGAGCACCGTGGACCTGGTGGGCATGAACCTGAAGGAGTTGGGGGCGCTGGCCTACCTACGCGATCACCAACAGGCGCCCCAGCAGGCGCTGAGCGAGGCTCTCTGCATTGATGCCAACAACTGTGTATTGCTGCTCAACGACCTAGAAGCCAAGCAGTATGTCGAGCGGCGGCGCGACCCGATCGATCGCCGCCGACACCTGGTCGAACTGACAACCATGGGCCGGAGGGCGCTCGAACGGGCCGAACGAGCGCAAGAGAGCGTGGAGGACGATGTCCTCGGGGCGCTCAGTCAGGAAGAGCGCAGTCAGCTGCGCAACCTTCTGGATCGAGCCTTGGAAGGGCAGGGCTCCGGCTTCGGAGCCTAGGTGCCGAAGCTGAAGATCCCGCCGTCGGAAGCCACCAGCCAGTAGCCGTTCGGCGTGGAGGCCATGCCCACGATCGGCTTGTTCAGCGCTTCTCCGCCGGCTGATCCGAAATAGCCGATGAATCCGAAGGTGAAGATGCCGCCATCGGAGGCAACCAACCGATAGCCACCGCCGCCCGTGGCAGCCGCGATCCCGACGATGGGTTTGGCCAGATGCAGTGCGCCGGTCGATCCGAAGTAGCCGGCGTCACCGAAGGTGAAGATACCGCCATCGGACGCGGCCAACCAGTAGCCGCTCCCGTCCGATGTCACTCCGATACCCACGATGGGCTTGTTGAGCGCAAGGGCGCCGGTGGACCCGAAGTATCGGGCGTTGCCGAACGTAAAAATGCCGCCGTCGGAAGCGACCAGCCAGTACCCCTTGCCGGTGGGCGTCGACGCCATGCCGACGATCGGTTTGTTGAGGTGGCTGTTGCCGGTTGATCCGTAGTACCCGGCATCACCGAAGGTGAAGATGCCGCCGTCAGAAGCGATCAACCAGTAGCCCTTGCCGGTCGGGGTCGAGGCCATGCCGACGATCGGCTTGTTCAGACGAAGCGCGCCGGTAGAGCCGAAGTAGCTGGCATCACCAAAAGTGAAGATGCCGCCGTCAGAAGCGACCAACCAGTACCCCCCGCCGTCCGGGGTCGAGGCCATGCCGACGATCGGCTTGTTGAGGTGTAGTGCTCCGGCTGACCCGAAATACCCGCCGCTCTTAATGGTGACCGCGGGCGTTGGCGGCGTCGACGGGGGTATGGCCGGAGACGATGGACTGGTGGGCGGCGTCGTGACCGGAGGCACCGTGGTCGTGGTGGGCAACTTCGTTGTCGTGGTGGTTGCTGGGGGCCTCGTCGTCGTCGTGGTCGTTGGCGGCCTGGTCGTTGTCGTCGTGGGCGGCGAGGTTGTCGTGGTGGTCGTCGTGGTGGTGGTGGTTGGCGGAGGCGTCGTCAGCGTGAGGGGGGTCACCGTGAGGCCGTAGGCGTCGCCGTCAGCGAAGCTCGGAATGGAGACGGTGATGGTCCCGGTGCCGGTGCCGGCCGGGTTGATGGTGGCCGTCGTGTCGGTGGCTATCGGTTCGGCGACCGGGGTCAGATCTTGACCAGGTACGTCAGCGAGCGCGACCTTGGCCGTACCCGCCGCCCACGGAACGGTGAGGGTGACGGTGGTGTCGATGGCCGCCTGCGGGTTATCAGTGGGCAGCGTCGTGGCGCAGAACGCCACCTGGGTGCATCCTTCGCCCCGGCCGATCAGGCCGGTCACGGTGTTCGTCGTCGAATTGAATGAGGCCAGGGCTGTGACGAAGTCGTTGGTCGACGTCGTGGCGACGGTGTGCCCCGACAGGGAGGCGTACATCGTGTGCACCCAGTAGTCCGGCATGGTGCCCACGCCGTCGTCGGCCAGTAATCCATCGAGTGTGGGGTTGGCGCAGGCGGTTGAGGGCCAGCAGGCGGTGCCAGCCGAACTCACCTGGGCATCGGTCAGAGCGGAGAGGTAAGCCACATCCCAGCCCGGAATCGACTGGACTTCGGGTATCCCGTATTCATTTATGAAGATCAGCGGATTGCCCAGCTGGGGCAAGGCGGCGATCAGGCGACGCGCCGTGGCCACCTGGTCTTCGACGTTGGCCGGGAAGAGCGCGTTTTCCTCGGGATTGGGACCCAGCGTGTCGTTGATCTCGTGCCAGGAGATGGCGGCCAATTGAAGCCCGTTCGTAGCGGCGAATGTGAGGAACGTCGCCATGTCGAATGTGGGGTCCGGGCTGGCTGTCGTGCCGTTTTGGTTCGGATAGTCCGACCACACCGCCAATGAAGGACCGATGATCGCCGCGCTGGGATCAACGGCTCGAATGGCCTGGTAGGTCAAGAGAAACTGCTGGAGAAGCAGGGCCGGAGTGACGGTGGCGTAGTTGGCGGCGCTGTAGTAGCCGGACCCACCCGGCTCGTTGTAGACCTCCCAATAGTCGACCTGCTCCCCACTGGCCACGATCGTGGACACCGTCGAGGTGATGAACGATGTGTAGGCCGACCAATCCGACCACGGCGTCGGCGGGTTTCCGCCGTTGGTCGCACTCCACAGATCGGAAAGGACCAGCGTCGTTTTCGTTCCCGATTTGGTGGCGACATTCCAGTTCGTCCAATTCAGCGTGCCGTCGGCGTTGTAGCTGGGCGAACTCCGGAACATCGTCGTGCCCAGGGCGGTCATGTCTTTAATGACATTCCCCACGTTGAAGACGGAGGAGAGGACTCCGGCCGCAGCCCGGTTGGCGGCACCAATTGAGCTTGTGGCATCCACTGACACGCACGCAGCAACCAGGCAGGAGGTCGACGGCGTTACCGGAGCCGAGTCCACCGGTAGGGCGGGTAGTCCGCTGGCGATCGCGTAGACCGCCGCCTCGTAGGTGGTGCCAAACGAAAGATTCCGGAAAACGGTCGACTCGCAGGAGGCGCCGCAGGTTTCCTCGGACATGTAGGTGTAGGTCTTGTTCACCAGGTCGTAGAGCTGTACTACCGCACCGGTGGCGGCGACCCCCGTCGGCGCCGGCACCCAGGTCACAGTGAGATCAGGCGACGTTCCGGCCTGCGTCGCCTGCACCGATGTCACAGCAGCCGGAGCAGTTCCCGATGGAGTCGAACCACCGCTCTCCACGGCGAAAAGCGACACACCGGCAATCCCCAAGGCTCCGGCCAAAACCGTCGTCACCGTCGCCCTGGGCTTGTCCCGGACCATCTTCCGCACGGCACGCGGTATTCGACTACGAACAGGCATGAGTTCCCTTTGGGCGGATGACGACCCGCGCCGAAGAATCTACCCGCGCAAGGCCTGTCCAGGCTTAGAAATCCGCATTTCCGACTCTGGCGCCGAAAAAGCGACGAAATGGCCGGCGCCCACTAGCCAGTTCCAAACGTGAAGATTCCGCCGTCGGAGGCGACCAACAGGTAGCCGGTGGCGGTGGTGGCCAAACCGACGATGGGCTCATTCAGGGCATCGCCTCCGGTGGAACCGATATAGGGGGCGTCACCGAAAGTGAAGATGCCCCCGTCGGATGCCGCCAGGTCGTAGCCCTGCCCAGAAAAGGTCGGGGCGATCCCCACAATGGGTCGATTGAGCCGCACGCTGCCGGTCGATCCGAAGTAGCCGGCGTCGCCAAACGTGAAGATGCCGCCATCGGAAGCGACCAGCCAGTAGCCCTTGCCATCCGCTGTGGCCGCCAGTCCGACAACCGGTCTGTTGAGTGGATGGTTACCCGCCGATCCGAAGTAACCGGCATCACCGAAGGCAAAGATGCCGCCGTCCGAAGCGGCCAGCCAGTAGCCACCTCCCGAGGCCGACGCGGCCATACCCACGATTGGCTTGTTGAGGTGCAGGTTGCCGGTTGATCCGTGGTAGCCGGCATCACCGAAAGCGAAGATGCCGCCATCGGAGGCGACCAGCCAGTAGCCCTTGCCGTCCGGAGTGCGCGCCATGCCAACGATCGGTTTGTTGAGTCGCAGATTGCCGGTTGACCCGTAGTACCTGGCATCACCGAACGTGAAGATGCCGCCATCGGACGCCACGAGCCAGTACCCCCGGCCGTCCGGAGTGCGCGCCATGCCGACGATCGGTTTGTTGAGGTGGATGTTGCCGGTTGATCCGTAGTAACCGGCGCCGGCCGTGGGCGGCGGTGGGGGTGGATTCGTCGTCCCCGGACTGGTCACCACGATCGGTGTGACTTTGATGCCATAGGCGTCCCCGTCGGCGAAGGCGGGAATAGACACGGTGATTGTCCCGCTCGTCGCGCTGGCCGGGGAGATGGTGGTGTCGATGACGGTCGGGTGCGGCTCGAAAATGGGAGCGAGCGACTGTCCTGGTATGTCAATCAATGTCACGCTGACGGTACCGGCGGTCCAGGGCACAGTCACGGTCACCAACGTCGAGATCGGAGCCTGAGGGGTGTCCGTCGGCAACGCCTGGGCACAAAAGGCGTCTTGGGTACACCCCTCCCCCCGGCCGACCAGCCCGCTGATCGCGTTGGAGGTCGGGTCAAAAGAACCAAGGGCCGTCACAAAATCATTGGTTGACGTCGTAGCCACGGTGTTGCCAGAGAGCGAGGCATAGATCGTCCGCACCCAATAGTCGGGCGTGGTCGACACTCCGTCGTTGGCCAAGAGCCCATCGAGGGTGGGATTGGCACACGCAGTGCCGGGCCAGCAGGCACGACCGGCGCTGTCCACCTGTGCTGTCGTCAAGGCGGACAGATACGCCACATCCCATCCGGGAATGACCTGCACTTCTGGGAGCCCGTATTCGTTGATGAAGATCTGGGGATTACCCAGCGCGGGGAGGGAGGCGATGAGCCGCCGGGCTTCGGCGACGTGACCTTCAATGGTGGCCGGCAAAACCGAGTTGTCGCTCGGGTTGGGGCCCAGCGAAGCAGCGATCTCGTGCCAGGAGACCGCGGCCAGCTGCAGGTGGTTGGCCGCGGCATATTCGAGAAACGACACCATGTCGAATGACGGATCCGGGCTGGCGGCTGTCCCGTCCTGATTAGGGATGTCAGACCACTCGGCCAAGGACGGACCGATGATGGCGGCTGCATCATCGGCCGCCTTTATGGCTTGATATGTCACCAGAAACTGTTGCAACAGCAACGCTGGCGTTTCCGTGGCGTAGTTGCCGGCGCTGTAATAGCCGGCTCCTCCGGGCTCGTTGTACACCTCCCAATAGTTCACCGGTTCTCCACTGGCCACGATGGTCGACACGGTGGAGGTCACCCATGCGCTGTAGCCCGACCAGTCCGACCAGGGAGTGGGTGGATTGCCGCCATGGGCCGCGCTCCATAAATCCGACAGGACCAAGGTGGTCCTCGCCCCCGACCGAGTGGCCACATTCCAGTTGGTCCAGTTGAGCGAACCATCCGGATTGTAGGTGGGCGAACTTCGGAACATGGTGGTGCCCAGGGCCGCCATGTCCGCAATCACATTGCCGACATTGAAGACGGACGACAGGATGCCCGAGGCCGCTCGGTTGGCCGATCCGATCGGTGCCGTGGCGTTGAGCGTCACGCAGGCACTGACTGGACAGGCCGTGGTCGGAGTCACGGGCGCTGATTGCAACGGCACACCGGGTCCGGCGTCGTCGATCAGGTACACCCTGCCCTCATACGTCGATCCGAAGGCCAACCCCCGAAAATCGCTCGACGTGCAGGGTGCCCCGCACACGACGTCCGAGACAAAGCCGAAGGTGCCATTGCGGAGGATGTACAACTGCACGATGGCGCCGGTGGCCGACGGACCGCCGGTGGCCCATGCCGTCCAGGAGATGGTGATGTCAGCGGACGGGCCGTTCTGGCTGGCGCTGACCGAGGTCGGCGCCAGGGGTACACCGGAAGTGACTGCAGGCACCAAGGGTGATGCGCCGGCACCAGATTGCCCGAGGCCCACAATTGTGCCCAGTATCGCCATGAAGGCGACCCCCTTGAGCCAGCGCATCGACCTCATGTGGACTCCTTTCCGCCGAGCCCGACGTTACAACTGTCGTTCCGCTGGGTAGACATGGCGGGCGGACATCTCCGCGCTGGTGGCGGCCCGAAAGGTACGAAATGCGGATCTTCACCTGTGACAACTGCGGTCAACTCATCTTCTTCGATAACAATTTGTGCCTGAACTGCGAGTCCCCCTTGGGCTACGTGCACAGAGACCGAGATGTCATTGCCCTCACCCCGCTCGGTGACGATCGGTTCGTGGACATGTCTCTGGCCACCCGCCCTTGGGAGCGTTGTGCGACGGTTGAGGTAACCGGCTGCAATTGGTTGGTGCCGGCCGGCTCATCGGCAGCGTGCGAATCCTGCCAGCTGACGAGAACCCGTCCTAATGACGCCAATGCTGAAGGTCTGGCCGAACTCCAACGGGCCGAAATGGCCAAGCGCCGGCTCGTATTTCAGTGCGCCGAACTCGGATTGCCCCTGACCCCTCGCGACGAGGCTAACGAGCACGGGGTGGCGTTCGACCTCCTCTCGAGCGTCACTTCCAAGGTGGTGACCGGCCATGACAACGGCGTCATCACGCTGGACCTGGCCGAGGCTGACGATGAGCACCGTGAACACCTCAGGCTGCAGCTCAGCGAGCCGTATCGCACGTTGCTCGGACACTTCCGCCATGAGATCGGCCACTACTTCTGGCCGATTCTGGTTGACCAGCCCGAAATACTCGAGGCCTGCCGTTCGCTCTTCGGGGATGAACGCGCCGACTATGCCAGTGCAGTGGCCAATCACTACGACGACCCCGGGGACGACGCCTCATGGGTTGACGATCACATCAGCCAGTACGCCACCATGCACCCCTACGAGGATTGGGCGGAGACCTTCGCCCACTACCTCCACATTTTGGACTCATTGCAGACGGCAGAGAGTTTCGGCCTGGGCACGCACACCACCTTGGATGGGCGGCGCCTCACCCGACGGGCCGGGGCGCACCCCACCAGGCCGGACGGCAGCGCCACCTTTGACGAAGTGGTCAACCATTGGCTGGAACTCTCCTATGCCCTCAACCAGATCAATCGGTCCATGGGGCAAGACGATCTCTACCCATTCGTGCTGGCCCCCACCGTCGTGCGCAAGCTGTCCTTCATCGATCACCTGGTCCACCTCCGAATCGACTCCGCCGCCTTGTCAACCGTGTCCTAGGGGTATACGGTTGACGTTCACGTGAACGTCAATCTCGAATCTCTGGCCCTATGAGCCTTCTCGCCAGCCGCCCAGCCTGGGCTCGCCGGGCCGACCCGCTCGGGCCCATCCCGGACAATTACAAATGGGTTGCCCTCTTCATCTCGACGCTGGGCATGCTCATGGCCACGATCGACAGCTCCATCGTCCTCATCGCACTGCCCGACATCTTTCGGGGCATCGGCCTGAATCCACTGGAGGCGGGAAACAGCTTCTATCTGTTGTGGATGATCCTCGGATTCCTTGTGACCACGTCCGTCCTGGTGGTCACCCTGGGTCGCTTGGGTGACATTTTCGGCCGTGTGCGGATGTACAACCTGGGCTTCGCCATCTTCACCTTCTTCTCACTGCTTTTGAGCGTGACGTGGATGACCGGCCACGGAGCAGGAATCTGGCTCATCACGATGCGCATATTCCAAGGGGTGGGGGCGGCACTGCTCATGGCCAACTCAGCCGCCATCCTCACCGACGCGTTCCCGGTTGAACAGCGCGGCATGGCGCTCGGTGTCAACCAGGCGGCGGCCTTCAGCGGGTCCTTCATCGGACTCATCCTGGGGGGTGTGCTGGCCCCGATCAACTGGCGCCTCATCTTCCTGGTCTCCGTGCCCATTGGCCTCTTCGCCACCGTTTGGGGCTATCTCAAGCTCCGCGAGTTGGGGCAACGCCATGTGGCCAAGATCGACTGGCCGGGCAACATCACCTTTGCCATCGGGCTGGTTCTCGTCATGATCGGCATCACGTACGGCATTGAGCCCTACGGCCACCACGCCATGGGTTGGACCAGCCCCCTGGTCTTGTCCGCCCTCGGCTTGGGCGTGGCCTTCATCATCGCCTTCTGCATCATTGAGACCAAAGTCCCCGATCCGATGTTCCGTCTTCAGTTGTTCAAGATTCGGGCGTTCACCAGCGGCGTGGCCGCCAGTTTCCTCGCCGCGCTCAGCCGCGGCGGCCTGATGTTCATGCTCATCATCTGGCTGCAAGGAATCTGGCTGCCCTTGCACGGCTACGCCTTCACGGCCACACCGCTCTGGGCCGGCATCGCCATGATCCCCCTGACGGCCGGCCTCCTGATCGCCGGGCCGGTATCGGGCATCCTGTCGGACAAATACGGGGCCCGACCCTTTGCCACGGGCGGGATGATCGCCGCCGCGCTCAGCTTCCTCCTCCTTGAGCTCCTGCCGGTCAATTTCCCCTACTGGCTCTTCGGCATCATTCTCTTCTTCGCCGGTCTCTCCATGGCCTCCTTCGGCTCACCGAACCGGACCGGAGTCATGAACAGCCTGCCGCCGGAACACCGCGGTGCCGGATCAGGGATGAACACGACGTTCCAGAATTCGGCCCAGGTGGTGTCCATCGGCATCTTCTTTTCCCTGATGATCCTCGGTCTGTCCGCGTCCCTCCCCCACAGCCTGTTCCACGGGTTGACCGCCAATGGCGTGCCCACCGCCGACGCCCGACGCGCCGCCAACTTGCCGCCCGTCTCCACCCTGTTCGCCGCCTTCCTGGGGTATGACCCGGTGCAGCACCTCATCGGCTCCAACGTGCTTTCCCACCTTTCGGCCACCCAGCAGCACGTACTCACCGGGCGGAGCTTCTTCCCTGGCATCATCTCGGCTCCCTTCCGCCGCGGTCTCGAAGCGGCGTTCGACTTCGCCATCGGGGCCAGCCTGGTGGCGGCGGCCGCTTCATGGAGCCGGGGTGGCCGTTACGTCTATGCCGAGACGGCGACCGCAGTTCCGACCGAGACGACGAGCGCGCCACATGCAGAGTTGGCCGAACAGGGATCCCGCTGATGGGTACCCACCGGCGAATCGGGGAAGTAGCAGAGCTGGCAGACGTCACCACCCGGACACTGCGCTACTGGCAAGAAATCGGATTGCTCCAGCTGGATGAGCGCGGTGAGTCCAGCGAACGCATCTACTCCGAAGCCGACGTCGAACGGGTCATGCGCATTCGCGAGCTTCAAGTTCTACTTGGATTCTCGCTGGCCGAAATTCGGGTCATCCTCGACACCGACAATCTGGTGGACACCTTCCGAACAGCGCGTCAGAAAGATGCTCGGCCCGAAGTGCAGCGGCAATTGTTGGCTCAAGCTATGGAAGCCAACGACGGCTTGCTGCATCGCCTGGACGACACCATCGTCCGCATTTCTAACTTCCGGGACGAACGGGCCACCAAAGCCCTCCGCATGATCGATCGGGCTGCCGTGCTCGACGAGGAGATCGCCGCCTTGGACTCGACTCGCTCCCAGGTGCCCTAGCGTCTGGTCCTATGCCGCCCGACGAGCGCACTGCGCCGCCTGAGCTCATATCGAACGCAAGCACCAAGGGCTACCAAGTCCTCACACGAGGCGAATGGTCGGCCCGCGGTTCGGCCACGACTGACGCCGTCAAGTCCATGGCCACCGATCATCTGATGGCCACCGGGGAGCCGCTGTTGCCCGGGGAAGTGGCCGACGTGTACGGGCCGCTCGCCGAATTGCTCACCTTGCTGGCGGCAGAAAAGCGACACACCGACACGCAGGTCGCCTCATTCCTCGGCAACCAAGCACCTGCGTCACCCTTCATCATCGGCATCGCCGGCGGTGTGGCTGTGGGAAAGAGCACCACCGCTCGGGTCCTCCAGGCACTCCTGCGCCGCGGCCCCGCCTCTCCCACGGTTGATTTGCTGACCACGGATGGCTTCTTGCATCCCAATGCCGTGCTGGAGGGCCGCGGGCTCATGACGCGCAAGGGATTTCCGGAGAGCTACGACCAGCGCGCGCTGGTCGATGCACTGGCCGCGCTACGCAGCGCTGACGCTCCGGTGACCACGCCCATCTACTCGCACCTGGCCTACGACATCGTTCCAGAACAGGTGCAGACCATCGACCGTCCCGACATGCTCATCGTCGAAGGACTAAATGTCCTCCAGGTCAACACGAGAGGCGCCTCACCAGATCACGTCGTCGTCTCGGACTTCTTTGACTTCTCCATCTACGTGGATGCAGCCGAAGACGATGTCGCCATCTGGTTCCGAGAACGCCTCCTGGCTCTGCGATCGACGGTGCTGCAGGAACCCGACGCCTTCTTCCATCGTTTTGCTGATCTCCCGCATGATGACGTGGTGACGATTGCGCGACAGATCTGGGCCGACATCAACCTGGTGAACCTGCGCGAAAATGTGGCGCCCACCCGTAGTCGTGCCCACCTTGTGTTGGAAAAGGGAGCTGACCACCGGGTGCAGCGAGTCCTCCTACGCCAGGCCTAGCAATTCGACCCAACGGAGCCAGGCTGCATAAATGGCTAAAATGGCGGTGTCGTGCCATTGGTCAGATCGCATTCCCCAGTTGGACTGCGGTCCAGTCTGTCCCGACGGCCCACCTCACGACGTGCCCTCATGGCCGCTGGCGCACTGATCACACCCCTCGTGCTGGTCCTCTGTAACGCCCCAGCGGGGGCGGACCAGGTCACCTCGCTCAAGAACCAGGCCAAGGTGGTCGCCCAGGAGCTGTTGCAAGATCAACTCCAGGCGAGTGCGTACTTTCAACAATATTCAGTGGCCACGCAGAAAGTGGCGTCCGACCAAAGGGCCATTGCCGGAGTGCAGCACACGATCGTGACGGACAAGCAAGACATCGCCACCCGGACGCGAGACGTGCATCGCTTGGCGCTCCTTTCCTACATTCTGAACGGCAGCGTCTCGGCTACATCGGGTGCCGGCGTCCTGGCCGAAAACGTGCAGAACATTGAATCGGCCAACGAATACGCCTCCATCACGCTCGGCAACATCAACAACGCTCTGGCTCAACTGCACACCGCCCGGCAGACATTGCAAAACGAAGAAGCGGCCCTCCAGCAACAACATGCTCGCGATGCCGCCGAGCAGGCCGTAGAGTCACAATCCTACGCACAGGCCAACGCCACGGTGCACCACCAGACCGCACTGCAGGCGCAGGTCACCGGCCAGCTGGCGGTGGCCGTCAGCCAGCAGAATGCCGCCGCGGCCCGGACCGCGGCCGCTGCGGTGGCCCGGGCGCAAAAGACGGCCGCACAAACCACATCGCTGGACACCCCCAGCGACGGTACAAGTGGCACCACCGATCCGGCCCTGCCCCCCTTCCTCCAGTGTGTCCGCCAAGCCGAGTCGGGCGGCAACTATGGCGCCGTCTCACCTGACGGCAAGTACCGGGGTGCCTTCCAGTTCGATCAGGCGACATGGAACTACGCGGCGCAGGCGGCGGGACGACCCGATCTGGTGGGGGTACCACCCAACCAGGCCTCGCAAGCCGACCAGGATTCGGTCGCTGTGGCGTTGTATTCACTCGACGGCGAACGTCCCTGGTTGGGCGATCGCTGTAGCAACTAGCGCAGGCTGTACCCGCCGTCAATCACGAGCTCCGAACCGCAGCAGTAGCTCGAGTCGCCACTGAGCAAGAACGCGACGGCCCGGGCGATCTCGACAGGCTGGGCGAAGCGCTCGAAGATGATGCCGGCCTTCCACTGCTCGAACTGATCGGGCTTGTCGGCCAAGAGCGGCGTGTCGACGTAGCCCGGAGAAATGGCATTGACCCGCACGCCACGTGGGCCCCATTCCACGGCCAATGATTTGGTCAGCGCCGTCACTGCCGCCTTGGACGCGTTGTAGGAGCACTGCCGCTGCGGATAATTGACGATGCAGTTGCCCGACATGGAGGCCACGTTGACGATGCTGCCGCCGCCCCGGGCCAGCAGTTCCCGCCCGAAGGCCTGGCAGCTGAGAAACACACCCCGGACGTTGACGGCCTGCACGGCATCGAACTGTTCGACCGTCATGTCCTCCGCGGCCACGTCCCCCTCGACGATGCCGGCACAGGCCACCAGGTCGACGGGCCCGGCCGCCTGCTCGTATATCGACATCACCACACTCTGGACACTGTTGGCTGACGTGATGTCCACCGCCAATGGGATGACGCCCACCGGCGGATTCGGGTCCTTGGTCAGGTCGAGGCCGTAGACGGCGAGACCCTGCGCTACAAGGTGCTCGCAGAGAACCCGTCCGATCCCTCCGCTGGCACCGGTCACCGCCACACTGGCATTGAGAAATTCCATGTCCCAATCTCTCACGAACCGAGGACAGGCGGACTAGAGCACCTTGGAGAGGAAGGCCCGGGTCCGCTCCTGCTGGGGCGCGGCCAGCATGTCCTTAGGGAGGCCGGACTCCACCACCACACCGCCGTCCATGAAGACCAAGGAGTCGCCCACTTCGCGGGCAAATCCCATCTCGTGAGTCACCACAATCATGGTCATGCCGTCCTCGGCCAGGCTCCGCATCACATCGAGCACGTCGCCCACCAGTTCGGGGTCGAGCGCAGAGGTCGGCTCGTCGAAGAGCATCAGCTTGGGTTCCATGGCCAGCGCACGTGCAATGGCCACCCGTTGCTGTTGGCCGCCCGAGAGCTGGTTGGGATAGGCCGACATCTTGTCGGACAGGCCGACCCGCTCCAGCAACCGCGTCCCGATCTCATTGGCCTTGGACGAATCGTGCGACTTGACCCTCAACGGGCCCACCGTGACGTTCTGCAGCGCCGTCATGTGAGGGAACAGGTTGAAACGCTGGAAGACCATACCGATCTGAGCCCGCTTGGAATTTACTTCGCGGTCCGAGAGTTCGTAGAGCTTGTTGCCGCGTTGCTGGTAGCCCACGAAGTCGCCGTCAACCGACAGGCGGCCGGCATCAATCTTCTCGAGGTGGTTGATGCACCTGAGGAAGGTGCTCTTGCCCGACCCTGAGGGACCGATGATGCACGACACCTCACCCTTCATGACCGTGAGGTCGATGCCGGAGAGGACCCGCAACCGGCCGAACGACTTGCAGACGCCTTCGGCTACCACCATGTCCCGCGTCATTCGCCGAAGCTCCTACCCTCGATCATGGCCGAGGGAATCGTCGATGGATTGACGTGGCTGGGCAGGAAACTCAATCGGAAGCGCTGGAACAGTGTGAGTGGTGTCTGCTGAGCTGACCCGCGGGAATAGCGAACCTCCAGGTAGTGCTGACCAACCGTCAGAACCGACGTGACGATGAGATACCAGAGGCTGGCCACCATCAGGAGCGGTACCGTCTGATAGGTGCGCGAGTAGATGTTCTGCACCGAGAGCAAGAGTTCGGTCACCGCAGTGACACTGGCCAGCGACGACGTCTTTAACATCGAAATTGTCTCGTTTCCCGTGGGCGGGATGATGAGTCGCATTGCTTGGGGCAGGACGATGTGGCGCAGGGTCATGAGACGACTCATACCCACCGATTGCGCCGCTTCGCTCTGCCCGATGTCGACCGATTGGATGCCGGCCCGGACGATCTCGGCCATATAGGCCGCCTCGTTGAGGGCCAGACCCATGATGGCGGCCACGAAAGGTGTGATCAGTGTGTTGGCGTCAAGGTGGACAAACGCCGGGCCGAAGGGCACACCCAGTGTCAGTTGGGGGTACACGTAGCTCAGGGCGTACCAGAAGAGCAGCTGCACCAGCACGGGGGTGCCTCGAAAGAACCAGATGTAGAGCCAACTGGCCCCCGCCAGGAGTGGATTAGGCGAAAGACGAAGAATGGCCAGGAGCACGCCGAGGGCGATGCCGATAGCCATGGAGATGACGGTCAGTTCGAGGGTAACTACCAAGCCCCGCAAGACGGGAGCCGACGTGAAGTACTGGCCCACGATGCCCCATTGGAAACGGGGCTGCACCTGGCCACTGCGAACAGTGTGGGAGAAGGCCAGGGTGTTGACCAGCATGGCCAACAAGACCGCCACGACCACACCCATGACCCAACGTCCAGGGTGACGGACCGGGATGGCGGCTATCGGCGGTGAACCGGCGCCACCACTCCCCGCCCCGTGCGTACTGGAAAGTGGGTCAACCGACCCGGGCATCGCCCTCCTAACTCAAGATGCTGGTGAGGGCGATCAACTGGTGGCGCCGTCGAGTGCCGCCGTCTTGACCGCCCCCGCCTGAATGCCCCACTTCTTCAAGATCTTCCCGTACGTGCCATCGGCTATCAGCACCTTGAGGGCGCCTTGCACGGACACGTTCAATGTCGTGCCCTTTGGCACCGCGATCCCGTAGGGAGCGGTTTCGAAAGCCTTCCCGCTGGATCGGAATTGCCCACCCGATTGCGCCACGATGTACTGGGCGATCTGCGAGTCGGCAAAACCGACATCGGCTCGGCCGCTCGAGACGGCCAGGTTGGCCGAGTTCTGATTGGCGAAGCTCAGGACCTTGACCGCAGCCTTCTTCTTGTGCTTGCAGATTTTGGCTTGGGCCTGGGCATCGGATTCCTCCGTGGTGCCGCTCTCCACGGAAACCGAGTGTCCGCACAAGGCACTCAGACCGTTGGGGTGATAGTGGCTCTTGGCACTCACGTAGTAGCCCTCGCCAGCCGAGAAGTAGTCAACAAAATTGACCTGCTTCTCCCGAGCCTTGGTGTCGGTGAAGGAGGACATCCCGAGATCGAACTTGCCAGAGGTCAGGGCGGGGATGATCGTGGCGAACGTGGCATTGGTCAGGGTCACCTTCAGGTTCAGCACCTGGCCGATGGCGTTGGCCAGGTCGGCGTCCATGCCGATGACGGTCGAGCCATCGGATGCCACGAACTCATCGGGCGCGTAGGTGGCGTCCAGCGCCACACTCAGCGTGCCGCTGGATTTGATGCTGGCGGGAACGGCACCGGCCAGGCTGGGCGACTCCGCCACAGTCGGAATGGTGGACGACGTGCCGGCGCCGGCGCTTCCTACACCGATCACGCCCACTAGGAGCAACGGGGCGGACCCGGCCGCCACGAGCAATCCAACATTCCGCCGAAACGATCCCATCGCCAATGACCTCCCAGTCAGATGCTTCGAGTGGCTAAGTGTGCCATGGCTCTGACCGTTGTGTGACATTGGTCGGTACGTGGACGCGCTCCGCTCCCTACGTCGCTGACGCGTCCCGGCGGCGGCGCTGCAGGCGGACGGCCAGCGGGGCAAAAACGATCAGGACGACGAACAGGGCAATGGGGACGATGAACACATTGGCCGAGGCATGTTGACTCGAGACTGAATCCGGAGTGAACAGGAGCGCTGGATCGCCGGGCACCGTGACGGCCCGAATGGTCGAGCCCCTCTTGAAGAAGGCCGTGGTCCCACCGATCTGCTCGTTATACACGTGCCCATCGATCTCCTCATTGCCGCGACAGATGTAGCCCGAGACATTGCTGCCGCTGCCCGAGATCAATCCCAGACAACCAGTGATCTTCACATTCACCGGAACTCCGTGGTCCCGCAACTGGTTGATCTGCGCGTTCTTGTGCACTCCGACCAGCACAAAGGTCACGGTGAGGACGGCCAGGACAACGACGGTCAGGGCCATCAGGACGCGCCGGATTGCGCTGGCGTCTACCTGTACCGATGACCCGCGCAGCGTGCTGAGCGGTTCGTTTGGATTGGATTCCTCTGGCGCGGTCACGGGGAGATCGTAGTGGTGGCCGGAATATTTCAATAAAGCTGGCCAAATACCCTAGAAATAGAGAGGCCCATTGGTTACCATGGGCAGTCCAGGCGAGCACAAAGGAGGTGCCACGTTGACAATCCCATCCACATTGCGAGTACTCACGGGCGCCGTTCTGCCCGTCCTGTGTCACGAACTCGACTGACAGCTCAGCATTGCGCTGTCTGTCGGCACTCGTTCGCTGACTGAACACATCCGTTATTCGATCGGTGTCGTCGCGCCCAGGGCGCTGGCGCGCGCCGTGCAGTCGTCCCAAGGAGCAATTGTGTTATCCCATCAAATTGACGCGCTCGTGCGCGAGCATCAAGCGGATCTCAGGTACCAGTACCAGTTCCGACATAGGAACAATCGATCCGTCGTCACCAGAATTCACTGGACCGGACGAGTCCGGCAAACCGTCGGGCGCCTACTCGTGCAATTCGGGACACGTCTAGAGGGTGAGCGGAGACCTCAGGGAGCGCGGCAGTTGAGCCGCGGGCCGGCTACGTGAGGCTCTCGACCCAGGACCGAACGTCGTGGGCCATGGTTGTCGGATTCTCCAGCGGGCCGAAGTGGCCCAATTCGGGATGCTCCCGCACGGTGCCCCGCTGGAGGATCTCGACGACCGCCGGCATGAAGGCCACCGGGCCGAACGATTCCTGACGTCCCGAGACCATGGCGATGGGAATGGTCAGGTGGCCCACCACCGACCAGGCTCCGCTGTCGGGGGCGCCCCGGTACACCGACGCTTCACGGGTCGGACTGCAACGCAACACGACGGAGCCGTCGGGCTGGGGTGCAAATCCAGCTTCGACATAGGCCCGCAAGGCATCGGCCCGCAGTTGGTCCAGCGGGGGCTTTTGGGCAAAGTTGACCAAGGCGGCATCGAACGACTCGAACGACGAACGTCGACGGGCGGCGCCGTCCGCCATCGGGTTGGGTGTGCCCGGAGGTGGCAGCACGCCGGGCGCCACAATCACGGGTTCATAGAGCCAGAGTGAGCGGAACCTCCCGGGGCGCGAGTCGGCGCCCAGGACCAAGGCAGCCCCACCCATGGAGTGCCCGATGCCATGCACCACCCGACCGGCCCCGACAAGTTCGCTGTCGAGGACGGCGGCGACGTCCTCCCCCATGCTGCTCCAGACGAGGTCGGCGTCCTCTGGAATGGCGGAGAGCCCGTGTCCGCGGTGGTCAATGGCCAGGCAGCGGTACTCACCGATCAGCTCGGTCGCCAAGGGACGCCACACCTCACCGTGGAATCCGGTGGCATGAGAGAACAGAAGTACTGGTGCTTCCCGGTCGTCGGGACCCCCCAAGTCGCGCACCACCACCGCTGTGCCATCGGCGGAGACAATGGTGTGTAATCCATCTGATGCCATCGGTTCCTCGGGGTCCACTCGCTACCGGTAGGCGAAGAGAATGGCACAGGCCCCCGACACGGTGACTCGATGACGCTCAGGTGACTGGAGTCGGCCGCCCCGAAGTCAGCAGATGAAGGCCGGCGGCGACAAGCGTGGCCCCGGCCCACTGGCGGAGCCCAGACATCGAACGAGAATGCTGGACCCCGGATGCGCTCCGGCCCGGGCGACGGCGCGTCGATGGACCGATGCCCCGGAGATCTGCCAAGTGGGCATCCACCAGCGCGTCCTGCAGACCGAAGCTCACGACTCCTCACCGCCCTGAGGGAGTTCCATGGGATACGAGAAGAGGAGTAATTCCACCGGAACGGCGTTCGCCGGCCGCTTCGATGCATCCATCAGTCGCTCGCGGAATTTCGGCAACAAAAAGGCGTTGAGTTCTTCGTTGAAGTCTTCGAGTTCCTCCGCCGTGAGATAGAAGACGAACTCAGAATCTCCGGACGCTTCACGCCACGGCTTCGGGTAGTCCCCCCGCGTATTTCGCCAAGCCCAGTAGCGGGCCAGCTGGCGCTCTCGAAAAAGCTGGCCGAGCAACGAGGCGGCTACGTCGGTCTCGGCGTCGTCGCTGTAGCCGAACCGCATCCCCACCGAGGTGATGCGCCAGGGTCGCGATCTGCCCTTGCCGCCGCCCGCTTCTTCCACGAATCCGTATTTGGCCAGCTGGCGTAGGTGAAATGAACAGGTTGTGGGCGACTCTCCGATCCGCTCACCGACCTGCGTCGCCGTCATGGGGCCGTTGAGCGTGAGGGCTTCAATCAGGGCGATCCGCACCGGGTGGGCCAACGCTCGCATCGTGCGGGCATCGGTGATCTCACGGATGGGCAGCTCGTCGTTGGGGGTCGGAACGGATTCCATCTCTCAAGAGTTATCTATTGAGAGTTATATGTCAAGAGCTGTCTCTCGATAGATCCCTTTTATTACTTTTGTGCGACACACGTTTGGCCCTCCGCAGGTAGGGAATAGCCATTTTGTGACCCTCCTCGCACCGGAACTGGATGAAGTCGAATCCCAACTCGCCAACGATGTTTGCGTTGTCCGACTCCGCGACTCAGTGGAGCGGTCATCGGTGAGCCCGCTCCGGGTGTTGGTTGACCGGCTCGCCACTTCTCGATGCTCGAGCATCCTCATTGATGCGAGCTTGCTGACTTCGGTCGACGACGAGGGTGTCGCTGCGCTGCGTGGCCTGTGGTCCGCCATGCAGACATGGGGCAAGCGCATTGATCTGTATGGAGCCTCGGGCCCAGTGGCCCGGGCGCTCAAGCCAATCGGCCGAGGATGACGCGGTTGCGCCCTCGGGTGTTTCGCCCCTAGTGCCGGGGCCAAATTCAGCAGACACGCCACAACTCGATCAACCCCAGCTGGTCGTTGTCGCCAACCGGCTGCCTCTCCGCCGAACCGTTGCCCGCGGCGTCGAACACTGGGAACGCAGCCCCGGGGGTCTCGTCGCCGGATTGGCCCCCGTCATGGCAGGTCGGGATTGTGCCTGGGTGGGCTGGACCGGGGACGGCAACGGGTCCGAGCCGTTCGTCCACGACAGGATCCGCTTCGTCCCGGTAGAGGTCACCCCCTCCGAGGTGGAGGAATACTACGAAGGCTTCAGCAACCGGACGCTGTGGCCCCTCTACCACGACGCCATCCGCACCCCAGAGTTTCAGCGATCGTGGTGGTCGACCTATGTGAGCGTCAACCAAAGGTTCGCCGATGTCACCGCTCAGACGGCCGCCCCCGGAGCACTGGTGTGGATCCACGACTATCAGCTCCAGCTCGTTCCCGGACTCCTGCGACAGATGCGGCCGGACCTGCGCATCGGGTTCTTCCTGCACATCTCCTTTCCACCCCAGGAGCTGTTCATGCAATTGCCATGGCGCAAAGAGATCATGGAGGGAATCCTCGGGGCCGACGTCGTCGGCTTCCAGGTGCCGATCGCCGCCCGCAACTTTTCCGTCCTGGCCAAACGGCTGACGTCGGCCCAAGGACGGGGGTCGGTCCTCGACTTCGAGAACCGACAGGTCAAGGTGGGAGCGTTTCCGGTATCGATTGATGTCGGCTCGTTGGAAGCCATTGCTCGGTCAGACGAGACCCAATTGAGAGCCAAGGAAATCCGCGAGCAGATGGGGAGCCCCGAGACGCTCATTCTGGGCGTCGACCGGCTCGATTACACCAAGGGCATTGAAGCCAGGTTGACGGCCTACAAAGAGATGCTTTTCGACGGGACCATCTCCGTGCCCGAGCGGGTCATGGTCCAAATCGCCGTCCCCACGCGCGATTCCGTTCCCGCCTATATGGAACAACGCCTGGCCATTGAACGCCTGATCGGCGAGCTCAACGGAGACTTCGGGCAGATGGGCTCTCCGGCCGTGCACTACCTGCATCGCAACCTGGACATCACTGAACTGGTGGCCCTGTACTGCGCCGCTGACATCCTGCTGGTCACCCCGTATCGGGATGGCATGAACCTGGTGGTCAAGGAATACGTGGCCTGCCGCACGGACTCCGGCGCCGTCGTCTTGAGCGAGTTTGCCGGAGCGGCCCAGTCGTTGACCTCGGCCTACCTGGTCAATCCGCACGATGTGCAGCAATTGAAGGAGGGCATCCTCCGGGCCATTGTCGCTCCGCCCGGCGAGCGCCGGCAGCGCATGCGCGCCCTGCGGCGGTCTCTTTTGAGCTGGACGGCCGAGGATTGGGCCACCGCGTACCTGAGCAGCCTCACCTCCACGGAGACCGCCTAGCCCGCCGCTCCCCGTCCTCGCCACGTGCAGCCGCCGTTTGTCATTGGACCTGGTCGGGTAGGTACGTTAGTGAGGAGGTGGCATCCCCCAATGGCGATATCTCGCGCCGCGAACCGTCGCGGTGCACCAGTCACAGACATTCCGGCGGCAAGCGATCCGGCCATTAACCATGCCTCCCGCGCCTTCCCGGCCAACCGGGACCGACCGGTGATCGAGGCGATCCGCCCGCAGGTGGACGGGGGGCGACGGCCCGCCAAGGCGGCCTTGGACGATCTCGTCCGGGTGGAAGCCGACGTCTTTGCCGATGGGCACGACGCGTTGTGGTGCGATATCCGCTATCGGCATGTAGCCGCAACCAAATGGACCACCGTTCCCATGTCGCACATGGGCAACGATCACTGGCGAGGCATCATTGCGGCCCGGGAACTGGGCCGCTATCGCTTCATGATCCGGGCCCGAATAGACGACTTCGCCACGTGGGTCCGCGACCTGTCAGCTCGCCTGGAGGCGGGCCAGGACGTAAAAGTGGAGCTTCTTGTCGGGGCCGCCCTGATTCAAGAGGCGGCTATGCGGGCCAAAAATGTGGATCGCCTCCAGTTGACGGCCTTGGCAACGCAGCTTCGGTCCGACCCGAGAGGTCTAGAGGGCGATCTGTCCATAGAGCTGGCTGAGTGGTACGGCGGCCACACCCTGCAGGACGCCGTCTTCTCCGACCGCCTTGGACTGCTCATGAGCGCATTGGGCGACCCCGATGACTTCGCCGTCTCGGAGACCTACAACTTCGTGGTCGATACAGCCAAAGCGCGCTGCAGCGCCTGGTACGAGATGTTCCCCCGATCCGCTGCGTCGGATCCGAGTCGCCACGGGACCTTCGCCGACGTCCGAGCCAGCTTGGACTATGTCGCACAGATGGGTTTCGATGTCCTCTACCTGCCGCCCATTCATCCCATCGGTCGCACCGGGCGCAAGGGACGAGAGGGCGCCGTCGTTGCGCACGAAGGCGACCCGGGCAGCCCCTGGGCCATCGGTGCCACCGAAGGTGGTCATCGGGCCATCCATCCCGAGCTCGGTTCGATGGAGGATTTCGTCTCCCTCGTACGCGATGCCGCGGACCGCGGCATCGACGTCGCCCTTGATCTGGCTTTCCAGGCTTCTCCGGATCACCCCTGGGTCACTGAGCACCCCGAATGGTTCCGCCATCGCCCGGACGGGACGATCCGTCATGCCGAGAATCCCCCCAAGCGATACGAAGACATCTACCCAATTGATTTCAACACCACAGAGTGGCAGTCCCTCTGGATCGAGTTGCAGGGGGTCGTGCAGTACTGGATCTCCGCCGGCGTACGGGTTTTCCGCGTCGACAATCCGCATACCAAGCCCTTTGCCTTCTGGGAGTGGCTCCTGGCCTGGGCCCGCACGGAATATCCCGATGTCATCTTCCTGGCCGAGGCCTTCACGAAGCCACGCGTCATGGAGCAGCTGGCCAAGATCGGCTTCACCCAGTCCTACACCTACTTCGCCTGGCGCAGTTCGAAGTGGGAGCTGGAGACCTACCTCACGGAACTGACCGCCACCGACGTGGCGGACTACTTCCGGCCGAACTTCTGGCCGGCCACGCCGGACATCCTGACCGAGGAACTCCAAACCGGCGGTCGGGCCGCCTTCCTGTCGAGATTGGTGCTGGCCGCCACTTTGAGCGCCAACTACGGAATTTATGGTCCCGCCTTCGAACTGCAGGAACACGTTCCCAAGGAGCCGGGCTCTGAGGAATACCGCCGGTCGGAGAAATATGAAATCAGGTCATGGGACCGCGACGATCCCGAGAGTCTGAGTGCCTTCATCGCCCAGATCAACCAGATCCGTCATGACCATCCGGCCCTGCATTTCAACGACGCTCTCACCTTCCATCCCGTCGACAATGACCGGCTCATCGCCTACAGCAAGACAAGACGGTCGTCGCCCCACGACGACATCATCGTCACCATCGTAAATTTGGACCATGGCTACCCACAGTCGGGGTGGGTTGATCTCAATCTCGACGTACTACGAGTGGACCCCGCCCGCCCCTACGTCATGCAGGATCTTCTGACTGACGCCCGCTACGCCTGGCAGGGCCACCGTAATTTCGTCAAACTCGACCCCGATGTCGTCCCCTGCCACATTTTCTCACTCCGGCAGGCGCCACCAGAGAGTCCCGTGCCGGTATGACGGCGATCGACCTTCAGCGCGAACAACGCAACCGGCATGCTGTCGGAACTCCCGATCGCGACCCCCGCGATCCCGGCCAAGATGCCCAACCGGGAATTCTCAAGGTCGAACACGGTGAGTGGTACAAGGACGCCGTCATTTACGAAATACACGTGCGGGCCTTCCACGATGGCAATGGCGACGGCGTCGGCGATTTCAAAGGGCTGATAGAGAAGCTCGACTACCTGCAGGCCCTAGGAGTCACCACCCTGTGGCTGCTCCCCTTCTACCCGTCCCCCCTGCGTGACGACGGGTATGACATTTCGGACTACCGACAAGTCCACCCGTCATACGGCACACTGCGGGACTTCCGAGCCTTCTTGCGAGAAGCGCACCGTCGGGGCATGCGCGTGATCACCGAACTGGTGTTGGCGCACACGTCCGATCAGCATCCCTGGTTCCAGCGAGCTCGCTTGGCCAAGCCCGGGTCCAACTATCGGGACTTCTACTTGTGGAGCGATACGCCCGACCGGTTCTCGGAAGCCCGGATCATCTTCAAGGACTTCGAGACATCCAACTGGTCGTACGACTCGGTGGCCCAGGCCTACTTCTGGCACCGCTTCTATTCCCACCAGCCCAGCCTGAATTACGACAATCCGGCGGTGCGCCAAGCCATGTTCGATGTCGTCGACTACTGGCTGGCCATGGGGGTGGACGGCCTGCGCCTCGATGCTGTCCCCTATCTCTATGCCCGCGAGAACACGACGTGCGAGAACCTGCCCGAAACCTTTGAGTTCCTGCGCCAGTTGAGGGCCCACATCGACGAGCGGTTCCAGGGTCGCATGCTCCTGGCGGAAGCGAACCAGTGGCCCGAGGACGCCGTGGCGTACATGGGACAGGGCGACGTCTGCCACATGGCCTTTCACTTCCCGCTCATGCCCCGCATGTTCATGGCGGCTCGGCAAGAGGACCGGTTCCCGATGGTCGACATCCTGGCCGAGACACCGACCACTCCCCCCGAATGTCAGTGGGCCCTCTTCCTCCGCAACCACGACGAATTGACGCTCGAGATGGTGACCGACGAGGAGCGGGACTACATGTACCGGGCCTACGCCCAGGACCCACAGGCCCGAGTCAACGTGGGCATCCGGCGCCGGCTTGCTCCCCTACTGGGTAACGACCGCAAACTCATTGAGATGATGAACGGGCTCTTGTTCTCTATGCCCGGCACGCCCATCATTTATTACGGCGACGAAATCGGGATGGGCGACAACATCTATCTGGGCGATCGCAATGCGGTGCGTACGCCCATGCAGTGGGACAGTGACCGCAACGCTGGATTCTCGGCCGCCAATCCCCAGCGCCTGTACCTGCCCGTCATCATCGACCCCGAATACCATTCTCAGGCCGTCAACGTCGAGGCCCAGCAGCAGAACCCCAACTCCCTTCTGTGGTGGATGAAACGCCTGATCGCCTTGCGCCAGCGTTACAAGGCGTTCGGTCGCGGCACCCTGGAGGTATTGCGCCCCGACAATCGCAAGGTGTTCGCCTTCATCCGACGCTATGAAAACGAGCGCATTCTCTGCATCGTCAATCTCTCGCGCTCCGTGCAGTGCGTCGAACTCGACCTATCGGAGTTCTTGGGGGCCACCCCGGTCGAGCTCTTCGGGAATCTCGAGTTCCCACAGGTCGGCGACCTTCCTTACTTCATTACCTTGGGACCGCACGGGTTCTATTGGTTCTCCCTCGAGAGCGAATCTGACGAGTCCACATCGCCCCGGCCGACCTTCAAGGTCTCCGGCCAGTGGGACAACCTGTTCAGCGGCCCGGCCCGCCGCCAATTCGAGGCGTTCCTGCCTGCCTATCTGAGCCAGCGACGATGGTTCGGACAAAAAGCGCGCACCATCACGTCGGCTGAGCTGGTGGACACCGTTCCCGTCTATCCCTCGCCCGCTTCGGCGGCAGCCGGACGGCGTGGCGGAGCACCGGTGGCCCACGCCATAATCGTTGCCCTCGAACTCGACCACGGCAGCCCTGACCGGTACCTGGTACCCATGGCCTTCGCCAGTGGGACCGAAGCGGACGAACTGTGCAAGTGGCACAGCGAGGCGGTCGTGGCCGATCTGCAGGTGGACGGCGTCGGGGGCGTGCTGTTCGATGCCGTCTACTCTCCCGAGTTTGTCAATGCCATGGCGGACCTGCTGGCCCGTCGGCGCACCCTGGCCGGAGTCGGCGGCCGGCTCGTCGGGATCCCCACACCGTCGCTCCGCCAATTCGATGGCTGCCTGACTGACGCATGCGTCCCCGTTCCGCTTTCGGCCGAACAGTCCAACAGCTCTGTGCTCTTGGGCGACCAGGCCATCATGAAGTTCATCCGGCGCTTCGAAGAGGGCATCAACCCGGGCGTCGAGGTCGGCCGATTCCTGAGTGAGGGAGATCGCTATCCGAATGCGCCGCGCAGCGGCGGGAGCATTGAGTATCAGTCCTCGCGCATCGGCGCCACACCGGCCACGGTGGCCGTCCTGGAGGAGTTCATCCCCCACGAGGACGATGGATGGAACTACGTCGTCGATGCACTCACCCACGGATTGGAGGAGGCACTGGCCCACCGATCCGACAACGAACTCAGCGCCACCCCACCGCGCACACTGTTCTCGCTGGATGAGGCCAGCCTCGAGCCCGGACACCCCCTGGTCGGCCCTCATCTGGCCTGGGCATCGCTCCTCGGGCAGCGGACGGCGGAACTCCATGTGGCACTCACTTCGGATCAGCGCGACCCCGACTTCGCACCAGAGCCCCTCACGACCATGGACCGCCAGGCGCTCTACCACGGAGCCCGGGGCCTCACGCGGCAAGTGCTGCATGAAGTTCGCTCCATCAACGTGTCGTCACCTCACGTGCAGCAGGTCCTGGCCCGCGAAGACGAGATCATCGACCGCTTCCGAGACCTCAACTCCCTGGCCGGCGACACCTACCGCATCCGCTGCCATGGCGACTTCCATCTGGGGCAGGTCCTCTGGACGGGGAAGGATTTCACGCTCATCGACTTCGAGGGAGAGCCGTCACGGTCGTTGGGCCGCCGTCGCCTCAAGCGACCGGCCGTGGTCGATCTGGCCGGCATGGTGCGCTCACTGCACTACGCCGGGCAAGCCGCCGAATTGCGACTGACGCGAGACCTCGGTGTCTCCATCAATGCCAGCGAGCTGGAGAAGATCGACGGGTGGCTGACCTTCTGGCATCGCTGGGTCTCGGGAACATTCCTGAACTCGTATCTGAGCCACGCCGCGCCGGCTCGATACCTTCCCCATGACCGCGAACAGTTGGCCCAACTCCTTGACTTCTTCCTCCTCGAGAAGGCCATGTACGAGCTGAGTTACGAAGCGAACACCAGACCGGGTTGGGTCGATATCCCAGCCCGGGGCATTCTCGACATCTTGTCGACCACCGCATGAGCAGCCCGTTACGACAGTTGGCAGTGGACTGCGGCATTGAGCTTTCCTTCCAGGGTTCAGATGGGGTGGCTCACGGAACCGACGACGACACCGTCCTCGCCATTCTGATGGCCTTGGGTGTTCCGATCGATCGGGCAGCGACGGCACCCGATGTGCTGCGGGCGCGCCGCTCCGCCCGGGTCCGGCGGGTAGTCGATCCGGTCCTGGTGCACCGCCAGGGACGGACCGGTTCGGTCGCCGTGACCCTGCCCGAGCACACGGACATTCGCCGGATTGCCATCACGATCGACTTCGAAGATGGCGACACGCTCACCGAGAGGCTGATCCCTGCCATCGTCGGTCGAAGCCACGCCGAGGATGTGGACGGGGCACGATTTCATCGCTATCAGGTCGACCTGGCGGCCTTGCGCCCAGAACCGATACCGGCGGGCTATCACGAGGTTGCGCTCGACATACCAGGCTCAACGGTGGCTGAAGCGTGGCGACGGGCTCGACTGATCGGCGCCCCACCGTGCCCCCAAGCCCAGCGCGTCTGGGGCGTCTTTCTGCCACTCCATGCGCTGCGATCCGACGACGACTGGGGTATCGGCAGCTACACCGACCTGGCCGAGTTGGGTCGTTGGATCGACAGTCTCGGCGGTGACCTGGTGGGCGGGCTGCCGCTCTACCCTTCGTTCCTGGAGCCGCCCATCGACCCCAGCCCGTATCGCCCGGTCAGCCGACTGGCCTACAACGAGCTCTTCATCAACCCATCGTCTCTGCCCGAACTGGCCGCCACTCCGGGCGCCTGCCATCTGCTCGGGTCGTCAGAGTTCACGTCGCGCCTTGAGGCCGCCCACTTGGCGGCCACGGTCGACTATGAAACGGTCGCTGGACTCCGGCGGCAGGTTTTGCAGCCGATGGCCGAATTCTTCTTCTCCGGACCTTCACCGCGGCGTGACGCCTGCGACGCCTTCTTCACCCTGTATCCCGAACTTCAGGCCTACGCGACGTTCCGCGCCCAGCGAGAGGGCGGGACATCGGCTGAGAGCGCGGCCGCAGTGAATTACCACCTGTACTGCCAGTGGGCCGCAGCCGAACAGCTCGAAGAGGCCGCTCGCACCCTGCCGCTCTACGGCGACCTGCCAATCGGCGTGCATCCTGACGGCTTCGATCCGTTCTGGTCTCCGATCTCCTTCGCCACCGAGCTCGAGGTGGGGGCGCCACCGGACAGCTTCTTCTCCGGGGGCCAACGTTGGGGCTTTCCTCCCCTTCAACCCCATGGGATACGAGAGGACGGCTACGACCACGTGGTCAACGTGTTGCACAGAGCATTCCGACACTCCGCCTACCTGCGCGTGGACCACGTCATGGGCCTCCAACGCCTCTATGTGATTCCCGCCGGAGCCGACGCCCAGCACGGCGCCTACGTGCGGTACCAACCCGACGAACTGCACGCGTTGGTCTCCCTCGAAGCCCACCGGGCCGGCGCAGTCGTGGTGGGCGAGGATCTCGGCACCGTGCCTGACGGCGTGCGGGAGCGGATGGCCGCTGACCACATGCTGCGCTCGTGGGTCTTCCAATTCGAGTCTTCGACGTCTGATCCTCTGCCCGCCCCTCCTTCACCCGTGCTGGCGTCGCTGGGCACCCACGACCTCCCCCGCTTCGCCGCCCACCTCTGGGGTGAGGATCTCGACGAGCAAGAGGCATCAGGCCAGCTCGACGAGCAGGAGGTGGCGGCGGCACGTGCCGGCCGAGCGCGTTGGCGCTCTTCCCTGCTGGGCACGCTGGCGACGGCTGACCACCGCGATGATGCCGAAACCACGGCCGGGGCCCTGCGCGGCTGCCTGCTCCACTTATCGCGCAGCCCGGCCGACGTGGTCCTGGCCGACCTGGAGGATGTCTGGGGCGAACACGAGCCCCAGAATCGACCGGGCACGGGACCCGAAGCCGGTAATTGGCGCCGACGGGGGGCACTGACCCTGGCTCAGGCGATCACCGACGAGACAACCACCTCGCTCCTGAGCGACATCAACCTCGAGCGGATCGGAGCCAACCTGTGACACTGACTGACGAAGATCTCTACTGGTTCAACGAGGGGACCCATCGCAGCCTGGGCGACAAACTCGGAGCCCATCTCCAACCTCAGGGGGGGGTGTCGTTCGCTGTGTGGGCGCCCAATGCGGCCGCGGTAGCGGTCACGGGCGATTTCAACCAGTGGAAACCAGAAGGCGATGCGCTGCACCCACGCGGCGTCTCCGGCATCTGGGAAGCGCACTCTGACCATGCCAAGGCCGGCGACATCTACAAGTACGTCGTCACCACCCGACAGAGCGACCGACTCGAGAAGGCAGACCCGTTTGCCCAGTGCACCGAGGAACCGCCCCGTACCGGCTCGGTGGTGTGGGACTTGGAGTACCACTGGAACGACCACGAGTGGATGGAGCAGCGGGGAAGCCGCATCGGCCTCGCTGCTCCCATCTCCGTGTACGAGGTGCACCTGGGGAGCTGGCGCCGCGATCCGGACGATCCCGGCCGGCTCCCCACCTACTTGGAGATTGCGGAACCACTCATCGCCCACGTGAAAGAGTGCGGGTTCACCCACGTCGAATTCCTCCCGCTGATGGAACACCCCTTCTACGGCTCGTGGGGATATCAGACCACCGGCTTCTTCGCCCCCACCCGTCGCTACGGGGATCCGCAGGGGCTCATGTCGCTCATCGACCAGATGCACGCGGCTGGCATCGGCGTGATCCTCGATTGGGTGCCCTCGCACTTTCCGGCCGATGCCTTCGCCCTGGCCCAATTCGATGGCACCCATCTTTATGAGCACGAGGATCCACGTCTCGGCTTCCATCCAGACTGGAAGAGCCTTATCTTCAACTATGGACGGCATGAAGTGCGCAGCTTCCTCGCCTCCTCGGCGGAGCACTGGCTCTCGAAATACCACGTCGATGGATTGCGGGTCGATGCGGTGGCCTCCATGCTGTACCTGGACTACTCCCGCCGTCCCGGTGAATGGATCCCGAACTCCATGGGTGGTCGCGAAAATCTCGAAGCCATGGAATTCTTGCGTCAGTTGAACACCGGCATTTATGCCGACCATCCCGATGTCCAGGTCATCGCCGAGGAATCCACCGCCTTTCCCGGGGTATCCCGACCGGTTGATGCCGGCGGTGTCGGCTTCGGCCTGAAGTGGGATATGGGCTGGATGCATGACACCCTGGCCTACATGTCGCGCGATCCGATCTACCGTCGCCATCACCACAGCGAGCTCACGTTCCGCAGCGTCTATGCGTTCAGTGAGAACTTCATGCTGCCTCTTTCCCACGATGAAGTCGTCCATGGCAAGGGTTCGATGTTGACGAAGATGCCCGGTGACGACTGGCAGCGCTTTGCCAATCTGCGGCTGCTCTACGGCTACCAGTTCGGCCAACCGGGAAAGAAGCTCCTCTTCATGGGAGACGAGCTGGCCCAGTGGCATGAGTGGGACCATGAGGCCGGCCTGGATTGGCCCCTGCTCCAACACCCCCATCACGAGGGAGTGTTGCGCTGGGTATCTGACCTCAATCGGCTCTACTCGGAGTATCCAGCCCTTCATGAGCTCGATTGCGACCTCAGGGGATTTGCCTGGACCCAGCCGAACGAAGGGGATTCAAGTGTGCTGAGTTTCTTGCGCATGCCTTCTGACGGTCAGCCCGTGTTGGTGGTCTGCAATTTCACCCCGATTCCCCGGGAGAACGTGCTGGCCGGCGTTCCAGTGGATGGCTACTGGCACGAGATCCTCAACAGCGATGCCGAGTTCTACGGCGGAAGCGGCATGGGCAATTTGGGAGGGGTCGAATCCCACCCCGTACCCTCACACGGGATGCCGCGCACACTCACCCTGACGCTGCCCCCGCTGGCGTGTCTCTTCCTGAGCCCCCGGTGACGCACCGCCTGGGCGCCACTCCCATGGGTGATGGCGAGACCCGCTTTGTCGTCTGGGCGCCAGCGACCGCTGGCGTGATGGTGCAGCTCGCTGACGGTCCCTCCGTTGCCCTCACGCCGGAAAGCGGCGGCTACCACCAGGCCGTGGTTCCGAATTGCCCGCCGGGTGCCCGCTACCACTACGTCCTGGCCGATGGCTCCCGGCAACCCGACCCGGCCTCCCGAAGCCAGCCCGACGGTGTGCACGGTCCCTCCCAAGTCGTCGACCTGCGGGCACACCCATGGCACGACGAGGGCTACCGCCCTCGCCCGCTCTGGGACCAGGTGATCTACGAGCTTCACATTGGGACCTTCACCGCAGAGGGAACCTTCGACGCCGCGCTGGCCCAGCTCGATGAGTTGGTCGAGCTCGGAGTGAGTGCGCTCGAGATCATGCCCGTGGCCCAGTTCCCGGGCCGGCGGAATTGGGGCTATGACGGCGTGTTCCCCTATGCCGTACAGAACTCCTACGGCGGATGGGACGGACTTCAGCGTCTGGTGGAGGGTTGCCATCAACGTGGCTTGGCGGTCGTGCTGGACGTCGTTTACAACCACCTCGGGCCCGAAGGCAACGTGCTGGGCGATTTCGGCCCCTACTTCACCGATCGCTACCACACCCCGTGGGGACCGGCCCTCAATTTCGACGGCCCTGGCTCGGATGACGTCCGGACCTATTTCTTGCAGAATGCCCATCAATGGTTTGTCGACTTCCATATCGATGCGCTGCGCCTCGATGCGGTGCACGAGATTATTGACCGAACTGCCACGCCCTTCCTGTCCGAATTGGCCACCCATGCTGACGAGATCAGCGACATGTTGGGACGGCGTTGCTCCCTCATCGCCGAGAGCGCCGACAACAACCCCCTCGTGATCACCGCGTCAGCGGCGGGTGGACTCGGCTTGGATGCGCAGTGGAATGACGACTTCCACCACAGCGTGCACAGCGTCCTCACGGGCGAACGTGAGGGCTACTACGCCGATTACGGGCATGCGGAGGATGTCGCCCGCGCCATGAATGAGGGGTTCGTCTATCAAGGGCAGTACTCGCTCTTCCGGCAGCGTCGCCACGGCGCGCCCTCGGGGACAATTGCCCCGGAGCACTTCGTCGAGTTTGTCCAGAATCACGACCACATCGGGAATCGCCCCCGAGGCGATCGTCTGGCCACCCTGGTCGCACCGGATCAGGTGGCGCTGGCCGCAGCGCTTCTCCTGCTCTCGCCCGGGATACCGCTCTTGTTCATGGGTGAGGAGTACGGCGAGACAGCGCCGTTCCCCTATTTCGTCGACCACGGCGATCCCGCCCTCACCGCCGCCGTTCGAACCGGTCGAGCCCGCGAGTTCGCTGAGATGTTCCACGACGCCGAGCCACTCGATCCGGCCGATCCGGACACCTTCGCTGCGGCGATTCTCCAACGTTCCCTGCGCCACCAGGGCACCCACGCCGAACTGTGGCAGTTGTATCGGGAACTCATCGCGTTGCGACAACAAGTTCCCGCCTTGCGCCGCTCGACGCGGTCAGCGGCCAGCGCGTCGGCCTATGGAGGAGTGGTGACGATGGTGCGGCGAGACCCGGCCGGCACGGTGACCGCTCTTTTCAATCTCACCGCGCACGGGGTCGAAGCGACGCTGCCCTCCGGCGGCCCGTGGATCGACCTGCGTCGCTCCGAGCAATTGCCGCACGCTGGCGATGCCACCGTCAAGCTGGACCCTTGGGGATTCAACGTCTATGGCACACCAGAGGAGGCAGCGTGAGAGTCTGGCCCGGAGGGCCCCACCCGCTCGGTGCGACCTGGGACGGTGAAGGCGTCAATTTCGCCCTCTTCTCGGAGCATGCCAGTGGTGTGCAGTTGCTCCTGTTCGACGAGGCCACTTCGGATCGGCCCTCCAGCACGATCAACCTGACGGAAACCACCGACAATGTCTGGCACGCCTACCTGCCCGACGTGCGCCCGGGCGCCCTGTACGGCTACAAGGTGGACGGCCCGTACGAACCCGACCAGGGGCACCGCTTCAACCCCAGCAAATTGCTCATCGACCCTTATGCCAAGGCGGTGAGTGGACCGATCCGCTGGAGTGACGATCTCTACGGCTACACCGTGGGCGACCCCACCGGAGACCTCAGCTTCGATTCCCGGGACTCGGCGGGCGCCATGCCGAAGTGCATTGTGATTGACCCGGCCTTCACCTGGCAGGACGATCGGGCTCCCGATACGCCCTGGAACCAGACCGTCATTTACGAGACCCATGTCCGGGGCATGACCATGCAGCATCCCGGCGTGCCCGAACACCTGCGCGGCACCTACCTCGGACTGGCCTCTGACCCCATCATCGACCACCTGATCGGGCTGGGCGTCACCGCCGTAGAACTGATGCCGGTGCACCAGTTCGCCGCCGACCGGAATCTGGTCGAACAGGGCCTGACCAACTACTGGGGTTACAACTCCGTGGCCTTTCTGGCCCCTCATGTGGGCTACGCCGCCGGCGGGTTGGGGAGCCAAGTGGGCGAGTTCAAGTCGATGGTGCGAACGCTGCACCGGGCCGGTATCGAAGTCATCCTCGACGTGGTGTACAACCACACCGCCGAAGGAAACCAACTCGGTCCGACACTCTCGCTGCGGGGAATCGACAACTCGGTCTACTACCGGCTCACACCCGACGATCGGCGCTACTACCTCGACTACACCGGCACCGGCAACAGCCTCAACATCCTGCACCCACGGGCCATGGGCCTGGTGACCGACAGCCTTCGCTACTGGGTCACCGACATGCACGTGGACGGTTTTCGCTTCGATCTGGCCCCAGTGCTCGTGCGGGGCTTCGAGGCCGGCCAACCGAGCGCCTTCTTCGAGATCATCCAACAGGACCCCGTCCTGTCGAAGGTCAAGCTCATCGCCGAGCCGTGGGACGCCAGTCCGGACGGCTACCAGTTGGGTCAGTTCCCACCCGGGTGGTCCGAATGGAACGGGGCATTCCGAGACTGCGTCCGCCGCTTCTGGCGGGGCGACCCTGGTCAGGTACCGGAGCTGGCCTCTCGGCTGACCGGATCGAGCGACATCTACGCGCCCAGCGGGCGCCGCACCTACGCCAGCATCAACTTCGTGACCTGCCACGACGGCTTCACGCTCACCGACCTGGTCTCCTACGAGCACAAGCACAACGAAGCCAACGGGGAAGGCAACCGTGACGGCACCGACGACAACGGCAGCCGGAACTGGGGAGCCGAGGGTCCCAGCGACTCCGCCCGCATTGAGCGGGCGCGTGATCGCATGAAGCGCAACTTTCTGGCCACACTGTTCTTCTCCCAGGGCGTGCCGATGCTGCTGGGAGGAGACGAAATCGGCCGGACCCAGGGCGGCAACAACAATGCCTACTGTCAGGACACCGAGGTCAGTTGGTTCAACTGGGACATTGGGGAAACCGGCTACGACATGTTCAACTTCGTGCGCGACGCCATCGCTGTCATGCAGGAAAATCCCATCTTGCGCCGACGGGCCTTCTTCACCGGTGAGCCACATGCCGGCATGGGAACAAAGGACGTCACATGGATTCGTCATGACGGCACAGAAATGACCGAAGACGATTGGAGCAATCCGGACAATCAATGCATCGGCATGCTTCTGCTCGGGTCGGCGGCCGATGAGGTCGACATGCGAGGCCGCTCGGCTTCGGGAGACACCTTGTTCCTACTCCTCAACGCCGGCACCCGGTCGCGATCCTTCGGGCTGCCCCGTATGGAGCAGCCGGGCATGTGGGAGGAGATCCTCAATACGGCCCGTCCCGGCCCGTGGACCCGGCTGGTCCGCAATGACGCGGTCAATCTGACCGCCCATTCCACGTTGCTGCTGCGCCACAGCGGACGACTGCAGATCTGACCGTGGAGACTCCGCCACTGGGGTCGACGTACCGCCTCCAGCTCTTCGACGTCGGCTTCGCCGGGGCCCGGGCGCTTGTGGGCTACCTGGCGGCGCTCGGTATCGAGACGCTCTATGTCTCACCCATCTTCGCCGCTGTTCCGGGCAGTACGCACGGCTACGACGTCATCGACCACCACCGACTCGATCCTGCCCTGGGAACCGCTGACGAGTTCGAAGAACTCCTGTCCGAACTCGACCGGCACCACATGCGGATCCTCATCGACATGGTGCCCAACCACATGGCTACCGATCGTTCCAACCAATGGTGGTGGGATGTGATGCGGAGCGGTCAGGAATCGGAGTTTGCGGCTTGCTTCGACATCGACTGGTCGCAGCATGGTGGACGTGTCCTCATCCCGACGCTGTCGCGTCCCTTGGCCGAACTGATAGCTACGGCCCAGGTGGTGCGCCGTGACCGCCAGGCGATGCTCAGGCTCGATGGCCAGCAGTTCCCCCTGCATCCCGGACCGACCAAAAGTGTGGCCGATGCGCTGCGGCGCCAGCACTATCGGCCGGCCTACTGGAGGCTCAGCCGGGATGAGGGGAACTACCGGCGCTTCTTCGACATTGACGGCCTGGTCGGTGTGCGTGTCGAGGACCGTGCCGTGTTCGACCGGGTCCACAGCACGCTGATCGGTCTGAACAAGGATGACCGCGTCGCCGGCTGGCGGGTCGACCACATCGACGGACTCACAGATCCAACCGCCTATCTCAAGCGCCTGGCCACGGCGCTGCACTCCGGTCGACGGACGCGCCCGGTGGTACTGGTCGAGAAGATCGTGGCCCGGGACGAGCACCTGCCAACCGGCTGGGCCACCGATGGCACCACCGGCTATGAATTCGCCGATCTCGTTGGCGGTCTCTTCGTCGACGGCGGCGGCCTCCACGTCCTCGAACAGCTGGGGGCTGAGTTGGCGGCGTGTCGCGATTCCTACGCCGAGATGGAAGATGCAGCCAAACGGGAGGTCGCGGCCCAGTCCTTTCCGGCCCTGCTCGAGCGCCTGGCTCACCTGGCCCAGCTGGCCCTCGATCAACGGGAACCCGGGCACGATCTCTCCCGCTCTCAGCTGGTCCAGGCCATCGCCGAACTGACCACTGCGCTCGACGTCTACCGCACCTATTTCGATGCACAACCCGCCACGGCTCCCGACGTGGCCCGTCTGCAGCGGGCTTCCAAGCGAGCGCTGGCATCGATGCCCTCCGACGACGTGAGTCGAGCCATGCGTGCCCTGACCACCGGCCTCCAGGACGCCTCGGGCCCGTGGCGTGAGGTGGCGCAGCGTTGGCAGCAGCTGACTGGCGCCGTGATGGCCAAGGGGGTGGAAGACACGGCCACCTACCGGTACCCCGGCCTGCTCGGGCACGCCGAAGTGGGGTCCAATCCAGCAGACGCGGCCGCCACACCCGAGCAGTTCCATCGCCTGGCCCGTCGCCAGACGCACCCCATGGCCCTCAACGCCACGTCGACCCACGATTCCAAGCGCAGCGAAGACGCCCGGGCCCGTCTGTACGCCATTTCTGAGATGCCGGAGGAATGGAGCCGCCTGGTGCGGCGCTGGCACGATCGCTTTCACGAATTGGCCGAACCTGGCCCGGACGGTCACGATCAATGGCTGACGTATCAGACGGTGGCCGCGCTGTGGCCTCTGCAGCAGCCACCGTTTCCAGCCGCCCACCTTCGGCGCGTCCGCCAGTACCTCGTGAAGGCGGCTCGGGAGGCGAAGCGAAACACGTCATGGTCTGACCCCAACTCTCGCTACGAACGTGCCCTCACATCCTTTGCCGGACATGTGACGCGGGACGAGTCTTTCCGCCGGGACATGACTCGCTTCATGAAGCGCATTGGACCGGCGGCGGCGGCCAATGCCTTGTCCATGGTGGTCCTCAAGGCAATGAGCCGCGGCGTACCCGACTTCTATCAGGGCACTGAGCTATGGGACTTCTCCCTGACCGATCCCGACAATCGACGCCCAGTCGACTTCGCTGAGCGAGCCGCTCTGCTGGCTGACCTTCCGGCTCCGGATGCTTCGGCTGCCGAACTGACGCGGGCCAGTCAGTCGATGCTTCGCCATTGGCAGGACGGCCGCATCAAACTCCACCTGACCCGATCGTTGTTGCACCTCCGCCGTGCCCACCCCGAGCTCTTTGCCGAGGGCAGCTACCAGGCCGTGACCGCCACCGGCCCCAGGGGTGACCACATCGTGGCATTGGCCCGCCGGCGGGGACCGCAGTGGGTCATTGCTGTCGTGCCCCGCCTGATGGTTGCCGTGGTCGGCCCGGGTAGCTTTGCCCTTGGACCTTCGACGTGGGGTTCCTCTGCCCTACGGCTACCGGCGCACGCTCCCAGTCTCTTCGCCGATGTGGTGAGCGGCGCTTCTGTTTCGGCATCAGGCGGCCAGTTGAAACTCGCCCAATGCCTGCACCATCTTCCCATTGCAGTGCTGATCAACGACCCCTGATCAGGTGGCGCCGTTGCCGCGGCGCTCAATGGTACGGGTCACGATGTCCTCGGCAATGTCTCTCACCTTGCGGTTCTCCCGCTGCGAGGCGCGCACAAGGATCTGAAACGCCTCGGTGGCCGGTCGACCGCCGCCGGCCATGAGAATGCCCACGGCATGGTCAATCGTCTCCCGCGACTTGATGGCCTGGCCCAGATTCTCGCTGAGCTGTCTGACATCCCAATAGACCTGAGCGTTCACCAGGGCATAGGAGGCCTGATCGGCAAACATCTGCACGCGCCGCTCATGATCGCCGGTGAATGCGTTCGGGCTGTCGGCGTACAGATTCAGGGCACCCATACTCTCGCCGCGTGCGGTCATCGGCACGGAAAGCGTCGAACCGATGCCGTGGGCTGCCGCCGTGGCCGCGAACTCGGGCCAGCGCGCCTCGTCGTGCGTTGAATCGATGCGGTAGATCTTCTGGTCCCGAAATGCTTGGAGGCAGGGCCCTTCGCCCGACTCGTACTGCGCGGCATCGATTTCCGGGGCCTCAATGTTGGTGAATATGCCGGTCCGGGGCTTGCCTTCGACCATGATCGTGATGCCGGCGTACTTGGCTGGCGTCACTTCGCACGCCATTTCGCTCACCCGCTGGAGGGTGTCCCCCAAAGTGCCGTCATTGACAAAGAACTGCGAAAGGGCGCGCAGACTTTCTTGCAACGCCTCTTGCTCATCCTTCATGGAGCCCTTCCGGTTGATGCTTGAGTCAGACGCATCCCACACGGGCTCGAAGGAGGTCAGGCCAACTCAACTGCGCCCAAACCTTAGTCTGGGTCTATCGCCGCTCCTCAGACCGAGGGGAATGGCGCTAGCACCTACTCTTGGCCCCGGGCCCGAGAGTAGGTGCGCGAGTGCTCTCGCTCAGTATGGGGCAACCGCTTCAAACTCAGCCCAAACCACTTTGCCTTCATGAGGTATGGGGTCGACACCCCACGCAACCGAGAGACACTCCACGATGTGCAGGCCACGGCCACTCCGGGCCTCTGGTGACTGCGCCGTTGCGGAGGGCACGCGTGGATTCTGGTCCGCCACCTCCACGCGCAGATTCCCGTGGGCATCGCTCAAGGAAACACTGAAGGCCGTGCGGCCGTGCACCACGGCGTTTGTGGCCAGTTCCCCCACGATCATGGCGGCGACGGTTGGATCGAATCCCCAACTTCTGACTGCGCCCTCAATGAAACGCCGCGCCGCTCGCACTTGGCCCACGTGGGGACCAAAGTTCTCCCGACAACTCAGGCGCGTCGTCGTCACTAGGGACATTTCTGAGAGACAGCAGAGTGATCACTCATCGCGCACTGCCTGGTTCGAGCCCGCCAGGGACTGGTCCAAATCCCATCCATCATCATCGGACGGTCCCCCACGGCGGGGGCCGGTACCGGCGGGCTCGTCGAGGGCGACTCCAGCCTCAACCAGCTCGCGGTCATCTACCATCAGAGTCGGGTCGAGCGTCGGGTCATTCTGGACTTCTTCGGCGAAGTCCGGATTCAGGCGCTCCTCTTCATCAGTCGCCTCGTCACCCTGCTCGAATATTTCACTTGGACTCATGAATCTGATCTCATTTCTGGTAGATCGATCGGCACCGGCCGCAGCCGCAGCGGCAACTACTGGCCAGCCGTCAGCGCATCAACCGGAGCGCTGGCCTGCACCTGGTGGCGTGAAGCCCAGCCGATAGCGAAGGCTCCGCAGACAGCCACAATCAATCCGGGGCCCATGGCATATCCGACGATGTTGGCCAGATTGCGCAACGGTGAGGCGGCAACAAAATAGGGACCATGGTTCATCACTACGGGCAGCGCCAGCGGTCCAATCACGAACCACGCGCCGGTTAAGACGGTCAGAATGCCCACGGTGGCCAGGCTCATCCGGCCCCGACCGACTTCGATGCCTCTCGCCTCAGCGAGAATGGTCACACCGAGCAGCACGCCGACTGCCCCCGGCAGGAGTGCCACGACAGCGTGGGCGGCACTCCAGTGCCATGAACCAACCCCGTTTGCGCCAAACCCGAAAAGCGGTCCGATGAATGGGACGATGCCGCCCCAGGCAGATACCAACACGGTGACGAAACCGATGGTCCCGAGACCGAAACGGCCGAGCCGAATCCCTTCGAACACCGAGGGCATCGAATCGCTGCTGGTGTGCCGACCTGTCATGACTGTCGCCGTTGTCATCGGGCGACCTCCTCTCTCGTATGAGCTATTCGGTGCGATACCCCCTTTTCCCCTGCTGAAACGGTTAAAGCCGAATTGATACCCACCTTTGTACCCACGCTTCGTTTCCCTCGCGTTGGGTATAGAGGAAGGATGGCCATTTCACGTCGAATTGCCCGACCACTGCTCGCATCGATCTTTGTTGCCGGAGGAGTTGACGCTGTGCGGCATCCCGCCGACAAGGTCAAGGTGGCTGAGCGAGTCACCGAGCCATTGCGGCAGGAATTGCCGTTCCTGCCCGAAAACACCGAAACACTGGTCAGAATTAACGGAGGTGTTCAAGTGGTGGCGGGCCTCATGCTGGCCCGGGGCACCTTCCGACGATTGGCCGCCACGGTATTGGCCGGATCACTCGTTCCGACCACCATCGCCGGCCATCCGTTCTGGAGTGAGTTGGACGAAGAGCAACGATCACGGCAGCAGATGCAGTTCTGGAAGAACACTGCCATCTTGGGCGGATTGATCTTGGCGCTGGCCGACACGGAAGGGGCGCCCTCGACCAGCTGGCGTGTCCGGGGCCAATTGCGGCGGGCTGATCGCGCCCTCCATCACTCGAAGGCTGGAGGTACGGCCCGACGGGCTATGAAACAGATTTCTGAATCCGGCGGACAAGCCCTCCGCACACTGGATGCCCGGGCCGGACAGGAATTGGCCAAGGGATCCGACGTGGCCAGTCACGCGTTGGCGTCGGGCCGGGCCAAGGGATCCGACGTGGCCAGTCACGCGTTGGCGTCGGGCCGCGCCAAGGGATCCGAGGTGGCCAGTCACGCGTTGGCGTCAGGCCGCGAGGGGCGGGAATTCTGGTGAATAGAGCCCAGGACTACCTGCCGGCCTGAAGTACACCTCTGCCGACGAAGGTCGGCGGACTTGAAGAACCCGTAGTGAGGTCGATGCATGCCTAACGAATCCCTGCGGACGTTGATCCGCGAATCCAACGCTCTCAAAGGTACGGCCGCGGCCAGTTCCAGGTTGGCTGCTCGCCGCCGGCTGCGCTTCGCCCTCATCACCGGCCTGGCCGCGCTGCTGGTCCTCATCGTGAGTTCGACCGTCTTCACCACGGCGCCGCACTCCCTGAGCGGCCACCTCGTGCTGGCCGGCCCCACGATCGGATTCCTGCTCTTGGCCGTCACGTGCATACGGGCCACTGCGGCTGAGGTCGACGACCTCTTTCGCTGGCGGGGCGGACGAAATGCTGGTTCAACCGCACGCATGCTCGTCACCATCATCGGTTATCTCTTTGCCGGCCTGGGAGCCCTGGATCTGATGGCGGTCCCGATCGGGCACTTGCTTGTCGGCGGGGCCATTGCCGGGATCGTCGTAGGCATCGCCGCCCAGCAAAGTCTCGGCAACGTGTTCGCTGGCATCGTCCTCCTCATGGCCAGGCCCTTTGCCATCGGGAATCACATCCGGGTGCGATCCGGAGCGCTCGGTGGCGAGTTTCACGGGACCGTGGTGGCCATGAGTTTGACCTACGTCTCAATTTCAACCCCCGACGGCATACTGAAGGTTCCGAACTCCTCGCTCCTGGCCGTCGCCGTCGGGCCGTGGCATCCAGAATCAGAGGCGAACACGGTGATAACGACTGATGCGACCGAGCCGGCCATGGCGGATCAATCGAGCTAGTGCTCCGACGATAAGGTACCCACTTCACTTCACCGGGCCGGAGGGGACATGCAAACCGAAGCCGCCATTTTGTGGGAACCGCACTCGGAATGGAGCGTCGAGCCCATTGAGCTCGATCCACCCAAGGCGGGCGAAGTCCTCGTCAAGCTCGCCGCATCGGGCATGTGCCATTCCGACGAGCACCTGGTGACCGGAGATCTGGCGGCCTGGCTTCCCATCATCGGAGGCCATGAAGGGGCCGGCGTGGTCGAGGCCGTGGGGCCGAACGTGACCGGCCTGGTCCCCGGCGACCACGTGGTGTTCGGGTTCATTCCCGCCTGTGGGCAGTGCCCGCCCTGCGCCACCGGGCACTCCAACCTCTGCGAGGTGGGCAGCGTGATCATGATCGGCCGGCAAATGGACGGCACTTCCCGCCATCACGCCCGGGGTCAGGACATCGCCACCATGGTGTGCCTCGGGACCTTCAGCAAGCACACTGTGGTCAACCAGGCGTCGTGCGTGAAGATCCTGGACGACATCCCCCTCGACAAGGCCTGCCTGGTCGGCTGCGGCGTGACCACCGGATGGGGATCCTCGGTCTACGCGGCCGACGTGCGACCCGGCGACAACGTGGCGGTGATCGGCGTCGGCGGTATCGGCGCCAGCGCCATTGCGGGGGCTCGGTTGGCCGGTGCCGAAAAGATCTTCGCCATCGATCCGGTTGAGCTCAAGCGCACGCTGGCTCCGAACTTCGGGGCCACCCACGTGTCGTCATCCATTGCCGAGGCCTTCTCGATCATTCAACAGGAGACATGGGGCCAGATGTGCAACAAGGTCATCTGTGCCATGGGGATCGGCTCGGGCGCGCTCATGTCCTCCATCCTCGCCTTGACGGCCAAGCGGGGACGCGTGGTGGTGACCAACATCCATCCGGCCGCCGAAGACAGTGTCTCCATGAGCCTGCTCGATCTGACCCTGATGGAGAAGCAGGTGGTCGGGAGTCTCTTCGGTTCAGCCAATATGCGGGCGGACATTCCGAAGCTGCTGAAGCTTTACCGCGAGGGTCAGCTCGACTTGGATTCGATGGTGACGAACACCTACAAGCTGGGCGACGTCAACCAGGGCTACCAGGACATGCGGGACGGGAAGAACATCAGGGGCGTCCTGGTCTACGACGACTGATCCTTAGCTGCTCTCTTCCGCTTCTTCGGCCAGTTCCAGCCACTGCTCTTCGGCCTGGTCGAGCTCGTCCTTCAAGGAAGCAAGTACCGCGCCCAATCGGTTCATCTCGACGTAGTCAGTGGCCCTGGCCGCCTCTTCCATGGCTTTGTCGCGTTGTCGTTGCAGCCGGGTGATGGTCTTTTCGGCGTCCCGCAGGAGCCGGTTGACCGGTGGGGCCCCAGCTGGCCGGGGTGTCGTGCGGCGCGGACTCTTCGGCGCCGTTGCCGTCTCGGGCATAGCGGCCCGACGGGCATCGCCCACATCGAACTGAGCGACCCAGCCGTCAATGCCGCCGGGAACCTCGGCCACCGAGCCGTCGGCGCGCACAGCCACCAGACGGTCGGTCGTGCGTTCCAAAAACGTGCGGTCGTGACTCACGACGACCAGCGCGCCGGGCCAGTCGTCGACGAAGTCCTCCACGATACGGAGCGTGTCGAGGTCGAGATCGTTGGTGGGCTCGTCCAGGAACAGCACGTTGGGCCGACCGGCGACCACCAAGAGGAGCTGGAGCCGGCGGCGCTCGCCACCCGACAGGGTGCCGACCCGGGCGTAGGGCAGTTCGCCGGTGAACATGAACCGCTTCATCAGGTCGACGTCGGCCAGGTTGCCCGGCGAACGATGGGGCCCGGCCACCAGTTCTTGGACCCGCGCCGTCAGATCGAGGGCCATGCCCTGCTGGTCGTAGTACCCGGTGACCACGGTCGGTCCGGTCTCCACCGTTCCGCCCGTTGGTCGGCGCCGGCCCGCCATGAGGTCGAGCAGGGTCGACTTGCCGGTGCCGTTGGCCCCGACGATGCCCAGGCGCTCCCGACGATCGAGTGTGAGATCGACGTTCTTCAGTATGGGGGGCCCACCGTCATAGTGGAACTCCACGCCGCGGCACTCGATCACCTTGTCGCCCAGCCGGGGCGTGTCGCCCGCCGCCTCGATCTGCGCCGTGCCCACCGTGGCCTGGGGTCCACCCTCAATGAGGCGGAGGGCGGCGTCTATGCGTGCCTGCGGTTTGCGAGATCGGGCCTTGGCGCCCCGACGCAGCCAGGCCAACTCATGGCGGGCCAGGTTGCGCCGGGTCGACTCGGCTGACGCGGCGTGCTCTTCCCGCTCCGCCTTGGCCAGCAAGTACGACTCGTACCCACCCTCGTGCAGGTAGGCGCCACCCCGGTCGAGTTCCAGCATCCGCGTGGTCACCCGGTCGAGGAGATGGCGATCGTGGGTCACCAGAACCAGTCCGCCCCGAAACGCCAGCAGGCGCTGTTCCAACCAGGCCACCGCTCCGAGATCGAGATGGTTGGTGGGTTCATCGAGGATCAGGAGTTCCGACGGCTGCGCCAAAACACGGGCCAGAGCTACTCGTTTGGCCTGGCCACCCGATAGGGCGGCGACGTCGGCATCGATCGCCGCGCCCATGCCGAGGCGATCCAGCGCGGCTTCGGCCTCCCATCCCGCCCCGACGGCGGCCCGCACGGTGCCGGGCGGCAACGTCGGGACCTGGGTCAGAAAGCCGACCCGGGCGCCGCGGCCGTGGCGGACCTGGCCTTCATCGGGCGGGTCCACTCCGGCCACCACCCGCAGCAGGGTCGACTTGCCGGTGCCGTTTATGCCAACGATGCCGATGCGGTCACCGTCGGCCACGGTGAGTGAGAGATGCTCGAAGAGGACACGATCGACCCGACGTACGGCCACGTCTTGGAGATCGGAAAGCACGGCCACGGGAGGACCAGGGTACCGGCCGGCTCGGAGGCATCGGCCCGGGTCCTCCTCAGGGCGACGGGCGCTCCATGACAAGGCAGCTGCTGGTCGCCGTGGCCACCAGCTTCTGCGACCCGTCGAATATCTCCACACTGGCGAAGGCCACCCGTCGACCCGGCTTGGTCACGATGCCGACGGCGCGCAGCGTGCCGCTTTGGCTGGTGACCGGGCGCAGGTAGTTGACCGTGATGTCGATGGAGGTGAAGACGAAGCCGGCCTCGAGCGTGCTGTGCACGGCGCATCCGGCCACCGAGTCAGCCAGCGTGCAGACCAGTCCGCCGTGCACCGTGCCCACCGGGTTGTAGGTGGATTCATCGGGGTCGCATTCGAAGACCACCCGGCCCACGTCGACCTCGCGCACCTGCATCCCGAAGAGTGCCGCCATGGGGGGCGGCGGGGTGGCACCGTCCCGGATGGATCGCAGGAAATCGAGCCCGCTCAACGACACGCCCGCAGCCACGGTCCGCATCGGGTCATGCCAGACCACCGTCTTGCGGCGCTCCTCGCCCCATTGATCCGGTGTGTCCGTCATGGTGATCCCTCCAGTGCCAAGGGGGCGGTTGCCGCCAGTACTGCTGTCTGTCTCGGCGCCCGCGCGTTGCCCAAGAAGGCACACAGCACGCCGGCCAACGCCGCCATGGCGGCGGCGTACAACCACAGATGGCGGAAGTGAGTTAATGCCTGCGCAGTGCCCGACGGTGTGCCGAGGATGACCACCAGGAGGGCCACGCCGAAGGCGCCACCGATCTGGCGCGCCGTCTGATTGACCGCGCTCCCGACGGCGAAGCGTTCCGGGTGGAGGCTCGAGACGGCGGCGGCGCTAAGCACCGGGAAGGTCAGGCCAATGCCCAAGCCGCTGATCAAGGTGCCCTCCAACCACTGCCCGACGTAGTCGGAGTGCAGGCCGACCCGGAGGGCATACCAACACAGGCCGATGACGAAGACGGTGAATCCCGCCAGGAGGACCCGGCGGAAGCCGATGCGGCCAGCCAACTTCCCCGCCGGACCGGAGACGGCCGCCACCACCAGGGGGCCGGGTGTGACGGCCAAGCCGGCCTGCAGGATGGAGTAATGCCACACGCTGGTCAGGAAAAGGATGTTGCCGAGCAACATGGCGAAGAAACCCATGGCGTAGAACAGCGTGGCCGTATTGGCCACGCTGAACGAACGTGACCTGAACAGGGTGAGGTCCAGCACCGGCTCGGGATGGTGGGCCGAGCGCCGGAGAAAGGCGGCACCGAGAACGATGGCGGCGGCGAAACTGCCGATGATGCGCCCGTCGGACCAGCCCCACGTCGGCCCTTGGGAGATGCCCAGGACCAGGGCGGCCAACGACGTGCTGACCAGCACCACCCCGAGGTAGTCCGGTTGTGGGCGCGCCACGCCCGCCTTGGCTTCGGCCAGCACCCGACGTCCGACCAACCAGGCCACGGCGCCGATGGGGACGTTGACGTAGAACACCAGGCGCCAGCCGCCGGCCGATATGAGCAGGGCACCCACCGATGGTCCGGTGGCGACGGCCAGCGCTCCGACACCGCCCCATAGGGCCACCACCTGGGAGCGCCGTTCAGGCGGAAAGGTGGCCAACAGCAAACTCAGCGAGGCCGGCAGGAGGGCGGCCGCCCCGGCCCCTTGCACGACGCGCCCCGCCACCAGCAATTCGACCGAGGGGGCAATCCCGCACAAGGCCGAACCCAGGCAGAAGACGCCCAGGCCGGCGAAGAAGACCTTGCGGCTGCCCAGGCGGTCAGCGGTCCGGCCGGCGATCACCAGTAGGGAACCGAACACGATGCCGTACCCGATGATCACCCATGACAACGTCGAGCGGGGATCGTGGGGGAACGACCGCTCCAGCGCCGGGAAGGCGACGTTCACGATGGAGAGGTCGAGCGAGCCCATGAAGGCGCCCAAGGCGGTGACCACAAACACCGCGTTGCGTCGGGTGCCCGCGCCGTCGACGGCGGAACCGGCGTCCCGCTCCGTCGAATCGGTCATGACGGCACAGTAGATGATTGCGTTTTATTATGCAACCCTCTACAGTGGCCGCATGGAGCGCAAGAGTTTCGCCGACATGGACTGCTCGGTGGCCCAGTGCCTGGAGGTCATCGGCGAATGGTGGAGCATGCTCGTGGTGCGCGACGCGTTCATGGGCGTCACCCGCTTCGACCAGTTCCAGAGCCGACTCGGCATCTCGCGCAACATCCTGCGCGATCGCCTCACCCGCTTGGTCGAAGCCGGCGTGCTGGTCAAGGTGCCCTATTCGGAGCACCCGCTGCGCCACGACTACCGGCTGACCGACAAGGGTCGAGACCTCTGGCCCGTCCTGACCACCATGCGTCAGTGGGGCGACCGCTACGCCGCCCCCAACGGACCCCCGGTACAGGTCGTCCACAAGGGCTGCGACGCGGTCACCACAATCGACATGGCCTGTGCCGCCTGCGGCGAGACGGTCGGGCCGCGCGATGTGCGGGCCATTCCAGGCGCTGGACGAAGCGCAAAGATGGTGCCGCACTCTCGCGCTGAAGCCGGTGGCTGGCGAGTTGGTTCGTCAAGAGGCTCCGCTACATGATCGGTACGGTCACGTCGCCCTGGTTCTTGCGATCAAGCAACTGCTCCCACGTGGCGAAGCTCATGCAGAAGCGTCCCGCAAGGGCGAACACCGTGCCCCAGCTGTTCCAGCACCACACCAGTTCCTTTTCGGCGTCAATGCCGTCGGCCAGCACCTCATGGCCGCCGCGCACCTTGGCCTTCGGCTCAATGGTGACCAACCCGTCGCTCCCGGGCTTGTCGAAGCTGGTGTACCAGTTGATGCCGGTGATGACCGGTCGCAACACCAGAGCTTCGAGGGCCTGCTGCACGCCGAAGGCATGGGTGTACGACGTGATGAGCTTCTCCTGCATGGCGGCCTTGCAGACCAACAACCCACTGCCGCCGGGGTCGTGGGGAGGGTGCGGCTTGCCTTCGAGCACCGTCTCGGTGTTGTAGAGCTTGATGGCGTCGTGTTCGGTCAGCGGCGGCTTGTTGGCAGCACCCCGCGCCGAGTTCACAGCACCGCACAGCGCGTTGGCCGTGCACGAGCCGAGCGCCTTCTGGTTCAGAGGCAAGCCATGCGAATGATGGGTGACGGAAATCACCTTGGCCGCTCGCTCGGCCTGAAAGTTCCAGGAGCGAGGATCGTGGTGCACGTGCCGTCCCAGGCGCATTCCGGCGACGATGTCTTCTGGTTGTTCGACTCGGACGACGTCATCGGCAGCCATCAGGCCCTCCCGCGTTCTCGATTGGTCGAGATTTCAGCACAAAGGACCGAGGGCGGAGCGGATGCGAGCTGAGGACCGAATCGCAGCGGGGCGACACGAACCAGCCGTAAAATTTTGGAGCGGAAGACGGGATTCGAACCCGCGACCCCAACCTTGGCAAGGTTGTGCGCTACCGCTGCGCCACTTCCGCGTGGACAAGCACTCTAGCGCGACCCTCGGTACGAAAAGAACCCGGGACGGCCCCAGCGTATCTAGCTGCGCATTCGTGCCCACGCCCCTGGTGCGAGCAAAGATTCCTGGGGCTCCACCCTGGTTGGATTAAACGTCGCAATTGCGGGGAATACAAAGGTCCAGCCGACACAGGGGGAACCCATGACTGCCTCGCCGAACCGCAGTGCATCCCGCTCCAAGAGCGAGCCGATCAAGAGTGTGA
>DATAUC010000094.1:0-3702 GCA_036268485.1 Acidimicrobiales bacterium
CACCTCGTTGGGAACCCGGGCCGGCCAGAAGGTCGGCAGGTAGGGGGAGATGGGGGGTGTGTAGTTCGGACTGCGATAGCCGCTCCCACAGCTGGCGGCATCGGCCTGCCAGGGCGCGCCCATCCACATCGTGACGTCGCCGGGCGAGACGCCGTGGACCGGGCCGTCCGGCCCCATGGTCGTGGCGGGCGTCAACGTCGGCCCGTAGTCGCGGACGAGTACCGTCGTGCTCTCGATGCGTAACCGGTAGGCCGACTCCCACATGCTGGGGACACGCAGCACCCACGGCGTCTCCACCCCGGGGTGGTTGGCGCCCCCGAGAACGGAGTCGAGGGAGGCCTCGTCCAGCGAGCCAGGACGCTCGGCGAGCGGCAGTTGCTCGACCGAACTCACCGGCGCGGGCGGGCTGCCTGGTTCGAATTGCCCGCCGGCCCAAGCCTGCATCTGTAGGTACTGGAGCGTGGTGAGGGGCAGCCAGCTGTACTGGTTCGTGGGTGGCAGGGAGACACCGTCGCCCAAGAACAGGGGTTGCTGCTCGACCGAAGAGGCTTGGTACGCCGGATTTCTGAACAGCCCCGCGATTCGGGTGCGGTAGGGCCGACTGCGCGGTCCCGGGTCGGCGAGCCTCGAGAGGGAGCGAGGCGACAACCAGTCCATTTCTTTCCCTGGGCGCGTCATATCGAAGAACCCCTGGTTGACCCACTGCAGGTCCACGAGACGTTGGAGGATCGGAAGGATGTCTCCTTGGAAGGTGACCGGTGCATACGGGATCATGCCGGCGAACGTCAAGGGCGAACGGACCTGGTCGAGAAGCGAGATGGGACCTGCGGGGAGGGCCGGCCCGTAGTTGGGCGGCGTCACTACGACATAGGCGCTCTTGGCCGTGACGCGCCGGCTGCCGAGGCTGAGCACAGCCTCGACAGGGCCGTCACAGATGTTGTCCGTCCACCCGTCGTTGTCGGCGAACGTCGTAATGGCCGCTCCGGGGGCAGCGTAACCCTGCCCGTCGCCAGGGAGGACGACGAGGCGTCCCTCTGCATCGGTGAAAATCTCCCCGAAGTTAACCGTATTGCCGAAGACCGGCCCTCCGATGAGCGCCACGGGCGGCCGGCCCTGCTTGCCAGCCGTATTCATTGCCGAAGCAACCAGGGTCTGGCGATCATTGGTCACGCTCGGGTTCCTGCGATTCACGGGCTGGCTGATGCTGAGGTCCATGGCGTCTGAGGACTCGTACCAGGCGGCTTTCTTGTTGGCCACCGAGACTTTCCACTCGACCTGCGTCCCCCGAGGAACCTCCCCGAGGATCTTTCCGCCGGGCCCGTAGGCAAAGATGCGGAAGCGCGCTGCTTGCTTCGCCATGGCACCGCTCTTATCTTTGAAGCCCCCGGCGGGCTTCGGGAGCCCTCCCCGGACCTCAGGGCCGAAGTAGAAGGCATCGGCGCTGTTGCCGACCCGGGCGATCCCGACGCTCGGGTGGATCTCGAAGCTCACGGCCCGCTCCAACAGTGCGCTGGTCGCCGCCTCGGACCTTCCCGGCTTCGTGGCCGCCACCACTTCGGGCAGCAGGGCGATGCCAGCCGCCATCGCGCTCGTTCGAAGGAAGTCCCGCCTTGAGATCAGCACCTGTCCGTTCCTCTCTTTGGACCCAATAGGACGTTGGTTCGATCGCGACTTGCAGTGGCTGGAGGCTGGCCGCAACCATACCAATCCGGATTCGGCCGGCGCCGATCTCACCGGTACCCCGCTCCCGTCGCCATCGATTGCCAATGCGACGTGCACGGGCCTACCAATTTGGCCTGAGGGTATGAAGGGGCCCCGTCCAGGCGTGTCATGTTGAGGAGTTGCCTGGACTGGCCGGCGGTCAGCATTTGCTTGAGAGCGCCCGCCAGCCCGAGCCAGCCGACGAACTCCGCTGTCTTGGATCGGGACTCGTGACTGACCCGGCCGCTGATCGGCTGGATCGCCCGATCAATCTCGAGCGTCAGGACACGCCGTCTCCGGGTTTTCGCCCATGATTCCCAGCGTCGTTACCGGTGTGGCGCGTTCGCCCGTGGGCGCGCAAGGCAGCACTACAAAGCCCGCCCCGTTCACGACGTTGGGTAGTAAAGTCGTAGACCCATGACCGCCAGATCGAGACTAGGCGGGCGGCTGTGGCGAGCCACCTTCGGACGGGTACAGCTCATCGCTCTGTTCACGGTCCTGCTCGGTATTGCCCTTGAGATGGCCTCCAGTGGCTCGGTCGCCGTGGCCCAAAGCTCGACTGCACCTTCCGCCAAGACGGTGGCGGCGTCCTACCGATTCGTTCCGGGCCTGTGCCCGGTGCCGCCCAGTCCGATCCCAGAACTCAGCACCGCCCGATGCGGCCAGCTGATCGTTCCTGAGGATCGCCGCCACCCGAACAACCGCACGATTAGCTTGTCGGTCGCCATCATCCCGTCCAAGTCGCCAAGCCCCAAGCCTGATCCGATCGTCTGGCTTGCCGGCGGTCCGGGGGACGACGCGATCGCCGAAATCCCAATGGCGCTGGCCGGAGATCTGAACGCTGATCGCAACGTGATCTTCATGGCCCAGCGCGGGACCTCTACCGCCCAGCCGTTCTTGACCTGCCCTGGCGTTGACCGATTAGGTGCCGAGACGCTGAATATGCCATACGATGGCGCGGCAGCCGAGAGGGCGTATGTCGATGCGACCAAGGCATGCCGCAGCCAACTGGTCGCTCGGCACGTCGACCTGGGCGCCTTCAATACGCTCGAGAGTGCCGACGATCTCAACGACCTGCGGCTGGCGCTGGGGATCCGTAAGTGGAACGTCTTTGGCATCTCCTATGGCACTGACCTCGCGCTGAACTACATGCGTATGTACCCCGAGGGCATCCGCTCGGTCGGGATCGACGGTGTTTTCCCGCCACCGCTTTCTGGCGGCGTCGCCGCGTGGACCAGCGCGAGCGAGGGGATCAATGCTGTATTCGCCGCGTGCGCCGCCCAGCAACCCTGCCGCGCACGCTATGGGAACATCAGTGCGACCTTCCGGCGCCTCGTGGTGCAGTACGAGCGGTCCCCGAAGTCCGTGAGCGTCACAGTGCCTGGCGTAAAGGGACCGGTTCGGGTCATGATCAGCGGCGGGATGCTCGTGCAGTGGGCGGTGTCACCGGGGACACACACGGCGGCGGAGGTCCCGGCCGCCATCGATGCCCTCGCCAACGGCGACCCTGGGCCTGTCGCATCGACGTGGGCGGCCATCAAGCTCAATCCAGCTGCCGTCGGCGGGTACGGCAACGGGCTGTACTACAGCATCTCCTGCGGTGAATGGGTCCCCTACGAGACGGAAGCGAGCGTCATCGCCACCGGTCGGCGGGCCTTTCCCACGTTCCCGAAATCGGTCTTGATGAACGCCCCAAATCTGCAGTTCATGCGTCCGGACTGCGGCGTGTGGAACAAGGCCAAGGTCCCTTCCTCGGTCCGTTCCGTGACACGCTCCAAGATCCCGACGCTAGTCATGTCCTCCCAGTACGACGGCCAGACGGCGGCATCGTTCGGGCGCTTGGTTGCGAAGAGCCTGCCGAACTCGACGGTGGTGACGGTACCCAACATCGCCCACGTGGCGTTCTCGAGCCCCTCGCCTGTCGCCAACGCCTGCGCGCAGAGCATTGTCCGGTCTTTTTTCGATGTCCTGAACGGCGTCAACACGAGCTGCGTCACTGCG
>DATAUC010000095.1:0-3976 GCA_036268485.1 Acidimicrobiales bacterium
AGAGTTCGCCCGCAAGCGCGACGTCCTCCATCAGCACTGCGAGGACCTCGGCCGCGACCCTACGGAGATTCTCCTCTCGAGCCACGTCCACTTCACCGGGGACGTGAAGGCCACCGCCGAGGAGGCCGCGGCTCTGGCCGAAGTCGGCGCCGAACTGGGCATTGTCACCCTCCCCCGGCCGCTGGATCCTGGCGTGCTCGAGCCGCTGGCCACCGCCTTGGGCGAGCTCTAAACAATCCTCGACGATTCCTCATCCGGGCCGAGGTCGTCTCATCCGGGCCGAGATCGCCTCATCCAGGCCGAGGTCGTCACCGCCATTTGCTCAGTCGTTCATCGTCGCGGTTCTTGCACCACGCCGGCGGTCACCGTAGTCACGACCTTGTCGATGGCTTCGCCGGCCGGTCGCGTGCCTTGCCGGCCTGCGAACAGCAGGTGCCCGGCCCCCATCAGGGCGAGGGCGAGCGTGTCAACATCAGCATCGGCGGCGATACGGCCCAGCTCTCGCTCCTTGGCGAGGTAGAAAGCGATCATCGCCCCTGCTTCCGTGAGCACCGGGACCCCGGTTGGCGTGGCCTGGCGCAGCCGGGCACGCAGATCGTCCCGGGAGATGACGAGGCCGACGATCGCCACCGCCACCGACTCGAACAGGGTCGTCAACGCCACGGTGAGGTTGCCGACGACGGTGCCAGTCCCGGCGGAATTGGCCAGCAGAGTGGACTGGTGGCTGATCCGGGCGATGCGGTCGACCACGAGCTCGGCCAAAAAGCCGTCGAAGTCGGCAAAGTACCGGTGCAGGACACCCTTGGCGCAGCCCGCCTCGGTGGTGACGGCCCGGCTGGTTAGAGCGCTCGGGCCGTCCCGGAGCAGGACGCGCTCAGCTGCATCGAAGAGCTGCTCGGGTGCGTCGAGAAGGGCTATCCCCGTCGGCACCGTGTATCCCCTCTCTCCCTGCCGGGTACCTCTGTTGATGAATGGGCACATGCCCATTTATAGTGGGCACATGGCCACTCTACCGCCGGAGCGGGCACCCATCCCTGGTCACGCGGCCCATCATGCCCGCCAGATCGCGGAGTCATTCGGTTCGAACCCCGACCGCTACGACCGGGCCCGTCCCGGCTATCCCCAAACCCTGGTCGATCGGATCATCGCCGCCAGCCCCGGGCTCGATGTCCTCGATGTCGGGATGGGTACCGGCATCGTTGCCCGGCTCTTCCGAGCGGCCGGCTGCCAGCTGCTCGGTGTCGAGGTCGACCCGCGGATGGCCGAGTCCGCACGCCGGAGCGGGCTCGAGGTCGAGGTGGCGAAGTTCGAGGACTGGGACCCCTCGGGCAGAGGGTTCGACGCCGTCGTCGCCGGTCAGACCTGGCACTGGATCGACCCCGTTGCCGGTGCGGCCAAGGCGGCCGACGCGCTGCGGCCAGGTGGCCGTCTGGCCGTGTTCTGGAATGCCGACCAACCGCGGGCCGACCTGGCTGAGGCGTTCGGCGAGGTCTACCGCCGGGTGACACCCGACTCACTGGTGGCCCGCCGATGGACGGTGGTGTCAGCAGTGGACGGGTATTCGACGACCGCCGTGGACGGTTACTCGGCGTTGGGCGCGCAGGCAGTCGAAGGAATGCGGGTGGTGGGGGCGTTCGACGACCCAGAGCAGTGGCGATTCGGCTGGGAACGGTCCTACGGCCGCGAAGAATGGCTGGACCAGGTGCCAACGACTGGTGACCACAGCCTGCTCCCGCCCTGGCAACTGGAAGAGCTGCTGGCGGGTATCGGCTCAGCCATCGACGCGGTGGGAGGCAGCTTCACCATGCGCTATTCCGTCCTGGTTGCTACCGCAGCGCGGACCGACATCGCCTGAACGGCCCTCTCAGCTAACCGACCGGGTCATCGACCTCGAAGCCAGCCACCCTGGGGTCGGCAAAGCGTCCCCTCAGGCCTGGTTGGCGTGGGCGGCCACAATCTCTGCGGCTCCGTTCAGCTTCGTCGCGTCTACACCCAGACCGGCGGCAACGCGCCCACCGAGATCGGAATCGACCGACGACCAGTAGGCCACGACCCGCCGCTGCACCTCCGGAGTCACATGATCGCTGGCATGGCCCACGATGTTGGTGACCAGGTGCTCCCGGTCGACGTCCGACATGACCTGGCGGACCAGGGCGCCGGCCTGGACGAAGTCGTCGTCGTCAGCGTGCTTGTCGTAGGCATAGCGCCCGAGCTCGCCGGCCTCGACGGCCCAGTTGACCTGTCCCGCCCGATCGGAGTCGGCCACTGGGCCGCCGTAGGAATTGGGGGCATAGACCGGCTGGTCGCCGGCGTGCCGATAGGTCATGGCCCCTTCCTTGTTATAGGAGTGCACCTCGACCTTGGGCGCATTGATGGGTAGCTGCTCGTAGTTGGTGCCCACCCGGTGCAGGTGGGTGTCGTGGTACGAGAAGATCCGGCCCATCAGCATCTTGTCCGGGCTCAGGCCGATACCGGGGACGAGATTGGCGGGAGAGAAGGCGGCTTGTTCGACCTCGGCGAAGAAATTCTCCGGGTTGCGGTCGAGGACCATGCGTCCGACGGTGACCGGCGCATAGTCGGCGTGGGGCCACACCTTGGTCAGGTCGAAGGGGTTGAACCGATAGTCGGCGGCGTCGGCGAAGGGCATCACCTGCACCTCGAGCTGCCACTCGGGGGCGTCTCCGTCGGCGATTGCGCCGAACAGATCTCGCCGGTGGAAGTCGGGATCCTCGGCCGTCATGGCCTTGGCCTCGTCGTCGGTGAAGTTCTCGGCCCCCTGGACCGTCTTGAAGTGGAACTTGACCCAGAAACGCTCGCCGTCGGCATTGATGGTCGAGAACGTGTGGCTGCCGTAGCCGTTCATGTTCCGGAACGTGCGGGGCGTGCCCCGATCCGACATGAGGACCGTCACCTGGTGGGCGCTCTCGGGCGAGAGCGTCCAGAAGTCCCACTGCATGTCGTTGTCGCGGAGCCCGGTATCGGGCAGACGTTTCTGGGAGTGGATGAAGTCCTGGAACTTGGAGGCATCCCGCACGAAGAACACAGGTGTGTTGTTGCCCACCAGGTCGTAATTGCCGTCCTCGGTGTAGAACTTCAGAGCGAAGCCGCGGGGGTCGCGCACGGTGTCGGCGTAGCCCTGTTCGCCGGCGACGGTCGAAAAACGGGCGAACATCGGCGTGCGCTTTCCCACCTCGGAGAGAAAGGCGGCCTTGGTGAACCAGCCGACATCTTCGGTCACCTCGAAGAAGCCGTGGGCGCCACTGCCCTTGGCGTGCACAACTCGTTCGGGGACCCGCTCCCGGTTGAAATGCTGCATCTTCTGCACCGTGTAGTGGTCGTGCAGCACCGTCGGTCCGCTGGGGCCGACGGTGAGCGAACGTTCGTCACTGGGGGCCGGGATTCCCGAGTCGGTGGTCGTCTGAGGCCTGGTCGCATCACTCATCGGAGTCTCCTCTGCTGTTCGCTACGTCATTGCTCGATACCCGCCGGGCACCACCAGCCAACCTAGGGCTCGATTTAGACAATGTCAATACTTGGTCAAGATCTTGTTTTATATATCATCCGAGGTAGCTATGGTGGTGGCATGACCAGCGCACCTGCGCACGTAGAGCTCCCTGACCTGGCACTTCGTGTCCGCAGACGGGGCTGGCGGATGAGCGCTCAACGGCGCGCGGTCGTGGACGTCTTCACCGGTGAGCACGTACACCTGACCGCCGACGAGATCCTGCTGCAGGCCCGGCAGGACCTACCCGAGATCAGTCGGGCCACCGTCTACAACACCCTCGCCGACCTGGTCGAGATGGGCGAGCTCCTGACCGTGAGCGCCGGCGACGGGCCCAAGCGCTACGACCCCAACGTGGCCCGCCCTCACCATCACCTCATGTGCACGCGCTGCGGCGAGTTGAAAGACGTTGTCCCCGAGGGGCTCGAGGCCCTCAACCTCTCTGCCGCCGAGCTCCACGGTTACCGGCTGGTC
>DATAUC010000096.1:0-16134 GCA_036268485.1 Acidimicrobiales bacterium
CTGCGACGAACCCCTCGACCGTTGCCAGGTCGACCACATCCAACCCGCTTCAGAGGGTGGACCGACGACCCAAGAGAACGGACGCTTGCTGTGTGGCTATCACAACCGGCTCCGTAACCAACGGCCGCCACCTGACGGCTAGGGCCGAAGCTGTCCCGCCACAGCGTTAGGCCACGAACTCCCAGTACTGAAACTCACACATCATCGGGAGGATGTACTTCACGTAGAGCGAATGGATCTTGACCATCTTCTGATCGTCCATGTGCAGATCGATGAGGTCGAGACGCTCGTCGCTGTCCCGAAACGCTTCTGCCCTGGACTGAATTCCCTGCAGCTCCTCCAGAGACCCGACCGCCAGCCCGAAATGGTCCATGCGCGGGCACTGCATTGGCGCGTCCTCGGAAATGAGAAAGATGAACTGGTCCCAGTGCACGCAACTGAGGATCAACCGGTGACGGTCCTCCGTCATGGTGGGCATCTCCTCGAATCCGAGGACTTGGTCAAAGAAGCGGCAGATGTCCTTCCGGCTCTCTTCCCCCAGCAGATCGGCCGGCAACGACATGGCCACGTGGTTGAAGCGTGGATTGCCCGACGGGTAGAAGGGGTGGGTCACGCCGGCCGCACCATGACCTTGCCGGCGATGCGGCCCGTGGCCAACGCCTCGAGCGCCTCGCCCACCCCGGTGAGTGGTACATCGTCTGGGCTGATGAGCAGCTCGCTCGGGAAGCCCGGCGAGGCCAGCAACTCGAGGGCATGCTCGAACCCGCCGAGGTCGTAGACGAACGACCCGGTGACGGTGAGCTCGTTGAGGATCATCCGGTTGGGGTCGAACATTGGATGCTCGATGCCCGCACCCACCATCACGAAAGTGCCTCCCCGCAAGAGCTGATGGAAGCCGGCCTCAATGGCCGACTTGTGACCCGAGCACTCCAGGACGACGTGCACGGCCCGATCGGACAGCCGCTCGGGCTCCCACGACGGGAACGTCTCGAGGGCGGAAGGATCGATGACCTCGGTGGCGCCGATGCTGCGGGCCAGCGCCTGGCGCCCTTCGGACGGTTCGACCACCGTGATCTGGTCCACGCCCATGGCCCGCAGGGCGGCCACCGTCAGCGCACCAATGGGACCGGCGCCGATGACCATGGCGGTGTCGCCGGCCTGGATGCCCGATCGGGTAATGCCGTGCAGGGCCACCGCCAGCGGCTCGGACAGAGCGGCATGACGGGCCGAGAGCGTGTCGGGCAGGCGCAGGACACCGGCCGCCCGCACCAGAATGAATTCAGCGAAGGCACCATCGCTGTTGTCGGTGATCGGGCTGCTGCGGTTCTCACACTGCGACGGCTTGCCCTCACGACAGCGGCGGCAGTGTCCACACTTCGGCGACGGACCACCGACCACCCGCTCGCCGACCGACCAGGAGTCGACGCCCTCTCCCACGGCTGCGATCGTGCCCGTCCACTCATGACCGGCCACGGCGCCGGGCTTGAAGCCCCAACCGTCGCGCAACTGGTGGATGTCGGAGCCGCAGATACCGCAGTGTTCGACGCGGACCAGCACTTGGTCGGGGCTGGGTCGAGGGACCAGCCGGTCCTCCACCGTGATGACGCCGGGGGACTGGTACACCGCGGCCGCCATGGTCTGGGGGAGTGAGGCGAAGTCTGAGTTCCCTGACACGGATGTCACGTTAGGCGCGGTCTCGTATCCAGGCGAGCCCTCCGGCTAGATGGCGTAGATACGCCGGTGTCTCCCAGGCGCCGGGAAAATGTCCGAGCGCGCTGTAGAAGGTTCGGCCCTCGCCCTCGGCCAGACACCAGGCCAGGGGAAACCCGCAGGCCGGCCTCCGGCCACCCGGGACAGAGAGGTCGATCTGGTCCCGGTCGTCAGCCAATTGGAGGAGGACCCGGGCCGCCGGGTGCAGATCCCGGAAGAGGTAGATCTCGTCGTGCCAGTCCCAGGTCGGACCAAGATGCGCCGTCGCCTGATGCTGGTCGTCGACCACATCGATGGTGAAGGACTGCGTCCACGGGTGGCCGTCGAAGCGAGCTCCGATGAGCGTGCCGTAGTCCGGCCAGGCATGACAGGCGTCGGTGGCGGAGTGGATGCCCAGGAGGCCGAGCTGGCCCGCTCGCCATGAGCTGACGAGCGCCTCCTTCTGGTCGGAGGTGAAGGGCGTCTCCCCGATGGTGAACAGGGCAATGACGCCGGCGGCGGCGAGCTGGTGTGGTGACAGGTCGCGGACGTCATTGACCACGACCGGTGCGAGTTCGGCCGATTCCGCCAGTTGCACCAGGGCGGTGGTGGCCTGGCCGAGCACGCCGTGGACCCCCGCCGGGCCGGCGACGTAGGGGGCGACCTGGGTCACTATCAGCATCTGCTCAGGCACCACACGGAGTGTACGGCTGGTGCGCGTTGCACATCGGATGATCCAATGACGGGCGAACCCCGACTGGAGGCACCCGGTGAGCGATGGACCAGACCAAGAGACAGCGGCCACACTCCAGCGGTTGGGCTCGGCCACGCTCGGCGAGTCGGGCGGGCTGGCCGCTCACCGTCGCCTCCGGCCGGTCTGGGCGGGTGCCGCCATCAGTGCTCCAGCCTACCCCGTGGGCTGCACGCCGGGTGACAACCTGGCCGTGCATGTGGCGGTGACCAGAGCGCCCAGGGGAAGCGTGCTCGTGGTGGACGTCGGTCATGTGGCTGACCGCGGGTACTGGGGCGAGGTCTTGACGACGGCGGCCGAGGCGGCGGGGCTCGCCGGGTTGGTCATTGATGGCGGCGTGCGCGACGTAGCGGCACTGCAAGCGCACGGATTTCCCGTGTTCTCCTCCACCATCGCCCTGACCGGGGCGAGCAAGGATCAGCGGGGCACGGTCGGGTCCCCGGTCAAGGTCGGCGGGGTGGAGGTGGCCCTGGGCGACTGGATCGTGGGTGACGTGGACGGCATCACGGTGGTGCCGGCAGCAGCCCTGGACGGCGTGCTGGCCGCGGGTCGGGATCGTGAGATGAAGGAGGCGGACTACTTCACCGCGCTGCAATCAGGACAGACGACCGTTGAATTGCTGCAACTCGATGCATCGTTGATTACTGGGAGCGGCGGCACCTAGGGAGGCGGACCGGGCGAGGCCGGGTCGGGCCGGGTCGGGTCGGGCCGGGTCGGGCTGACTCAGCAGATGCGAGGCAGCGGATCGCCCACCAGCATGTCGACAATGCGGGTGCCGCCCAAGGTGGTGAGAAGAACGACAATGCCCGGGGGTTCCGAGCGGATCTCGCCGATTTGGACGGCGTCGCGTCCCCGGGGATGTTCCCTCATGGCGGCCAGCGCCGCCGGCGCCTCGTCCGGGGCTACCACCGCGACCAGCTTGCCCTCGTTGGCCACGTAGAGGGGGTCGATACCCAGCAGTTCGCAGGCTGCGGCCACGGCCGGGCGCACGGGCAGGGCGGTCTCTTCTAAGACAACGGTCAGATTGCTGTCCCGGGCCAATTCGTTGCACACCGTGCCGACGCCCCCACGGGTGGCGTCGCGCAACCACCGGGTGGATGGTGCGGCAGCCAGGAGGCACTCCATCAGGTCGTGCAAGGGCGCGGTGTCCGACTCGATATCGGCTTCGAGCGCCAGGTCGCCCCGGGCCAACATGACCGCTGTCCCGTGATCGCCGATGGTCCCCGAGGAGAGGACCACATCGCCATCTCTGACCCTGTCTGCCGAGAGGACCCGGCCGGCCGGGATCAACCCGAGGCCGGCGGTCGAGATGTACATACCGTCGGCTGCGCCGCGGTCGACCACCTTGGTGTCGCCGGTGACGATTGACACGCCGGCGGCGGCGGCGGCCTCGGCCATGTCCGCCACGATCTCGCGCAGGGCGTCGATAGAGAAGCCCTCTTCGAGCACGAAGGCGGCCGAGAGGGCCAGCGGTCGAGCGCCCATCATGGCCAGGTCGTTCACGGTGCCGTGCACGGCCAGGTGTCCGGCGGAGCCACCGGGGAAGCGCAGGGGCTTGACCACATAGGAGTCGGTGCTGAAGGCCAGCCGCTCGCCTGAGGGCAGCGTGACTACTGCGGCATCGGTCTGGACTGCGTCGGTGGTGACGGCGAAGGCGGGGAGGAACACCGCATCGAGGAGGGCGGCCGACGCTTTGCCGCCGGCGCCGTGGGCCAGGGTGACCACATCGTCGAGCAACCGGGGACGCCGGCGCCGGAAGGCCTCAATACGCTCGAAAATGACAGCCTCTCGACCGGCCGAAGCGGTCTCTTGTGCGGTGTCGGTCACTCTGTCCCCCCTTCGTCCAGGCCGCCCTGTACCAGCGACCACAGCTGCAGCATGAGCGCGTTCTGCGCTTCTTGGATGCGATGGACGCTTTCAGAACGCACCACCAGGCAGTGGGCCGTCGCTGCGCTGGCTGCAATGGCGCCACCTTCGTATCCGCTCAACCCGACGGTCAGCAGACCCCGATGCGATGCCTCCTCCAAACCACGCAGCACATTGCGCGAATCGCCACTGGTCGAGAAGCCGACGGCGATGTCACCGGCCCGAGCGTGGGCGATGATCTGCCGGGAGAAGACCAGGTCGAACCCGACGTCATTGGCCAGTGCGGTCAGCACAGCCCGGTCATCGACCAGGGACATGGCCGGCAGGGGTCGGCCATGCGGGGGATGGCGGAAGAGATCGACCGTGCCCTCGGCGTCGGTGGCGCTGCCGCCGTTGCCGAAGGCGAAGAGCCGCCCGCCTCGGGTGAAGCATTCGGCCATGGCCGGCGCGGCGCGTCCGAGTTGATCATGGCAGCGTTCGATGGTGGCAGCCCGCAGCGCCCAACTCTGGCTGATCTTCTCCTGCGCCGAGTGGGCCAGGTCCACCAGGAGGCCGGAGCTGTCACGCTCTTCCGATTCGATGAAGGGATAGAGGAAGCTGGTGGGCTCGCTGCTCATAGTGGCCGTCCGTCGTCCATCAGTGGAGATCCGCCACGGTGGTCAGGGCCACACCGGCATGGACCAAGAGGAGATCCCCGGGCGCCACCGGGCTGACCAACGTGGCGTCGATCGTTTCCCGCTCGCCCCCTACGGTCACCTCGACGAGGCCGTCGCCCCGCACGGAGCGGACCTCGGCCACCCGCCCTTCATCAGAACAGGTGATACAGACCTCGTCAGTGCACACCGGCGGAGGCACCAGGAGGCCGGGATGCTCGAACACGACGTGGGTCAGCTCCCACAGCAGGTGATAGAGGAGCATCAGGTCGCCCGAGCGTGCAGCCCGCGCCGGATCGGAACCCTCCAGCCACACCACGTGCTCGGCCCGCCCGCTCGGAGGTCGGGATCCGGCGCCCAGCCATACCCTGGTCAGTCCCCACGCTTCGGCTCGCCCCAGCAGGTCGGCTGCCACCGCATCTCCCGCCGAGCTCACGGTGAGGAGAACGTCGCCCGGTCGGGCCAGCAGCCGCACTGCGCTGACGACGTCGGACCCTTCAACGTTCACCGCGGGCAGGGCCTTCTTGCCCACGATGACGGGGTGGACGAACTCCACGGCCACGTGACGGCCGTGAGCAGGCCACTCAGTGGCCACGCACCACATGGTGGCGCCGGCGGCAAAGCAACGAGCCAACGAGAGCGCGGCGCTGGCCAAGTCCTCGGCCGTCCCCTGTTCGAGTGAGCGTTCCGTTGTGCCCATCAGCGCCATCATGCACCCCGGCGATCGGCGCCGCGGGACCCGGCCACCACCGCCTGACCGAGGGCCAATCCGCCATCGTTGGTCGGCACGAGGCGATGGGCCAGCACCGTGAAGCCGAGGGCGGAGAGCTCTGTCTTGGCCAGGCGGAGAAGCAACGCGTTCTGGAACACCCCGCCACTCAGGGCCACCTGGTCGATCCCGTTCGGGCGGCACCACTGTCCGGCACAGCGAGCCATCATGCCGGCCACCGCCACGTGAAAGCCGGCCGCCACGGCACCGATCGGGCAGCCGCTGCGTACATCGTCGATCATGGCTCTAAGGACCGGGGCCGGGTCGATGTTGGCCCCCTCCAGGCCGAATGCGTAGGGCCGGGCATCGGCCACGTGCGCGGCCGCCATCCATTCGAGTTCGATGGCGGCCTGCGCCTCGTAGGAAGCGATGTGGCGGACACCGAGCAGTGAGCTCACGGCATCGAAGAGACGACCCATGCTCGACGTGGGCACGCAGTGGACGTCACGCTCGAGCTGGCGACGCAGCACAACCAGCTCGTCAGGCGGAGCATCCCGCACGGGAGCGAGGTCCGCCTCCCAATCGATCCCGGCCGCCCACAGGTGGGCCAGGGCAGCGCGGTACGGCTTGCGCACGGTGGCGTCGCCGCCGGGCAGTGGTACGTAGCGCAGATGGGCCGACCGTTCGAACCCCTCATAATCGGCGACGAGGACCTCGCCGCCCCAAATGGCGCCGTCGGTGCCGTACCCGGTGCCGTCGAAGGCGAAGCCGAGAACTGTCTCACCGGCGGGTACGGCGTGTTCGGCCATGACGGCTGCGATATGGGCGTGATGGTGCTGCACCAACTCGACCGGCCGTCCCGAGCGGTCGTCGGCCCAGCGTCGCGTCTGGTAGCCCGGATGCGCGTCGGCCGCGATCTGGCGGGGATCAACCTGATACATGTCGCCGAACTGAGTGGCCGACCGCTCGAATGCAGCCAGCGTCTCCACGCTTCCCATGTCGCCGATGTGCTGGCTCATCCAGGCGTCGTGACCGCTGGCCAGGCAGAAGGTGTTCTTGAGCTCCCCGCCCATGGCCAAGGTGGGACGGACGGTGAAGGGCAGACGGATGGGGAGAGGTGCATAGCCCCGGGAACGACGGATGGGCCGCGGTTCGTCGTCTTCGACGCGCATGACGGAGTCATCGCACGGCACATGGATGGGACGGTCGTGTACCAACCAGGCGTCGGCGATGGGGCCCAGGCGTGCTCGGGCATCAGCATCGATGTAACAGATGGGCTCCTCGGTCAGATTGCCACTGGTCATGACCAGCATCGTGGGTACGGGTGCAGCCCCACCCGGCGCGCCATGGAAGAGCAGATGATGCAGTGGTGTGTACGGCAGCAGCAGCCCGATCTGGGGCTGGCCCGGTGCCACCTGTTCGGCCAAGTTGCTGCCCCGGCGACGGCCCAGCAGGACGATGGGTCGCGCCGGGCTGTTCAAGAGTGCGGCTTCGGTGCCGTCAATCCGAGCCAAGTTGTTGGCCCTTTCCAGGTCGGGCACCATGACAGCCAGCGGCTTGTCCTTCCGGTGCTTGCGGGTGCGCAAGCGGTCGACGGCTTCTTCCGAGGTGGCGTCACACGCCAAGTGGTAGCCGCCCAATCCCTTGATGGCCACGATCTCGCCACGGGCCAGCGCCTCCTGGGCCGCCGCGATGGCCGCGTCGGTGCCCTCAACTCGCGCCAACCCAGAGTCCACGCCACGGGATCCTTCGAACCAGACCCGGGGACCGCATTCGGCGCAGGCCACCGGCTGGGCGTGGAATCGACGGTCGCCGGGGTCGTCATATTCAGCTCGACAATTGGGGCAGAGCTCGAACCCGGCCATGGTGGTGTTGGGGCGGTCATAGGGGAGGCGCAGGGTGATGGTGAAGCGGGGCCCGCAGTTGGTGCAGTTGATGAAGGGGTAGCGGAAACGGCGATCGTCGGGGTTGAACATCTCGGCCAGACAGTCGTCGCACACCGCCACATCGGGAGACACGAACGTGCGGACCGGCCCAACCGATTGACTCTCGATGATCCGAAAGCCCCCCTGTTCGTGGTGACGATCAATCGTGGTGCCGACGACGTCGAAGACCCGGGCCAGGGGCGGCGCCTCTAGTACGAGCCGGGCTTCGAACTGGTCGACGGTCGAAGCCTCGCCTTCGACCTCGACGAAGACGCCCGCGCTGTCGTTGCCCACATGCCCCGCCAGGTCCATGTCGGTGGCCAACCGGTGTACGAAGGGCCGAAAGCCCACACCCTGGACGACGCCGATGACCCGAATGCGACGTCGACACACCCCAGCCGTGGTGGTCGACGTTGTCACGCGGTCTGCTTGCTGCGCCGTCCCAGAGTCACCGCGGCCTCGCGGTGCATCCGACCGAAGTTGTAGTACGCCGCGCAGGCACCTTCCGAGGAGACCATGCAGGTACCGATCGGGGTCTCGGGCGTGCAGGCTGTCCCGAACACCTTGCATTCCCAGGGCTTGATGACACCCTTGAGTACCTCACCGCACTGGCAGGCCTTGGGATCGGCCACCCGCACGCCGGGAATCTCATAGATCCGCTCGGCATCGAACTGGGCAAACTCGGGGCGCAGGGCCAGGCCGCTTTGTGAGATGAAGCCGAGGCCCCGCCACTCGAAATGGGGCCGCAGCTCGAAGACCTGGCCCAGAATGGACAGGGCACGCGGGTTGCCTTCCTCGCGGACGACCCGGGAGTACTGGTTTTCGACCTCGCAGCGCCCCTCGCGGATCTGGGTCAGCAGCATGGCAATGGCGTGCAGGATGTCCAGGGGCTCGAAACCGGCCGTGACCAGTGGGAGGCCGTACTCAGCCGGGACGAATCGATAGGGCCGTTGGCCGACAACGGTGGAGACGTGCCCCGGCCCGAGGAATCCGTTGAGGCGGAGGTCGGGAGATTCGAGAATGGCCCGCAAGGGCGGGACGATGGTCACGTGGTTCGAGAACACGCTGAAATTGGAGACCCCCTTGGCCTGAGCCTGCAGCAACGTCAGGGCGGTGGAGGGAGCGGTCGTCTCGAAGCCGACGGCGAAGAAGACCACCTTTCGCTCGGGATTCTCCATGGCGATTTTGAGCGCGTCCAGCGGTGAATAGACGAAGCGGACGTCGGCGCCCTCGGCCTTGGCCTTGAGGAGGTTGCCATTACTGCCGGGTACCCGCATCATGTCGCCGAATGAAGTGAAGATGACGCCGGGTGTCTTGGCCACCGCGATGGCGTCGTCCACCCGTCCCATCGGGATGACACAGACCGGGCAACCAGGTCCGTGGACCAACTCCACCGAGGCAGGAAGGACGTGCTCTATGCCGTGGCGGTAGATGGTGTGCGTATGCCCTCCGCACACCTCCATGAACTTGAATGCATCATCCCCGGCCAACGCCGTGATCTGCGCGACCAGCGCTCGAGCTGCCGTTGGGTCCCTGTACTCGTCGACGAATCGCATGTGCCTCCTATGCCGCCTGCCGGCGCCTGTCGTCCTGCTCGCTGAACCCCAGGACGCCGGCGATGATCTCGCCCCGCCGACCGAGTAGGTCACGGGCCATGGACGCTCCACCCGAGACCAGATCTCTCACCTCTTCCGAGTTCACGATGGTCTTCCATGCATCCTCCAGCTCGGACCAGGCGTCTGATCCGGCCCGGCTGCCGAGGGCATAGCCCACCATCACTCCAATGACGACACCCATGTCGTCCTCCTTCCCTACGCGCTGCTCTCGCTGGTGATCCTCGATGACCAGAACGCTTCGAGTTCGTCGTCGTAGGCCTGGCCCATGAGCTGCAAGGAGGCCAGGGCTAGTGCGGCCTCCTTTTCATCGATTTTGGACATGGCGAATCCGACGTGGATGAGGACCCAATCGCCCACCTCGAGCATTTCGTCCTCCAGCAGGCCGATGTTGATGATCCGGGTGACACCGGTCACCTCCACGCGGGCGAGGTGCTCATTCTTGTCGGAGAACTCTGTGATCTGTCCAGGTATTCCAAGGCACATGGTTGCTTACGCTCCGGACTCTCGTACTGCGAAGATTTCGACTCGTATGTCGACTTCGGGCTCCACCTTCAGCATCAACATGCGTGGCGGCTCCATGCCGAATTCACGGATGTCAAAGCGTGATTGCCCGTCGAGCTGGATGGTGTCGCTATCGACGCTGCTGATGTTCATGATGTCCGCGTGGTGGTGGGTGACACCGCGAAACGTGATCTCGCCGGCCACCGTGTAGGCCCCCGCCGAATCCGATGTGGCAATCGTGCCCAGTACGCCGGTGATGGTCGGAAAACGTCGGGCGTCAATGCGCTTGGCCAGTTCCCGGTCTTCCATGCGGTTGCCTGACTTGAGGCGGTCAACGGACAGGGTGAGCTGTCCGGACATGTCGGCCAGCAGGTTCACCTCCCCCTCGGCGGAAAGCTCGAGGTCGACGTAACCCTCCAACCCATCGGTGGCGGAGTGAATGGGATGCACGTTCGAACGGGCATCAATCCACACCTGGGAGCGTGCGGGCGTGATCACGTAGCGGGACACGCGCTCTACATCCTTCTGATTCTGAGATAGCGAGCGATGTCGGGTAGCGAGCGAATGGTCAAACCGATGCCGATGAGGACCACGATCGCGATGAGCCCCAGGAATACGAAGCCAACAATGTTCATTTACATCTCCCTCATCTTTAGGTACCGCGCAATGTCGGGCAGGGATTTGATCACCAAGCCGGCGATGGCGGCGAGAACAAGTGAGGCAACGAGACGGCGAATCATGAGCGGGACTCCCTTCCAACGGGTTGAACAATTTCGGACGCCAGCTGACAGCACATCTCCACCGCGTCGTTGACGGCCGCCGCAACGGCTGGCGTGAGCCCCATGCCGTCCTGGAGGTCGGCCGGTTGGCAGCCCACAATGAAGATCGTGTCGACCGAGCCGCCCAGGTAGGCCAGGCTGGCCAGGACGACATCAGGACTCATCGTGTGGGCGTCGACCACCGGTGCCGCAGTGTCGTCCCCGGGCTGCCCCAACTCAGGCTCAATCACCGCCAGTGTGCCGGCCGGCTCGCCCATGGGGACAGCGTCAATGATGACCAGGCCGTCGTAGCCCTCCAGGAGTTCGTAGGCCAGATGCAGGCCCCGGATCCCGAAGTCCTCGACCCGCACGCCGGTGGGTAGGGCTCGTTCGGCCAGGCGCTGCGCCACCTCGACACCGAAGGCATCGTCGGTCTGGAAGATGTTGCCGATGCCGGCCACCAGGACGCCCCGGCTCATCGGGATTGGTCCTGGTCCACGAGGGGCTGTACCTCGTCGGGATGGAAGAACAGGTAGCGACCCTGCCACATGAGTTCTTCGGTGGCCGGGTCATCGTCCACGGTGACGGCGACGTGCTGGTCGCCGTCCACATCGGTGAACACACCGGCGACGGTGGCGGCCATGCCGACCAGGAAGATGTCGTGGGCGTCGGCGCGATGCGACGGCTGGAGTCGCACCGCGCTGCCCTTGGTGATCTCCACCCCGGCCACCCACACCGATTCGGTCCAGGGGTCGAACGAGGCGTCGACCTCGGGGTCCCACCACGGTGCGGCACTGGATGCATCAGTGGAGCTGCACTCATTGGTGAAGTCGGCGGCCGGGACGCCGAATGGCTCGACCGGCCGCATCTGACCGTGGAGCTGGCTGAGCGTCTCGGCCGACATGTCGTCGCAGCGGTCGATGATGGCCGCCGCCCGGGGGTCCGTGCCGCGGGCCTCGGACTTCTCCTGGTCGGTCAAGGTCATGACCCGTAGGGCCAGTATCTCGTCGATCTCCAAGGAGTCGTAGAGGTCACCCGGACTCTGAGGGGCCACCTCGGGGTGGTCGTACAGGATGATGGGCGAGGCCAAGACGACATCGTCGTCGCCGATGAGCACCGGATAGGCCCCGTCACTGCGGCAGGCGCCCACGACCGACGCCGCCGCGGCGGGCGGATCGAGCAGGGATACGAACGTCCCGTCGTCGACGGCCAGCATGATGTGGACGGCGATCAGGCTCTGCGCCATGGCATTGTCGCGGTGGAGCCCGCGATCGGACCACGTGGTCGTGTTCTGCACGGTGACGCCGACTTTGACGTACGGCAGCGACCGGTCGGGCCGACTCCAACTGACCCGTACAACTCCCTCAACGGGTTCTCGGTGGCGAACGAAGCGGCCCACCACCGAACCGTCAGCTGCTCGAATCTCCTCGGTGTCGGCGCCGCCGGACATGGTGAATGTCTCGACGTGGTCAGCGTCTGCATCCGGATCCGGATCGGGATCAGGATCGGGACCGACCAACGACAGCGGAGCCAGGTCGACAATCTGATCGACGGCTTCGTCCCAGTCGACGTTGAGGGTGCCGTCGACCTCGAGGTATTCCACCGGGGCGAACCCGCCGCGGTCCGCACACCCTTCGATACTGCGGTGTTGGGCCTGCAGGCAGCGCAGGCGCACATGGAGCAAGGGGTCCGGCCCGGGATCGACCAGGCACTCGGTGCGCATCGACCAACGTTCCGACCCTTCGGTCTCGCTGAATCGGCGCGGGGTCAGCACGCCCCACTGGAAGCGGACCTGGTTCTTGCGCGACGAGGCGCGGTAGGGGTAGAGGACGTAGCCCTCGTAGAGGACGGCGTCGGCCACGGTGCGGGCCGTCTCGAAGCGGTCGGTGGTCGGGGTCACATCGCTCACGGTCCGTCCTCACCCGCTTCCTTCAGCAGCTGTTCGAACGCCTGATCCCACGTGGGGAGTCCCCGATGGGCCCGAAAGCGCTGCAGGGAATCGAGCGTGTCGCGCTGGACCCGGATCCAGCCGCTGTTGGGGTAGTAGAGGTCCATCATGGACCGCCAGACCGACACCGGCATCTTGTGGGTCGCTTCGGCTGACCAGGAAAGCGGCTCGGCCGAGAAGCCCGTTTCGCCCCGGGTGTAGACGGTGCCCGAGAAGAGCAGGATCAAAGGGATCTCCCCGTCGCCCAGCGCGTGCAGGTACTTGGCCCCGGCCACGTCGAAGTCATAGGTGCACTCGATCGGTAGATCGAACTCGGTGGTGCCGTCGAACTTGCCGATGGTGGTCGAGACGTGGGTCCAGAGGAATGGGCGGAGTGAGTCACCCCACTGCGGCGTCTCGCCGAACATCTCGTAGAGGCGCTCTTCCTCGTCGGGGGAGTAGCGCCGCTTCTGCGGCTCGATCCGGATCTGGCAGCGCAGGGCCAACGCGTGGACGCTGAACCCGTCGGCCTCCTCGGCCCGGATGCGCACCATGATGGTCGGTACGGCGGCATGGGGCTCAGCCCGAGACTCAATGACTTCGAAAGCCAGGCTCGTCACGTCAATCCGCCTTCGCCCGCACCGTCTCGAAGAAGGAGTCCAGCTTGGCGTTGGCTTCCTTGCCGCCGTCGAAGCCGCGCCAGAGCCGGCGCAAGTGGCCCACCAGCTCGTAGCAGGCATCGATGGGGACGATGAAGCACTCGGTACCGCCGCCCGTCGAGGAGGAGCGGACCAGGAAGGCCTCCACATCGGGTTGCATGGTGCCCAGCTGGGGGTTGGCCTGTGTCACTTCGGCCCACGTATCGAGGGGCAACTCGGACTCGGTGGCGCCGGCCGGCCCGGGGTAGAACGCGGCCACCCGGCCCAGCGAAGAGTTGAGGAAGAAGAAGGCCACGCTGACCGGGATCTGCAGGTTGTCCCATTGCTCGGGCGAGAGCTGGAAGTCGGGGAAGGCCAGATAGCGGTCGGGGACCGATCGGAAGTGCGCCCCGCCGGCGCCTTCGGATATGAAAAGGAGGTAGCAACCCCGGCAGGCGCACATGAGGTTGCGGGCCTCCAGATCAACCAGGTGCCCGTGCTCATCGGCGATCGGCTCAGTGCACAGTTCGCACACTTCGCCGGCCCGCGGGATGTCGCGGGGCCGGGTCTCGCGTATCCGCTGCAGCACGGCCAGCGGATCGGTCACCCGCCCGACACCTCGACGGGGCACGCCTCGTACATCGCCTTGGTGCTCAATGAGACAGGGACGCTCACCGGGGTCACCGCGGGTTTTGTCGGCTCATCGACCACAATCCGGGTCACCTCAGGTGCGGCGTCAATGATGGCTACCTCGACGGCGCCGGCCAACGTGCTGGCCGATGACGGGCAGCCGTCACAGCTGCCGAGCAGACGCAGCCTGACCGCTCCCAACTCGTCGTCGATGCCGAGCAACTCGACATCACCGCCGTGCTGAGCCAGGAAAGGCCGCACCGCCACCAGTGCCGCCTCCACCCGGTTCTCCAGAGAATCAGGGTGCAGGCCCTGGACCAGCAGGAGGCTGGCCACCAACTCGTCCTCGACAAAGGCGGCGATCAGACCCGGCGCGTGCTCTTGCGCCAGCTCCACTGCACGGGCAAAGCCCGCCCCGTAGAGCTCGGAGACCAGTCGCAGCAGTTCCTCGGCCAGGTTGATGGTGCGCGGATCGGCCGTCGAGTGCAACTCCTCGAGTGCCTGCTCGATCCGGTCGCCGGTAGCCCGGAGGTTCTGGGGTTCAGGCATCGCTCCCGGGCTCAGAACGCCAGGTCGTCGGGGTTGGCCACCTGGGTCGGTGAGTGCATCTTCTTGAGCACCTTGCCCTTGCCGAGGTACATGTGCACCCCGCACGGCAGGCACGGGTCGAAGCTGCGCACCGCCCGCATGATGTCGATGCCCTTGAAGTTCTCCCGGGAGTTCTCCTCGAAGATCGGCGTGTCCTGCACGGCGTCCTCGTAGGGCCCGGGCGTCCCGAACGAGTCCCGCGGGTTGGCGTTCCACGGCGTCGGCGGGTACGGGTGGTAGTTGGCGATCTTGCCGCCCTTGATCACCAGGTGGTGCGACAGGACGCCGCGCACCGCTTCGGTGAAGCCGCAGCCGATCCCTTCGTCGGGCACCTCGAAGGGCTCCCATGTCTTGGTCTTGCCGGCCCGGACGTCCTTGAGCGCCAACTCAATGAAGTCGAGGGCGGAGGCCGCGGCGTAGGCCTGGAAGTAGGTCCGGGCCCGGTCCCGCTCAATGGTGTTGGACCACTGGGGCACCTTCCATTCGAAGTCCACCGGTCCCTTGAGCGCCGTCTTGGGCAGATGGATCTTCACGCTGGTACCGGTGGCCTGGATGTGGTCGGTATTGACCAGGCCCGACAGTGCGGTCGACCACAACCGGGCCAGGGGCCCGCCGCCGGTGTCGAGGGCGAGGTGGTCCTTCCCGTCGAACCAGCGCGGTGACATGACCCAGCTGTAGTTCCCGTCGAAGTCTCGCTTCTGGGGCTGCGGGTTGGTGTGCTGGTTCCAGGGGTGGCGACGGTCAACCGGGTTGCCCAGGGGATCCTTGGTGACGAACATCTCCTGGTCTTCCCAGTCGTCGTAGAACGAGTGGCCGAGCAGGATCCGGATGCCCAGGTTGATCTCCACCAGGTCGTTGGTGACCAGCTTGCCGTCCACCACGATGCCCGGCGTGACGCCCATGGCGCGGCCCCACTTGGTCATGTCCTTGTAGTCGAAGTTGCACACGTTGGGGTCCTGGAAGGCGCCCCAGCAGTTGAGCAGGATGCGGCGCCGACCCACCTCTTCGTACCCGGGCAGGGCTTCGTACCAGAAGTCGAAGAGGTCGTCGTGCAGCGGCACGACCCGCTTCATGAACTCCACGTAGCGCATGAGCCGGGTGTAGTAGTCGGTGAATAATTGGATGGTGGCCGTCGTGCCGACGCCGCCCGGGTACAACGTGGAGGGGTGCACGTGGCGGCCCTCCATGAGGCAGAACATCTCCCGGGTGTAGCGGCTGACCTGCAGTGCCTCGCGGTAGAAGTCACCGGAGAACGGGTTGAGCGCCCGCATGATGTCGCCGATGGTCTTGTAGCCGTGCTCGGCCGCGTGCGGCGCTTCGGTCTTGTTGGCCTTGTCGAGCACTCCCGGGTTGGTCTCTTTCACCATCCGTTCGCAATAGTCCACGCCGACCAGGTTCTCTTGGAAGATGTTGTGGTCGAACATGTACTCGGCGGCTTCGCCGAGGTTGACGATCCATTCCCCCAGGTGCGGCGGCTTCACGCCGTAGGCCATGTTCTGCGCGTAACACGAACAGGTCGCGTGGTTGTCGCCGCAGATACCGCAGATGCGGCTGGTGATGAAGTGCGCGTCCCGCGGATCCTTGCCTTTCATGAAAATGGAATAGCCGCGAAAGATCGAGGACGTGCTATGGCACTCGGCCACCACCCGCTGTTTGAAATCGATCTTGGTGTAGATGCCAAGGCTGCCGACGATGCGGGTGATCGGATCCCAGGCCATCTCGACGAGCCCGTCCTTGCCCTCGGGTGTGCTGTGGGTGGGGCGGGAGCGGGTCGAGGTCATCGCAGCGTTTGCCTCTCTGGGTGGCCGGGCGCGGCTCGGATGGGCCGGTCGGCTTGTGGTGTGCTCGCCTACCAGGTTCTCTTGGCGCCGGTGGTCAGTTCG
>DATAUC010000097.1:0-2531 GCA_036268485.1 Acidimicrobiales bacterium
GTCGACATGGACCAGTGACCAGACGCCACCGCCGCCGCCGACGATTGGGAACCGACGCTTGCGGACCGGCGCCGCCATCTCCGCATCCGGAGCCCGGCTGATCGAGGTCCCCGGACCGTAGAAACCGCCATAGCGCAACACAACGCCCTCGCCCCACTCGATGGCTGTCACCGCCTGCTCCACATGGAGGATGCCCACCAGCGGAACCCGCAGCTCGGCCGGCGGGTTGGCATCGAGAGGATCGGTCTCGGTCTGCACCGGCCCGCCGGTGCGGGCCCATCGAAAGGCAGCGAAGCTCTGCGCGACGAAACGCCGTGTCCCCACGGCACGGCCGGCGGCCAGAAGATGGTCTGTCGCCTCGGTGCGCAGTCGGTTGGTCATGGTCGCCATGGGAGAGCGCTCCGGGTGCCGCATGTCTCTGGCAGACATGTTCCCAGACAGCGCCGTGAGCTCATGCACGATCACCTCGGGCTCGGCCGACGCCACCGCCTGGGCCACCGCGTCGGGGTCGAGGGCGTCGGCCACGACCGGGCGAGCCCCCAAGCCATGCACCAGATCCTGCTTCGATGCGGTCCTGGTCATCCCCACCACCTCGTGGCCTTGGGCCACGAGCAGAGGGACGAGCGCTCTTCCGAGAACGCCGGTGGCGCCGGCTACGAAGATCCTCATGGCTGCTCCTTTCGTCTCATCATTCTCTAAGTAAGACGAGCTAGAAGCGCCGGCTGTGACAGTGCCCGGCGTGGAACGTGGACAGGATTGACTCTCGGAAGCCGGCGACCCTACAATACGCAGTATGCTACGAACTCTGATACTCCCTTGAGCGTCCGGCACGCCTTGCTGGCCCTCCTGAGCGAGGGACCCAAGTACGGCCTCCAGCTGCGCGTGGAGTTCGAGGAGCGTACGGGCGAGATATGGCCGCTGAACGTGGGCCAGGTGTATACGACGCTGCAACGCCTGGAGCGTGACGGACTGATCGAGTCCGAGGACGAGGCCGAGGAAGGACCACAAAAGGGGTTCCATCTCACCCCGGAGGGCCAGGACGAGCTGACCCGGTGGCTCCGTACGCCGCCTGACCTCAGCTCGCCGCCCCGCGACGAGCTGGTCATCAAGGTCATGGTGGCGCTGCGCATGCCCGGGGCCGACGTCCACGGGGTGATCCAGGTTCACCGCCGGTACCTGGTCGAGCTCATGCAGCAATGGACACGCCTCAAAGAGGACGAAGCCGAATTCGACCTCGGGTTCGCCCTGGTCGTCGATGCCGAACTGTTTCGCCTGGACGCACTGATCCGGTGGCTCGACGCCGCCGACGGTCGGATCAAGCGGGCGGCAACCGAGTCTCCTCGACCCGAGTCCTTCCCGATGCCGAAGCTGCGACGGAGAGTAGGGATCCGGCCTTGAGCATGCTCGAACTGCGGAATGTCTCGAAGGTCTACGGCGAGGGGGCGGCCCAGGTGCAGGCCCTGCAGGACGTTGACCTGTGGGTCGATCCCGGCTCCCTGGTGGCGGTCATGGGGGCCAGTGGATCGGGGAAGAGCACACTGTTGACCATCGCCGGGAGCCTCGAGGCACCGACCGACGGAGAGGTGTTGGTCGGCGGGGCCGTGCTGTCGAAGATGAACCGCAACGACCAGGCCCGCATGCGTCGGCGTTCGATCGGTTACGTGTTCCAGGACTACAACCTGCTGGCCGGGCTCACCGCGGTGGAGAACGTCTCGCTCCCACTGGAACTCGATGGGGTCTCGGCCAGGAAGGCACGAGTGGCGGGACTAGCCGTCCTCGACGAGCTCGGGCTGGCCGACCGGGCAAGCCACTATCCCGACGAGCTGTCGGGCGGTGAGCGCCAGCGAGTCTCCATCGCCAGGGCCGTCGTCGGTGATCGCCATCTGCTCCTGGCCGATGAACCGTCGGGGGCCCTTGATTCGACCAACGGCGAAGCGGTGATGCGGATGATTCTCGGGGCCTGCAAGCGCGGGATGGCCGCTGTCGTCGTCACTCACGATGCGCAGCTGGCCGCGTGGGCCCATCGAGTGGTCTTTCTCCGGGACGGTCGCGTCGTCGACCAGACCATGACACCGCCGAGCCCCGAGTCGTTACTGCAGCCTTCGCCGCATTCATGACCACGACGCTTGAGCGACGGCCCGCTCAGCCTCTTCCAGCCGATGGCGGACGAGGCTCACTGGAGAAAAGCGCAGTAGCGGCACTTGACACCCAGATCGACCAGGTCTTCTGGTCAACCTTTGTGTCCCTGGAGGTCAGGGATTGGCCTCCAGCAGTCCGGCCCAGTGGTCCGGCCCGCTGTCGGCTGCCACGTTGCGGACCAGGCGGTCGAGCACGTCTTCGAGGCCGGCGAGCTCCTCCTCACTGATGCCGGCGCGGAGCCGCCGGTCGAACGCCAATGCGGCCGCCCGCAGACGAAGGAATGTCTCCTCCCCCGCATCGGTGATCTCCACCACGTGAACGCGACGGTTGGTTACGTCGCGCCGCCTGGTGATCAGGCCATCGGAGTCCATCGCATTCAGGTGGTGGGTGAG
>DATAUC010000098.1:0-8840 GCA_036268485.1 Acidimicrobiales bacterium
GCTCATCGGAACATCGGCCGGGGCGGTCAGGAGCGGCCAGACCTACTTCTTCTTCGCCCCCCTGTTCATTCCCTTCTTCATCCTGGGTGTGCCCCTCTTCGACATGGCCTTCGCCTTTGTCCGGCGGACGGCCAACCGGACCGGGTTCGCCACCCCGGACAAGAACCACCTGCACCATCGCCTGTTGCGGCTGGGTCATGGTCACCGCCGCAGCGTGCTCATCTTGTGGGCGTGGACGGCCTTGTTGTCCGGTTTCATCCTCTTCCCGCTGTACGTCTCCAGCGTGAACGCCTTCATTCCCTTCGGAGCGGCGGCCCTCGGGGTCATCCTCTACACGCTGTTCCATCCCAGCCTGCGCCGTCAGTCCGATGACCCCGATGCCCCGCCCGCGGTGGGTCCACCCGGCACCTCCACCGGTAAACATCCTGGCCAGCGTCCTGTCCCGCGGGATGCGCCCGTTCCCCGGGTGCCCCGGACCTCGGTAGGAAACGGCTCATCGGGGGCCTCGCCCGTCGATCACCCAGCGCCGCAGCCGATCGCCCGGCCGGGCTCGGTGACCGGCCGGTAAACGGACAGTGTCCTCGTTTTGCCGAATAGGCCCCTCGGGTGCGATGATGTCGCACGTGAAGTTTTCCCATCCCGCCGGGTTCCGGGGCTCCATTCATGCCTCTGGAACCGTCGGCTACGGCGCGCGACGCGCTGCGTGACTCCGGATTGTTCGGTTGAAGCACCTCCCTCTTACATCTATTGACGCGGCACGGCCCGGCAATGGCGGACAATTCTCCAATTGCGAATTCCTCGGATGGCGATTCCAAGCCCCCGGGGCGCAATTCCGCCCCCAGCATCATCGACTTCCTGACCATGGGCGTGGCCAGTGCCCTGTGCCTGGTCTTGGGCGGGGGCATCGGCTACGGGATCGACACTCTGGCCGGCACCTCTCCGATTCTGACGTTCGTGGGTCTCGCCTTCGGGGTGGTGGCCGCAGTACTGGTCACCATCACGCAGGTGCGCAAGTACCTATGACCGGCCTATCCGGAGCGAACCGGTAGTCGCTGTGTTCGGACGATTCTCACTTCCTGACGTCCCTGCCGTCTCGCGCCGCACCGTGACCGCGGCGTTGATCGTCGGCGTCATGGCCCTGGCCGCCGCCATCTCCTTCGACCGCTACCTCCTCGGTGTGGGCGCCTGCATCGGCCTGGCCCTCGGAACCCTCAACTTCCGCCTGGTGGGCTCCTCGGTGGTCAAGGTCGGTGCCCGGGAGGATGACAACAAGCGTCGCCCGCTGGCCATGAACACCCTGGCCCGCATGGGGATCATCTCGGCCATCACCATCGGCCTCTTGTTCCTCTCTTTCAACTTGGGCTTCGGAGTCCTGGCCGGCCTGGCCGTCTTCCAGCTGTTGCTCCTGGTGAACGTGGCCCGATCGATGTTCAAGTTCGGGCCTCCCACCGATAGCGGCGAGGGCGTTCTCGACGCCGACGTCCTCGACGTAGTGGAACGGTCCGATGACACGCGTGGAGGTGCCTGACCCGATGAGCCTTGCTCTCAACCTCCTGAGCTCCCACGTGTTGGCCGACGTCTCGGTGGGCGACCATGTCGTCCGGAAGGTGGCCGGCCTCACCCTCAATATGGACACAGTGTGGGCCACGGTGGCCGCCGGCGTGGTCACTATTGCGCTCGGTCTGTGGATGCGGTTTCGGGTGACCGCTGGGGTCCCCAGCAAGATGCAGCTGGCGTGGGAGTTGGGTGTCACCACGGTGAAGAAGCAAGTGGAGTCGAACATCGGCCCTCGGGGAGCCCGCATTGTCCCATTAGCCGTGACCCTCTTCGTGTTCATCCTGGTGTGCAACATCTTTGCCGCCGTCGGTCTGGGGAGCACGGTCGAATGGCTCCCGGCTCCGACAGCCGACATCAACCTGCCCCTGGCCATGGCTGTCTTCGTCATCATCCTGGTGCACATCTCCTCGATCCGTTCCCGCGGGTTCGGGGGCTATGTCAAGCACTACCTCACGCAGCCATTCCCGCTCATCCTGATGCCCTTCAACCTGTTCATCAACCTGGTCGAGGAGATCGCCAAGCCCCTCACCCTGGCCCTTCGACTCTTCGGCAACCTGCTGTCGAGCGCGCTCATGTTGTCGCTGCTGGCATTCCTGGTGGCCTGGAAGCTCGGTGCCATCCCGATCGGTGGCATCTTGTTCCTGGTCTTCGATCCGGTCTGGAAGCTCTTCGACCTGGTCATTGGGGCCATCCAGGCCTTCATTTTCGCCCTGCTCACCATCCTCTATTTCGATACCGCCATGAGCGACGGCCACTAACTCGCTCGCAAGGCGTTACCGTTCCGACCACAGTTCTTCAAACCAAACCGACACAAAAGGAGAAGCACCAATGGCAGACAGCTCAATGGCGGAGGCCGTAAGACTGGCCGGCGCCATGGTTGGCGGCGGCTTGGCACTGGGAGGTGGCGCCGTTGGTGCTGCCGTCGGTGACGGCCTTGCTGGTAGCCAGACGATTGCCGGTGTGGCCCGTCAGCCCGAGGCACAGGGACGACTGTTCACCATCATGTTCCTCACGGTGGGTCTAGTTGAGGCCATGTACTTCATCAACCTGGCCTTCACCGCACTCTTCGTCTTCTCCCTGTACAAGAAGTAGGCCCGTGCAAGAGGCAGGCCGGCGCTGCGCCGGACGGACGGCCGCCATTGGCGGTCGTCCGTACCCGACGGCTCCGACCGAACGATGAAGCGAGGCTGACAGACGATGCCCATGGCAACCAGTAACTTTCTCGTCCCCAACGGGACGTTCATCTTTGAGCTGATCGCGTTTCTCATCGTGCTCGGTGTCATCGGATGGAAAGTGCTGCCTCCGCTCAACAAGGTGCTGAGCGAGCGCCAAGACCAGATCCGCGGCGAGATCGAGGCAGCCGATCAGGCCAAGACGGACGCCGAGCAGGCCGACGCCGACCGTCACCGTGAGCTCGAGGAAGCTCGGCAGAGGGCCCGGGAGATCGTGTCCCAGGCCAACCACACGGCCGACCAGGTGACGGCGGCCCGCCAGGCCCAGGCCCAGGCCGAGTACGAGCGCATCGTGAGCTCGGCCGACGCCGAGGTGGCCGTGGCCCGCCAGGCGGCGGTGGAGCAGATCTCCGCCCGTGTCGGCGAGATCGTCATGGCCGCCGCCGAACGAGTGATCGGGCGAGAGATCCAGGCCTCGGACCATCAGGACCTGATCGACGAGGCCATCGCCGCCGTGTCGGCTGAAGCTGCCGATGCCGGTGCGGCCTCAGGGAGCGGCGGGTGAACCCTGCCCTTCAGGGCTACCTGGCCGCCGTGAGCGAGACGCTTGCCGACGCAGGCGCGCTGGCCGATGCCGCCGCCGAGTTGGAGGCGGTGCAGTCGTTGGTGGACGGCAGCAACGAACTGACCCTGGCCTTGAACGACGCCGCCCTGTCGGTGGCGGCCCGGCGGGCCGTGCTCGATGACCTCCTCGACGGCAAGGTCCGGCCCGAGGTTCGCAACCTGGTGTCCAAGGCAGTATCGGTCGTCCCCGCCTCCGATCTGATCGCCTCATTCCGATGGCTGGCCACCGAGGTCAGGTTGCTGGTCGAGCGCGACAGCGGCGATGCGGCTCGGGACGAGCCCGTGCTCGGGCGCCTGGCCTCTCGAAACCGGGTGACGGGGTATGCCGCTGGAGTGTTCGAGACCGTGTCCACCGAGGAGCTCGAAGAGATCGAGGATCAGCTCTTCCGGTTCACCCGTACCGTCGAGTCCAGTCGTGAGCTGCGGAGCGCGCTGGGCGATCGCGATCTCCCCATCTCAGTGCGCCAGAGCATCATCGTGGATCTGATCGGGGGACAGGCCCTGCCGGCCACCCAGCGCCTGGCGGCCTATGCCATCCGGGGTGGTCGGGCCCGAGACATCGTGGGAACCCTCGACGCCGTCGTGGTCGAGGCGGCGCGTGCTCGGGGTTGGCGGGTGGCCCGGGTCAGTTCGGCCGAGGAGGTCGATGACCCCCAGCGCCAGGGCCTGGGTGAAGCGCTGGCTCACCTGACCGGCTCCCCGGTGGAGCTCCAGGTCACGATCGACCCGGCTTTGCTGGGCGGCGTCGTCGTACAGGTGGGCGACCTCCTGGTCGACGGCAGCGCCCGCCACCGGTTGAATCAATTGAAGGAGCACCTCCTCATCTCCGAGGCGGGCTACCGAATCCCAGAAGGAAGGGAAGAGAGCTGATGGCTGAGCTCACAATCAACGCCGACGAGATCACCGCCGCACTGCGGCGCCACGTCGACGACTATGTTCCCGAAGTGGGAACCGAACAGGTCGGTCGCGTCGTGGAAGTGAGCGACGGGATCGCCCGGATCACCGGATTGCCCGGAGCTGCGGTCAACGAGATCCTGGAGTTCGAGGACGGCACCACCGGCCTGGCTCTCAACCTCGATGAGGAGACCATCGGTGCGGTCATTCTCGGGAGCGACGAGCACCTAGAAGAAGAGCAGTTGGTCAAGGCCACGGGACGGATCCTGTCCATGCCCGTGGGCGATGCCCTCCTCGGGCGGGTAGTGAACGCCCTGGGTGATCCGGTGGACGGGAAGGGCCCCATCAACACCGACCAGAGTCGACGCCTCGAGGTCCAGGCCCCTGGCATCGTTCGCCGCCAGCCGGTCGACGAGCCGCTGCAAACCGGGATCAAGGCCATTGACGCCATGACGCCGATCGGTCGGGGGCAGCGCGAGCTGATCATCGGCGACCGCAAGACGGGCAAGACCACAGTGGCCGTGGACACCATCCTCAACCAGCGCGGTCAGGGTGTGAAGTGCATCTACGTGGCCGTGGGATTGAAGGACTCGTCGGTGTCCCAGACGGTCGCCACGCTCGAGGCTCACGGGGCCATGGAATACACGGTGGTCGTCCTGGCCGGAGCGGGGGAGCCGGCGCCGTTCAAGTACCTCGCCCCCTTCTCCGGCTGTGCCATCGGCACCCACTGGATGGACAACGGCGAGCACGCCCTCATCGTCTACGACGACCTGTCCAAGCAGGCCGAGGCCTACCGTCAGCTCTCGCTGCTCCTTCGTCGCCCACCGGGCCGCGAGGCGTACCCCGGCGATGTGTTCTACCTCCACAGCCGGCTCCTGGAGCGGGCGGCCAAGCTCTCCGATGCCGAAGGCGGCGGGTCGTTGACCGCGCTGCCGATCATCGAGACGAAGGCCGGCGACGTCTCGGCCTACATCCCGACCAACGTGATCTCGATCACCGACGGCCAGGTGTTCTTGGAGAGTGAGCTCTTCTACTCCGGCCAGCGCCCCGCCATCAACGTGGGTATCTCGGTCAGCCGGGTGGGGAGCGCAGCCCAGATCAAGGCCATGAAGGCAGTGTCGGGCACGCTGAAGACAGATCTGGCCCAGTTCCGGGAGCTGGAGTCGTTCGCCACCTTCGGGTCCGAGCTGGACAAGGTCTCCCAGGCCCAGCTGGACCGGGGCTACCGGCTCAGCGAGTTGCTGAAGCAGGGATTGAACGTGCCCGTTCCCGTCGAGGAGCAGGTGCTTGTCATCTACGCCGGCTCCAGGGGCTTCATCGACGAGATCCCCGTCTCCGAGGTGCAGCGATTCGAAGCTGAGGTCCGCGAGTACTTCCGGGCCAACCAGGCCGAGCTCCTGGAGACCATCCGGAACACGGGCCAGCTCCCCGAGGGTGATGGCCTGGAGAAGGCACTGCGCGCCTTCCTGGATGATTTCGACACCGGGAAGGTCGACTGATCGATGGCCGGTGGGCAGGAGCGCGTCCTTAAGCGGCGGATCAAGAGCATCCAGTCGACGAAGAAGATCACCAAGGCGATGGAGCTCATTGCTGCGTCACAGATCGTCCGCGCCCAGAATCGCATTGCCGCAGCTCGGCCGTACCACGAGGCCATGGCTCGCATCGTCCTGGAGACGGCGACCGGGGACGAGGCTGCCGCCGGTCGCCTCCTGGGAACGCCGGAGACGATCGAGAACGTCGCCGTCTTGAGCATCGTGGCCGACCGTGGCCTGTGCGGCGGTTACAACACCTCGGTCTTCCGGGCCACCGATCGCCTGTTGGCCTCCGGCGGTGAGGGAGGGGTCAACTACCGCCTGTTCACCACGGGCAAGCGGGCTCAAAGCTACTTCCGATACCGCCACCAAGAGGTCGAGGAGAACTTTGCCGGGTTCAGCGAGCGGCCCACGTTCGACGCAGCTCGTTTGGTCACCAAGGCCATCGTGACGCCGTTCGTCGAGGGCGAGGTCGATCAGGTCCTGGTCGTGTCCACCCGCTTTATGTCCGCTGGTTCCCAAAAGGTCGAGGTGCGGCAACTCCTTCCGTTGATCGATCCTCGGGAGCCCAAGGATGGGGACAGCGCCGAGGGGTCGGAGGGCTCGACCAAACCCTCGTCCGCCGACGCCGGTGAAGTTCGGGCCGGCTACACCGAGTTCGAACCGGATGCCGCTACCTTGCTCGAAACGCTGGCCCCCACCGCAGCCGAGACCGAAGTCTTCGCCGCCTTGCTCGAGGCCTCAGCGGCTGAGTTGACCGCCCGGCAACGGGCCATGGCCGCGGCCACCGAGAACGCCGAGGAGCTGATCAAGAAGTACTCCCGGATCATGAACCGTGCTCGCCAGGACACCATCACCACCGAGATCATGGAGATCGTCGGTGGGGCCGAGGCCCTCCGGGGCGGCTCGGGCGACGACGAGGGCGGCCTGATGATTCGGGCCAGGGTCTGAGCCATGCCGGCGTCCCCGGCTGGTGATTCCATGCCCCGATCCACGACCACACACAACGCAGCGTCGACTGACGCGGTATCAACTGACCACAGCAAGGGAGCCACACGCTCATGACCACCACCGCCCCTGAGCCCACCAAGACCGAGAACCTGCCCACCGGACGGGTCGTGGCCATCGCCGGCCCGGTTATCGACGTGGAGTTCCCACTCCACGCCCTGCCCGAGATCAATACGGCCGTGCAGGTCGACATCGAGCTCGACAACGACAAGATCGTGGTCACTGCCGAGGTGGCCCAGCAGATCGGCGACGGGCGGGTGCGCTGTGTCTGCCTCAAGGCCACCGACGGATTGACCCGGGGCGCCGAGGTCCGCAACCTCGGTCACGGCCTGCGGGTACCGGTCGGTGACGCCGTCCTCGGGCACGTCTTCAACGTGCTGGGCGAGCCGCTGGACACCGCGTCCATCGGCGACGCCGAGGACCACTGGGACATCCACCGCAGCGCCCCGGCCTTCGACACCCTCGAGCCCCGGTCGGTCATGTTCGAGACCGGGATCAAGGTCATCGACCTTCTGGAGCCCTACGTACAGGGTGGGAAGATCGGTCTGTTCGGCGGTGCCGGTGTGGGCAAGACCGTGCTCATCCAGGAGATGATCAACCGGGTGGCCACCAACCACGGTGGTGTGTCGGTGTTCGCCGGTGTGGGTGAGCGCACCCGCGAAGGAACTGACCTGTGGCTGGAGATGCAGGAGTCCGGCGTCATCGAGAAGGCGGCGCTGGTCTACGGACAGATGGATGAGCCCCCGGGCGTCCGGCTGCGGGTGGCTCTGGCTGCTCTGACCATGGCCGAGTACTTCCGGGACGTGAAGAACCAGGACGTGCTGTTGTTCGTGGACAACATCTTCCGCTTCGTCCAGGCCGGCTCGGAGGTCTCGACCCTGCTGGGTCGCATGCCCTCGGCCGTGGGCTACCAGCCCACCCTGGCCGACGAGATGGGTGAGCTCCAGGAGCGGATCACCTCGACCCGGGGCCGTTCCATCACCTCACTCCAGGCCGTGTACGTTCCGGCCGACGATTACACCGACCCCGCGCCGTTCACCACCTTCACCCACCTCGATGCCACCACCGAGCTCTCGCGCGACATTGCCTCGCTCGGTATCTACCCGGCGGTGAACCCCCTGACCTCGACGTCGAACATCCTTGCCCCCGAGGTGGTCGGTGACCGCCACTACAACGTGGCCCGCCGGGTGCAGAGCGTGCTCCAGCGCTATCAGGAGCTGCAGGACATCATCGCCATCCTCGGTCTCGACGAGCTGTCCGAGGAGGACCGGGTCACCGTGTACCGGGCCCGGAAGATCCAGCGCTTCTTGTCCCAGCCCTTCAACGTGGGTGAGGTGTTCACCGGCCTGAAGGGTGTCACCGTGCCGGTGGAGGAGACGGTCGAGTCGTTCGAGGCCCTGGTCAACGGCGAGCTCGACGAGGTTCCCGAGCAGGCCTTCCTCAACGTCGGCGGAGCCGAGTCGGTACTGGCCAAGGCCCACTCGCTCGAGTCCGACTGATCGGTTCGGCGCGGATCGATGGCTGACGACGACAATCTCTTCTCCGTACAGGTGCTGGCTCCTGACCGGGTGCTGCTCACCGGGCAGGCCGAACAGGTGATCATGCGGACCGAGGACGGTGACATCACCTTCCTCGACGGTCACACCCCGCTGGTCGGTGCTGTCGTCCCCTGCGTGGTCCGGGTGGTGCGTGAAGGCGACGAGGAGGAGCGGCTCGCCGTCCACGGCGGCTTCGTCCAGGTGGAGCAACTGGAAGACGCCGAGAGCGACGATGACGGCGCCGGAGCCGGTGGTTCAGGCGGCGACACCGGTACCCGGGTCACGGTGCTGGCCAGCGTGGCCGAGTTGTCCGATGAGATCGACGCCGAGCGGGCTCGGGTAGCGCTCGAGGCCGCCCAGACCCGGGTGACCGACCTGACGGCCGCCTCGGGACGGGGTTCGTCCGCCGAGGGGGACGAGTCCGATGCCGAGTTGGTGGAGGCCCAGGGGGCGGTCCTTCGGGCCGAGGTCCGGCTCGAGGCATCCGGCGCCACTGCCGCGGCCAGCTGAGGCTG
>DATAUC010000099.1:0-9984 GCA_036268485.1 Acidimicrobiales bacterium
CGCCGGGTTGAGTGGAGCTTCGGCCACCCAAGGCTCCGCCGCCGTTGTCTCCCTTGCTCTCGAGCTCGAGAACATCGCGGCCGAGACCTACGTCAATGACGTGCCCAATTTGAAGTCGAAGTCCAACAAGGCGCTCATGGCGTCCATCATGGGCATCGAGGCGCAGCATGCAGCGGTCCTACTGGCCGTCCAAGCGTTGCTCGCCGCCGGCGCTCCGCAGTTGATCACGCTCACGCCGACCAACGTGGCTTCACTCCCGGCCGCGGCTGGCAGTGTCGGCTTCCCCAATGCCTTCTATCCGACGAATTCAGCCGCCCCCGCTAACCAAGGAGCCGTCAAGTGAGAATCAGACGCCACGAAATTGCGACCAGTGAGGCCGAGATACTCGAGATGACCGAGGATCTGGATCAGATGCACAACGATCAGGGCGTCCCGGCCCTCCAGACGAGCATGGCCGAATGGCATGACCAGATCCGCTCGGGGACGAGCAAGCCTACGAGTAGGCGAACCTTCCTCCTCGGCGTGGGCGGAGCCGTTGCCGGTGCGGGCGTGCTCGCCGCTGTCGGCGCTACGCCGGGCCTGGCCGCCGCGGCCACTTCGGCCTCGGTAACCCCGGCCACCAGTGGCAACCCGGAAGCGGGTCTCACCGGTGACCTGGCTGTGGCCGCCTTGGCCGCCAGCTTGGAGAACCTGGCCATCTACGCCTACCAGAGCGCGATCAGCGCGGCGACGGCGGGCAAGCTGGGCACGGTTCCCCCTGCGGTGGTCACGTTCGCCCAAACGGTGCTGACCCAGCACACCTCCCACGCTGCGGCGTGGAACAGCCTGCTGACCGGCAGTGGCAAGAAGGCGGTCACGGTGACCGATCCCAAGCTGACCCCGACCGTTCAGACCGCGTTCGGCAAGGTGACCAACGTCACCCAGCTGGGCGAGCTGGCATTGATGCTCGAGAACATCGCCGCCCAGACCTACCAGGCCGAGGCCTCGATGTTGAAGAGCAAAAAGGCGATCCAGGTGGCTTCCACCATTGCCCCGGTCGAAATGCAGCATGCAGCCATCCTGTATTTCGTGCTGGGCATGTACCCCGGAGCCCAGACGACTTCGGGAACCCCACTCGCGTTCAACCCGACCTCCATGGCGGCCTGAGCGCGAAATTCCAACCTGCGCCGGTGCGTGGCTCCCCTCCTCGCGCCGGCGCAGGTCACCCATCGGCACCACCCATATCTTCCGCTCTCGAAAGGAGCCTTCCATGATCGCCTCGATCGCAGGTCCTGACTCTCTCATCATCCTCCTGGTGGTGGTTGTAGTGCTGTTCGGCAGCACCCAGCTTCCAAAGCTGGCCCGGTCCATCGGCCAGGCCAAGACCGAGCTCAAGCGGGCAACCGAAGAGCACCCCGAGCCCGTGGCCGTGGTCTCGCCCGTCCCGGCCAGTACCCCGGTCCACGCCTCGACGGTGCCCGCCACTCCCACGACGGTCACGGTCCCTGCCGACCATCTCGTCTCCTGATCCCGCCCTGTGCAACGGAGGTCTCAAATGACCAGGTACCTGAAACAGACACCCGATATCGAAGCCACGGGTCATCGGTCGCCACGATCCATCGGGGCGAAGGCCCGACCCCACCGGAAGGTGGGTCTGGTCGCCGTTGCGCTCTTCGGCGTGGCCGTCCTGGCCGGCGCCTGCAGTTCCGGCGCCTCCAGCTCCAGCACCAGCACCACTGCCTCGGGGGGGGCGAGCTCGGGGGGCGGTTCGCCGTCGACAGGCGGATCGGCGACCATCACCATCCAGAACTTCAGCTTCTCGCCGGCCAAGATCACGGTAACTCCGGGTGAGAAGGTCACCGTCACCAACAAGGACTCGGTGGCCCACACAGTGACGGCCAACGACAAGAAGTTCAACACCGGTGACATCGGCGCAGGCAAGACGGTGACGTTCACCGCCCCCAGCTCGGCCGGCAGTTACCCGTACATGTGCAACATTCACCAGTACATGACCGGCATGCTCACCGTGAAGGGTTGAGCGAGCCGTGTTCTCACTCGATCCGGCCAAACTGCTGCTCATCGCCGTCGTGGCCCTCGTGGTCCTCGGCCCCGACAAGCTCCCGGCCGCGGCTCGGAAGATCTCGGCGCTGCTGAAGGACCTTCAGAGGATGCGGGCCTCACTGGAGACCGAAGCCAAGAAGTTCACGGGGGACCTTCCCTTCGGCGATGAGCTGCGGACTGCCCGGGAGACTTTCGGCAAAGTGAGTGCTGTCACCGATTCGCGACAGGCCCTTTACCGGGCGGCCGGTCTCTCGGGTGCCGGCGGGGCGGAGCATGAACAGGCCGACCGGGGTACTGATGCCGTGATGGTCCCCGGCTCCATAGACGTCTCGTTCCGGGAGCCGACCCAGAGCGGCGGCACCGGTCCGTCCCACGACACCCCCCTGGTGGGTACCAGCCCGTTTGCAACCGTCTCTACCGGTGCGTCGCCGAATTCCGCATCCGTCGACCGAGGCCGGTCACCGAACTAGCGCCGTAGTTCCGGCGTGAACCGTGAACCACACTCATCATGGCCCTCCACCTCCCTACCATCGACAGCCCTCGCCAGGGCACTCCCTCGACACCGGCTACCGGCATGCCCTTGCTCGGACACCTGGCCGAGCTGCGAAACCGGCTCCTCATCTCGGTGGCCGCCGTCATCGTCGGGGCCATCGTCGTGTTCGTGCTGTTCGATCACGTGCTGGGCGCTTTGCTTACTCCCTACTGCCACACGGTGGCACCGGGTCACTCCTGCAACCTCTACGTGACCGGACCCCTCGACGGCCTCTCGATCCGGGTGAAGGTTGCTGCCTACGGCGGGATCGTGCTGATGTCGCCGCTCCTGTTGTGGCAGGTGTGGCGTTTCATCGCTCCCGGGCTGAATCCCGGCGAGAAGCGCTATGCCTACCCGTTCGTGGCCTCCTCTCTCCTCCTCTTTCTGGGCGGAGCTGCGGTCGCCTATGCCGTGTTCCCCCACACGCTGCAGTTCTTGGGAACCATCGGAGGGCCCTCGTTGCGGCAGATCTACAGTCCGAGTAGTTACATCGGCTTGCTGCTGTTGATGATGGCTGCGTTCGGCATCACCTTCGAGCTCCCCGTTCTGCTGGTGTTCCTACAGATCGCTGGGGTGGTCACACCCCAGCGCTTGTCGTCGTGGCGCCGATGGGCGATTGTGGCGCTGGTTGCCTTTGCCGGAATCATCACGCCGAGCTCGGACCCCTTCTCGATGTTGGCTTTGGCCGTGCCCCTCCTGGCGTTTTATGAGCTCTCGATCGTGGTGGGACGTCTGATCCTCCGGTCACGGGCAACGGCCCCATGAGCATCGGGTTGGCCGCTCGATCTCCATTGACGCACACGGTCGAGGTGCCGGCCCAAGCCCCGGACCCACCTGGCCGGACGGATCGGTGGACCAGCCGGCTGATCGGTCGACGGGGGCTCCAGCTGGCTCTCGGGTGGCTGTGGCTCCTGGACGCCCTGTTACAGCTGGAGGCGCCGAACTTCGCCCGGGACTTTCCCCTCGGTGATCTGGCCCAGTCCGTCATGGGGGCACCGGGATGGGAGAACCGAGCCGTCTTCTCGAGCATCAGCCCGTTCGTGGCCCACTGGCCCTGGTGGAACCTGGCATCGGCGCTGCTCCAAGGCACGATCGGCATCGCCCTGATCATCGGGTTCCGAGTCCGCGGGGCACTGCTTGTCTCCATCCTGTGGTCGGCGACCATCTGGCTGATCGGAGAAGGATTGGGCATGTTGCCGACCGGTTTCGCCATGGCCCTGTTCGGTGCTCCCGGCGCGGCCGTGCTGTACGGAGCGTTGGCCGGTTTGGCCTGGCCGGGCAAAGACGGTCGGTACACCCGCCCGGTGGCCAGGCGCTCATGGGTGGCCTGCTGGTCGATCTACTGGATGGGGGCGGCCGTGCTTCAGCTGCCCTTCGTCTACGCCACCGGCCAGGTCTTCCGGGCTGGATTTCAGGAATCCTCGAGTGGTCAGCGGTCGTTCCTGGCCCGGGCCTCCCATGGCTCGGCCGACCTGGTGCTCCGCCATCCGGCCACGGCGGCTGCGGTTCTCGGCCTGGTGGAGCTGTCGGTGGCGGTGGGTTGGTTGCTCGACAGGCATAACCCCCGACGTTGGCTGGGATTGGGCATCGGGATCTCCGTGGTCTTCTGGGTGGTGGGGCAAGGGCTCGGTGGGGTGCTGAACTGGGGCGCCACCGATCCGGGCACCGCGCCGTCAATCATCTTGTTGGCTCTGGCCGCTTGGCCCCGCCGGACTCCTCGACCCCGTAGCCAACCGAGTGCGGTGGCCAGGCCACTCCTCCCGGTCTCGACACCATCCAACTCCGCTCTGGCTCCGAACTAGTGACATGAGCCAAACCACACCACTGGAGAGTCGCGGAACGGATCCTCGCCCGTCGAGATTGGGGGGCCGGATGGTAAGCCTCATGGGTTCGCCCGGTCCGATCGTGAGTGGACTGGCGTGGATCGGTGCCATTCTGTTGGTGCTGTCTGCGGTCATCCATCTCCATTTGTGGTCACAGAGCTATCAGCACATACCGACCATCGGCCCACTCTTTCTGGTCCAGGGGATCGTCGGCATCGTCCTGGCCGTCCTGGTCGCCGTATTCCGGCGGCTGGTGGTGCTGGCCGGGGCTGTACTGTTCGCCATCGGCACCATCGGTGGTCTGTTGCTCTCGGTGTACGTCGGCCTGTTCGGCTTTCAGGACAGCCTCAGCGCTCCCTACGCCGCGTCATCACTGCTCGTCGAGGCCATGGCCTTCGTGGTGCTGGCCGGCGCGACGGCGTTGACACTGGTCCTGCGCCGCGAGGTCCTGGTCCACGGAAGGCCCACAGTCACTCCTGCTGGATGAACCGCCGCTACTGATTCCGACGTTCGTCGATCTCAGCCTTCGCTGGTCGGCTCCCCGCGCTCGGTGTTGGGTAGACCCCGCCGCCAGTAGGCCTTGGCCGAGACCTGGTCCGGGTCGAGTCCCCGCTCGACCAACGCCTGTTGGAGGGCACGCACGACCCGGCTCTCGGCGGCAACGTAGACGTGACCCCTTCCCGTCGGCAGGTCGACGGCTGCGACCGCCTCGAGCAGGAGGGAAGCGTCGCCGGGCACCGAGCGCCCGAGCCGGTGTAGCCAGTTGAGGTCGAGCGCCTCGACCTGATTGGTACCGAGCTCCTGTTCGTCGGCGGGCGAGTCGACCTCCAACAGCGCGGTGGCGATGGATGCCGGCCCCAGGGCTTCGAGCATGGCCAGGGCACCGGGCAGTCCGGTCTCGTCGCACACGAAAAGGTGCCAGTCGGCCTCATTGTGCAACGTGATCTTGCCCCGGGGGCCGATGGCGTCGATGCGGGCACCGGCCTGGACGGACCGGATCCAGTCAGTCCCGGGTCCGGTCCCGTGCAGGGACACGTCAAGGGTTACGGCCGGAGTTGCCGTGTCCAGCTGGCGGATGGTGTAGCGGCGGTTGACCACCTGCTCGCCGTCCTGGGGCACCCGCAGCATCAGGTCCTGACCGGGCTTGTAGCGGAGATCGCCGAGACCAGGGGCGGTGAGGACCAGCCGGTGGAGGCTGGGTGTGAGGGGCCCGGCATCGATGACCTCGAGGTGCCAGAGGGATGCGTCGGCCAGGGGCCCACCAGGGCGGCCCACAAGGTCCAGTAGTCGATCGGGGGTCATATCAGGAACACTCCGTGTGGTACGTGGCCCCGCCGACTGATTGCCGACGGGCCTCTTGTACGCACCCTAACGGTCAACCGGTGACGAACGGTCATGGGGACTAAGCCGCAGATTGGCTCGGGGTATAGCTTGGGCAACACCTTCAACAGTGAGGGTCGCCCAGTAGAACCGGTCTTGCCTGTCGTGATTGTGGCACCTGCTGTCTCCAGTCCATGAGCCGCCGACGCGTGAGCGCGGAGCAACGGGGGGAGCCAAGAGTGATGCGGGTCCCCTGGTGGTCCTTGGTCTCGGCCGCTGCCGGACCGGTTCTACTCGTCGGCGGCTGGACGCTGGCCGAGTCTCGGCAGCCGTCGAATTACGACCCCGTCCATGACACGATCAGTGCGCTCGCCGCTCAGGGGGCAACAGACCGGTGGATCATGACGTCGGCGCTGGCCGGGTTGGGCGCCTGCTATCTGATCACCGCGGCGGGACTGGCACCGGCAAAGCCGGCCGGACGATACGTCCTCGCGGTCGGAGGGGTGGGAACCGTGTTGGTTGCCGCCTTTCCCCAGCCGATCGAGGGAAACTCGGTGGCGCACACCGTTGCCGCCACCGTTGCCTTCGTCGCCCTGGCCGCCTGGCCTGCCTGTTCGGCCCGAAGACGACCGGGCCCGGTACTGCTGACGCCGAACGCCTCAGTCGTGGCCACACTGGGCCTGCTCGGGCTGGTGGGGTGGTTCGCGCTGGAGCTTCATGGCGGCCAGCGCGGACTGGCCGAGCGCTTTGCCGCCGGCGCCGAGGCTCTGTGGCCGCTGGCTGTTGTCTTCTCCGCCCGGCGATCTCTCCGCCGGAAGGCCGAAGGATCAGCGAGCTGCGCCGGCGCGGGTCTCGAGGGGTCCTGAGCTGACTACTTCTTGTCCAGGCTGGGGAACGTGACCTCTTCGAGGAGGAGGTGAATGGCTGCGGCTACCGGAATAGCGATCACGGCCCCAATGAGCCCGAGCAACGTTCCTCCGATCAGGACGGCCACGATGGTCACGCCGGCCGAGATGCTGACCGTGTGACGCATGACCCGAGGGGTGAGCAGGTAGTCCTCGATGAGGCGATAGGCGATGTAGAAGCCGGCGGTGGCAACGGCGATCGGGATGCCCTTCGACAAGGCCACCAACGAGACGATGATGCCGCCGATGGTGGATCCGACCATGGGGATGAGGTCCAGGATGGCCACCAGCAGGCCCAAGAGGACCGCATAGGGGACCCCGAAGATGGCGAGCCACACGGTGGTCAGGACGCCGGACACGACTGAGGTGACGAGGTTCCCGAGGACGAATCCTCCAACCCGAGAGAAGATCTCGTCGGTCAGTGCCGTCACCCGCGGTCGCCGGGTAAGAGGGACGGTGCGCAGGCCGAACTTGCGGATGCCGGGCAGCGCGGCCAGGAAGTAGACGGTCAGCACGGTCACAACGCTCACGGCCGTGAGGGCGGAGATGATGGCCTTGCCTGCTCCCACCAGTCCACCGACGGTCGATGAGCTGATGAGCTTGCTCGGTGAGAACGTCTTTATCTGGTTGTTGAAATGGAACTTCTTGGCCAAGTGTCCGACCCACCCGCGGCCCGTCTTCACATCATGGACGTAAGTTGGGATCCGGTGAGTCAGGACCTGGATCTCCTTGGAGATCGGTCCGATTGCGGCGGCGGCGAAGGCGGCCACCATCGCCACCAGGACCAGTACGACGACCACGACCGCCATCCAGCGACGGAGACCGCGCTGCTCGAGCCATACCACGGCCGGGTCGAGTCCAATGGCGATGAAGAGTGCGAGCAGCACCAACGACAGCACTTCTCCAGCGTCGAAGACGGTGCGGACGATGAGAAAGGCAACAGCAACCCCGAGCGCGCCGGTGAGCCCGAAGAAAAAGGGAGATCGCCGATCGAAGGGACGTCCGGGCCGCCCGAGATCTCGCGCCTCCTTTTGTCGTGCCTCGTCATCCAAGTCACTGTGTTCGAACGCGGAGACATCTGAGGTACTCGTCGTCACTGTTGGCCAATCAACGGTAGAACCAGTCGTTACCAAGCAGCATTGCCATTGCGTCAGAGCTCCCCGTCGTATGTGCCGCAATTTGCTGCACGGGTCATTCCCGCTTGCACAGGGGCCGAAACGTCCACCGAGGACGCGACGACACCGTCTGGGGGAAAAGTCAACGGCTATCGTCTCGGACGTGAAGCGACGGACGGGCGCGGTGGGCAATCGTCCTCGCAGGGCCCGCCGCCGGGCGTGGCGGGGAGTCATGACTGCTGCGGCTGGCGTCATGGGGGTTGTCCTCATAGTTCCGTTGACCCTGACTTCGGCTGGAACCACGCCGCCCGCTGAAGCTGCTGTGTCGGCTCACGAACCCAGCTACTTGGCGCTGGGAGACTCGATCACGTTCGGGTTCCGGGAGGGCTCGACGGTCCCACCGCCTGCCTATACCGACGCCCGGTCGTTCGTCGGATATCCCGAGGACGTCGGTGCGGCGCTCGGCTGGCGTGTGGTGAACGCGGCTTGCCCGGGGGAGACGGCAGCCAGCTTCATTAACGTGCGGGCGTTGAGCAACGGTTGTGAGACGTTCGCTACTGGTCGGCCCGGCTACCGCGGCAGCTTCCCGCTGCACGTGACATACCGCGGTCCGCAGTTGCGATACGCGGTCACGTATCTTCGGGCCCATCCCGAAACGAAGTTGGTTTCGCTCATGATCGGCGTGAACGACCTCTTCGCTTGCGTGGCCACCACCGCAGATCACTGCACATCAGAACATGGCGAAGTGCTGGGCAAGATCGCAGACGATGTCGCTCACATACTGGGCACCATCCGCAAGAGTGGCCGCTACACCGGACAGATCGTCGTCGTGAACTACTACTCCCTGAGCTCCGCCGACTCTGTCGGCAGTGCGGCATTGTTCGATGACACGGGCATCGCGCAGCTGAATGCAGCAGTGGACCATGCCGCCGCCCCGTTCGCCGTCAGCGTCGCCAGTGGTGAGGGTGTCTTCCAGTCCGCCGCACTGCAGTCCGGCGGTGATTCGTGTGTGGCCGGACTGCTCACTCAGCTCAAGGGGGGCGGCTGTGGCATCCATCCCAGCGTCGCCGGCCAGGCGGTTCTGGCTCTTGCCGTGGAGCGGGTGATTCGGCTCTAGGGGCGCACCAACCCTCTGACCTGGATCGATCCTGTGGGAGGATGCCTGTGAGGGAAGGGGGCCGAGTGGTTTCTACGAGCGGAGACTCCTTGAATGGGGCGAACCGTAGGCGTTGGGGAAGGATCATCAACGTAGGTGTTGCCGTGGGCGTGACGCTCGGAGTGCTGCTGCCCTTCGTTCTCAGCGACTCGCCAGCACATGCCGCTCCGAGCGCCGGTTCCACTCAACGGCGAGGGGGAAACGGCACGGGGGTGCGACTATCCCCTCGGCCGAGAGGCGTCGCCATTGCATCGTCGGGGCAGAAATCCTTCGTTGGCGGGGAAACGGGCGTGTGCAAGGTCCCGATTCGGGATTCCTATGATCGGAACGAATGGTGGGAACAACCCCAATGCATTCACCTCTACCAGTCGGACCCCGACACGTGGCTGGTGACCATCCGCAACGCCGGCTCCGTGCCCGTCTTCTTGAACGAAGAATACGGGCCGTTTTGGAACGGCGAGACCATCATCCTTCCCAACCAGACCAAGCTCGTGCCCCTGTGGGCGAACGCGGTGGTGCGCACTGGCGCTTGCTGGATCGGCCCGGGCGGACCAGGGACCTGCCAAGCAGGGCCTGCAAATCAGGTGGCCGATCTCCACGTCGAGCGCTGGGTGAACGCCACCCACTTCCGAGAACTTTGGTTTCGTGAAGAAAGCCGGCAACAGATTCCGGAATACGAAGGGAACGTGGTTGCCACCAACACCAGTGAGTTCCCGGTTGAGCTGTGGTGGGTGCTCCGCGGCCACAACAACTGGGTGACCATCCCTCCGGGTGGGCATACCCAATCGATCCCTCCCGGACAGACCGTGCTCGGTAGGAAGAATTTCGGTACTGGCGCGGCAGCGCGGGTCACATTCGCTCCCACGGGCGGCCACGACGAGACGTACTTGCTCCTCACTCCCGGGGGCGGAGGACCCGGCGATACCTATGCCGAGATGACCTGGCTCGGCGGCTCGTGGTGCAGTGTGCGCCTGGAAGACCTCGGTCCATCGTCTGCGATCTTGAACACTTGGTACCCCCCGGGGACGTACCCGTTGGCGCCACAGAGCGGGCCGGGTCTGTCATTGCAGGTCCACCAGTCAGGGACACTGAC
>DATAUC010000100.1:0-108588 GCA_036268485.1 Acidimicrobiales bacterium
TGACGTCGCCCAGCGCCTCGGTCACGACACCGCAGAAGCGACCGAAGCGCTCGACGGCCATGTCAGTTTCCCAGCCACCCTGGGCGCTGAGCCACTGCGGGGTGGTGAAGTGGTGGAACGTCACTACGGGATCCACACCGCGCTCGCGCAGCGCGCTGCAGATGCGGCGATAGTGGGCCAGCGCGGCATGTGAGACCTCTCCGTCCGCCGGCTCAATCCGGCTCCACTCGACCGAGAAGCGGTAGTTGTCGAAACCCAGGGCGGCCACGAGGTCGGCGTCTTCCTCCCAGCGGTTCCACGAGTCGCAGGCGTCACCGGATGGCTCGGTGCACCCCGAGCCGGGCGTGTGTTCGAAGGCCCACCAGTCGTTGTTGGTGTTGCCCCCTTCAATCTGGTGGGCGGCGGTGGCCGTGCCCCAGGTGAACCCGGCGGGAAAGGCCCGCCCGCCGCTGTGCGTGGTCATCGCATCCCCTCGTTTCGCCCCGGTGCTCTCCACGCGCTGGAAAAGCGGCGCGCACCCTGCACGGTATCGTTAGCTGACAATGTCGTCATACTCCTCGCCGATGACTGACGCCCCGGTTCCGGGGCCCGCAGACGGTCCTGCCGCGGGCGCGGCCGCCGGTCCGGCGCCCATGGTCGTCGCCCGCGGCCTGCAGAAGCGCTTCGGTGAATTCGTGGCGGTCGACGGGGTGGACTTCACCATTGAAGCAGGCGAGTCGTTCGGCTTCCTCGGACCCAACGGCGCCGGCAAGACCTCCACCATGCGCATGATCTCGTGCATCAGCCCGATCAGCGGCGGCACCCTGGAGGTGCTGGGGATGGACCCGGCCACCCAGGGGGCGCTCATCCGGTCGCGCATGGGTCTGGTCCCCCAGGAGGACTCGCTCGACCTCGAGTTGACCGTCATGGACAACCTCATGATTTACGGGCGCTACTTCGACATGCCGCGCAAGGTGATTAAGCAGCGGGCCGAGCAATTGCTCGAGTTCGCCCAATTGACGGAACGGGCCAACGACCGGGTCGACCCGCTGTCGGGCGGTATGAAGCGGCGGCTGACCATCGCCCGGGCCCTGATCTCGGACCCGGACCTGCTGATCCTCGATGAGCCGACCACCGGTCTGGACCCCCAGGCCCGCCACCTGCTGTGGGATCGCCTCTACCGCTTGAAGCAGGAGGGCGTGACGCTGGTCATCACGACCCACTACATGGACGAGGCGGAGCAGCTGTGCGACCGGCTGGTGGTCATGGACAAGGGGCGCTTCGCCGCCGAGGGCAGCCCGCGCCAACTGATTGAGGAGCATGCCACCAAAGAAGTGGTGGAGCTGCGCTTCGGTCCCGGCGAGCACGAGGCCATCGCACCAAAGGTGGCCGATCTGGCCGAGCGCCACGAGGTGCTGCCCGACCGCATCCTGCTCTACACCGACGACGGCGACGCCGCGCTGAGCGAGGTGGCCGGCAAGGGGCTGGTCCCCCGCAGCACGCTGGTGCGCCGTTCCACCCTCGAGGATGTCTTCCTCCGCCTGACCGGCCGTACCCTCATTGACTGACATGACCACCGCCGAGGCGGCCAGTCCCATGTTCACGCACGGCGAGTACGTGCCGCCCCGCCGCGTGGCCACCCCCATGTGGCTGCGCGCCGCCAGCTACTGGGGCTACCAGTACAAGCGCACCTGGCGCAGTTCGGTTGTCACCAGCTTTCTGATCCCGGTCCTCTATCTGGCGGCCATGGGCGTGGCCCTGGGCTCGCTGATCGACAAGCACTCGCACGGCGTCGACGGTGTGACCTATGTGTCCTTCCTGGCCCCGGGGCTGCTGGCCGGGACGACCATGCAGATCGGGACCAACGACACCACGTATCCGGTACTGGGCTCCATCAAGTGGATGCGCACCTACCTGGCCCAGCTGGCCGGGCCGCTCAACGTCTACGACGTGCTCCTGGGCCATCTGGCCTGGGTGGCTGCGCGCATCTCCATTGTGGTGACCATCTACCTCGGCATCATGGCCGCCTTCGGCACCGTCTACTCGCCCTGGGCCATCCTGGCCCTGCCGGCCGGCGTGCTCACCGGCATGGCGTTCGCCGCACCGGTCTGCGCCTTCTCGGCCACCCAGGAGAAGGACTCCAGCTTCTCCACGCTGTACCGCTTCGTGGTCATCCCCCTGTTCCTCTTCTCGGGCACCTTCTTCCCCATCTCCCAGCTGCCGGCCTGGCTGCACCCCATCGCCTACGCCACCCCGCTCTTCCACGGCGTGGCCCTGTGCCGCGACCTGACCCTGGGACAGGTCAAGCTCTGGGTCGACCTCGGGCACGCCGCCTACCTGGGCCTCTGGGTGGGGGCCGGCTACACCGTGGCTCGCCGCACCTTCGCCCGGCGGTTGGTCGTATGACGACCGAACAGACCGCTCCCACCTCGACGACGGGGCGACCGGGCACCGCGGCGGACCGCCAGGGACGGGGCATCGCCGTCCGCATTACCCCGCTGGCTTTCTTGGGCGGCCGCCACGCCACCCGGGTGCTCGAACGCAACATTTTGGTCTACCGGCGCTCGTGGATCTTCATCATCTCGGGGTTCTTCGAGCCGCTCTTCTACCTGCTCTCCATCGGCATCGGCCTGAGCCATCTGGTCGGCGCCATCCCCGTCCAGGGCCGCCTCATCGCCTACACCGCCTTCGTGGCCCCCGGGCTACTGGCCAGCTCGGCCATGAACGGCGCCATGATCGACTCCACCTTCCTGGTCTTCTTCAAGCTGAAGATCGCCAAGACCTACGACGCCATGCTCTCCACCCCGCTCGGTGTGGGCGACGTGGCCCTGGGCGAGTTGAGCTGGTGCGTGCTGCGCGGGTCGCTCTACTCGGCCGCCTTCCTGGTGGTGATGACGGCGCTGGGCTACGTGGTGTCGCCCTGGGCCATCCTGTGCTGGCCGGCCGCCATCCTGATCAGCCTGGCCTTCGCCTCGGCCGGAATGGCCGGGACCACCTACATGCGTACGTGGCAGGACTTCGACATGATCTCGCTGGCCTTCATCCCGCTCTTCTTGTTCTCGGCCACCTTCTACCCCCTCACCGTCTACCCCGGCTGGCTGCAGGCCGTGGTGCGCTGCACGCCGCTGTATCAAGGAGTCGTCCTGGTCCGGGCGGCTGACCTGGGCATATTCGCCTGGTCGCTGCTGGGCCACATCCTCTATCTGTCCGTGATGGCCGTGGGCGGGGTCGTCATCACCCGCCGCCGCCTGGGCTTCCTACTCCTGCCCTGAGGCAGAGGGGGTGCGGCCCGGTACCGTAGGCCCATGAACATCGTGGTGAGCAACATAAAAGGTGGCGTGGGCAAGACCACCACCGCCTTCTACCTGGCGGGTGCGGCAGCCGAGCGCGGGCGCGGTCCGGTGGTGCTGGTCGATTCCGATCCCCAAGGTTCCACGGCCGAATGGTTCGACGCCATGCCCATAGACGGGGTCGACGTCATTGAGGGCCCCTCCGTCCGCACGGTGACCAAGGCCATGGAGCGCAGTGACGGCGTGGTCGTGGTGGACACCCCGGCCGGTGAGGGCACCGTGGTGCGGGCCGCCCTGGAGCGGGCCGACGTGGTGATCATCCCGACCCGGGCCGGCGGGGTCGAGCCCAACCGCGTGGTGGCCACCCTCGAGATGACGCCGGCCAACATCCCGGCCGGCGTGGTCATCTGCTCGGCTCGGCTGGGCACCAACGACCTTGAGGCCACTGTGGCCTGGTGGGAGGACCTGCGGGTACCCGTATGGGGGATCATCCCCGAGCGGGTCAACATCGCCAGCGGGCCGACCGGCCGGCTCTCGGCCGAGGGGCTCGAGCTCTACGGCAAGGTGCTCAAGAAGGCGACCGCCAAGGCTCGCTGAGCCCTCTCAGTGGGAGGTGGCATTGTGCAGCATGTCGGGCAGGTGGAAGCGACTTTCTGCCCAGGGTGTGGGCGCCTTGCCCTGCAGCTGGCTGATGAGCTCGGACAGGAACCAGTGGCGCACGGCGATGCAGGCGGGGGAGACGGGTAGGGAGAGCAGTTGGGCCGACAGGCCGAACTCGTCCGCTTCGTCCAGCAGTGCGTCGTAGAACTCGCAGGTGGTCACGGCCGACTGGGGCAGTTCGAAGTGCCAGTTGTAGGTGCCGGCGTCCCGGTCCACCGCCTCCTGCCACATGTCGTCCATGCCGGGTCCGAGGCCGTTGAAGCGGTTGCCGATCTCGGACACCAGCACCGAGAGGCGCTCGGGCAGGGGGGGCGTGGAGGAGCGGGGGTGGGCATCGCCGTGCTCCTTCATGAGCCGGAGCTCACGGAAGAGCCCTTCGTACTCCTCGCTGGCCTTCTGCAGCAGGCCCACCGGAATGCCGAGCAGATCGACCGCCACAATGGGTGACTCGTTGTCGTCCTCGTGCACCTGGGCGCTGGCCACGCCGATCAGATCGAAGCGGAAGGAGCCGTCGGAGATGCCGAGGGGCAGCTCGCGGTAATCCACCGGGAGCTCGAACCAGACGATCTTGCCCCCCGCCATGGGCTGCACCCCCCAATCCGAGGCCAGCGTGTTGAACAGCGTCAGCCCCCGCCCGGTGGCGGCGTCGGCGCCGTAGTCCTTGAGGGAGGGCACCATGGCGTTGCCATCCGCTACATCGACCCGGATGCGGTCTTCGAGAATATGCAGCGTGACGGTGAGCGGGGTGGCGGCGTGGAGCACGGCGTTGGTGACCAGCTCGGAGGTCAGGAGGGCAGCACACTCCACGACATCGCCCGGGACGTCGCGCAGCTGTTCCACGATCCAGTGACGGGCCGTCGGCGTGCTCTCGACAACGGGCTCCAACCGGATCATCGACATTCCGAGGGGTCCTGTACCCAAGGGGGGCGTTTGTCTACCCTCGGCCGGCGCACCCACATAGTGCAGGGACAGCACGACCACGTCGTCGGCCCGCTCGTCGTCGCTGAGCAGGGTGGCCAGGACGGCTGCCGGATGGGTGGGCCAGCCGTCGCGGGCAACGGCGGTGGCGGTCTCGGACAGCCGGTCCATGCCGGTCGTGATGAGCTCGCCCCGCCGCTCGACCAGCCCGTCGGAGAACATGATGAGGGAATCGCCCGAGGCCAGATCGAGCTTCTGTGAGGGCCGGGTGGCCCCGCCCAGCCCCGAGGCGATGAGCAGAGAGCTCTCGGACGAGGTGAAGGCGGCGCTGCCGTCGACCCGGACGACCAGGGGCGAGGGATGGCCGGCATTGGCCAGCCGGATGGCGCCCGTCTTGGGGTTGAGGTCACCCACCACCATGGTGACCACACGGTCCTCGACCAGGGCGTCGAAGAGGTGGTCGAGTGAGCTCAGGACCTCGGTCGGCGAGAGGCCGGTGACGGCATAGGCCCGGATGGCGCTGCGCACCTGTCCCATCAGGGCAGCGGCCGGCGCGCCCTTGCCCATCACGTCGCCCACGCTGAAGAACACGAGTTCGGGGTTGAGTTCGAACACGTCGTACCAGTCCCCGCCGACGTAGGTGCCGGCTGCGCCCGGGCGGTACTCGGCGTCGAGGCGAAGACCCTCCACCTCGGGCAGCGAGTCGGGGAGCACGGCCCGTTGGAGGACCTCGGCCACCACGTGCTCGCGCTGGAAGCGGGTGGCGTTGGAGAGGGCCACGCCGGTCCGGCTGGCCACCTCAATGGCCAATGAGACATCGTCCGACTCGAAGCGGCGCCCCGGCGCGTCCACGAAGGTCATGACCCCGATGACCTCGTTGTTGGCGGTCAGCGGCACGGCCAGCGCGGTGGCACCGGCGCCCAGGCTGTCGTCCCCGTTAGGCAGGGGCACCGACGACAGTTGGGCCTGGCCTGACCGGTAGGCGATGGCGGCCGGCACGTCACTCTCGAAGGGAATGTCGCCCACGTCGATGAGGGGTTGCCCGGTGACGCTGTCGCCCCCGGCCACGTTCAGCCGTTGCAGGCCGTTGTCACCCGGTACCTGGACCACACAGGCGTCGGCCAGACGACCCACCACCAGTTTCATGGTGCGTTCCATGACCGTGGTCGGGTCCAAACTCGAACTCAGGAGCTTGGTGACCTCGGACAGCAGGGTCAGGCGCTCCCGGCCAGTCTCGGCATCGCGCAGGGCCTGGCGTTCCTGTTCGAACAGCTGGGCCCGCTCCAGGGCCTGAGCCGTGAGGCCCGCCAGGGTGGAGAGGAAGCGCAGCTCGGTGTCGGTCACCTCGGAACGCCCGATGAAGGCCAGGGTCAGCACGCCGAGCGATCCGACGCTGCCAGCCAGAGGTTCGGTCACGATGGTGATCGGTTCATTGAGGTCGGCCAGGACGCCGGCCACGATCTCGTTGGAGACGTCGGCCCCGGGCTCTTCGGCCGCCCCGACGATGGTGACGTTGGTGCGGCCGGTGGCGAACGTGATCCCCGAAGGCGATCCCTCTACCTGCACGTCACCCCGGGACAGCACGGCCGGGTGCCCGCTGCTGGCCAGGCAGGAGAGGGCGCGCTCGTTGGCCACCGGGACACGGCAGGCGGCCGACTGCGCACCGAGGGCGCGGCGCCCGCCGGCAATGGCGGCACGGGCCACCTCGCTGGGGGTGGTGGCCGCGGCCAGGGCCGAACTGAGATCGTGCAGGTGCTGGTCGCGCTCGAGGTTGGCGAACTCGGTCAGGGTCAGGCGGGCCCGTTCAACGGCCTGGGCGGCCGCCCCGGTGATGGTGAAGAGGAAGGTCTTGTCGCCTTCGGTGATGGCCCGGGCCTCGACCCATTGGACGATGACGGCGCCGACGGCCCGATCGGAGACGGTGAGGGGCACTACGGCCAGGGCGTCGAAGTGGGCGGACTGCAGTGACTCCGAGAGGGCCGGCCAATCCTCCTGCAGCTCGAACATCGACTCGGCGAAGAGGGCCTTGTTGCGCTCGAGCACATCGCGCATGGCCCCGTCTGGGTCCATGGCGCGGAGAATGGCGGTGTCACCGTCGTCGGCGCTGTACCCGAAGCGCCGATGAGCGGTCAGCAGACCGCGCGCATTGGTGGTGGCGAAGGTGGCGGCATCGACATGGAGCTCGTCCCGCAGGGCGGCGAAGACGGCCTCGGCCACCTGGGCCGGATCGGCCGCTGTGGTCAGGGCCCGGGCCATGGTCTGCATGCGCTGCGCCGTCTCGGCGGCCACCCGCCGCCGCCGCTCGTCCCGGGTTTCCGAGCGCGCCGTCGACAGCTGCTTGCTGCGCTGGGTCCGCAGGTAGCTGATCCAGATGGCCACCACGGAGGCCGACAGCAGGGTGACGATGCGCAGGTAGTGATTGAGCTCGTCGTACTGACGGGGTGGGGTACTGAGCACCACCGAGAAGAAGGTGGCCAGCAGCCCGACCATGGTGGTGCGAAGCGGGCCGGCGAACGCGGCGGCGATGAAAGGGCCGATGGCCATGAGGCCGATGAGTCCGAACTTGCCGCCGAAGATGGCATCGATGACGGCGGCCACGCCCACCCAGAGCAGGCCGAAGAGGAGGGCGAGCGTCTCACCGCGGTCCCCCCGGGCGGGGCCGGGGCCAGCCGGTTGCTCGCTGCCTAGTTGTTCGGCCATGTGGAGATCTCCCCCCAGGCCATTGCCCTGGGTTGTGCTGGTGTCGTGCACGTTATTGCGTCAGGGCGGTCGGTGGCATGAGGTGAGGGTGCAGCGGGGGTTGAGATGAGAGGATCTACCCCGGAGGGGCCAGCCAGAAACATGGGAGGTTTAGTTTCAGGCCCGTTGGCAATAGGTTCCCCACGCCAATCGCTATTGCACGGATTCTGCATTGGCCGGTCAGGTTCACCACTTGAGAATTGGGGCGTCATGGAGCAGTACTTTCAGATTGAAGAGCGATCAGACGGGGAGATCCCGGTGGTCGCGGTGGTAGGCGAGATCGATGTCGCCACCGCGCCCCAGCTCCGGGAATGCCTCCACACGGTGATGGCCCGGGGCGAAGCCACCGTGGTCCTGGACCTGTTGGGCGTGACCTTTTTGGACTCGACCGCCCTGGGCGTCCTGGTGGGCGCCCTCAAGCGCTGCCGCGAACTGGGGGGCGAGCTGCACGTGGTGGTGTCCGATGCCCGCATCATGAAGATCTTCGAGATCACCGGCTTGAACAAGGTGTTCCCCATCGTCGAATCGCTGGATGCCCTGAGCGCGCCATGAGCGGCGACACCGAGATCGCAGGGGCCGACACCCTCAGTGTGGGCGACCGGGTCGAACTGATCTTTCCGGCCCGGGGCGACCTGGTCGTGCTGGCCCGCTTGGTGGCCTCGGCCATTTCGGCCCGCGCCGGCTTTGACATCGAGGAGCTCGAGGACCTGCGGCTGGCCGTGGGCGAGCTGTGCCTCCTGGCCCTGCAGGGCAGCGACGATCGCCACGGCGACCTACGGCTGGAGTTCGTCCTGACCGACAGCGCACTCGACATTTCCTGCACCTTGGCCGGCGCCGCGCCGCACATGGGCGCGCCCAATGCCGAAGCGGCTGATGCCGACCATCTGAGCGAGCAGATCCTGGACGCGCTGGTCGACGAGCACGGTCGGGAACAGATGGACGGCTTCGTCCGGGCCTGGATGCGCAAGCACCGCCGGGGACGTTCGGTGTGACGACACCCGGGTCCGACGCCCAGGTGGCCGGCTCTCCCACGCCGTTAGCGGACGACGAACGAGACGCCATGATCACGGCCAATCTGGGGTTGGCCCATCAGTTGGCCCGGCGGTTCCTGCACCGGGGCGAGGCGCTGGACGACCTGGTCCAGGTGGCGTCGGTGGCCCTGGTCAAGTCGGTGGATCGCTTTGATCCCGAACGGGGTGTCGATTTCGCCGCATTCGCCACCCGCACCATCATCGGCGAACTCAAGCGCCACTTCCGCGACAAGGGCTGGGCCGTGCGGGCCAGCCGCCGGGTGCAGGAGCTCTATCTGGAGTTGGGCCACGCTACCTCGACCCTGGTGCAGGAATTGGGCCGGAGCCCTACCGTGGCCGAGTTGGCCCAGGCGACCGGGGCCAGTGAGGAAGCGGTCATCGAAGCAATCGAAGCGGGCCAGGGTTACCGGGCCACGTCGATTGACGCCTCGGACAACGAGGACGATCCGCTCTCCGCCCGCATGGGGGAGCACGACGTGCACTACGACGCCGTGGAGGAACGGGCCCTGCTGGCCCCCGCTCTGGCACTGTTGCCGCCGCGAGAGCAGACCATCCTGCGTATGCGTTTCGTCGACGGGCTGACCCAGTCCGAGATCGCCACCTCCATCGGGGTGAGCCAGATGCACGTCTCCCGCCTGCTCTCCTCCAGCCTGGAGCAGCTGCGCCAGCACATCGGCAGCATGCCCGAGGCCAGTTCGCCCATCGCCTGACGATTCCCTTCGCGCCATGCGGGTTGCGCCGCCCGAATCGACAGCAAGAGCACCAGCAACGACCGGGATAGGCGTGGTACTGCAAAAATGTGAAGCAGTTGCGACGGTCATTGGATAACGTTCGCCAGACCATCTCACGAAGGGACCGTGATGACTGATCTGGCCGCTCCTCCCGCTGACGTGATCGGCGACAAAGGGCTGAAGACGGGGGCCCTCGGCCTCATCTCGTCCGTGGTGGTCGGTGTGGCGTCCACCGCACCCGCCTACAGCCTGGCCGCCACCCTCGGCTTCGTGGTCATAGCCATCAAGGGGTTGCAGGCTCCGATCATCACCATCCTGGCCTTCGTGCCCATGCTGTTCATCTCCTACGGGTACAAGGAGATGAACTACGCCGACCCGGACTGCGGCACCACCTTCACGTGGGCCACCCGGGCCTTCGGACCCAAGACCGGGTGGATGGGTGGGTGGGGCATTCTGGCCGCCGACCTGCTGGTCATGGCCAGCCTGGCCCAGGTGGCCGGCCAGTACGTCTTCCTCCTCTTCAACAACAAGTCCATCGGCAACAACGCCTCGAGCGGGTGGGTCCTGTTGGTGGGCGTGATCTGGATCGTGGTGATGACGGCCATCTGTTACGTGGGCATTGAGATCTCGGCCAACCTGCAGAAGGCCCTGCTCGGTATTGAGCTGACCATCCTGCTCATCCTGTCCATCTGGGCCCTGGTCAAGGTCGGGAACGGGACGGCGCCCATCGGGCACATCACCGCGAGCGCATCATGGTTCAACCCGTTCGACCATTTCTCGGCCACCGGGTTCATGGCCGGGTTCACGTTCATGCTCTTCATCTACTGGGGCTGGGACACCGCGGTCTCGGTCAACGAGGAGACGTCGGACTCCCATCGCACGCCTGGCCGGGCCGCCGTGCTCTCCACGCTCGTGCTGCTGGCCACCTACGCATTGGTCGTGCTGGCCACGCAGTCCTACGCCGGCATCGGCAGCCATGGCATCGGCCTGCAGAACGGCAACAACTCGAACGACGTCCTCAACTCTCTGGGGGCATCGATCTTCGGCACGTCGGGTTTCGGCAGCGTGATGGTCCACCTGTTGCTCTTCATGGTGCTCACCTCGGCCGCCGCCTCCACGCAGACGACCATCCTGCCGACGGCCCGGACCACGCTGTCCATGGCCGTCTACAAGGCCATTCCGGCGGTCTTCGGCCGCATCCACAAGCGGTTCCTCACGCCGACCGTCTCCACCGTGGCCATGGGTGGCGTGTCCATCGTCCTTTACGTCATCATGAACTACGTCTCGAAGGGCGCGGTGATCGGTGACTCGGTGTCGGCTCTGGGCACCATGATCGCCTACTACTACGGGCTCACCGGCTTCGCCTGTGCCTGGTACTACCGGGCCACCCTGCGGGAGAGTACGCGCAGCCTCTGGCTACGGGGCATCCTGCCCACCCTGGGCGGTCTCATCCTCTTCGGCTGCATGATCTACAACTTCTGGCACTACTGGAACCCCGTGAACAGCTACACCACGTGGACGTTGCCCTTCTCGCCCCATTGGCAGATCGGGGGTGTCTTCATTCTCGACGCCGGCGTGCTGATCCTCGGGATCGTGCTCATGTACACCTACAAAGCCATACGCCCGGCCTACTTCCGGGGCGAGGTGCTCAACCGGGACACGCCCACCCGGGTGCCCGAGGATATCGGCACGCCGGTGGGACTCTTCGGCATCGATCCCTTCGAGGACGGCCCGATCGATACCATCGGCTGAGCGAGGGCGCGCCGAATCCCGCGCGCATCCGCTAAACCGGCCTGGTCGGCTATCGACTCACACAACGGGAGACGTCATGACGCAGCCATTGTCGGGAACAGTCGCGCTGGTGACCGGTGCGAGCAGCGGGATCGGTGAGGCCACCGCCGTGGCCCTGGCCGAAGAGGGTGCCTTCGTGGCGCTGGTGGCCCGCCGCAAGGATCGCCTCGATGCCCTGGCCGAGCGCATCGGGATCGACCAGACCCTGGTGATTGAGGCCGACGTCACCGATCCGGCGCAGGCCCAACAGGCCATTGCCACCACGGTGGCAGCGCAGGGACGGCTGGACACCCTGGTCAACAACGCCGGGGTCATGCTCCTGGGCCCCATCGTGGACGCACCCATTGAGGAGTGGCAGCGCATGGTGCACCTCAATGTCCTCGGGTTGCTCTACTGCACCCATGCCGCGTTGCTGCATCTCCTGAAGGCGGCCGAGGGTGAGCCGCGCTCAGTGGCTGACGTAGTGAACGTGAGCTCAGTGGCCGGAAGAATTGCCCGGATCAACAGCGGTGTCTACAACGCCACCAAGTGGGGAGTGGGCGCCTTCAGCGAATCACTGCGCCAGGAAGTGGCCGGTCGCCACGTCCGGGTCACCATCATCGAACCGGGTGCCACGGCGACCGAACTGGCGTCGCACAACCGGCCCGAGGTCCTGGCCGAGATCGGCCGGACCTTCGGTGGCATTGAGCGATTGACATCGGAGGACATCGCCAACAGTGTCCGCTACGCCGTGACCCAGCCGAGCCATGTGGCGGTCAACGAGATCCTGATCCGGCCGACCGAACGGGAGCGTTGAGCCGGTGGACTTGGGACTGCACCAGAAGGTCGTGCTCATCACCGGCGGTACCGACGGTTTGGGGCTGGCGCTGGCCCACCGGTTGATCGGGGAGGGCGCGGCCGTGGCCATCTGCGGTCGCAATGTGGAGCGGTTGGCGGGGGCGGAGCACGCCCTCATCTCGTCCGGCGGCGACGTGCTGGCCGTGCAGGCCGACGTGGAGCGGGCCGAAGGCATCGGTCGCCTGGTCGACGGGGCCGTGGCCCGCTGGGGTCAGATCGATGGCATCGTGCACAATGCCGGCCGGTCGGCGGCCGGCCCGCTCGAGCAGACCGACGACTCGGTGTGGGAGAGCGATCTGCAACTCAAGCTGATGGGAGCCGTCCGCCTGACCCGGATGGCCCTGCCGCACTTGCGCCAGAGCAAGGGCTCGGCCCTCTTCACCTTGGCCATGGCGGCCAAGGCACCCGGTCCGGCCAGCGGCCCCAGTTCGGTCAGCCGGGCGGCCGGCCTGGCCCTCATGAAGTCGCTGTCCAAGGAACTGGGTCCGGACGGGATCCGGGTGAACGCCCTCCTGATCGGGCTCATGGAGAGCGGGCAGTGGGCGCGGCTCGCCGCGGGCGCCGGGAAGTCCCTGCCCGAGTTCTATGTCGACATGGGGACCAATGCCGGCATCCCGCTGGGCCGGGTCGGTCGGGCCGAGGAGTTCGCCGACGTGGCTGCGTTTCTGCTCTCGGGTCGGGCTTCCTACCTGACCGGCACCGCCATCAACCTGGACGGCGGGCTCTCGCCGGTGGCATAGCCGCCCTGCTCAGTTGTACCCGGTGACCTCGGTCAGATCACCCGCATCGGTCGCGGTCAGCGTCAGCGCATAGCCGTCAATGCGGTCCACCTTGGTCAGGGTGTCGACGTGCGGTTTGCCGCCTCCACCCCACTTCTTCTTGGCCGCCTTGCGGGCCGAGAGATCGTCTTCGGCCACCACGAACACGATCTCGTGGTCCTCGCCGATACGGCCGTTGGCCAGTTCTCCACCCAAAAAAGCGACGTAGAAGTGCACGGAGGCGAGCGTAGCGAGTACGAAAGGGGCCATGACCACCGACGCATTGCAGGGCCGCACCATCGTGATCACCGGCGTGACGGGGCAGGTGGCCCGACCACTGGCCCTGGCGCTGGCCCGGGACAACGAGGTGATCGGCGCCGCCCGCTTCAGCGACCAGGCCGCCCGCGACACCCTCGAAGCGGCCGGCGTGCGCTGCGTGCCGGTGGATTTGCTGGCCGGCGACGTGAGCGGCCTCCCAACCGACGCCGACTTCGTCCTCCATTTCGCCGTAGCCAAGACGAACAACTGGGAGGTGGACCTGGCCGCCAACAGCGGTGGACTGGCCATGCTGATGGAACACCACCAGGGGGCCACCGCCTTCCTGCACTGCTCGACCACCGGGGTCTATAAGCCAGAAGGCCATCGGGTCTTCGACGAGGACGGGCCGCTGGGCGACAACCACGGGGTGTGGCCGTTCCTGCGCACCTACAGCATCTGCAAGATCGCGGCGGAGGGCACGGCCCGCTGGGCGGCGCAGCGTTTCGGGTTGCCGACCACCATCGCCCGGCTCTCGGTGCCCTACGGCGACGGTGGCGGGTGGCCGGCCATCCACCTGCACATGATGCTGTCGGGCCACGCCGTCCCGGTACACATTGACGCCCCGAGTGTGTACCACCCGCTGCACCAGGACGACATCCTGGCCATGGTGCCCGGTCTGCTGGCCGCGGCGTCGGTACCGGCGACCACCGTGAACTGGGGCGGCTCCGATGGCGTCAGCATCGAGGAGTGGTGCACCTACCTGGCCGAGCTGACCGGCATTGAGGCCCGCTTCGAGCCCACGCCCCACACCATCGACAGCGTGCAGATCGACACCACCCGCATGCACGAACTGGTCGGTCCGACCACGGTGCCCTGGCGCGACGGCATGCGACGGATGGCCGCCGCGCTGCATCCGGACAAGGTGCGCTGATGCGCTTCGTCGCCTGCGACCCGGAGGAGGCGCCGGCCGCGGAACTGCTGGCGGAGATGCGGGCCGATCTGATTGCGGCCTATGACAATGCCAGCCGTCTGGACAACCCACCCCTGGCGCCCTCTGAGCTGCGCGCTCCGCAAGGGTCGTATCTGGTCGGGTGGGAGGGCTACGAGCCCGTGGCCGGGGGAGGCGTGCGCCGGCTCGATGATGGGCTAGCCGAAATCAAGCGCATGTACGTACGCCCGGCGGCCCGATCACGCGGCATGGCAGGCCAATTGTTGGCCGCACTGGAAGACGTGGCCGTCGATCTGGGATACCGCCGGGTCCGGCTCGACACCGGACCGAAACAACCACACGCCGAAAGCCTGTACCGGCGGTCGGGCTATCGGGTGATCGCGCCCTACAACGACAACCCGTTCGCCTGCTTCTGGGGCGAGAAGCAGCTCACGCAGGACTAATCAGTCTTCGGGCTTGGCCTGCAATGCGGCCCAGATCATCGGGATCTGCAGGGGCATGCGGGCCCAGGCGGCGGCCGGCTTGTCGGCGATGCCCGGGTTGCGGCCGGTCCCGGCGTCCATCGCCATCTGGATGTGCACCGGGAAGACCCCCACCAGGAGAGCGGCACTGGCCGGACCGCCCCAGCGGGTGCGCTTGAGCAGCCCGATGGCGCACAGGATCTCGGCCACGCCGCTGAGGTAGATCAGATTGGTATGGTGCTTCTGGGGAATCACCCGCGGCATGCCCATGTCGAAGGTCTGGGGGCGGACCAGATGGATGATTCCGCTGCCGCTGAACATGGCGGCGAGGACTTTGGGGGCGCGGCGACGGAGGCGGCTCATGGTGCGGACCATACTGTGAGCACAGCCCAGGAGGAACCGTGGTCACACTCATTGGATCGTTGGCTGCCGTGATGACCACGGCATGCTGGCTCCCGCAGATGCTGAAGACGAAGAAGCTGGGGACGGCCGACGACTTCTCCTGGACGTACCTCGCCATGCTGCTGGTCGGCCTGGTGGCCTGGGCCACCTACGGCTTCTTCCGCCATGATCCACCGCTCTACTTGTGCAACATCGTGACCGGACTGCTGGTGTTCGCCGTGGCTTGGGTCAAGGTGCGGGCCGATCGGCGCCGGGCCCAGCTGGCCGACGAGGTGGCGCAGATCGTCGAGACCATTGAGGGGTAGCCGGCCGTAGAGTGACGGGCATGCGCACCCAGGTGACGATCATCGGTGGCGGGAGCTACCAGTGGGGCCCCGAATTGATGGCCGATCTGTTCGGCACGCCTGCCCTGGCCGGCATGCATCTGGTCCTCCAGGACATCGATCCGACGCCGCTGCCCAAGATGGAGGCACTGGCCGACAAACTGAATGACGCCATGGGCGCCCAGGCCACGGTCGCCGCCACCACGGAGCAGAAGCGGGCGCTGGAGGGGGCCGATTTCGTCATCGTCTGCATCTCGACCGGGGGCTTCCACTCCATGGCGGTGGACCTCGACGTGCCGGCCGCCCACGGCATTACCCAGACGGTGGGCGACAGCGTCGGACCGGGCGGGATCAACCGGGCCCTGCGCAACGTGCCGGTGCTGGTCGGCATGGGGAAGGACATGGAGGAGATCTGTCCCGACGCCTGGCTCTTCAACATCACCAATCCCATGACGACGCTGACCCGGTCGGTGTGCCGCGAGACCGGCATCAAGACGGTGGGCCTCTGCCATGAAGTGGGGAACTTCTGCATGGACCTGGCCATCGCCCTGCGCCAGCCGCTGGAAGCGGTCGTCCCGTCGGTGACCGGGGTGAATCATTTCCCGGTCTTGACCTCGCTGACCGTGGACGGGGCCGACGGCTTCGACGTCCTGCGCGACCTGGTGGAGGAGGTGGGCGGTCTGGCCTCACTCGCGCCCTACGCCGGCCGACCCGAAGCGGAGACGTTCTCCAAGCTCGACTTCGCCCAGCGCCATCTCCTCAAGCTGAACATGCTGGAGCGCTGGGGCACCTTCCCGGCCGCCGGGGACCGGCACATCGCCGAGTTCGTGAGCTTCGCCCTCACGCCGGAGTCGAACTGGGGGGGCACCTACAACATCGAACTCAGCCCCATTGCCCGCCGGGAGAAGAACGCGGCCGAGGACCGGGCCAACGTCGACGCCTGGTTGGCCGGCACCAAGGACCTGCAGACCTGGCAGTCGGGCGAGCTGCCCTCACCCATGATTGAGGCCATGCTGACCGATGTCCCGTTCGAGGCACCGGTCAACATCCCCAACGCCGGTCAGGCGCCCGGACTCCCCGACGGCGCCGTCCTCGAGTCCATGTGCACCATCGACGGGAAGGGCATCCGCGGCCGTGACGTCTCGTACCTGCCCGAGCCGTTCAACGAGATCGTGCGCCGCCACGTCGCCACCCAGGAGCTGACCGTCGAGGCGGCGCTGACCGGTGACCGCGTGCTGGCCGGCGAGGCCTTCGCCCTCGATCCGCTGGCTGGCCGGGGCGATCTGGGCCAGATCGACGCCATGGTGGACGAGCTCCTGGCCGGCACGGCCGAGTGGCTGCCCCAGTTCTCGTGACCCTGCGCGTCGGCTTTGTCGGACTGGGTGCCATGGGGCTGCCCATGACGGGTCACCTGCTGGCCGCGGGCCACCAGGTCACGGTGGCTTCGCGGAGCCGGGGTCCCATTGAGGCGGCCCTGGCGCTCGGCGCCCACGACGGCGGTACGCCCCAGGGCGTGGCCGAGGCCTCCAACGTCGTCATCCTCTGCGTGCCCAACTCGCCCGAGGTGGTCGAGGTGATGGACGACATGGTGGGTGTGCTCGGCTCGGACCACATCGTGATCGACTGCTCCACCATCGACCCCGAGGTCGAGCGGGCCCAGCATCGGCGAGCGGGAGTGACTGGCGCCCGCTATCTCGATGCACCACTCTCGGGAGGCACGGTGGGGGCGGCCAAGGGTGTGCTGACCCTCATGGTGGGCGGCGACGAGGGCACGTTGGCCGACGCCCTGCCCGCACTGGAACCCTTCGCCGGCCTGGTGGTGCACGTGGGCGGCCCGGGCATGGGCCAGGTGGTGAAGCTGTGCAACAACCTGATCTACGCGGCCCAGATGACGGCGACTGCGGAAGCCACCGCCATGGCCATGGCTTCGGGGGTCGACATGGACAAGCTCTTCGAGGTGCTCACCCATGCCACCGGTGACTGCGTGGCGGTGCGCACCCGATTGCCGGTGGCCGGGGTGGTGCCGGACAGCCCGGCCTCGCACGACTGGCAGCCAGGCTTCATGACCGACCTCATGGCCAAGGACCTCGATCTGGCTCTGGCCTACGGCACCGAGGTCGGGGTGCCCATGGCCACGACGGAGGTGGCCCGGCAGCTGCTGGCCGAGGCCCAGCGGGCCGGCTACGGCCGGGAGGACTTCTCGGCGGTGGCCAAAGTCATCCTGGCCGCCCCCGAATGACGCGATCGGGGCCGTTGCCGATCCCGGCCCTCATTCTGGCGGCCGACCATCGGGCCCGAGGCGTCATGACCACCGAGAACTACGGGGACTACGTGCGCGCCCTAGCTCAGGCCCTGCCGGCCTGCGATGGGATTCTCGCCTCGGCCCAACCCCTGGGCCACCTGACCAGCGCCGGCGCGGTGACCGAGGTGCACCGCACCTATCTCTCACTCAACCGGACGGGCCTGGCCGGCTCCGCCTTCGAGTTGGACGACCGGCTGGTGGCCAGCGTGCCCCGGGCCGCGGCGGACGGGTGGACCGGGGTCAAACACATGACCCGCATCGACCTCCGTGATCCCGTCACTTCCGCCGCCCTCGAGTTGCTGGGCCAGGTGCTCGAGCAGTCTCGAGCGGCCGGGCTGGAAGCGCTCATTGAACCGCTCATGTGGCGGGACGGCCGGATCGCCCGCGACCCCGACTCCATCGTGACGGCCGCTGTCATCGCCCACGACATGGGGGCGCCGATCATCAAGGTGCCGGTGCCGTCGGTAGCGCCCGGCGCGGAGCGTCAACGGGCCATCGCCCGGGTGGTAGCCAGTGTGGGGGTGCCCGTTCTCTTTCTGGGCGGCCCCGTCAGCCAGGAAGGCAGGGAGCCGGTGTTGGACGAGGTGCGCGATGTGATGGCCGGCGGCGGCGGCGGTATGGCCATCGGCCGCACCGTGTATCAGGATGCTGACCCGGCCGAAATGGCCGGCCTGGTGGCGGACATCGTGCACCGATGATGATCCTGACCATCGACTTCGGCACCACCGTGACCAAGGTGGGCTTGTGGAATGACGAGGGGCTGCAGGCCCTGAGTCGATCAGAGCTGACCACGGTCAACGGGCCCATGGGGTGGGCGGAGCAGGAACCGTTGCGCTGGTGGACATCGGTCGTCATCGCCTGCGCCGAAGCTCGCGCCCAGGCGCCCGTGGCCTTCGGTCAGGTGGATGTGGTGGCCTGCTCGGGCGCCCGCCAGACCTTCGTGCCGGTGACACGGGCCGGGGGAGCGCTCGGCCGGGGCATCCTGTGGTCGGACAGGCGCGGCGCCACCGAGGCCAAGACGCTGATCGATGCTCTCGGGGGAGACGACATCAACCGGGCCCGCACAGGCATCCCGCTGGATGCCGGATCGGTGGCGGCCAAGTTGGCCTGGTTGGCGCGGCATGAGCCCGAGCGGTTGGCGGCCTGCGATGCCATCGTCTCGCCCCGCGATCTGGTGCTGCTGCGCATGACCGACGAGCTGGTGACCGACTCGACGTTCGCCTCGCGCAGCGGACTCTACGACTTCGACGGCAACGTGGTGCGCGAACTGGCTGGTCCGGCGCTGGGCAAGCTGCCCAGCGTGGTCCCCTCCGACACCGTGATCGGACAGCTCAAGCCGGTGCCCGGGGCCGAGCTCGGGCTGCGTCCTGGCATCCCCGTGGTCATCGGCGCTGGGGACCGCCAATGCGAGGTGCTCGGATCGGGTGCCTCCGAAGGCCGCCCCATGGTCAGTTGGGGCACGACGGCCAATGTCTCGGTGCCGGTGCACGAGCGGCCGGTGCCGGCACCGGCCGGCGCCGTCGTCACGCGGGGTGCGCTGGACGGATGGTTGCTCGAAGGCGGGCTTTCGGCCGCCGGCTCCTTCCTGGCCTGGCTGTCCCGCCTGCTCGGCCAGTCGGTGGACGACCTGGCCGCCAGCGCGTCCGAAAGCCCGCCGGGGGCACGCGGGGTGATGGCGGTGCCGTGGCTGGACGGAGCCCGGGCGCCGTGGTGGCGCGACGATGCGCGGGCCGGATTCGTCGGGCTGGGCGCGGCGCACGGCAGTGGCGATCTGGCCCGGGCCGTCATCGAGTCGGTGGCTTGGGACGTCCTGCGCTGCATGGAAGTGGTGACGGTCGGGCGTCTCGGCGGGAGCAGCGCCCAAGGTGTGACCCTGGGCGGGTCGGGGACGGGGCTGCCGCTGTGGGTCGAAGTGCTGACGTCGATTCTGGGCGTGCCGGCGCTGCGTCACCGCTCGGGGGAGGCGGCATCAGCCGGTGCCGCGCTTCTGGCCGGCCGGGCCCTCGGCCTGAAGCTCACGCTCGAGCAGCTCGACCCGGTGGAGCGGGTCATCACACCCGATCCGGTGGCGGTCGACCTCTACCGGCACCTGCGGCCCCAGGTCGAGCATGTGGCTATGGCGGTGCTCGAAGCGACCGAGTCCTTTCCCTGGGCGGGCCCGGGCCCGGCCCACTAGCGCACGATGCGGGTGACGCTGGCCTACGGCACGGACGGTCGCCAGGTTGTCGTGCCCGACGACGCCACCGTCATCGGCCCGAGTGAGCTACCCGGACTGGCCGACCAACACGAAGCACTGCACGCCGCACTGCGGCGACCGATTGCCGGGCCGCCGTTACGCCAGCTGGTGGCCGGTGCCACGCGCGTGGTCGTGGTGTTCCCCGATCTCACCCGGCCCATGCCCAACCGGACGGTGCTGCCGCCCCTGCTGGAGGAATTGGCCGGCGCCGGCGTGCCCGACGAGGCCATCACCCTGCTCTGTGCCACCGGCACCCACCGCCAAGCCAGCCCGGCAGAAATGCGCCAGCTGGTCGGTGCGCCGATTGTCGATCGCTACCGGATCATCGATCACGACGCCGCCAGCGCCGACCACGTGGGCGTCGGCCACGTCGAAGATGTCGAGGTGCTGCTGCAACGCCACTACGTCGAAGCGGACGTGCGCATCATCACCGGTTTCGTCGAGCCGCACTTCTTCGCCGGCTTCAGCGGAGGTCCCAAAGCCGTCTGCCCCGGTCTGGCCGCCACGGAGACGATTCTCGAAGCACACCATCCGCGCCGGATCGCCGACGAGAGATCGACGTTCGTGACCCGCGAGGGAAACCCGGTGCATGAATTCGTGCGAGCCGCCACCGACCTGGCGCCACCCCACTTCTCGCTCGACGTGGCCCTGAACCGGGAGCGGCAGATCACCGGCGTCTTCGCCGGCCCCTGGCGCGCCGCCCACGACGCGGCCTGCGCGTTCGTCGGCTCGACGGCCACCCAGGACGTCGATGCCCCCTTCGATGTAGTGGTCACGACCAATAGCGGCCATCCCCTCGACCGCAATCTCTACCAAGCGGTCAAGGGCATGGCGGCCGCCGAGCGCATTGTGCGCGACGGCGGCATCATCGTGCTGGCTGCGGCCTGTGTGGACGGGATCCCTAACGGCGGCGCATTTGCCGAGGTCCTGGCCGGTGCGGCCAACGCGCGGGACCTGCTCGACGCCGCCGGCGCTCCCGCCTTGGATCGCTGGCAGGCGCAGGTGCTGGGTCGCGTACTGCAGCGGGCCGGTGTGTGGCTCTACAGCGAAGGGCTCACCGACGCCATGGTCCGCGGCGCGCTGTTGGAACCGGTGCATGATCTGGACACCGTGGTGGGTCGCGCCTTGGCGTCACTGGGCGGTGGTCGGGTGGCCGTCCTGCCCGAAGGACCGATGACCGTGGCCACGGTGGTGTAACCAATCCCTGACATCCATGTCAGGGATAGAGTGCAGCCTCAGTGACCGACGAGCCCCTGTTCGACTTCGCGGTCCCAGAGGATCTGCTGCGCGACGCCGTGGCCCATGCCCGCGACCCCGAGTTGATTGCCGATCTGGCCGTCATGCCGGGGACCGGCGAGGGGAAGCCGCCCTCACTGCTGGGCATCCTGCGCTCGTCGGGCTACGCGCCGCTGGTGCTCATGACGGGGGCCGCTCTGGTGCCGGGAACCTTCGGCAACGGGATCGTGCTGATCGGCCACAACTTGCAGCGCTCCTTCCACATGTCGAACGCCTCGCTCGGTGCGGTGGCCTTTGTGGCGCAGGTGGCCCAACTCCTGTGGGCGGTGCCGCTGGCCCTGTGGGCCGACCGGGGCAGCCGCAAACTGGTGGCCGGTCTCTCGCTGATCATCTTCGCCGTGTTCGGCACCTTCATGGCCCTCTCGCCCAACGTATGGGCCTTCGCCTTCTTGTACCTGGCGGCGTCCGTCGGTTTCGGGGTGAACAACACGGTGCACAACTCCTACCTCTCCGATGCCTATCCGGTGGAAGGGCGGGGCCGCATCTTCAGCTGGCACCAACTGTCCGACCCCATCTCCCAGACGGTGGGCATCCTGATCTTCGGCTTCGTGGTGACGGTGGCCCACAGTTGGCGCTACGGGCTGCTGGTCGCCCTGCTGGGCATCCCGATGGGCTTCGCTCTCTTCACCTTGCGTGAGCCGGAGAAGGGGGCCAACGAGAGCAGCCACATCCTCAAGGCCTCGGGCATGGATCTGCAGTCCCAGCAGGAAGAAGCGCCCCGGGTTCTGCTGGGTTCGGCGGTCACCCGCCTACTGCGCATCCGTTCGCTCTACTTCGAGCTGGTGGCCGTGGCCATCCTGGGCTTCGCCGGTACCGGGGGACCACTCTTCGGCAATCTTTTCCTCATCGACAAGTTCCACCTGAATACGGCGGGCCGCAGCGAGTTCTACGCCATCGTTGGCCTGGCGGCCTTCCTGGGACTGCCCCTGGCCTACGTCTTCGGCGACCGTTACTTCCGCCGGGCGCCACAGCGTCCGCTGGTCATCGCCGGCATCTGCATGATGGCCTACGGCACCCTCTTCGTGTCCTCGCTCTACATGCCGAAGTTGTGGATGGTGGTCGTGCTGCAGTTCCTGGCCAACGCCGCCGTCTCGCCACTGGCCATTTGCATCTTCCTGACCCTGGCCGCTACCGCACCACCGGAAATGCGCACCATATGTTTCGCCATGTTCGGCGTCTACTCGCTGGTCTTCGGGGGCTTTGCCGGCTCGGTCATCCTCGGCGCCGTCTCTGATGCCATCGGTGGGCTGCACGGCATCATCGTGGCGCTCACCATCATCGCACCGGTGTGCATCGTGGGCGGCGTGCTGTCCATTGTGGGGTCCTTCAGCGTCCGCCGTGACATCACCATGGTCATTGAGGATGTCATTGAGCGCTACACCGAGGGCAAGCGACGTCAGGGTGGCGGCGAGATCCCGGCCCTCCAGGTGCACAACCTCGACTTCTTCTACGGCCCCAATCAGGTCCTCTTCGATCTGAACCTGCAGGTCGAACAGGGCGAGATGATCGCGTTGCTCGGCACCAACGGGGCCGGCAAGTCGACCCTGCTGCGCGCCGTGTCGGGGTTGTCCCACCCCCATCGCGGCGTGATCCGCATCTTCGGGCTCAACTGCACGTATCTGGAGCCCGAGCAGATCATCGACCAGAGCGTGGCGCTCTTGGTCGGGGGCAAGATGACCTTCCCCGGGCTGAGCGTGCGCGACAACCTGCGCATCGGTGGGCACACCATGCGTCGTGATCGCGCCCGGACAGCCGAGGCCCTCAGCGAAGCCATAGAGGCCTTCCCCGAACTCATGGACCGCATCGACCAACCGGCGGGCACGCTGTCGGGGGGCGAGCAGCAGATGCTGGCGTTGGCCCGCGTCATGATGACCCGGCCCCGCCTGCTCATGATTGACGAGCTCTCGTTGGGCCTGGCTCCCATGACGGTCGACCGGCTCATGGGCATGGTGCGGCGCATCAACGACGCCGGGACCACGGTGATCCTGGTGGAACAGAGCCTGAACCGGGCCATGAACCTGGCGCAGCGCTGCTTCTTCATGGAGCGGGGTGAGATCCGCTTCGATGGTCCCACGGCCGAACTGATGCAGCGAGACGACCTGTTACGCCCGGTGTTTCTCGGAGCGGCCGCCATGGGTCTGGACTAGTCCGCGGCCGCATGCTGGCGATTGGCTTTTCTGCTCCGAACTTCGTCCTCGCACAAGGTGTCATCATCGGCCTGGGCTACGGCCTGCTGGCCGTCGGCCTGGTCCTCATCTACCGCACCAACCGGGTCCTCAACTTCGCCCAAGGCCAGGTCGGCGTCATCGCCGCCGTCTTCCTGGTCAAGCTGACGGCCGACTTCAAGTTCGAATACTGGTTCGCCCTGATGCTCTCCATCACGCTGGCGGCAGCCGTCGGCGCGCTCTCCGAGCTGGTGCTGCGTCGCCTCTTCGCCCGCCCGCGGGTCCTGGTCATGGTGGCCACCATCGGCCTGAGCCAGGTCCTGTTGGCCCTGACGGCGTTGCCCTTCATCCGGCCCAAGAACCTTTACAAGCCCGTGCCGGTCCCGTTCGACCTCTCGTTCTCGCTCGGCTCGGTCACGATCACGAGCGCGGAGGTTCTCACCCTCATCGTGGCGCCCGTCGTGGCCATCGGCCTGGCCATCGCCGTACGCAGCACGCCGTGGGGACTCTCCATGCGGGCCATGTCCGAGAACGCCGACTCCGCCCGTCTCTCGGGAGTGTGGATCCGCCGTACCTCCACCCTGACCTGGACGGTGGCCGGCGCCCTCTCGGCCTTCACGGCCATTCTCAACGCTCCGGGACAGACCAGCGCGCTGACCCAGGTGCTCAGCCCCGACCTCTTGCTCTTCGCCCTCACCGCCGCCCTGGTGGGCGCCATGGTGAACCTGACGGTGGCCTTTGTGGCCGGTATCGGCGTCGGCGTCCTCTACGAACTCCTGCAGTGGAACATCGCCTCGACGGCCACGCAACAACTCGCTCTCTTCGCCGTCCTGCTGGCCATCCTTCTCATCCGGGTGCGCGCCCTGCGTAAGACCAGCCGCTCGGCCGAGCACTCCACCTGGTTGCAGAGCTCGGCCACCGTGCGGGCCGCCGTGGACCGGGTGCGGAGCGCCGTCTCGATCTCGGGCGTCTGGCTGGCCGTCGGCCTGGCCGCGCTCTTGCCGCTCGTGCTCGATGTCGGGCGCACGTTCCTCTTCAGCGAGGTCTGCATTTACGCCATCATCGCCCTCTCCCTCACTGTCCTCACCGGGTGGGCCGGCCAGGTGTCCCTCGGCCAATTCGGACTGGTGGCGGTGGGCGCGTTGATGGCGGCCCACCTGGGGAACTCGCTGCCGCTCCCGGTCCTGCTGCTCTTCGCCGGTTCGGTGACGGCGGTGGTGGCCATCCTCATCGGCCTGCCGGCCCTGCGCATGCCGGGACTCTTTCTGGCCGTGACCACCCTGGGCTTCGCCATCTTCATGGAGGAGTCGGTGCTGGCCACGCCGTGCTGGACGGTGCCGTTGCTGCACAAGACGCTGTGTACCGGCCTGCCCGACCCGGCCTCGACCCTCATCGGCCGGCCCGAGCTGTTCGGGCTCAGCCTGCACTCCGAACGATCCTTCGCCTGGTTCTCCCTCGGACTGCTCCTGGTCTCTATCTTCATGGTGCGGGTCTGGCGCGACCGCGGCATCGCCCGCCGCCTGGTCGCCGTGCGGGACAACGAGATCGGGGCCGCTGCCATGGGCATTCCCGTCTTGCGCACCAAGCTTCTGGCCTTCGGGCTCTCCGGGTTCATGGCGGGATACGCCGGCGTGGCCTTCGCCTACGCCAGCGAGCGCTTCAGCACCTCGACCTTCGATCCCACCGTGTCGTTCATCATCATCTCCATGGTGGTGATCGGCGGGCTGGGCTCCATCCCCGGAGCCATTCTGGGTGCGCTCTACCTCGAGGGCCTGCCCGCCCTCTTCGGGGCCAATCCGACCATCCAGTTCCTCACCAGCGGACTTGGGCTGGTGGCCTTCATCCTCTACCTGCCCGGAGGGTTGGCCGAGGTGCTGCACCGGGCCGGCGACGTGGCCTCGTCGGGGATCCGCAGCCTGCAGGCGCGGCGCCACGCACCCATTGCCGAAAGCGTGGCCCCATGACCTTCCCGACCGGTCCGGCCCGACTCGACGTGCAGGAACTGGGAGTGACCTTCGGCGGCGTCCAGGCCGTGGTCGACGTCTCCTTCACGGCGGAGCCGGGATCGATTGTGGGATTGATCGGGCCCAACGGGTCGGGCAAGACCACCACGCTGGACATGATCTCGGGACTGGTCAAGCCCAAGCACGGGTCGGTCCAGATCGACGGCGTCGATCTGGCTGAGTATCTGCCCGAGGAACGACAGCGCGTCGGCCTGGTCCGCTCCTTCCAGGACTGCCGCCTCTATCCCGCCCTGACGGTGCAGGACACGCTCATGCTGTGCGAGGACGCCAAGGCCGAAGTGGCCGTCCTGTCCACCACTTTGCGCATGCCGTGGGCCCGCCGGTCCGAGCGCCGGAAGCGTGATGCGGTCGATCAGGTGGTCGCCGCGTTCGGTCTGGAGCGTTTCCGGCACCACCGCACGGCGGAGCTGTCCACCGGGACGCGCCGGGTGGTCGACCTGGCGTCGATCGTCCTGGCCAATCCGCGTCTGCTCCTGCTGGACGAGCCGACGGCCGGGATCGCCCAGCGCGAGGCCGAGGCATTCATTCCGCTGCTGCGGAACCTGCATCGGGTGGCCGACACCACCATCGTGCTGGTGGAGCATGATGTGCCATTGGTCTTCGAGCTGTGCTCGACCGTGGTGGTCATGGAACTCGGCCGGGTGGTGGCGGCTGGCCCACCGGCCGAAGTCCGGCAGGATCCCAAAGCGCTGTTGGCGTACCTTGGGGCCAGCGACGAAGCCTTGCTGGTCAGCGGTCCCACGGTGGCAGGACCGGACTGAACAAAGGGGAGCCCATGCCGACCCACACGTTCCTCAAGAACCCGCTCGCCCGTTCGTGGCGCCGACTGCGCCGGCGCCCTCCGGCCATGCAGGTGCGGACCGGGGTGATCGCCCTGGCCGTGGTCATCGTGATCGTGACCTGGCTCGTCCTGGCTCCCTCGGGGATGGCCGGCGCCTCCACTCCAGTGAGCGCAGCGAGCACCAGTTCGCGCGGCGTGTCGACCAAGAGCATCACTGTCGTCTTTCCGGTCATCTCGCTGACCAGCCTGCAGGGCAAGTTCGGCCTGGCCGAAGACCGGGAATTCGGCCAGCAGAAGTACGCCATCAATTTGTTCGTCAACCAGATCAACAAGGCTGGTGGCATTCACGGGCGCATGATCCATCCGATGATCGTCAGCTACGACCCGACCGACGAGGCGAACATGCGGTCGCTGTGCAAGCAGTGGACCGAAGGCAGCCCGGCCGTCTTCGCCGTGATTGACGGCATCGGGTCGTGGATCGGCGACAACCAGTTGTGCATCACCCAAGAGGGCCACACGCCGATGATCGCCCAATGGACCACCGTCACCAATTGGACCCAGCTGGGCTCGCCGTACCTGTGGTGGACCGGGGCTGACCAGGCGCCGGTGCTCCAAGCCACCGTGTCGTGGGGCCTGAGCTCGGGTCGTCTGGGTCACGGCAAGAAGGTGGGCATCGTGGTGTCGGATCAGTCCAGCGACCAGTCAGCGCTCAACCAGTACCTGCTGCCCGACCTCAAGAAGGCCGGCATCACACCTCAGGTGTACACGGTGGCGGCCAATACGAACGAGACGGCCAGCACGAGCTCGGACGCCACCCTGGCCGTCGAGCGGCTGAAAGCGGCCGGGGTGGCGTCGGTCATTCCCATGCTCCCTGAGAACGCGTTGTTCCCCTACCTGGCGGCCGAGAACTCGCAGTCCTATTTCCCCCATCTCCTCCTGAGCGACTACCAGTCGAGCATTGAATTGGGTATCGGCCTCATCCCGACGCCGTATGAGAAGGCACTCGACGGCCAAGAAGGCGTCACCACGGAGACGCTCGGTGGTTTCGACGACGCCCGTCCCGAGAGCCAGGGCGGCTATGACCCCGGTGTGCGGTCCTGCTACGCCACCTGGCACAAGGCGCACCCCAAGGAGATCGCCGGGACCACCAGCCATTTCATTGAGGAGCAGGGGCCGATCGCCGGCTGGTGCGACGCCATCCGGTTGTTCGCCCAGGCCGCCACCAACGCCGGTTCGCACCTGACCCGTCGATCCTTCGTGACGGCCATGTCCAAGATCACCAACTTCGCCGGGAGTTATTCGCCGACCTGGAGCTTCGGGCCCCACAAGATGTACGGGCCCACTCAGTACCAGGTGGTGAAACTGCACAACAACGTGCCGCCGTCGTCGCAGTGCCTGCTCAAGACCAACCACAAGCCGCAAGGCACGTGTTGGGTGGTGGTGCAGAAGTGGAAGCCGCTCCCTACCTAAGCTTTGCGGTTGCGTCTTGAACAGGGAGAAGAACCATTGCGCTTTCGAACGATCATGGCCCTACCATTGCTGGTCGGTACCCTCCTGATCGCCTCCGGGTCGGTCGCCTCGGCCGGCACCAAGCATCTGACCTGCCCCGCCGCGACGGCGGTCAACACGGCCAGCGGCGGATCCTTCGGCGCGCCCAAATTCGGCTCCGCCTTCGCCGGATCTGGCTACTGCACCTACAAGGCCAGCACCGGGGGCAAGACGCTCACCGTGGCCTACTCAAAGCTGGGCAAGCAGAATTTCGCCAAGTTGGCCAAGACCGAAGCGGGCAAGCATGACCACATCAGCTCGGTGTCGGGCGTGGGCCAGTCCGCCGTGCACGGGTCCGGCCCCCTCGATGTCCTGTTCGTGCACCAGGGCTCGTCCATCTACGAAGTGCTGGACAACACCAAGCAGGCCACGGTGCCGCAGTTGGTCGCCGTGGCCAAGCTCATCGTGCCCGCCTGATCAGAACGTCCCGGCCCGCACCAGGACCACCACGCCGATGAGGCAGTAGAGGATGGGGGTGGCCACCAGGCCGATGCGGCTGGTGGCTCGGCGCAGCGTGGGGTGACTGCTCACCCGGAGGATAAAGAGGGTGACGAAGAACTCTCCCGCCAGGAAAACGACGGCGGTAATGCCGCCGCCGACCAGCCCGGCGGAGCGAAAGAGGGGGATGTAGACAGCCAGGTTGTCGCCCCCGGCGGCGACCGTGATGAAGGTGGCCGCCACGACCCCCTTGCCCACGGCCCGGTGGGCCAGCCGCTCCTGCCCACCACCCTGGCGCAGCAGGACCAACCCCCTGATCCCGAGTGCGAGCGGAACGAGGCCCAGGAGACCGACCACGCGAGGGGAAATTTCGAACAGGGCGAGGGCGGTGCCGGCGGCGGCCACCACCAGCACGGCGAAGCCGAGCACCTGACCCAAGGCGATACGCCTGGTCCGTTCCGGTGGCGCCAAGGCCACCATGGTGGCCGACACCAGCGCGTTGTCGAGGTTGGTCCCGACGAAAGCGCCAACCGCCACCCCGGCATCGGCCAGCAGGCCCGCGAACATGGCGATCAGCTCAGCGGGCGGGCATGGCGGGGCCGAAGGGTCGGTCCCCCCGTAGCGTGACCCGATGGGCCAGCCTGGTCGCGCTTCCGTAGTCGTCCAGCGCGTAGTGCAGCGTGGCCCGGTTGTCCCAGAAGGCCACTGATCCGGCCTGCCAACGGAAGCGACAGGTGTATTCGGGTTGCGCGCAGTGCCGGTAGAGCATCTCAAGGATGGCGTTGCTCTCGTTCTTCGACAGGCCCAGCAGCGACTGCGTGAATTGCCCGTTGACAAAGAGCCCGTTGCGACGGGTCTCGGGATGCGTGCGCACAACCGGGTGGAGGGACGGGACTAATTTGTCGCGCCAGGAGCCGTCCCACTCGTAGCCGCCGCGGGCGTCGACGTCGGCGGCAAACCAGGGATCGTGATGGATGGCGATCAGGTCGTCGCACATGGTGCGCACACTGGGGGCCAAGCCGTCATAGGCGTCCTGCAGGCTGGCCCACATGGTGTCGCCGCCGACGTCGGGTGCTTCGAGCATGTAGAGGATCGACCCCATGGCGGGCGTCTCCAAGAACGTGACGTCGGTGTGCCACCAGCTGGCCCGGTCAACCGCGCCATCGATGGCCAGCACCTGCGGACTCTCGGCGATGGAAGGAAGGACCGGATGGGCTTCGGTCACCGTGCCGAAGTGGGCTGCGAAGGCAGCCTGCTGGTCGGGTGTGAGTGACTGGTCCCGGAAGAAGATCACATGGTGCTCGTTGAGCGCGTCCCGCACCAGCTGTACCGCGTCGGGCGTCAGGGTGGCCGACGCGTCGATGCCCCGGATCTCGGCGCCGATGGTCGGCGAGAGCGGGTGCACGCTGGGCAGGGTCACCGCTGCATTGTGCCCGACAATGCAAGGCTGCTCAATCAGCACGACCGAAAGGAGTATCCATGAGCGACGCGGTCGCCGTGAGCTGGCCCGCACCGGAGCGCAACTACTCGTCCTGGTACCAGTGGGTCTCCCGGCTGGGGGCGACCACCCACGAGGATCCACTGCCCGAGGCTGATCCGGCCGCGCTGCCCCGTTGGCTCGAGGGTCGGCGCCATCGCCTGACCGAGTTGATGGGCCCCTTCCCGACACCGGTGGCCCTCAATGTCGAATTGCTCGAGTCGGTACCTTGCGACGGCTACCGGCGGGAGAAGGTTGTCTTCGACACGGAATTCGACATGTCGGTGCCGGCCTACCTGCTGGTACCGGACGAACGAACCGAGCCCGGGGCCGCTGTGCTGGCCTGCCACGGCCACGGTCCGGGCAAGTCCCAAGCCGTCGGCCTCGAGTTCACCGACGCGCCCAACAGCGACTACGCCCTGCAATGTGTGCAGGCTGGCTATGTCGTCCTGGCACCCGACCTGCGTTGCTTCGGCGAGCGCCTCGATTGGAGCCCAGACGACCACTACGCCTGCGACACCAATCTGGTTCATGCCGCCATGGCCGGATGGAACCCACTGACGCAGAACGTATGGGATCTGCAACGAGCGCTCGACGTGCTGGCCCTGCACCCGCTGGTCGACGCCGAGCGCATCGGGATGATCGGCCTCTCCTACGGCGGCACGGTGACCCTTTTCACCGCCGCACTCGACTCCCGGGTGTCAGCTGCCGTGGTGAGTGGGTACTTCTCCTCGTGGGCCGAGAGCCACAAGATGCCGTTCAACATGTGCGGCTCGCAGGTCGTGCACGGCATGCTGGGCCGGCTCGAGCATGAGGACCTGGGTGCGCTGATCGCTCCCCGGCCCCTGCTGGTGGAGAGCGCCACCGAGGACCCGCTCTTCCCACTGGCGGCCGCCACCGAAGCGGTGCGCCGGACCCGGCTGGTCTATGGGGAGGACGGCGATCGCTTGGTGCACGACGTCTTCGAGGGTGGTCACCAGTGGCATGGCACCGAGGCCATCCCGTTTCTCAATCGCTGGCTCTCGCATTCGGCGTGACGGCGGCTGGCTACAGCGGAACGCAGTCGCCCAAGAAGCTGGGTATCGCCGAACGCTCGACGTTGCTGCTCTGGAGGGCACCGGCTGATCTCGAACTGGAACTTCCCGTGGGCGTCGACGTGAAGCGGCAGGCCCGCGGTTCCATCGATGTGGTGCTGGCCTTCTTCACGGACCGGACGACCTACACCGACCGCCTGGATGGGTTCGCCACCGCCGTCTTCCCCCAGGGAGCTGTGTGGATCGCCTGGCCCAAAAGGGCATCGGGGGTGACGACGGACATGACCGACGACGTGGTTCGAGAGGTGGCGTTGCCACGGGGCCTGGTGGACAACAAGGTGTGTGCCATCGACGCCACCTGGACCGGCCTCCGCCTGGTCTGGCGACGGGAGCGACGGACCTAACGACGGTGATGCACGACGTACCACCAGGGCGTGGTGACGGCGCCCATGAGCCCGAAGGCCAGCAGGACCGGCGCGGCCAGGACGAGCAACCCGGCCAGATGGAGGGGCGCCGGCAGGCGCCTGACCGGCGCGCCATGCACGCGCTTCTCCACCTCGATCACCGGCAAAGCACTCAGCTCAGCGACGTCGTATCGATAGAGGTTCTGATCAGAGCGCCCGGCCTGAAAGGCGCGCCACGTCCGGCGGGGGAACGCCACCAGACCGGTGAGTAGCCCGGCCAGATCCAGCGCCCAGGCTGCAGTGAAGCGGGCGCATCCGCCGCTGGCCAGTTCCCAGGCACTGATCTCAGCCTCGCCGGCCAGATCGGTGCCGTAGCCGGCAAAGAGGTGGTTGAGGTCGTGGATCGCCACGGCCCGTTTGCGACCGCTGGTGTTCGGAATGGCGAAGGGAATGGGGCCGAGCCGCAGGAGGGCGAAGGCCTCCGACTGGCCACCATCGGGCGGGAGACCCTGGCGTTCGAGGTGGTCGGCTAGCGGCCTGGGCCACCGTGAGCTCCTCCACTGCCCCAGCCTGCCGGGCGAAGTAAGCCGGAGCAAGCACAGAACCAGGGACGCACGGCACCCTCCGTATGATCGGATGCACCATGCGCCTCGACCACCGATGAACCTGGATGCCGCCGCCATCGCCGACGCCGCCACTCGACTGGCGCCGGTGGTGCACCGGACGCCTCTGGAACGCAGCGATCGTCTGTCCCAGGATCTCGGCTTACCCGTTCTCCTCAAGCGGGAGGACATGCAGGTCACTCGCTCCTACAAGGTGCGCGGTGCGTTCAACCTGATCTCGTCCCTGACGGCGGCCGAGCGGGCGCACGGGGTGGTCTGCGCCAGCGCCGGCAACCACGGACAAGGTCTGGCCTTCGCCTGTGCCGAGCTCAAGATACGGGGCCGGGTCTTTCTGCCGGCCAACACGCCCCGGCAGAAGCGAGAGCGGATCGCCGCCATCGGTGGGGCTTGGGTGGAGCAGGTGATCAGCGGCAGCTCCTACGACGAAGCCAGTGCGGCAGCCCGATCGGACAGCGAGCGCTCCGGTGCGCTGTTCGTCCATCCCTTCGATGATGTGCGGACGATCGCCGGCCAGGGCACGGTGGCCATTGACCTGTTGGAGGCCCACGCCGAGCCGATCGACACCGTGATCGTCCCCGTCGGCGGCGGGGGACTCATGGCCGGAATGGCCACGTGGATAAAGGCGACCCGTCCCGAGATCCGCCTGGTGGGAGTCGAGCCGGCCGGGGCGGCCAGCATGTCGGCGGCCCTGCGGGAGGGGAGCCCGGTGGCCCTCACATCCATGGACACTTTTGTCGACGGGGCCGCGGTCGGTCGGGTCGGCGAGCTGACCTTCCCCGTCGTGCGCGACCTGGTGGACGAGATGGTGGTCGTGCCCGAGGGTGCGGTCTGTACCGAGATGCTCGACCTCTACCAGTCGGAGGGGATCATCGCCGAACCGGCGGGCGCCCTGGCCAGTGCGGCGGCCCGACGGTTCTTGCGGCGGCGCCCGCAGGGACCCATCGTGTGCATCGTGTCAGGTGGGAACAACGACGTCAGCCGCTACGGCGAAGTGGTCGAGCGGTCACTCCTGCATGAGGAGTTGCGCCACTACTTCCTCGTCACCTTTCCCCAGGAGCCGGGGGCGTTGCGACAGTTCCTCGACCAGGTGCTGGGTGCCGGCGACGACATCGTCGTCTTCGAGTACGTGAAAAAGAGCAACCGGGAGACCGGTCCGGCCCTGGTGGGTATCGACCTGCAGGTCGCGGCCGATCTCCCCGGCCTGCTCCAACGCATGGAGGAAAGCCGATTGGAGATCGAGCGGGTTCCGCCCGGCTCACCCCTCTTCACATTCTTGCTGTGAGCCGGCGGGCACGAAGAGCCGGATCGACCCATACGCTCGGCAGCGAACAGCACTGAAAGGACTTATCTGATGGCAGACACGTTGTCGACAAAAGCCCGCGAGCTCATCGCGCGACCCGTCCTGGCCTCACTGGCCACCTTGAACCCCGACGGATCACCCCAGATCACCCCACTCTGGATCGACCTGGACGGCGACAACGTGCTCTTCAACACGGCGGAGGGACGCAAGAAGGCCCGCAATCTCGAAAAAGATGCCCGAGTGGCCGTCTCGGTGGTGGACCCGAACGATCCCTACAACGTGGTGGCCCTGCGCGGGACCGTGATCGATGTGTCCACCGATGGGGCCGATGCCCACATCGACTCCCTGGCCAAGAAGTACCTGGGGGTGGACACATATCCCATGCGCAAGGAGGGCGAGGTGCGGATCCGGGTGACGGTGCGCACCGACCGCATCGCCATGCAGGGGTAGCTCCTCAAGGGAGCAATCGGGCCGATTCGGGCTCAAGATGGATGGTGGCGTGGGCGATGGTGCGCAACGTCGAGGCCGGGCAGGCGGTGCCAATGGGACCGGTCAGCGCGGCTTGGACCGGTGCCGCTTTGCGGGCCTCGGGCACCACGGCCATGACATGGCGGGCCCGCAGGAGCGCTGGGATGGTCACCGTGATGGCGTGGATGGGCACTGCGTCGAGGTCGACGAAATGACCCTCGTTAACCTGTTGGCGTCGGCTGGCGGGATCGAGCGCCACCACCTTCACGTCGAGCGGGTCGGAGAAGTCGGCCACCGGTGGGTCGTTGAAGGCCAGATGGCCGTTTTCACCGATACCCAGGCAGCACAGGTCCAGCGGATGTTGCGCCAGGAGGTTCGCGTAGCGAACGCATTCCTCACCCGGATCGCCCAACCCCTGCACATAGTGGGCCGCCCGGGGCGATGCCGGTTCGACGATGCGTTGGCGGATCCACTTTTGGAACCCCGCCGGATGGTCGGGTTCCACGCCGACGTACTCGTCCATGTGGAAGACCACGGTGTCGGCCCAGGGCACGTCGAGGGTGTCGGTCACCAGGGCTGTCACGAAGTCGAGCTGAGAGTTTCCGGTGGCGAACATGACGTGGGCCGAGCCGCGGGCTTCGACGGCGGCGCGCATCAGGTCGGCCGCCTGATCGGCGGCGCCCCGGGCCATGTCGGACAGGCTGGGGTGCACGAGCACCTGCGCTGCGCCGAAGGCCACTGGACGCACGGGCATAGTGCAGCATGCCAGGGTCGGTCAGACTGGGGCCATGCGCGTCGTCGAGCCTCCGCAGGCCGCCCAGCATGAGGCGGCCTGGCGCATCGTCCGCCAACATCTGGCCCCCACCCCGGTGGTCAAAGCGCGCCAGCTCGGCACCCATGTCTCGCTCAAGCTCGAAACGCTTCAGCCCACCGGATCCTTCAAGGTCCGGGGCGGTCTGGCTGCGGTGGCCGCCCATCCGGGCCAGGAGGTGGTCGGTGCATCGGCCGGCAATCACGGCTTGGGCCTGGCCTACGCCGCGGCCGTGCTCGAATCGGCGGTGACGGTGGTCGTGCCCCGCCAGGCTTCGGCCGCCAAGGTGGCAGCGTTGCGCCAATTCGAGGCGCAGTTACTGCTGCACGGCGATGGCTACAGCGAAGCCGAGTCGCATGCGCTGGAACTGGCGGCCCAAGGTGGCGGGTGCTTCGTATCGCCTCTACAACGACCCCGATGTCATCGCCGGACAGGGCACGATCGCCCGCGAGTTGCTCGAGCAGGTGCCCAGCCTGGGCACCGTCGTGGTCCCCGTGGGCGGCGGATGCCTGGCGGCCGGGCTCTGCCTCGGCTTGGCCGGTACGGGAGTCCAGGTGCTTGGGGTGGAGTCCGAAGCGTCGCCGGCTATCGGCCGGGCCATGGCCGCCGGCTCCATTGTGCCGATCACGGTCGGCCCCACTCTGGCCGATGGGCTGGCCGGCAATCTCGAGGAGGGCGCGGTGACGGTTTCCATTGCGCTCGAACATCACATGAGAATCGTGACGGTGAGCGAAGTACAGCTGCGGGCGGCCATGTCCTTCGCGCTGGTCTCGATGGGCCTGGTGCTCGAAGGGGCGGGCGCCGTCGGGGTGGCAGCCATGCGATCGGGCTTGATCCCGCCGTCGGTCGACGGGCGGGAAACCGTGGTCATCCTGTCCGGTCGCAACATCGCGCCGGCCCTGTTGGAGGAGATCCTGCATGCCTGACTTGGTTCTCGACGATGTGACGATCAACTATGAGGTGACCGGCACCGGCGACCCGGTGCTGCTCATCGCCGGGTGCGGTCAGCCGGCCGTGGCATGGCATCTCAGCCTGGTGCCGGCCCTGGTGCGAGCCGGGTACCGCGTGGCCACGTTCGACAATCGGGGCGTGGAGCCGTCCTCCTCCCCACCGGCGCCCTACAGCGTGGCCGACATGACCCAGGATGCGGTGGCCCTGCTCGACCACCTCGGCTGGCATGACCCGGTCCGCGTGGCCGGGCACTCGCTCGGGGGGTGGATCGCCGAGATGTTGGTCCTCGACCATCCCACCCGGGTCCATTCCGCCGCGTTGATGGGCAGCGCCAACCAGCCCACGGCGTGGGAGGTGGCCATCACCACCGTCGAGCGAGATCTGGCCCGACTCGACTACGACCTCCCGCCGCTCTTCTACGCCACCGAGACGTTGCGCTACCTGCCCATTGCCGACATCCAGAACGACGATGTCGTCAGCACCTGGCTCTCCTTCACGGCCGATCTCCCGGTCTGGCCCAACCCGGGGCGCTTAGGCCAGTACGAAGCGGCCCTGGCCTGGTCGACCGATCCCATTCGCACGACGCGCTGGCCCGAGATGTCGAGACCTTGTCTCGTGCTGGCCTTCGAGCACGACGTCGACTCACCGCCACAGAAAGCGCGTCAGGCCGCCGACATCATTCCGGGGGCCGAGTATGTAGAAATTATGGGGTCAGGCCATATCGGCATCGTGACGCACGCCGATGCGGTGGCGGCCTACCTCATCTCCTTTTTCGAACGAACCTGATTACCAGTTGGCCCAGCCGGTGGGGGAGACGGATCCGGTGATCGTGCGCGGGTCCACCGAGGTCCCGATCTCGGACGCCTGATACACGGCGAAGCACAGCTGGAGGACCTTGATCGCCGCCTCGGGCGTCATGTCGGCTGGCGTGCCGTCAATCAGGGAGCCGATGAAGTGTTGGGCCGACCGGTTGAAGCCGGCACCCCAGTCGGCATCGATGTCCTTGAACTCCGTCGTCTTGATTTCCTTCTCGGTGCCGGTGAAGAGCATGACCGGCGGGAGATCGAGCATCTCGCCGGTGGCTCGCGTGACCCAGATCTGGCCCTCGTCGCCGGTGATCTCGAAGAACTCGTCGGCCCCGTAGTAGCTCGAGCGCATGTACAGCTGCGGGGAGTACTGCACTTCCATGGTCCCGAGCACCATGGGGTCCTCGTACTCGAAGATGGCGGCACAAGGCTCGAAGAACATGTCGCGCCGCCGCACCACCGCTTGGACCGAAGTGATATCGAGGTCGAGTAGCCAAAGGGCCATGGCGTACTTGTGCACGTTGTCATCGAAGAGGTGGCCACCCGGGCTCCGCGTATCGAGACGCCAGCCGTAGCCTTCGGGCCGCAGCGCCGCCTGGAAGGGCGAGGTCGTCTGGCCCACCAGCGTGCGGATGCGCAGGCCGGTGGGCTTACCGATGGCCCCGTCGAGCACCAGTTTCTTGGCCAGCTCGAGCGGTGGGTAGTGCACGAAGCATTCGCTGATGCGCAAGGTCTTGCCGGCCCGCTCCGCCGCCGCCTGCATCTCCCGGGCGTCCTCGACAGTGTTGGCCACCGGCTTCTGCACCGAGACGTGCTTGCCCGCTTCGAGTCCGGCGATGACGTGGTCGTGATGGAGATGTGTGGGGGTGAGCACCTCAATGGCGTCGATGCTCGGATCGCTCAACATGGCGTCGAGCTCCGCGTAGTAGTCGGGGGCGCCCCAGGCCGCGGCCGCCGCCCGCCCCACCTCCTCATTGCGATCGCACACGGCGACCACGTCACAGCGCGGATCCTCCAGATACCCCTTCACGTTGGTGGCGGCGATATTGCCCGCTCCCACCACACCCAGTCGGACCTTGTCCATTACCCCTCCATCGATTGCCTGATCAGAACCTAGGTGCTACTCGGCGGAGCCGAACGCCCCGGCCTCTCGAGCCTGGCGGATACGCGACTCGTCGTAGCCCAGTACTGAGGTGAGCACATCTTCGGTGTGCTGTCCGACTGTCGGTGCCTTGGTCGGCTTGGGCAGGTCTTCGCCGATGAAATGCAGGGGCGTGAACAGTTGGTCGTTCCCCATCTCACTGGCCGGCAGCAGCGGAAAGCGGTCAATGAATTGCGGGTCGTCCAGCAGGGTCTTGGGTGTGTTCACCGGGGCGATGGGCGTATTGACCCGGCCGCCGAACTCGAGCCATTCGGTCGAGGTCTTGGTGCGGAAGATGTCGCGCAACTCCGCCTGCAGTTCACGGTTGCCTCGGGCATGATCGGCGTACTTGGAACCGGGCCAGCGCTCAAAGAGGTCAAACCGGTCGACGCCCTCACAGAAGTTCTTCCAGAAGGCCTGCTCCGAGGCCATGAACAGCACGTGCTGCTGGTCGGAGGCCTCATAGACCTGGTAGCGGACTCCCTCGACCATGCCGGCCGTGCCCGGCGCCCGGCGCTCGAAGTTGTCGGACTTGTTGCCGGTCACTTCGGACTCGGGGCGCTCGTAGGCCCGCCACGTCTCGCTGCGCAGCCAGTCCATGGCGGCCGCGGCATCCGATTGGGCCAACTCGACATACGAACCCTCGCCGGTGGCCCGAGCCCGGGTGATGGCGGCGAGGATGCCCAATGCTCCAAAGAGCGGTCCGGCGTGAATGCCAATGGATGCGTGCTCGGGGATGTACGTGAACCCCTCCTCATCGGTGGCCACGTTCACGATGCCAGCCCAGGTGTCGTAGGCCACGCCGTGACTGGGAAAGTCGCGATAGGGGCCCGTCATGCCGTAGCCCGAAATGGTGCAGAACACGATTTTGGGATTGATGGCCAGGAGATCGTCGTAGCCCACGCCACGCCGAGCGAGAGATCCGGGCCGCATGGCCTCGACGACGGCATCGGCCGAGACCACCAGTTCCTTCAAGATGGCCACGCCGGCCTCGGTACGCAGGTCGAGCACCAGCGAGCGCTTGCCGCGGTTGAGATGGAGGTGCATGAGCGAGACGCCCTCCACAATGGGCCAGGTCATCTCCCGGATGTAGTCGCCGGCCGGCGGTTCGATCTTGATCACATCAGCACCGAGATCCACCAGTGGTGTAGTGATCTGCGCTGGACCCAGGGCCGAGCACTCAATGATCCGCATGCCGTGCAGTGGCGGGTTGGTCGCCATGACACCTCCAATGTCGAAGGCCGGATCGTAGCCAGGTCGGGACATACTGGAGTGATGGCCACCACTGAGTTGGACGACGCCCTTGGAGTCTTTGCCGGCACCGCCCCTGAATTCGGACGGCACGGCTTGTCCAACCACGGGCCGATGGCGGCCGAAGTGCTGTCCCAGCTGGGTCGGGACGATCGCATCGCGGCTTGGACGGCCGACTATGCCAAGAATCTCAAGGCGGCCCCGGCCCCAGCGTCCCGTGGATTGCGTGACGACGAATGGCCCGCTGCGCTGGGTGAGAGCGCCCGCTTCCCCGAGTGGCTCACCCTGTTCGAGACCGAAATGGCCGATCGCCCACCACGGGCCGTGGTCGGGGAGTGGATTCCCCGACTGGTCCCAGGCATAGTCGGCGCGGCGACCCACGGCATGATCCGGACGGCCCATGCCCTACGCTCTCTCGGTGCAGCCGATACCCCGGCGCGTCGCCTCGAGGTGGCCATCGGACTGGCCTACTGGGCGTCGCGCTATATGGAACTGCCAGGACCGCCGCTGCTCATCGGACACCAAGAAGTGGCGCAGGCCCTGGCCGACTTGCCCTACCTGCCCGAAGACACGCCCGACACGTTCCTGATCACCGATCGGGTGGCCCACGTGGCCGACATCGCCGACGAATTCGAACAGGCTGTGGCCTCGCTCGGTTCCAATCGTGGGGCGGAAGCGTTGCTGGACGCTCTGGCCGTCGGCGGCGCGGAGGCCTACCTGCGCAACGCAGAGGACGGGAACTTCATCGCGTTGCTGCACACCATCACGGCGCCGCTGGCCGTCGAACTCGTCCTGCCCTGGCTGGCCGAGGAAGACCACGACGCGGCGTTGGCCTACGCCTGGCAGGCGGTGGCGGCCATCCATGTGGGCTACGCCATAGAGCGGCACCCGGTGGCACTCGAAAGCGAGGCGCCACCGTCGTCCAATGACGTGATCGCCGGCGCCATGACCAGCGGGGACCCGCATGCGCTGAAACTGGCAGAAGCGGCCTTGCGCTGCCACGCCCGGACCGGTGAGTCGGTGCTGCTCCTGGCCGCCGTCGATGCCTCGAGTCGCCTCGGCTGATACACAGGGCGCCCGACGGGGACACGGCTCCCCTGGCTACCATGCGGCCATGGACTATCGAATTCTCGGACGTACCGGTATCAAAGTCAGCCCGCTCTGCCTAGGCGCCATGATGTTCGGGGCCTGGGGTGAGCCGGACCATGACGAGTCGATCCGCATCATTCACCACGCCATCGATGGTGGCATCAACTTCGTCGATACGGCTGACATGTACTCCTTCGGCGAGTCCGAGGAAATTGTCGGCAAGGCTCTGGCCCAGATAAAGCGCGAGAAGATCGTGTTGGCCACCAAGGTGCACGGGGCCATGGGCCGCGACCCCAATGCGCAGGGCAACTCACGCCGCTGGATCATCGCCGAATGTGAGAACAGCTTGCGGCGACTGGGTACGGACTACATCGACCTGTACCAGATCCATCGCCCGTCACCCGAAACCGACATTGACGAGACGCTGGGTGCTCTCACCGATCTGGTGCGGGCCGGCAAGATCCGATACTTCGGGAGCTCGACCTTCCCGGCCCACGAAATTGTGGAAGCCCAATGGGTGGCCGACCACCGAGCGCGCGAGCGTTTCGTGACCGAGCAGCCGCCGTATTCCATATTGGTGCGCGGCATTGAGAAGGATGTGCTTCCTACGTGCCAGAAGTACGCCATGGGCGTTCTCTCCTGGAGTCCCCTGGCGGGCGGGTGGCTGTCGGGCGCCTTCGGGGCAGGCAAGGAGAACACCAGTCGTCGCACGGCCATGCTGCCTCATCACTACGACATGTCGATCCCGGGCAATCAGCAAAAGCTCGATGCGGTGACCGCCTTGAACGAACTGGCTGACGGCGCCGGCATGAGCATCATCACCCTCGCCTTGGCCTTCGTGCTGGAACACCCTGCCATCACGTCCCCCATCATCGGACCGCGCACCATGGCCCACCTCGAATCCCAGCTTCCGGCCATGGATGTTCGATTGAGCACCGAGGTCCTCGACCGCATTGACGAGATCGTCGCACCGGGCACCGACCTCAATGCCACCGACGTCGGATGGGTGCCCGCAGCCATTGAGCACGCGGCATTACGCCGTCGCCCTCGCTGACACACCAGATACCGCGTCGGCCCCCCCCAAAGGGTCGGTAACGCCACCTCCATCGTCACTACGATGACCCGCGCCAGCACCTAGGCGTGCAACTGCCCGTTGGGCAATGTCCACGGCGTTGCACGCGACACAGGAAGGAGCGCCATGTCAGAGGATGTTGCCGGGCCCGATCGCTCGTGCATCGTCGAAGTCACCCTGGAGGCGACACCGGAGGCGATCTACCGGACCTGGACTGAACGATTCGACACCTGGTTCGCCTCGCCGGACGCCATCACCATGGACCCCCGCGTCGGCCAGCCCTACTGGTTCGAGGTGGTGCACGAGGGCGCACGGCATCCGCACTACGGACGCTTCTTGGCCCTCGAGCCGGGCGAATTGATCAAGCAGACCTGGGTCTCGGGCCCGAACGGCACAGACGGCGCCGAGACCGTGGTGACCGTGATGCTGCGCCCCGAGGGGGCCGGCACGCACGTTGTCCTCACGCACAGCGGATTTCTCAGTGAGAGCGCTGCCCAGGGGCACGGCAATTCCTGGTCTGCCATCCTGCGCCATCTCGACGACGCGATCACCTCGGGGCCGTAACGAAAAGGGATGTTGCGGCCCGGTCTGGAAGACTTTGCTCATGAGCACAACCTCGCTGCCCAAGCCGGCCTCGTTCCACCTGCCGGGCTATCAGATCCTGGTAGGGCCGTTCACCCATTTGGCCGAGGAGCGGGACCGATTGGCCGGATTGAGTTGGCGTCATTTCGAGGCGCGCCAGTTGGGCACCACTATCGGGGCCGAGCTCAGCGGCGTGGACCTCACGGCAGATCTCTCTGACGAGGTGATTGATGAGTTGCGGCAGGCGCTCAGCGACTACAAGGTGATTTTCTTCCGCAATCAAGCGATGACGTCGGGTCAGCATGTGGCATTCGCCCGGAAGTTCGGCGACCTGGAGATCCATCCGTTCCTTCCCTCCAACACCGGGGAGCCGGAGCTGGTTCGATTCGAGAAGTCAGCCGAGGTCTCCGGCTACGAGAACTCCTGGCATCACGACGTCACGTGGCGGGAGTGCCCGTCCATGGGGGCGGTTCTCCATGCGCGGTCGGTCCCCGCACTGGGTGGCGACACGTTGTTCTCGGACATGTACGCCGCGTACGACTCGCTCGATCAAGACACCAAGTCGTCGATAGACGAGCTGGTGGCCGTGCACGATTTCACCCAGACGTTCGGCCACACCATGACGGACGAGCAACGCCGCCAGGCACAGGAGCAGTACCCGCCGATGCGTCATCCGGTGGTCTGCACCCACCCCACCACGGGGAAGTCGCACCTCTACGTCAATCGGCCGTTTGTCAGTCACATTGAGGGCATGGACCCTGAGGCCGGCCACCTCCTGCTCGACCGGCTCTGCCGTCAGGCTGACTCACCCGAGCACCAGTGTCGCTTCACCTGGACGCCGGACGCGGTCGCCTTCTGGGACAACCGCGCCGTCCAGCACTATGCGACGAGCGACTACTGGCCCCACGTGCGAACAATGGAGCGAGCCTCCATTCGCGGCGAGAGGCCAGAACGGGTGAGGGACTGAACGGCCACACCTCCTCGTAGTCTTCCCATGGTGACCAGCGGGCCTGAGACGTCGCAAGGCACGGATCAGGGACTGATCCGTGTTCGACGTACGTCGCTGTTGTTGAGCGCCATTGCCGCCGCCGGTCTGATCGTGGCGTGTGCATGGCTGCCTTGGGCAACGGTGAAGACCACATCGCCAGCCCGGTCAACAACATTCAGGGGCGGGCCCATGAGCGTCGTGTTGATCGCCACGGCGGGGGTCACCTTCGCCTTGGTGCTGTGGCAAGTCATTCGGCCGCGACGAGTGGTCGCCTGGGCTTCCCTTGGAGTAGCCGTCACGAGCCTGGTGCTCGCTCTTGCCATATCGCTGAGCAAGATCGCCGCGGCCAATGATGTGTCGATCACCGGGTATCGCCAGACGTCCTATTCGGGTGGTGCGCTCATCGGAGTCCTGACCGCCATGATGCTGGTTGCGGCGAGTGCCGTAGCTGTCAGCGTGTGGACCCACATCAGTTCGCTGTAGCGGGAGCGATGTCCGTCACGTCCAACCAGGAATGCGACCTGCTTGCTCGATCCATTTCTGCAGCTTCGGTAGCTCGGCTTCGTCCAGGCTGGTTACCTTGAAGTACCGGGTCCGATCGGTCGTTCCGAGCGGTGGTGGGGACTCGAAGTCGGCCCCGCCGAGGAAGACGACATTTACAGAAACGTCGTAGGCGGCGATCTCAATGATCCAGCCAAGTTTTGGTACCCCGTAATACGCCCGCTTCCACTTGATGGCGTAGTCGAGGCCAGGGACTGTCGCTCGGATCGTCTCATCCAATCGCTTGACGATGGGCTGTAGATCCGGCACCAAGCGCCGGCACCAATCATCGATGTCAGAGTGGTTCGCCGCGGGTTCAGGCGGCTGGCGCCCCGTATTTCCCTTGATCGCTTTCGGAATCGAACCCCCTCCTTCTGGATCGAAGTCTGGTCTAATTTCTATCCTCAATCTTTTGGCGGCTCAACTCGCTGCCGGTGGCGGCGTGACTGAGCGATGTCATCGCGGGCGACGATCAGCGTCGTTAGCCTGCACAAGGTCAGGCCCAGCCAAGTCCTGTCAATCTGAAGGGTGATCCTCCATTGAGAAAGAACCGCTCCATTCCGAACGCAACCGTCATCCCAGTACTGACGTACCGAGACGTACGGGCAGCCGTCGTCTGGCTTTCCCACGCATTTGGGGCCGTCGAGCGCGTAAAAATCGGTGAGGATCACCGGTCCCAGGTTCAGTTCGGCGACGGAGCGGTGATTCTTGCCGATGCGGACGGCGGACGTATTCCGCATCAGCCCGGCGGAGTTACCCATTCGGTCTTGGTGCGGGTGGAGGATGTTGATGCTCATTGCGAACGGGCTCGCGCCGCTGGTGCTCAGATACTCATGGAGCCGATGGAGATGCCATTCGGAGAGCGCCAGTACTCAGCCCAGGACCTCGATGGCCATCATTGGATCTTCTCAGAGACCATCGCCGATAGAGCTCCCGAAGAATGGGGTGGAGAGACCATCTCCCCATGAGCGGTTGTGGCCGTTAGGCCGCAGCCTTCAGTGTCTCTATCCGCTCCAACATTGCATCGAGCGCCACTTCGAGCGGCTTCGTGTCGCGTCGTATCTGGGTGAGCAGCAAGCCACCCTGGAGCGCAGCCAGGAGAGCCAGCGCCAGGTCGTCGGCATCGACACTTTGAGGTAGGTCTCCCCGTGTCTGCATCGTGCGCAAACCGTCTCGGATCTGGTCCTCCCACCGCCGGAACCCCCCAGCCACCGCCAGCCGGGCCACATCGTCGGTTTCGGCCACCTCAGCGCCCAAAGCACCGATCGGACATCCGCCTCGACATTGGAGCCGCCGCTGGTGCTCGACGATGAAATCACGCCACGCCCGCAGTCCCGAAACCGTATCGAGAGCGTCCAGGTGGTCCGCTTGAGAGTCAAGGACGGAATCCGTCTGGTGGTCGATCACGGCACGGACCAACGCTTGCTTGTCGACGAAGTAGTGGTACACCTGCGAGCCGCTCACCCCCGCCGCCGCCCGGATGTCCTCCAGGGTTGTCTCGGCCACTCCATGCTCGAACATCAACGCCGCGGCCGCCGCAATAATTCTCTGTCGAGTTTCACGACCCCGTCTGGTAATGCGCCGCCCGTCCGTCTGCCCAGTGAGTTGGCCCTCTTCCACCCTGAAAACGATAGCAGCCAAATTGGATTGGACAACCCAGTTTCGACTCGTCAGAGTGGGCTGGACAGTCCAGTTCAGCCCAGCTCCCGTGGTGGGTGCGACCACCAAACCGGGGACTTCCCGGTCTCTGGCCGGCTGACGAAAGCAAAGGAACCGACCCATGACCTCTCCCGATCTTGCCGGAATGACCGCCTTAGTGACCGGGGCGACCAGCGGCATTGGACGAGCTACATCTGTGTTGCTTGCCGATCGTGGCGCACACGTCTTGGTGAGCGGCCGGGACGAAGTCCGAGGTGATGCCGTCGTCCACGAGATCCGTGCTGCTGGCGGGAAATCCGATTTCGTGGCCGCCGAACTTGGCGATGCAGAGTCGGTCCGGACATTGGCCCGCGACGCCGTCCATCTCGGCGGGGGGAAGATCGACATTCTGGTCAACAACGCCGGCATCTTCCCCTTCGGTCCCACGCCTGCGGCCAGCGACGAGGACATCGACTCCGTCTTCGCCGTCAACGTCAAGGCGCCGTTCGTTCTCGTCGCCTCACTCGCTCCAGGCATGGCCGAGCGAGGCAAGGGGTCGATCATCAACGTCTTGACCATGGTCGCTCACTTCGGCATCCCAGGTATGGGTCTTTACGGTTCTTCAAAGGCTGCGCTCCTGTTGCTCACCAGAGCCTGGGCCGCCGAGTTTGGCCCCGCCGGGGTGCGCGTCAACGCAGTCAGCCCCGGGCCAACTCGCACCGAAGGCACTGCACCAATGGGGGACCAGCTCGATGCGTTGGCCTCAATGGGCCCGGCCGGGCGTCCCGCCACACCGGGAGAGATCGCCAACGCGATCGCGTTCTTGGCGAGCGATGACGCGAGCTTCGTCCACGGGGCCGTGCTCGACGTTGACGGAGGCCGCAACGCAGTCTGATCCCATCCATTGCGGCGGGTACGGGGCACGAGTGGAGCCGTAGGATCCACTCGTGACCATTGACCACCAAGAGGAACTCGATGCGCTCATTCGTGCCGGCCGAGTTGTCGCCGAAGCCCGCCAGGCGATGGTGGAAGCGGTTGCACCGGGTACCACCACGGGCGAACTTGACGCTGTCGGACGGGAGGTGTTTCGCCGCTACGGCGCTCGCTCCGCCCCACGTGTGACGTATCGATTCCCAGGGTCAACCTGCATCAGTGTCAATGATGAGGCTGCCCACGGGATTCCGTCCTTGAAACGTCAGCTTCGAGAAGGTGACCTCGTGAATCTCGACGTGTCGGCTGAGTTGGACGGCTACTACTCAGACACCGGTATCAGTGTTGCCGTTGGAAAAGTCTCTCCAGTGGCGGTGAGACTCTTGGAAGCCACGAGGCTGGCTCAGCAAGACGCCATGGCAGCCGCTCAACCTGGTGCTCGGCTGCGTGACCTGGGTCGAGCGGTCGAAAAGAGAGCGAGGCGTCACGGATTTCGTGTGATCAAGAATCTCAATGGCCACGGGATTGGAAGGGGACTTCACGAGGAACCATCCGTACCCAGCGTTGACGACGGCCAGCGTATGATCCTTCGAGAAGGTTTGGTTCTCGCTATCGAGCCGTTCCTATCGGTTTCATCGGATCATGCCATCGACGACGAGGACGGATGGACGCTGCGAACGTCTGACGGAAGCCTGGTTGCTCAGTTCGAGCATTCGGTGGTGGTCACGAAAGAGGGTCCGCTCGTTCTGACGGCTTGAGGGTTTTTGGTTTCTACAAGACTCAATGCGCCGGGCTGGCTGCCAGGCCGATCCCACCAATTCGCGTGATCGAGTAACGAACGATGAAGCCAGGTTCCGATCCCTCAGGAACAGGGACTTGAGCATCAGGCGAAACGTAGGCCTTCGCGTGTCTCGCCATCAGGTCCCAGATGCGAGCGCTGGGTTCTACTTCTGCCCGGGGTGACGTCAGCGTCGACGACGTCGTGGCTCTCTTGAAGGGGACCGCGTATGCGATCTGCCGGTCGCAAACGGATGAAGATCGGACTCGTCGACTGCTTGCAATTATGTATGACGGCCTACGGGCCGAACATACCTGAGTAGGCCGTCGGTGGCCGCCCACGTGGGAATAGTGATCCCGAAAACCGTGTTGACTGATACATATGTCATCACTCGCAGATCAGACCATTGCCGCCCTTCGTCAGCTTCACGATGAGCTCGGGGCCCTTGTACCGACGCTCACTCACGATCAGCTGAACGGACCTTCAGGTGCCTCAGAGTGGACGGTGGCACAGGTGCTCTCGCATCTGGGGAGCGGGTCCGAAATCGCATTGACGAGCTATCGCTCCGCATTAGATGACACTCCCGCTCCCGGTCCAGAGTTCAATCAGGGTGTCTGGGATCGTTGGAATGCCATGAGCCCCCAGGAGCAGGCCAACGGCTTCCTTGACTCTGACGCAACCTTGGTTGAGATGGTAGAGGCGTTGTCGCCCGACCAGCGTGAGAACCTCAAGATCAAGCTCGGATTCCTTCCGGAGCCCCTCGACGTCGCCACGATCGCCGGGATGCGTCTTAACGAGGTTGCCCTACATGGCTGGGACGTCCGAGTCGCCGTCGATCCTGCCGCCACGCTGAGTGATGGGACCGCCAAAGTGCTGGCGGAACAGTTTTCGGGCTCAATGAACTTCCTTCTGGGTTTCATTGGGAAGGCTGACGCATTGCCCCACGCTGCCGTCGTGGACGCGCACGGGTTTGGACTCGTCGTAGACGATGCCGTGAGCCTCACGCCCAAGGCCGAAAACTCCACCGCCACCTTCGAGGGTCCGCTTGAAGCCTTCGTCCGTCTCATAGGCGGCCGGCTCGGACATACACCCGATTCCGTCACCGTCGTCGGCAACGTTGACCTCGACGACCTCCGACGCGTCTTTCCGGGATTCTGAATTCAGGGGATACTCTTTCCACCATGACTCGAAGGCCAATCGTTTGGGCCAGGGCAATGCTCGGCGGCGGACTGACCCTCCTCGCCATCGCGTGTACTGCGGTTGCCTTACGGGGCTTTTCTGATTGGGCTTTGCTCATCGCACCCTTGGCGATCACGGCGAATGGTGTGATCTGGGTGCTCCGAGTGAACAAGTACGGCAAGATCTTCCCTTCGCCGGGAGACGCCGGACTCAAGTAGTTCACATGGGCGTCAGGCGGGCTGCCACAATTCGACTCGATTGCCTTCAGGATCGGTGACCCAGCCGAAACGACCAACACCCTCCATGTCCTGCGTCTCTGGATCTACATCCGCCCCCTTGAGGCGCAACTGCGCCAGCATCGCATCCAGGTCGCGGATCCGGAAGTTCATCATGGTTTGCTGGGAGCGGGACCCGAAGTAGTCGGTATCGGACGCGAACGTGGCAAATACCGTCGGCCCTTCGCCCTGACTCCACAAGCCGTTCTCATCGGCATCAAGCCCCAGGCAATCGCGGTACCACGCGCCCAGGGCCGCCGGGTCAGCGGCCCGAATGAAGAATCCACCGATTCCAGTCACACGTTCCATGGCCCAATCTTGCCAGGACGAGCCACCTTGATGAACCGTGAGGTTGTGCGAGTCGCAGTATTTACAAGCCCTTTCGCACCGTACGCTCCAAAATCCCCAGGGTGGCGCGCAGCGCTGACTCGGGCACGATTGGAAAGCGTTCCTTCACATCGCCGGTCACCTTCGACCAGTCGTAGTAGGACGTCACATTTGTGATGCCGTCCTCACCACTCTCAAGGCGGTACCCGTAGAAGTGGGGGAACGGAATATCGGGTCCCAAGTTCCAGGCGATCTCTTTATTGCGTTCAAATTCGATGATGTGAACGGTCACGTCATATTTGCCAAGCGGAATGTCGTTGAGCGACTCGCGGTCCATGTGGATGACGAACGTGTCGCCCACCTTCTCCGCCGGATGGCCGGAATAGCTCTGAAGCATTCCACTGGCGTCTATGGCCACATGGCCAGCCGGGCTACGCACGATGTCAAATATCTCCTCCGCCGTGCCCGGGATCGGACGGGTTACTTCGATGCGGTCGGTCAGGAAGTCGGTATCGGTCATGGGGGCTCCTCATGGACGTGAGCGGCCTGTCGGCCTAGGGGACCAGCATCGCGCGCCTCGCTGTGTCCCGCATTTCTTCGCGGTGGATCCTGGTTTGGCTCGACACACTCAATGACGTGTAGTGAACTTCGAGCATGACTGAGAGGATCGAGATCTCCCGCAACATCGCGGTATCGCCCGAACGCGCGTATTCCGCCATCTCTGACATCACTCGTATGGGTGAATGGTCAGAGGAGTGTTACGCGTGCGAATGGCACGAAGGGCATGACGGTCCGGTGGTGGGTGCCACATTCGATGGCCACAATCGGAATGGTGAGCTCGAATGGGTCACGCAAGGAAAGATCATCGAGGCTGACCCGGGTCGGGCATTTGCCTTTGAATGCTCCATGATGGACTTTCACTACTCCACCTGGGGATACCGGATCGAGCCGACCGAGTCAGGATGCCAGGTCACCGAGTGGAGTGATGATCTCCGGCCCGAGTCAGTCTTAGAATTCAGCCAGCAGGTCTCGGGGATCGAGGATCGCACGGAGCGCAACCGTCAGACGATGAGTCTCACGTTGGAGCGCCTCAACTCAATCCTCGAGGAATAGCCCGAGGCCACGTGATGGATCCGGATAGTCGGACGAAGGCGGCCATTGAGGAACACTGGCAGGCATCGGAGCGCGGGGATGTCGAAGCTGAGCACGCCATCTACAGCGTGGACGCCATCCTCGACTATCCCCAATCGGGCGAGAGGTTCCGGGGTCGCGCCACCATTACGGCGCAACGTGGCGGTCACCCTGCCAGCCGGCACTTCGAGATCCTACGGATCGTCGGTGGCGGAGATGTATGGATCAGCGAGTGCATCATCTCGTATGACGGAGTGCCGACCCACAGCATCAGCATCATGGAGTTCGTCCATCCGTATGTGGTGCACGAGACCCAGTACTTTGCTGATCCCTTCGGCGCGCCTCAGTGGCGCGCTGCACTGGCCGAGCCGATGCCGGGTGGGGATATCACCCGCGCCTGACCCGGCTTACGCCGGCTCAATCAGTTCGGCGCCGTTGTTGCGCACGTTGCCGACCCGCGAGCTCACGGGGTGGTGCACCACGGTGCCGTCGGGGGTGGCTCGCAGCAGCGCGGTGAGCTCACCGGTCTCCTCCACCTCGGGATCGAGCCAGAGGTCGAAGGTGTCGGCGTTGAGGATGACGGGCATGCGGTCGTGAATCCCGTCCATGTCCGGCCCGGCCGCGGTCGTGATGATGGTGCATGAGCGGATGGGCGGAGCATCGGCGGGCCCGTTCTTGTCGCGCCACCGCTCCGAGAGGCCGGCGAAGGCCATCGGCTGGCCGTCGGACCGGGTGAAGTAGTTCGGTACCTTGGTGCCGTCGTCGAACCGCTGCCATTCGTAGAAGCCGTCGGCCGGGATGATGATCCGCCCGCCCTTGAAGGCGTCGCGAAACGACGGCTTGGTGGTCACGGTCTCGGCCCGGGCGTTGAAGAGGCGGTTGCCCGAGGTGGCGTCCTTGGACCACCACGGGATGAGTCCCCAGCGCAACGGGACCAGGGCGCGCTCGAGCCCACTTCCGGCTGTTCGGTGGGCGGTCACGCCGATAACCGGGTCGGTGGGGGCGACGTTCCAGCTTGGAGGCTGTTCGGAGTCCAACCCCTCGCCCAGGGCGGCTTGGAAATAGCGGGCCAATCGCACGGGCGGGGTGATGAGGGAAAAGCGTCCGCACATGCCTGCATTGTGACACTGGCATGCTGACCTGGCTGTTTGTCGGCCGGAGCGGGCGGAACAGCTTCTCGGTACAGTACGAACATATGTTCGCTTCCCGCTCTCGTGAACTTCCCGTGGGGTTGGCCGACCGGGTCCGCCCCACCACTCCGGTGGCCGGGCGGCTCCTGCCGGTGCCGGCTGCGCTGGCTCCGCTTTTCCCTGATCGGGCCTTGCGGCGGGGCACCACCACCACCGTGACCGGCCAGCCCGGCCACGGTGGGACCACCCTGGCCCTGGCCCTGCTGGCGGCGGCCTCGCAGGCCGGGAGCTGGTGCGCCGCCGTGGGCCTGCCCGATCCCGGCGTGGTGGCGGCGGCCGAGCTGGGCATCGATCTGCGCCGGGTGGTTTTCGTGCCCCATCCCGGAAGCGGGTGGGCCGAGGCGGCCGGAGACCTGCTGCCCGGGGTCGATGTGGTGCTGGTCCGCCCTCCGGGGCGGGCGCGCCTGACCGCCGCCCGCCAGCTGGGTGCTCGGGCCCGCGAGCGGCAGACGGCGTTGGTCGTCCTGGTCGAGCAGGTCAGCGATTGGCCCGAAGGCGCCGACCTGGCGCTGTCGGTCGGCGCCGTCGAATGGGCCGGGGTGGGTCGGGGTCATGGGCACCTGCAGGGTCGCCGGGCCGAGGTGCGGGTGAGCGGCCGGCGTTCCGCCGGCCGGGCCATGGAGTGTTCGCTCTGGCTGCCGGCCGGCTCGGGTGCAGTGACGGCAAGGGGAGAGAAAGAGACCGGGTCGGGCGGGGCCGATCCCGACGACGGGCCCGAGGCGGCCTGAGGTGGAGCAGAGGCAATGGAAATGGAACGACTGGTCGTCGTCTGGTGTCCCGGACTTCAAGAAGAGGGACCACGCGGAGAAGAAGCCCGACGGTTCGTGCAGGTGGTGGCGCGTACCGGGGAGTTGTGCCCCTGGGTCCATCCCGTCCGGCTCGGCGTGTGTGCCCTGCCCGCACGCGGGCCTTCCCGCTTCTTCGGCGGAGAGGAGATGGTTGTGCGCCGTCTGGTCGAGGCCGCCGACGAGGACGCGCACGTCGGGGTGGCCGACGGCCTCTTCGCCGCCGTTCTGGCTGCCCGGTCCCAGCTGATCGTCCCCGCCGGGGGCACGGCGGCCTTCTTGGCTCCGTGGTCGGTCGCCACCCTGGCCCGGCCGGAGCTGGCGGTGACGTTGCAGCGACTCGGGGTCACCACCTTGGGGCAGTTCGCCGCCCTCCCGACCCCTCATGTCTCGGACCGTTTCGGCGCCGATGCGGCGGCGGCCCACCTGGTGGCCCGGGGGGAGAGTGGGGAACTGGCCGGCCTGCGGGACCGCGCCATCGAACGCCGCCTGCGCGTCGCCCGGGGCGAGGCCCCCGATGGGGCGGAGCCGCCGCCCTACCAGCCGGGATTTTTCGGCGGTGCCTCGGCGGCGGATCGCCGGGCCGCCCTCTCCTTCGCCCGGGTGCAGGAACGGCTGGGGGCGGAGTCGGTGTTGCTCGGCCGGGTCCAGGGCGGCCGTGATCCGGCCGAGCAGGCGGCGCTGGTGCCGTGGGGGAGTCCCGAGGCATCGGCCGCTCCTGCTGGTGGCGCGCCCTGGCCGGGGCGGGTACCCCCTCCTTCCCCCACCTCAGTCCTGCAAAGACCCCGGCCGGCCCAGGTGGTCGACGACCAGGGCCTGCCCTGCGAAGTGAGCGGTCGGGGGTTGCTCACGGGGGAGATGGCGCGCCTCTCGGTCGATGGCGGTCCGTGGCAGCCCGTGGTCGGGTGGGCCGGGCCGTGGCCGGTGACCGAGCGCTGGTGGGCGGTGCGCCGCCGCCGGGCCCGGGTGCAGGTGGTGACCGCGGACGGCACCGCTCGATTGCTCTGCACCGAGCGGGCGCAGTGGTGGGTCGAGGCGCTCTATGACTGAGCGCTACGCCGAACTCCACGCGCACTCGGGGTTCAGCTTCCTCGACGGCAGCAGTGATCCCGAAGAGTTGGTGGCCGAAGCGCACCGGCTGGGACTGGCCGCACTGGCCCTGACCGATCACCACGGCTTTTACGGCGTGGTGCGCTTTGCCGAGGCGGCCCGGGCCTGCGGTCTGCCCACGGTCTTCGGGACCGAGGTGACGTTGGCACCGGCCGGGCCGCGTACCGGGGAGCCTGATCCGAGTGGGACCCACCTCCTGGTACTGGCTCGTGACCCCGAGGGCTACGCCCGCTTGTCGACCACGTTGGCCGAGGCGCATCTCGAGGGTGGAGAAAAAGGGAAGCCCGTCTTCACTCTCGACGCCCTGGCCGCGGCAGCCGGGAACCACTGGTTGGTTCTCACCGGCTGCCGGAAGGGAGCGGTGGCCGGCGCGCTGGTGGATGCCGGGCCGCGGGCGGCCTCCCGTGAGCTGGGGCGGCTGGTCGAGTTGTTCGGGCGGGCCAACGTGGCGGTCGAGCTGTGGGACCACGGAGACCCGCTCGATACGGCCCGCAACGATGCGCTGGCTCTCTTGGCGGCCGAGTGGGGGGTTGACGCCGTGGCCACCAACAACGTGCACTACGCCACCCCGGCCGGGTTCCGCCTGGCCACCACGTTGGCGGCCATCCGGGCTCGGCGTCCACTGAACGAGTTGGAGGGATGGTTGCCTTCGGCCCCGTCGGCCTGTCTGCGCGGCGCAGCGGAACAGCATCGGCGGTTCGCCCGCTGGCCCGGGGTGGTGGAGCGGGCCGCCGAGCTCGGCCTGAACTGCGCCTTTGATCTGCGGCTGGTCGCCCCCCGCTTGCCCGATTTCCCGGTGCCCGAAGGGATGGACGAGCAGAGCTACCTGCGCCAGCTGGTGACCCGGGGCGCGCTCGAGCGCTACGGCCCGCCGCATGACGAACGGGTGCCCGGGGCTTGGAAGCAGATCGACCATGAGCTGGAAGTCATCGGGGGCCTGGGGTTCGCCGGGTATTTCCTGGTGGTCTGGGACATCGCCCGGCTCTGCCGGGAGCGCAACATCTACTGCCAGGGGCGGGGCTCCGCGGCCAACTCCGCCGTTTGTTACGCCCTCAAGGTGACCAATGTCGACGCGGTGCATTTGGGCCTCCTCTTCGAGCGCTTCCTCTCCCCGGCCCGCGACGGACCGCCCGACATCGACGTGGACATCGAGTCGGGCCGCCGGGAGGAGGTGATCCAGTACGTCTACGAGCGCTACGGCCGCCGCCACGCGGCCCAGGTGGCCAATGTCATCACCTACCGTCCCCGTTCGGCGGTGCGCGATGTGGGGAAGGCCTTCGGCTTCACCCAGGATCAGGTGGACGCCTGGTCTTCTGGGATCGACCGGGCCGGGCGGGGGGCCGCGTCGGCCGAGGCGGTGGGTGGTGCGGTCGACCACGGGGAGGGCGGGCTTCCCCCGCTGGTGGCCGAGTTGGCCGCCGAGTTGCTCGACCGGCCGCGCCATCTGGGGATCCATTCGGCCGGCATGGTGCTGTGCGACCGACCGGTCATTGAGGTGTGTCCGGTGGAGTGGGGACGCATGCCCGGGCGCAGCGTGCTGCAGTGGGACAAGGACGACTGTGCCGCCATCGGGTTGGTGAAGTTCGATCTGCTCGGGCTGGGCATGCTCGAAGCGCTGCACCGGATGGTCGATCTGGTGCGCGATTACTACGGGGTGCCCCTCGACCTGGCCCACCTGCCCCAGGAGGACGCCGTCTACGACCTCTTGTGCCGGGCCGACACGGTCGGCGTCTTCCAGGTCGAGAGCCGGGCCCAGATGGGGACGCTGCCCCGGGTGCAGCCGCGCACCCTGTACGACCTGGCCATCGAGGTGGCCCTCATCCGGCCCGGGCCCATTCAGGGCAACGCCGTCAACCCGTATATCCGGCGCCGACGCAAGGAGGAGGACCCCACCTACCTCCATCCCCTGCTCGAGCCCATCTTGGAGCGGACGCTCGGGGTCCCGCTCTTCCAGGAACAGCTGATGGAGATGGCCGTGGCTGTGGCCGGGTTCACCGCCGCCGAAGCCGATGAACTCCGCCAGGCCATGGCAGCCAAGCGGTCGGCGGCGCGCATGGAGCGGTTGCGGGTCCGTTTCTATGCCGGCATGGCCGAGCGGGGGGTGGTGGGCGACGTGGCCGATCAGATCTTCGCCGCCCTGGCCGCCTTCGCCAACTTCGGGTTCCCCGAGTCGCACTCGGTGTCGTTCGCCTATCTCGTCTACTCGAGCAGCTACGTGAAACTGCACTACCCGGCCGCCTTCACCGCCGGTCTGCTCAACTCGCAGCCCATGGGGTTCTGGTCTCCCCAGTCGTTGGTGGCCGACGCCCGCCGGCACGGGGTGACGGTCCGCCGACCCCACGTCGACCGTTCCCAGGCGGGCGCCTCGCTTGAGCCGGGTGGTGACGGTGAGCCCGTGCTCCGGCTGGGGTTGGCTTCGGTGCGCGGCGTCGGCGAGGCGGTGGCGGAGCGCATTGTGGCCGGCCGGCCCTGGGTCGGGGGGCCGGACCTGGTACGGCGGGCCGGGGTCTCCCGGGCTCAGCTCGAGACGCTGTCCGCCGCCGGCGCCCTCGATCCGGCCGAGCGTGGCACCACGGCCTCCCGGCGCCAATTGCTCTGGGCGGCCGGGGCGGCCGCTCAGGGGACGCCCGACCGCTTGCCCGGCATCGTGGTGGGGGCCGACGCGCCGCCCCTCCCCGAGCCCAGCGTGTACGACTCGGTGGGCGATGACCTGTGGGCGTTGGGGTTGGCGCCGGAGCGGACGGCCATGCACCTGGCCCGGGAGCGGCTCGAGGCCCTGGGGGTGAGAGTGGCCAGCGCACTCTTCGAGTGCGCCGATGGGGACCGGGTCACCGTGGCCGGGGTGGTGACGCACCGCCAACATCCCGAGACCGCCCGGGGCGCCGTCTTCGTCAATCTCGAGGATGAGACCGGCCACGTCAACGTCGTGTTCTCCCGCGGCGCCTGGGCCCGCTGGAAGCCGGTGGCCCGCCACGCCCCGGTCCTGCTCATCCGGGGTCGCCTCCAGGTGGGCCAGGGCACGGTCAGCCTCACCGCCGAACGGGTGGAGGCCTTGTCCGTCGGCACGTCGGTCCCAGCCAGCCGCGACTTCCGCTGACCGAACGATTGCTGACCGGAATTTCAGTGGAACCACCTCTAAGTTTGTAGGTGGAGGGGTAACTATGAGTGGGAGAAAGGTGCGTCTGTTGGCGCGCTATGCAGCGACTCGCGTTGTCGGATTGGCCGCACTCGGCGGCCTGGCCGCGCTCGGTCTGGGCACCTTCGACGCCGGCCCGGCCAACGGCGCCGCCCGCAGCGCCAATGAGAACGCGCCGGTGGCCACCAGCGTCCGCTTCAAGGTGAGCCTCCGGGTGCAGATGCCCAAGCAGTACGCCATCGCCCTGAGCGCCAGCGGCCAGATGGACTTCGCACACCATGCACTGCAGGCGCTGGTCATCGTGCCCACGCCGGGACTCCAGCCCGCCACCTCGAAGAAAGCCGGCACGCTCACCAAGGCCAAGCCCGTGCACCTGAGCGGGAAATGGGTGGGCGGCCATGTCTACGTCGCCCTACCGGCCAGCCTGGCCGCATTGGTCAACGGGGCCCGTGAGGTCTCGGTTCCGGTCAGCGCCAACACCGGGCATGAAGTCGACACCGCCCTGGACCAGTCCGCCGTGGCGCTGAGCTACGCCAAAATCCTGCTCACCGATCTGGCCGGCCACCAGCCCCAGCACGCGCTGGCCCCCCGCACCATGAATGGTGTGGCCGTGACCGGCACACAGGTCGACCTCACCCTGGCCGAGTTGCTCAAAGTGGTGCCCCCCCTGGTCCCGGCCATGCAGGGTCAGGATGCCGCCATGGCCAACCAGACCATTCCGGTCACCCTGTGGATCGATCACCGCGGCCGGCTGGTCGAAGCGACCATGGCCACCGTCAAGGGCAGCCCCGACCTGCTCAACGGCTCGGTCACCTTTTCGGACTATGACGCCAAGGTCCACATCACGGCGCCACCATCCGGTTCGGTGACGCCCATCCCGGCCAGCATGAGACGTCTGCTCGCCGGTCTCAACCCGTTCGGCTAATCCAAGTGCCGGCGCAGCCGGGCGATGCGGTTGCTCACGATGGCGTCCACGCCGGCCGCGCTGACCCGGGCCATGTGGCGCGGTGCGTCCACGGTCCAGCAGGAGACCATCAGGCCGAGGTCGTGCACGGCGGCCACGTGCTCGGCAGTGACCAGGCGGAACATGGGGTTCCAGAATTCGGCTCCGAGTTCACCGAGCAGGTCCGCTGGTGGCGGTCCCTCTCTCACCCAGGTCAGGCCGATGCGGGCTTTCTCCGAGAGTGAGCGCAGCACGCGGAGCGCCTCAACGTTTCCGGTGACGAACAGGCATCGATCGAGTGCGTCCCGGGCCTGGGCCAAGGCGCCTTCCACCACATCGCGTTTGGTGAAGTCGACCATGAGCGGCCGGTCCACCTGTTCGAGGACCTGGCCGAAGGTGGGGATACGCAGGTCCCCCTGACCAACGGCCTGCACCTGTTCCAACGTGAGGTCGGCCACGGCGGCGTCGACTTCCCAGAGCCGGTCCAACGTCTGGTCGTGCAGGACCACAATCTCGCCGTCGCTGGTGCGGCGTAGATCGATCTCCACCATGTCGGCTCCGAGCCGCACGGCGGCCGCGAAGGAGGCCAGCGTGTTCTCGCGTTCACCGATGGGCTCGCCCCGGTGGGCGATGGCCAGCGTCAGGTGACGACCAATCCCTTGCCGGTGATCAAGGGCAGATCGAGCGCAGTGACCAGTCCGGGCTTGGCCGCGATCACCGCCGGGACGGCATTGACCAGGCGCATGGCCGTGGCCTTGAGGCCGGCCGTGTTGTGGTCGCCGTCGGTTCCCATGAGTTGGAGGTCCAGCGTGTAGTTGGGCTCACCGGTGATCTGCACCCGGTAGCACCCTTGTCCCGCCGGCTGGGGCCAGCTGGCACCCAGGTCGTCGCGCAGACGGGTCACGTGCTCGAGGACCACAACGGCCTTGTCGCCCACCATGCCCCGCACTTCGAAGTGCAGTGCGGCGGCCGTGCCCTTGGGCACGGGACCGGCATCGACCTCGAAGTCCTCGGGGGCCGGCTCGCGCTCGAACCATTCGGTGACCTCGGTCAGCGTGACCCCGAGGCCGGCGGCGATCTGGCGCACCACGCTGCCCCAGGCCATGGTGAGCACGCCGGGCAGCAGGAGCATGGGGAGCTCGTCGAGCGGTTTGGCGAAGCCCATGATGTCAAAGAGCACCATGGGCTGGTTGTAGGTGTTGTAGTTGAGCACCTCGGAGCAGCGCACCTCCTCAATGCGTTCGCTGACGCCGGAGAGGACAAGGGGGAGGGCGTCGTTGGCAAAGCCGGGGTCGACGCCGTTGACGAAGAGCGAGACGCCGCTCTTCTTGGCCGCCGCATCGAGCGGAGTGGCCATGGGGTCGTCGTCGGCAGGGAACTGGAGGAAGACCGGACCCGAGGACACCACATTGATGCCGGCCGACAGGAACCGTTCCAGGTCGGCCACCGCCTCGCCCAGACGGTCGTCCGCCATGGCCGTGTGCACGATGCAGTCCGGCTTGAGAGCCAGCAGGGCTTCGACATTGCTGGTGGCGCTGACGCCCAAGCTCTTGCCCAGACCGGCCAGCTCCCCGGCATCCTTCCCGACCTTGTCCGGATTGGAGACGAAGAGTCCGATGAGTTCGAGCGCGGGGTTGGCGTCAATACCGGCGATCGAGTGACGGCCGACGTTGCCGGTGCTCCACTGCACAACCTTGTACGTCATGGTGTCCCCTTGCTCTAAAGATCCGGCAGGCCGAATTCGAGGTTGGCCGACTGCAACCCACCGTCGGCCTCAATGATCTTGCCGGTGATGAACGAGCCGGCATCCGACGCCAGGAACAACACCGTGCCGGCGATGTCGTCGGGATGCCCGATGCGCTTGAGCGGCGTGGCCTCTTCCATGGCGGTGCGCAGCTCGTCGCTGGCCATGACGATGTCGAGGGCCGAGGTGGCGGTGGAACCGACGGCGACCGCGTTGACCCGGATGCGGGGCGAGAGGTCCCGGGAGGCCAGGCGGGTGTACTGCTCGAGAGCGCCCTTGACGGTGCCGTAGGCCAGGTAGCCCCGGGCCCCTACGTGGCCCATGACCGACGAGATGTTGACGATGGACCCGCCGGGGTGGTCGCCTTCGAGCATGAGGGGAACGGCCGCCCGCACCAGGGCGTGGCCGGCACCCACATTGAAGTGGAAGGCCTCTTCGAGCGCGCGCGGTGACGTATCGAGGAGCGGGCGGGGCATGGTGCCGCCCAGGTTGTTCACGATGATGTCGAGCCGGCCGAGTTGGTCGTACGCGGTCTGGGCCAACGACTTCATGAGATCGTTGTCGGTCAGGTCGCCGGCCACCACGACCGCCCGGCGGCCCCGGGCCTCTACTTCTTTGGCCACGGCGCGCAGCTGGTCCTCGGTGCGGGCGGCCAGCAGGACGTCAGCCCCCGCTTCGGCCAGGGCGACCGCGGTGGCGGCGCCGATGCCCCGGCCGCTGCCGGTGACGATGGCGACCTGGTCGGTCACGAGGAAGCGGTCAAGGATCATGGGGGCGGACTGTACATGTTTGGACTCTCCTTGACGCCGGCGAGTGCCCCGGGTGAGGGTGGTGGCTCATGAGTCGCCTGCTCTCCAACGTCGACCCGGCCCTGCGAAAGTGCTGGCACCCGATCGCCCGGCCGGCCGAGGTCACCGAGCAGCCGCAGCGCTTCCTCCTGCTGGGCGAACCTTGGGTGCTCTACCGGGCCCAGGGGCAGATCGTGGCCTTCGCCGACCGCTGCCCGCACCGTCGGGCGCCGCTCTCCCTGGGCCATTGCGAGGGCGGCACGTTGCAGTGCGTCTACCACGGCTGGCGATTTGATCCTTCGGGCGCGTGCGTGGAGATTCCGGCCCTGGGGGCGGACGCCACCCTGCCGCCGGCGGCGCGGCTGAGCGCGCCGGCCGGGTTGGTCGAATCCCACGGCATGGTGTTCCTGGCCCCCGAGGAACCGGTGGCCCCGTTGGGTGTCATTCCCGAGGCGACCGACGATTCATTTGTGGCCGGGGAGCTGCCCACGCTGCGCGCCCGGGCCTCGGCCGGCTTGCTGGCCGACAACTTCCTCGATGTGGCCCACTTCCCCTTCGTCCACGCTGGCACTTTCGGGGCCGATGAGGCGGCCGAGGTACCGCAGTACGGGGTGGCCCGCGACGGCTGGTCCTTCACCATGTCCTACGAGCACTCCTTCGCCAACCGGGAAGACCCGGCCGTGGCATCCGGCACCCGGCCCCTGGTGCAGACCCGACGGCTGGCCTACTGCCTGAGCGCGCCCTTCCACCTGCGCCTGCGCATCGATTTCGTCGAGGCCGGCGGTTCGAACGTGATCGGATTCTTCATCCAACCCGAGACGGCGGAGTCGTGCCGCTTGTTCACCACGTTGTGGCGCGATGACCTGGCCGGCGACGCGGCCCGCCTGGCCCAGGCCGTCGACTTCGAGGTGGACGTGCTGCGCGAGGACCTGCTGGTGCAGGAAGCCTTCGATGAGCTCGTCCTGCCCTTGGCGCCCACGGCCGAGGTGCACACCCGGGCCGACCGGACCACGCTCGAGTTACGCCGCGTGCTGTCCGATCTGGTGACGGTGGCCGACGGAACCGCACCGTGAGCGAGGTCGTGGTGATCGACCATCCTGTGGTGGTCCATCGGGTGACGGCATTGAGGGACCAGCGCACCAGCCGCGACGCCTTCCGCCAACTGGTCTCGGAGATCTCCGGCTTCTTGGCCTACGAGGCCCTGGGCGATCTGGGCACGGCTGAAGTCACCATCGATACGCCGGTGGCCTCCGGCGTGCGTGCTCGGGTGGTCGACGAGAACGTGTTGGTCGTCCCCATACTGCGGGCCGGCCTGGGCATGGTCCAGGCCATTCAAGAAGTCGTGCCCCTGACCGAGGTGGCCCATGTCGGGCTGCGCCGCGACGAGACGACGCTCCGTTCTGAGGTGTATCTCAATCGCCTGCCCAAGGCACTGCACGGTCGTCGAGTCATCGTCTGCGACCCCATGTTGGCCACCGGTGGCTCGCTGGTGCAGGTGTGCGACCTCGTGCTCGAGCGCGGGGCCAGGGAGGTAGTGGCGCTGTGCATCATCGCCTCCCAGCCCGGCGTCGCCACCTTCCGGGCGGCCCATCCCGCGGTGCGGCTGTTCTGCGCCGCCGTCGATCCCGAGCTCAACGAGGTCGGCTATATCGTGCCCGGCCTGGGTGACGCCGGCGACCGCTTGTTCGGACCGCCCGACTGAGACCGAGGCTTAGAGCCCGATGTCCTCGTGCCAGAGCTCAGGATGCAGGGCGATGAAGTCGCCCAGCAGGGTCACGCACTCCTGATCGTCGAGCTGCACCACCTGGGCCCCGTGTTCGGCCACCCAGTCGTGGCCGCCGACGAAGTTGGTTGACTCGCCCACAACCACCGTGCCGATGCCGAACTGTCGGATCAATCCGCTGCAGTACCAGCACGGCGAGAGGGTCGTCACCATCACGCACTCGGCGTAGTCCCGCCTCCGGCCGGCATCCCGGAAGGCCGCCGTCTCGGCATGGGTGGAGGCGTCGCCGTCCTGGACACGCCGATTGTGGCCCCGGCCCAGCAGGGTGCCGTCGCGGTGGAACATGGCGGCACCGATGGGGATGCCGCCCTCGGAAAGCCCGAGACGGGCTTCTTCCAGGGCAACAGCCAGGAAGCGCCGGGCCTCGACCTCGCTCAGTACCTCACTTGCGGACATCGGCCGCTCCGGCGAGAGTCAGGGGCATGGCCACCGATCGTACCTACTCGACCACCGTGGGCAGCCAGGCCGTTGAGCTGCCCCTGGTCTCCCTGGCGGACGATCTCACCATCGCCCTGCTCATCTGCGTGGACCTCGGCGTGGCCTTCGCCGAGGTGGCCGGCCGGGAGCTGGCCGAACTGATGCGACCGGCCCAGCCCGACATCGTGGTGTCGGTGGCCACCATGGGCATTCCGTTGGCCATCGAGTCCACCCGGGCCCTGGGGCTCAACGACTACGTGATCCTGCACAAGACCCCGAAGATCCACCTCGGCGAGACCTGGTCCGAGCCGGTGCACTCGATCACCACCGACAAGATGCAACGCCTCCGCATGGATCCGGCCCGGGTGAGCGCCGTGCGGGGCAAGCGCGTGGCCGTGGTCGACGACGTGATCTCCACCGGGGCCTCCACCTTGGCCGCGCTCCGACTGGTGCGCCGCATCGGCGCCGAGCCGGTGGTCATCGGCACGCTCATGACTGAGGGCTCGGGCTGGCGGGAGGCCCTCGGGGCGGACGCCGACAACGTCCGCTCCCTCGGAGCCATGCCGCTGTTCCGGCCCGCCGCCATCGGCAGCGACGAGCTGGTGGAGGACTGGGGCTAGAACAGCCCCGAGGCCTTGAGCAGTTCCTCCTGCTTGTCGGCCTGCTTCTTCACGCTCTTGTAGGACAGCACCAGGTAGACGACCGCACCGACGGCGATGCCCAGGAAGATGCTGAAGTCGGCCCGGGTGAAGGCATCCGAGCCGGTGGCCGCGGCGATCGGGTTCATCCACTTGGGCACACTGAACGTCGGGTTCAATCCGGTCATCGCCGCCACCATGCCCAACAGCTGGGCGATCAGCGCCGGCCAGTAGAACCCTCCGCTGCGGTAGTAGAGGCCGTCCTTGCTGGTGTTCTGCAGTTCACTGGGGACGTAGCGCCGACGGCGGAGATACCAGTCGACCAGGTAGATGGCAACCCACGGCGCGATCCACACGATGACCACATCGACAAAGTCCTTCAGGTATGTGTTGAAGGAGGAGTTGAAGATGGCGTACATGGTGATGGCCAGGGCAAAGCAGCTGTCGATGATCACGGCCTGGTAGCGCTTTACCTTGAGGCCCATGGCCTGCAAGGTGACGCCGGACGAGTAGAGGTCGAGGCTGTTGATGGCGAACAGCTGCACGATGCAGAAGACCAGGAAGACCACCACGAACCAGGCCGGGATGCCGCCCTGGTGCAGGAAGGGCAGGAAGGCGTTGGCCGATGTGCCCACCGCGGTGAGGTAGGTCCCGGTGGCGGCACCGAGCGTCATGATCAGGATCTCGGGCACCGCCGTGCCGAGGAACACCCATCCGATGATGCTCGACGGCTTCGACGCCTTGGGCAGGTAGCGGGAGAAGTCGTTGCCACACTCGGTCCAGCCCAGGCCGGACAGGGTGATGGTGAAGGCCAGGCCGGCAAAGTAAACCTGCCAGTCAGCGCCGTGGGCCACGCCGTGGGTGGTGGCGTGCGGCACGATGAAGATCAGGAGCACGACGAAGAGGATGACGAAGGGCAGGATCAGAGCCCGCAAGGTCTTGACGATGGTGGCGTGTCCCAGGAACGGCAGCACGAACTGCACGGCCACGGCGCCGATGACCATGGCCACCTTGGCCGGATCGCCGGGATCGAACCCGGCCTTGCCCGAGAGGACCAGCCCCGCCCCCACAATGAGCAGGAGTCCTTCGATCTCGAATCCCACCTGGGTGATCCAGTTGAAGAAGGCGATGATGCGTGATCCGTTGGGCCCGTAACTGGCCCGGTTGATCCCGAACACCGTGGTGCCGGCGTCTGGACCCTGGAGGCTGCAGATGCCTAAGAGGAAGTAGGACAGGTTCCCGATGATGATGATGGAGAGCGCCTGGCCGAACGAGAACCCGAAGGTCATGAGGACGGCGCCGTAAATGAAGTACTCCACGTTGAGGCTGGCGCCACCCCACATGCCGAACAGGTCGCGGGGGCGGGCCCACCGTTCACTCTCGGGGATGTAGTCGACCCCGTGCTGCTCGACGTGGAACGCCTGCTCGGTCTGTGGATCGTGAATGATCGCTAGGTCTTCTGCGATTGCCACCGCGTTGCCTCCCATTTCATCGCCTGATGCCGCCCGGAATGCCGAGAAGCCTTGTCAACTCAGATCAGCCCAGACTGATCGCCGGCCCATACCCATCATGGGTCGCGAGGCGAGATGGGCGAGGGATGGGAGCAGCCGTTGTTCTCCCCACGGCAGCCTCCTTCGGTCTCGCGTCCACCCGCTCCGCCTTGTCCGGTTCGGCGCGCTTCCCTGGCTACCGCGACCGAAGGTTGTCGGTCCTCACCTTGTTAGCTGGGGCGCCCGACGTCAAGTGACAACTGTGAACACTGCGAGAACACCAGAACAGCCCAAAGCCGGGCGGCTGCGGTAGAACTGGTCATGGTCTATGTGTTGGCGGCAGCCGCCGCGCTCTGCAGCGCCGTGGCGGGGGTGCTCCAACGCATGGGCGTGGAATCGGCGCCGGCCGGCGATGCCATGAGCCTCCGTCTGGTCACCGGCGCCCTCCGGCACGGGGTCTGGCTGCTCGGCTTCGCTCTCCTGCTGGTCACCTTCGGTCTGCAGGCCACGGCCCTGCGCTTTGGCGGTCTGACCGTGGTGCAGCCGATCCTGACCGTGGAGCTGCTCTTCCTGATCGCCATCCTGGGCCTGGTGTTCCATCGGCGCCTGGGTTGGCGTGAGGTGGCCGGCTCGGTAGCCATCGTGGCCGGGCTGACCGGTTTCATCGCCTCCGCTGCCCCGGTGCTGGGCCAGGGCATTCCCGGCTCGCGGGCCTGGGTCTACGTCACCGTGGCCGTGCTGGTGGGCGCCGGTGTGCTGGTCGGCGCCGCCCAGCGTGGACCGCGTTGGTGGCGGGCCGCCGCCTTCGGCGCGGCGGCTGGCGCCTTGTTCGCCTATAACGCCTCGCTGACCAAGGCCACCACCACGCTCATTACGGGCGGGTGGGGCCATGTCTTCGGCCACTGGGAGCCCTACGCCATCGGGGTGACCGGCGCCCTCGGATTCTTCCTGCTGCAGAACGCCCTCCATGCCGGGCCCATCGCCGCTTCGCGTTCGGTCATGCTCATGGCCAATCCGGTGGTCAGCATCGTCATCGGTGCCTTCGTCTTCCATGAGCACCTGCGCAGCGGTCCGGGCTTTGTGGTGGCCGAGGTGGTCTCCCTGGCGCTCATGTGCGCCGGAGCCTATGTGCTGTGCCAGTCGCCCCTGGTGGCCGGCGCCGCCTTGGATGGAGACCAGGGCGAGATGCTCGGCTGGTCCGCCTCGCTCACATTGCCTGCTGCATGACGCCCCGCACGGGCGCACTCATGGTGTGCGGGACGACCTCGGATGCCGGCAAATCGACGGTGGTGGCCGGACTGTGCCGGTTGCTGGCCCGTTCCGGGGTGTCGGTGGCGCCCTTCAAGGGGCAGAACATGTCGCTCAATTCGGTGGTGACGGCGGAGGGAGCCGAGATCGGCCGGGCCCAGTGGCTCCAAGCCGTGGCAGCTCGAGCCGAACCCGAAGCGGCCATGAACCCGGTCCTGCTCAAGCCAACGACGGAGCGCTCGTCCCAGGTCATCGTCATGGGGCGCCCGGTCGAGACCCGCAACGCCGCCGACTATCAAGGCTCGAAGGGCCAACTGGTACCCGTGGTCGACGCCGCGCTGGCCGATCTGCGCCAGCGCTTCGATGTGGTGATCTGCGAGGGGGCGGGGAGCCCGGCCGAGATCAACCTGATGGAGAACGACATCGTCAATCTCGGACTGGCCCAGCGGGCCGGCATGCCGGCCGTCCTGGTGGGTGACATTCATCGGGGTGGTGTCTTCGCCCACCTCTTCGGCACGGTGGCCGTCGTGCCCGAATCGTTGCAAGGGATCATTCGGGCCTTCATCATCAACATGTTCCGGGGCGATCCGGCAGTGCTGGGCGACGCCATGGACCAACTCGAGGCCCGCTGCGGCGTCCCCACGCTGGGCGTCCTGCCCCACCTCCCGGGCCTGGTGCTGGACTCGGAGGATTCGCTGCACCAGATGCTCACGGCCTACGCGGGCGGCCCCGGGGTCTCCGAAGTCGAGCAGCTCGATGTGGTGGTGCTCCGCCTGAGCCGGCTGTCCAACTTCACCGACTTCGATCCCTTCCTGGTCGATTCCGGGGTGGCCGTTCGTTTTGTGGACCACCCCTCGGCCTTCGGGGACCCGGACCTGGTCGTCATCCCTGGGACCAAGTCCACCGTGGCCGACCTGGCCTGGTTGCGGGGCAGTGGGTTGCTCGAATCGTTGGAACAGCGTCGTCGAGGTGCCTCCCCGCCCGTCGTGCTCGGGATCTGCGGCGGCTTTCAGATGCTGGGCCACTCCATTGAGGACCCTGATGGGGTCGAGTCCGACGCACCGTCGACGAAGGCATTGCGTTGGCTGCCGTTGACCACCCATTTCGCCTCGGAGAAGACCACGCAGCTGCGCCACGGCCACGGCCCCAGCGGCGCCTCGGTGCGGGGCTATGAGATCCGGCACGGCCGCTCGGTCGGGCTGGACGGCTGGCGGGAATGGCTGTCGCTCAACGAAGACTCCTCCGATGAGGTGACCAGTGCCCAGGATCCCGACGGCCTCGTGTTCGGGTCGTCGCTCCACGGGCTCTTCGAAGAGGACGGATTCCGCCGGGGCTTCCTTCACCTGGTGGCCGCGGCCCGAGGAAAGACCTGGCTGCCGTCGGACATGTCGTTCGCGGTGGCCCGGGAACAGCAGATCGATCGGGTGGCCGATGCGTGCGAGGGGTTTCTGAATACGGATGCGTTGTGGCGCCTGGTCGAGCAGGGCTCTCCGCGCTGAGGTGTCGGTTCAGCCGACCGGGTCGCCGAAGGCTGAGCAGTCCGGGTTCTCGCAGACGAACTCGGTGTCGATCCCGCGTGAGGTCTCGGACGGCAGTGCGGTGACGCCGCAGAAGGGACAGATGGGGGCCCGGTCGTCGTCGGGCTCGTCCCAGCCGGTCATGCGGTGGGGTGGCCCAGCGCCTCTCGCATGAAGGCCACCGACTTGTTCTGAATGTCCTTGGCCTGCGCCTCAATGAAGCGTTCGACCACCGGCCCGACCCCGAAGATCTTGACCCGGGCCTCCAGAGTGAACAGCTCGGCCGTCTGTCCCCCCGACTCGGACAGCGCGATGGAGCCGTCAATGTGGGTCTTGTCGGCCATGGTGCCCGGGGTGAGCGTGAAGGTAGTGGTGGAGATGGACGGGTCGAAGGTACTCGCCTCGGTGGAGACGATCTCCTCGCCGAAGATCTTGCGCACCGGGCCCGGCATGTTCGGCTTCTGGCTGTAACGCAAGGTGCGCGTCAGCCCGTTGGTGAGATCGCCCTCTTGGCTCACCACCTCGGCCGACAGCGACCCCAATGCCTCGAGGTGCAGCCGGACCACGAAGTCGGGATCGAAGTAGAGCTCCCAGAAGGCCTGCGGCGGGCAGTCCCAGGCGTAGGTGAGGCTGAGCTTCATGCGTCCAACTCGAAGAGCATGTGGTGCGCCAGGTCCCCCATGAGGTCAATGATGATGTGCATCGTCTCGACGCGCCAGCCGTCGTCCACTTTGGCGTAGGTATGGCGATAGCGGCCGGCGATCACCGGCTGCAGGGCCAGCGCACCGGGCACGGCCTGGAGCACGGTGAAATAGGAACGGCTGGCCGCGCTGCGCTCGTCGTCGCCCACCTCCACGATCATGTTGGTCATGACGTGCTTGGTCTTCGGCGTGCCGTCCTCGTAGCGCCGGGTCGTCCGCTCGTAGAGCGCCTGAATGTCGGCTGCCCCGTTGATGGCGTCCCCGAAGCCATCGAAGGTCAACGTGGCCTGGCCGAAGAGCTCGGCCACCCCGGCGAAGTCGCCGTTGTCGATCCGCTCGGCGTAGGTGTAGATCAGCGTGGTGACGGCCTCGGTCGGCGTCTGGCTCATGGCGCTGATTGTGACACCGATCGCCGCGGCCCTACTGACCGAGCAGCCGTTCCATCCGGGCGGCCGCCTTGCTGGGCCGGCTCTTGCGCGTTTCCGTCCGGTCGGCCAGCTTCATGGTCCACAGGCCGGCGTTGACGCCCAGCCAGCGCAGCGGCTCGGGTTCCCACGGCGGGGAGTGGTGGTTGACCCAGGGCAACCGGGTGATGTCGGTGTCCGCCCCGGTGATCAGGTCGGCCAGGGTGCGCCCAGCCAGGTTGGTGGTGGACACCCCGTCGCCCACGTAGCCGCCGGCCCAGGCCAGGCCGGTGGCCCGATCGAAGCCGACCGAGGAGTGCCAGTCGCGGGGGATGCCCAGCGGCCCGCCCCAGGCGTGGGTGAAAGCGGCATCGGCCAGGGCCGGAAAGAGCTCGACCACGGTTTCACGCAGCAGGCGGTGCACGGTGGGCACCTGGTCGAAGCCCGATCGGACGGTCGACCCGAAATGGTACGGCGCCCCCCGACCCCCGAAGGCGATCCGGTTGTCGGCCGTCCGCTGGCCGTAAATGATCATGTGCCGGTAGTCAGCGAAGGTGGCGCGCCCTTCGAGTCCGGCCGCCGCCCAGAAGTCGTCGCTGAGCGGCTCGGTGGCCACCATCAAGGAATAGACGGGCGCCAGCGTGCGCTTCTCACCGGGCAAGGTCGGGGTCCAGGCTTCGACGGCTCGGACCACCACGTCGGCCGTGATGGTGCCGCCGCCGGTCCGCACGGAAGGCCTGGTGGGGGTGGTGCCGGATCCCGCGCTGGCGCCGGACACGATCTCGGTCACCGGGCTGTGTTCGTAGATCCGGGCCCCCCGCCGCTCAACGGCCTCGGCCAGACCCCGGGCCAGCAGGGCCGGTTGGAGGGCGGCGCAGTGCGGGGTGAAAGTGGCGCCGAGAATCCCCTCCATCCCGATGGCCCCGGCCGCCTCGTCCGCCTCCAGCCAACGCAGGTCGTCCTCGCCCCACCCGTGGGACCGGGCTTCGGCCACCTCGGCCTGGCCGCGGGCGACCTGGGCCGGGGTGCGGGCGGCATCGAGCGAGCCACCCTTAGCGAAGTGGCAGTCGATGCCTTCGGCGGCGGCCGTGGCCCCGACGATGTCCACCGTGTCGCGCATGGCCCGGCGCATGGCCCCCATGGCGTCAATGCCGTACAGACGTATCAGCGCGGCGTCCGAGGTGGCGAAGAGAGCCGAGCACCAGCCGCCGTTCCGGCCCGAGGCGCCGAAGCCGGCCACCTCGCGCTCCACCACGGCGACACGCCGGGTGGGGTCTGCCACCAGCAGTGAGTGCGCCGTCCACAGGCCGGTGAACCCGGCCCCGACGATGCAGACGTCGACGCTCACGTCGCCCGAGAGGGGCGGCCGGTCCGACACCGGCGTCGGGATGGCGTCCCACCAGAGGGACAGGGAGCGGTCCGCCCCTACAGCTTTTTCCACGCCTCGCTCAGGACCGTCCGCAGGGTCTCGGTCATGAACTCGATCTCGGCCGGTCCGCAGATGAGGGGAGGGGAGAGTTGCACCACCGGGTCGCCCCGGTCGTCGGCCCGGCAGATGAGACCGGCCTCGAAGAGGGCGCCCGAGAGGTAGCCCCGCAGCAGGCGCTCGGACTCCTCGTCGTTGAAGGACTGCCGGGTCTCCTTGTCCTTGACCAACTCAATGCCGTAGAAGAAGCCGGCCCCCCGGACGTTGCCCACGATGGGCAGGTCGTACAGCGTCTCCAACGACGCCCGGAACGACGCCTCGGTGTCCTGGACGTGCTGGAGGATCTGCTCGCCCTCGAACACATCGAGGTTGGCCAGGGCCACGGCACAGCTCACCGGGTGCCCGGCGAAGGTGAAGCCGTGCAGGAAGGAGACGCCCTCGGTCAGGAACGGCTCGATGAGCCGGTCCGAGGCGATCATGGCCCCCAGGGGGGCATAGCCCGAGGTGAGCCCCTTGGCCACCGTCATGATGTCGGGCTGGTAGCCGTAGCGCTCGGCCCCGGTCCAGTAGCCCAGGCGCCCGAAGGCGCAGATGACCTCGTCGGAGACCATGAGCACGCCGTGCCGGTCGCAGATCTGGCGCACCCGCTCGAAGTAGCCGGGCGGCGGAGGGAAGCAGCCCCCGGCGTTCTGCACCGGCTCCAGGTAGACGGCGGCCACGGTGTCGGCACCCTCACGGACGATGGCCCGCTCGATCTCGTCGGCCGCCCACTGGCCGAAGGCCACCTCGTTGTCGGCGAAGACGGGGGCCCGGTAGAAGTTGGTGTTGGGCACCTTGATGGCCCCGGGCACCAACGGCTCGAACGGAGTCTTGAGGTCGGGGATGCCCGTGATGGACAGCGCCCCCATGGTGGTGCCGTGGTAGGCGATATTGCGGCTGATCACCTTGGTGCGCTGGGGCTGGCCGGTCAGTTTGAAGTACTGCCGGGCCATCTTCCAGGCCGTCTCGACCGCCTCGGAGCCGCCCGAGGTGAAGAAGACGCGGTTGAGATCGCCGGGCGTCAGGGTGGCGATGCGGTCGGCCAGTTCGACCGCCCGCGGGTGGGCGTAGGTCCACAGCGGGAAGTAGGCCAAGGTGCTGGCCTGCTTGGCCCCGGCCTCGGCCAACTCGGTGCGGCCGTGGCCCAATTGCGAGGTGAAGAGGCCGGCCAGGCCGTCCAGGTACTTCTTGCCGTGCTGGTCCCACACGTAGGCGCCTTCGCCCCGCACCATGACCGGAACCTCACTTGTCTCATAGGCGCCCATGCGGCTGAAGTGCATCCACAGGTGCCGCTTGGCCTGGTCGCTCAGGTTGGCGTTCTCAGGATTGGTACTGCTCATTGGTCCTCCACTCGAGGGGTGGCGTCGACGGGAATTCCCGTCTACCGCGTACCCCAGCTGTACGTCTGTTTGGCCAGTTTCAAATAGATGAAGGTCTCGGTGGACCGGACACCCGGGATGGACCGGATGGAGTCGTTGATGACCTGCAGGAGGCCGGCGTCGTCCTCGCAGACCACTTCCACCAAGAGGTCGAAGGACCCGGCGCACATGACGACGTAGTCGACCTCGGAAAGCGAGGAGAGCTTGTCGGCCACCAGCCGGACATCGCCCTCGACCGACACGCCGATCATGGCCTGACGGGTGAAGCCGAGCTGCAGCGGGTCGGTGACGGCCACGATCTGCATGACCCCGGCCTCGCGTAGGCGCTGGACCCGGCGCCGCACGGCGGCCTCGGACAGGCCCACGGCCTCGGCGATGGCGCCGTAGGGCTGGCGCCCGTCCTGCTGGAGGGCCTCGATAATGGCTCGGTTCGCCGCGTCGAGGAAGCCGCCGGGGCCGGTCTCACTCTCCTCACCATCGCGGTCCTTCGGCTCGCCCGAGGCGGACATGCCACTCCTAACGTCACTTGGAATATGCAGAATTGTGACACGAATACCCGACTAGTCAAGCAGAATCCGTCGCTTTAGGGGATGTTTGTTGCGATATCGCTTGTCGCGCCACCCTGGTTCTGTGATTGTGTAGAGACAGTCCAACTGACCCGAAGGGACCTACGTGCGCCGGTTGCAGAACTTCATTGGTGGCTCCTACCGGGATGCCGAGGACGGCCCCACCGCCCCGCTCATCAACCCGAGTACGGGGGAGCCGTTCGCCGAAGCACCCGTCTCGGGTGCGGCCGACGTCGACCACGCCCTGCGGGTGGCGGAGGGGGCCTTTACGTCCTGGCGGCGGACCACGCCGTCGGAGCGCGGCCTGGCCCTCATCCGCATTGCCGACGCCATTGAGGCCCGGGCCGAGGAATTGGTGGCCGCCGAGAGCGAGAACACGGGCAAGCCGATCGCCCTCACCATGGACGAGGAGATCCCGCCCATGGTGGATCAGATCCGTTTCTTCGCCGGGGCCGCCCGCCACCTGCAGGGCCTGGCCGCGGCGGAGTACATGAGCGGGCACACCTCGTTCATCCGGCGTGAGCCCATCGGGGTGTGCGGCGCCGTGACGCCCTGGAACTACCCCATGATGATGGCGGTGTGGAAGTTCGCCCCGGCCCTGGCCGCCGGCAACACGATGGTGCTCAAGCCCTCCGACACCACGCCGGTCACCGCGTTGCTGATGGCCGAGATCATGGCTGAGCACCTGCCGCCCGGCGTCTTCAATGTGGTCTGCGGTGACCGCGACACCGGGCGCGCTCTGGTGGAGCACGACATCCCGGCCATGGTGTCGGTGACCGGGTCGGTGCGGGCCGGCATGGAAGTGGCCGCCGCCGCCGCGCCCACCCTCAAGCGCGTCCATCTTGAGCTCGGCGGCAAGGCACCCTGCATCGTCTTCGATGACGCCGACGTCGAAGCGGCCGCCGCCGGCATCGCCGGGGCGGGCTACTTCAATGCCGGGCAGGACTGCACGGCGGCCACTCGCGTGCTGGCTGGTCCCGGCATCGGCCGTGACCTGCTGGCCGCCCTGGTCGATGCGGCGGAAGGTACGACGGTCGGCCCTCCCGACAACACCGACGCCGACTACGGACCGCTCAACAACGCCACCCAGCTCGAGCGGGTGCGCGGATTCGTCGAGCGGGCCCCGTCCCACGCCGATGTCGCCACCGGCGGGACGCCGGTGGGCGCCCGGGGGTACTGCTTCGCCCCCACCGTGGTGTCGGGCCTGCGCCAGGATGACGAGCTGGTGCAGTCCGAGATCTTCGGCCCCGTCATCACCGTGCAGCAGTTCAGCGACGAGGGCGAGGCGCTGCGCTGGGCCAACGGGGTCGACTACGGCCTGGCCTCGTCGGTGTGGACCAAGGACCACGGCCGGGCCATGCGCATGGCCCGCGACCTCGACTTCGGGTGCGTGTGGATCAATACGCACATCCCCCTGTTGGCTGAGATGCCGCACGGCGGCTTCAAGAAGTCGGGCTACGGCAAGGACCTCTCGGTCTACGGCTTCGAGGACTACACCCGCATCAAGCACGTCATGAGCAACATTGAGGAGTAACCCGTGATCGTCGGTATCCCCAAGGAAGTCAAGGACGACGAATACAGAGTGGCCATCACGCCGGCCGGCGTGCGTGAGCTCACCTCGGCCGGCCACACCGTCTACGTCGAGGCCGGTGCCGGTGAAGGTTCGACCATGCCCGACGACGACTTCGTGCGCACCGGGGCCACGATCATCCCCTCGTCCGACGACGTGTGGGCGGCAGCGGACCTGGTCTGCAAGGTGAAGGAGCCGGTGGGGTCTGAATACCACCGCCTCAGCGCCCGGGCCGACCAGACCCTCTTCACCTATCTGCACTTGGCCGCCTCGCGTGAGTGCACCGACGCCCTCGTCGCCGGGGGCAACGTGGCCATCGCCTATGAGACCGTCCGTCAGAGCGACAACTCGCTGCCCCTGCTCGCCCCCATGAGCGAGGTGGCCGGGCGCATGGCGCCCCTGATGGGGGCGCACCACCTGATGCGGGCCGGAGGTGGGCGGGGCACGCTGGTCTGCGGTGTGCCCGGCGTGCAGGCGGCCAAGGTGGTCATCCTCGGCGCCGGCGTGGCCGGTTTCGCCGCCGCCACCATGGCGGTCGGCATGCACTCCAACGTCTACGTGCTCGACCGCAACCTCGACCGCCTGCGCGAGGTGGACCATCACTTCCGGGGTGGGCTTGAGACCATCGCCTCGTCCCAGCACGCCATTGAGGAGGTGTGCCTGGACGCCGACATCGTCATCGGTGCCGTGCTGGTGGTGGGCGCCCGCGCTCCCCGCCTGGTCTCCGACGCGCTGGTCGCGCGCATGCAGAAGGGCTCGGTGCTGGTCGACATCTCGGTCGACCAGGGCGGCTGTTTCGAGTCCACCCATCCCACGACGCACTCGCACCCGACCTATGAGGTGCACGGCTCCATCTTCTACTGCGTGGCCAACATGCCGGGCGGCGTGCCGCACACGTCGACCCACGCCCTGGCCAACGCCACGCTGCCTTACGTGTTGAGCATTGCGGCCGACGGCTGGAAGGGCGCGGCCCGTCACGACCCGGCTCTGGCCGAGGGTGTCAACGTGGTTGGTGGACAGATCACCTATGAGCCGGTGGCCGACGCGCACGGGCTGCCCTACGCGCCGTTGGCCGACCTACTCGCCTAACGGAGCGTGCGACCGGAATTTGCGGGCCGGCACTAACGTGCCCGGCATGCGAATGCGGGCGGGACTCAGAGGGATAACGCTGTCGGTCGTGGCGTCGGCGCTGACCTTGGCCACCGTGGCCACGGCGGCGGTTGTGGTGTCGGCTGCGCCGGCCGGCGCGGTGCCGTTGCCGGTCGGTACCATCGTCCAGGGCGCCCTGGCCGAGATCTTCAGTCCCGAGAGCACGCCGCCGGGCATGAACAACTGGTCGTGCGTGCCGTCGGCCGCCCACCCCTACCCGGTGATCCTGGTCCACGGCACGGTGGTCAACGAAGCTCTCTCGTGGCAGGCGCTCTCGCCCGAGCTGGTCAATGCCGGCTACTGCGTCTACGGCTTCAACTACGGAGAAGGTCCGGCGTCGGTCAACCGGGTCGACGGCGAGAGCGACATCGCCACCTCGGCCGAACAGCTGGCCACCTTCATCTTCTACGTGCTGACCGCCACCAAAGCGGCTCAGGTCGACATCGTCGGCCACTCCCAGGGCGGCATGATGCCGCGCTACGCCATGAAGTACCTGGGCGATGGTCCCAAGGTGCACATGTTGGTCGGCCTGGCCCCGTCGAACCACGGCACCACGTTGGACTCGAGCGCGCCCTTCCTCGCCGTCCTACACGGGTTGGGCCTCAACGTCTTCAATCTCATTGGCTGCATCTCCTGTACCCAGCAGGTGAACGGCCAGGGCCAGTCCGTCATCGCCAACCTCAACGCCGGCGGAGAGACCGTGCCCGGCGTGCAGTACGTGGTCATCGAATCCCGCTACGACGAGGTGGTGACGCCGTACACGTCAGCCTTCTTGAACGATCCCGGCGTGCAGAACATCCTGCTGCAGGACCAGTGCCCGCTGGACTTCTCCGAGCACATCGGGATCATTTACGACCCGGTCGCTCTCCAAGATGTGATGAATGCGCTCGGTCCGGACGACCCGTCGTTCCAGCCCGCCTGCAGCTTCGTGCCACCCGGCATCGGGTAGCGCCCGATTACCCGAGGGCGGTACCGAGCACCGAGACGAAGGACACCATCTCGCCCGGGTAGCCGCCCAGGTTGTGCACCAGGGCCAGGCCGCGGTCGGTGGTGGCGATCTGGCGCTCGGCGGTGGCCTCGTGGCGCATCTGCAGCCAGCACTCGAAGAACATGCGCAAGCCGGAGGCGCCGACCGGGTGCCCGAAGCTCTTCAGGCCGCCGTCGGGGTTGATGGGGAGATCACCGTCGAGGGCGAAGGTGCCGGCCTGTACTTCCTTCCAGGCCGTGCCCCGCTCGGCAAAGCCCAGGTCCTCCATGAGAACCAATTCGGTGGGGGTGAAGCAGTCGTGTACCTCGGCCATGGCCAGCTGACGACGGGGTTCGGTGATGCCGGCCTGCGCGTAGGCGTCGGCCGCCGCGGCTTCGCACTCGGGGAAGTGGGTGTAGTCGTAGTCGGGGTCGCTCAGTCCCGAGCCGCTCCCGGTGGCGAAGGACAGCGCCTTTATGTACAGCGGACGGTCGGTGTACTTCAGCGCATCCTCGGCCCGCACCACGATGGCCGCCGCCGCACCGTCGGCCACACCGGAACAGTCGAAGACCCCGAGGCTGCCGGCCAGGCGGGGGGACTTGAGGGCGGTCTCCTTGGTGATCTCGCGCTTGAACTGGGCCCGCGGGTTGCGGGCTCCGTTGTAGTGGTTCTTGACGGCGATGCTGGCCAGCACGTCGGCCATGGTCTCGTCATCCACGCCGTACTTGTGGCCGTAGGCGGGAGCCACCATGGAGTACATGGCGGCGGCGGTCAGCGTGCGGGCCGTGCCGTCGCTGGGCGGGTTCATGGCGTTGAGCCCCTGGAACCCGCTGTCCTTGACCTTCTCGGCCCCGACCGCCATGGCCACGTCGTAGGCCCCCGAGGCCACGGCATAGGCGGCCGCCCGCAGGGCTTCGGAGCCCGTGGTGCAGTAGTTCTCCACCCGGGTCACCGGCTTGTTCTTGAGTTGGAGGGGCCGGGCCAGCGTGATGCCGCTCATGCCGCTCTGCGCCGTGCCGAACCAATAGGCGTCGACGTCGTCCTTGGTCACGCCGGCCGAAGTGAAGGCGTCGGTGCTGGCGTTGACGATCAGGTCGTCCAACCCCTTGTCCCAGTGCTCGGCAAAGGCCGTGCAGCCCATGCCGACAATGGCCACCTGGTCGCGGATGCCGTGTGAACCCATCAGGCCGTCCCTCCTTGGCGCACGGGGCGCCCTTTCCAGAAGTAGTCGTGAATCCCATCGGCCGTGAAGAGCCGGCGGAATGTCATCTCAATCCGGCCGCCTGCCTTGATCACGGTGTCCCCAACATCGGTCAGCTCGACCGGGTAGCGCCCGCCACCGTCGAAGTCGACGACGGCGAAGACGATGGGCGGGCTGGGGGAGTAGGCCAAGCGGTCGATGGTGGACGTCACCACCGTGCCCAGGACATCGGCCATGGCGAGGGGCTCCATGTCATCTACGGCGCCGCCCTCCATGGAGATACGGGAGGGGGGCAGGTGGATGGCCCCCGAGGACCGGTCCTTCGACCCGACGAAGCCGAACTTCCAGCCTTCGTTGCGGTGCGCCGCCGTGCTCGAGACGCGCGCCGGCTCGGGGCGCCGGGGCGGCTCGGGCTGGAGCTGTCCTCGCCAGGCCAGGAACTTCGAATAGGGCAGCTCGGTCCCCTCGGCGATCTGCTGGCGCACCGGCCGGGCCGGGTGCCAGGACCCCAGGGCCTCGGTGGTCCGCAGCACCACGGCGTCGGCGCCGTCGGCTAGGTGCACCAGCACCACGGTGGTACCGGCGGCTGCCGGCGCGGCGGCCAGTGCTTCGAGCACGGACGAGAGAACGAGGAGGGGATGCGCGGTGCCGGTCTGGCCCACGGTCTGGGAAAGGTCGTCGGTCAGCGCGCTTTCGTCGACCCCGAGTTTCTTGGTCAGAGCGGCGACCGCCCGCCCGTGCATACCGGTGACGATGACGCGCCCGACGTCGGACAGGTCGAGTCCGGCCGCCTTGAGGGCCCGGTCGAAGACGTCGCGGCCCAGCTCGAGATAGCGGTTCTCGCCGAAGCGCTCCTCCCAGAGTTTGGACACCCGGTCGCCCGGTGTGCGCCAGCGGTCGGTGAATTCGTCCGTGGCCGACGCGCTGGCCACCAACTCGGCCACCACGCCGGCGCCCTCGCCGACGAGCAGGGCGGCCGCGCCGTCACCACCAGCGGCCTCGTCGCCACTGGTGGGCAGCCCGTCGCGCAGGTCGGCGGCGACCAGCAGGGTCGTCCCCGATCCGTTGAGCGCCGTGAGCAGGCACCCGATACCCGAGCGCAGGGCCCCCCCGAAGTCGTAGGCCGGCACGTCAGCGGGCAGCCGCAAAGCGGCAGCGACGGCGGTGGCGTTCGTCTTGTCGAGGTAGGCCGGTGACGAGGTGGCAAACCACATGGTGGTCGGCGTGATGTCCGGAGCGCTCTTGGCCGCCAACCGGGCCGCCTCGACACCCAGGGTGGTGCTGTCCTCATCATGGGAGGCCACGGCGCGGGCGCCCTTGCCGCCTCCACTGCCCATGAACGCCGCAATGTCTGACCGGGAAAGCCGCCGGTAGGGCACGTAGCCCGCCGCACTGATGATGCCTCGCACGGCCGATGAGCCTACCGGCCGCTCCATGGGATACCTGACGGGTCGTCAGGTGTGTCGTTTGATGTGGCCGGGCGGAACCTGCGCCGTGCAGCGGAACCGAGCAAACTGCAGCCATGACGGACGCGCTGGAGCCCCGACCCGAGGCGAATCCCGTGCTGCCGGACCAGGGATTGTCGGCCCAGCGGGTATCCGACGCCGAGCGGGACCAGACCGTGACCCTGCTGCGCGAGCACGTGGTCGTCGGCCGCCTGACCCTGGACGAGTTCTCCGAGCGGGTGGGGTTGGCGCTCCAGGCTCGGACCCAGGGCGACCTCGAGTCGGCCATGGGCGACCTGCCCGCCGTGGCCGAGCCCGAAGCGGAGACCCTGCGCCGCCGCTCCCGGCGCCACTTTGTCGCCATCATGAGCGGGGCGTCGGCCAAGGGACGCTGGCGGGTGGGTGCGAAGACCACGGCCGTCGCCATCATGGGTGGCTGCGAGATCGACCTGCGCCAGGCCGAGATCGACGGTCCGGAGGTGGTCATCACGGCCGTGGCCTTCTGGGGTGGGGTCGAGATCATCGTGCCCGAAGGTTTCGAGGTGGAGCTGGAGGGCTTCGCCTTCATGGGCGGGCGTGACCTCAAGCTGAAGAACGTGCCCCGCGTCCCGGGCTCGCCGCGCATCCGGATCCGGGGCTTTGCTGTGATGGGCGGCATCGACATCAAGAGCAAGCCCAACCGCACTGGTCGTGAGCTCGGCCAGTCGATCGTCGATCGCGTCCTGACCGACGTCCACACCTCGTTGACGGCGGGCACCGCGGCGGGAGCGGCCCCCATCGACATCGCCGAGTTGGGTCGGGACATCCGGGAGCAGATGCGGGCCCAGCGCGACGCCATCCGGCAGAGCAGCCGGGACCTGCGCCGGGCCGAGCCGCGCCGGCGCGACGAGCCGGTAGCGGCCCCGGCCGCCCCGGCCGAAACACCGTCGGGGCCCCGAGAAGGCACCGTGACCATCCTCTTCAGCGACATGGTCGATTACGCCGGCATGACGGAGCGGCTGGGTGATCAGGCGTCCCGGGAGCTTCTGCGCGATCACCACCAGATCGTGCGGAGCGCACTGGAGCAGCACGGTGGGCGCGAGATAAAGGTGCAGGGCGACGGCTTCATGGTGGCCTTCGGGGGTGTGGCCCGGGCCCTGCGCTGTGCGGCCGACATGCAGCGCGCCTTTGATACGTACTCAGGGGAGCACGTCGACCAACCCATTCAGGTCCACATCGGCGTGCACACCGGTGAGGCCATGGAAGAGGACGCCGATTTCCTCGGCCACACCGTCATCGTGGCCAGCCGCATTGCCGATGTGGCCCAATCGGGCGAGATCCTGGTGTCGGGACTGTCCGCCCAATTGGTGGAGCGAACCGAGGAGTTCGTTTTCACGGACTATCGAGCAGTGACGCTGAAAGGTCTGACCCGACCCCAGCAGGTCGCCACCATGGTCTGGGGCGAATAAGCCCAAGAAACGGGTTCACAAAACGCCCGCTGCGGAGTAGGATGCATGCATGTTCCGCTGACTCCCGCCTCGAAGAGACCTCGCGCCCCGGCGCTTGAGGCTTCTTGGCGACTACCTCCGGATCACCGCAGTCCCCCGATTTCCGCACCAGCGGCGTCCTTCTGTGGTTTCACCACACAGCAGCGCGCCCTCCCATACGACGCAGACACAGAGAGATACGACCGATGTACCAAGAAAACCCTGACCGCACTCATGTCCCGACGCCCGCCGCGCCGTCGTCGGTGCGCGTCCCCAAAGCGGGACGATCACTGAGAATCGCCACCGCACTGCAGGTCATGGTGGCCGCCGGTAACGGATTGGCCTATGTGGCGCTGTCGTTGCGGGTGTATCAAGAGACACACTCCACCCTGGCCGTCACGATGGTCCTGTTGGCGGGCGGCGTGCCGGTCGTCCTGTTGGCACCGGTGTCAGGCTTCTTGCTGGACCGGCTGCCCATGGGCCGCGTGATGAGCGCGGCTGCGTTCGTTGTGGCCATCTCCTTGGTCGGTCTGGCCTTCGTCCACTCGCTCGCCGGCACGGTTGAGCTGGTGCTGCTCTTCGGCGTGGCCGACAGCGTGCTCCAGCCCGGACTGACGGCGGCCATCCCCCAGCTGGCCGGTGATGTCACCTTGGTGCGCGCCACGAGCCGGCTGCAAGGAGCCACCATGGGTGGAACGGCCATCGGGCCCCTCCTGGCCGGCGTGGTGGGCAGCATCGGCGGGACGCGGACGGCGCTTCTCCTCGATGCGGGCGTCTCCGTCGTCTTCATCTTCGGTATCGCCAGCTTGCGCCTCCGCCGCACGCGGGCACAGAGCCCACCCGGCGCAGACGACGGGATGGCGGCCGGCGTGCGTTACCTGCGTCGGGATCGCCCCATGGGACTGCTGATCGTGGTGGTCTCCACCATGATCGCCTTCCTGGGCGTGACCATGGTGGCCGAGCTCTTTCTGGCCGAGAAGGTCCTGCACGGCGGCACTACCGGCTATGCCCTGCTCATCACGGCCTGGACCGGCGGTATGACGCTGGGCACGGTGATCGCCGGCCGTCTCTCGCCCCGCGCCCTGGCGCCCGGCATCGTCATCGGACTGGTCGTGCTCGGTCTGGGCGTCGCGGCGGGTGCACTGTCACCGACCATGTGGCTGGCCATCGTGGCCTACGGAATCGGCGGTATCGGCGACGGCGTGCAGATGGTGGGCGCCCGTACGCTCCTGCTGCAACGGGCGCCCGAGCACATCGCCGGTCGGGCATGCGCCGTCTTCACCGGCCTGACCTTCGGCGCGGTTTCCATCGGCACCGCTCTGTCTGCTCCGCTCGTCGCCCTTCTGGGTGTCCGCGGCGCCTTGTTCGCCGCCGGAGTGGCCAGCGTGGCCGCAGCGGCGTTGGCCCTGGCGCTGGGGCTCCATCGGCTGCGCGGGGAAGTTCCCGCCATGTTGACCCTGGACGATGCGACCACGGCGGTGGTGCCGGGGAGACCGGCCCTCATCTGAGACCTATGGGATTGAGGACTTGAAGCCGCCATTGCTGTACAGGAGCTGGGCCGTGACCCAACCACCTTCGGGCGAACAGAGAAACCGCACGAGATTAGCTGCGTCTCTCGGCTCGGCGAGTCGCTGGATTGGCGTTTGCTTCCTGGCGTGATCCAGAGGGGCGTCGGTCATCCATCCCGTGTTGATTGGCCCAGGGTTGATGGCATTGGCTGTGATACCTAAGTGAGCAAGCTCATATGCGGCAGCTTGGGTGACCCTGTCGGCGGCCGCCTTGCTCGACCCGTAGGCCAGGTTGCCGACTACATGGTCGCTCGTGAGGGTCACGATTCGACCACCGAATGGTGTTTCCACAAATCGACGGCCCAACTCACGGATGAGTAACCACGTTGCTCTGACATTGACGGCGTAGTGAAGGTCGAAGCTCTCCACCGAAGTATCGAGAATTGCGCTGTCCACTGACTGACAATGAGAGATCACCAACGCGCTGACATTTCCCAATTGGCGCTCGGCCTCATCGAACACTTCAGCCGGTGACGTCGTCACGCTTAAATCTGATTCGATGCCGACGGAGTGTCCGCCCTGGGCGGCGATCATCTCAGAGACCGCTTCAGGTCCATCAGGGTCGCTACCCCATGGCATGCGCTCGTCAATATGGCTTCCAGTACGTGAAGGCGATATCCCAGCCGTCTTCGGCCAAGCCAGCGGCGATGGCAGCTCCGATCGCCTGGCGTCTCCCTGTCCCGGTCACCAGCGCGACGGGGCGGGACGCCTCAGCCATCTATTTTCCCAAGATCGGACCCGTTCACATTGAGTGCATCGCAAAGCACATTCAGCACGTCAACCAACATCACGGGCCGAGAGCGAAGTTGGGACTTGTCCGACTGATCTCGGATGTCTACAGCACGGCGTAGAGCTTCGAGGACAATTTTGGATGGGTCGTGCCCAACGTGGTCACGCCAGGCCGGATCGCCCCACCTCCACCCATTGGGGTAGACGGGATCAAGGTCGGAATCACTCATTTCTCAAACCTCGCACAGGGTGCTGTCCTCGGCAAGGGTCTGCACCTGATGTGGGCAACGTCTGGTTGACCACAGGAGTGCTTCTCTGCCATAGCGTCTGAACCATGGAGTCTCCGACGGTGGCCGAGTTGGTGGAGGCCCATCGCCACCATTGGGCCACCTCCGCCGTTGAAGACGAAGTCTTCGGAAAGACGGATGCCGCCTCGGTCGGAAGTTGGTACGAGCGACTCTGCGCCTCAACTCTGGATTCGACGATCAGGCGAGGCTTGTTTTTCGCTGCGTCCGCCAAGTGTGCGTTGGGCGTCGAGCTGGAGGATGGCCGACAGGTGGTCGTCAAGGCGTACCAGCGTGCCTGGTCATTGGACATTCTGAGTGCCATGTCTGCAGCCCAGGCTCGCCTTGCTAGCGCTGGCTTTGCCTGCCCATCCCCGGTGGGAGTTCCGTTCATATTTGAAGGCGTCACCGCGAGCGTCGAGCATGAGCTCCCCGACCCTGGCATGCGGACATTCGAGCGAGAGGAGATGGCGATTTCTGCCGGTGCTCTGTCGGAAGCTCATTCGCTTCTCGCCAATGAAGACGCGCAGCCTTGGGTGGGCCGACACGCATTGGATCGTCCGAAGGGCGCCCTCTATCCCGCGCCACACAGTCCACTCTTTGACTTCAGCCTGAACGCGGAGGCGGCCGCATGGATTGATGAGTTAGCCGTCGCCGCCCTCAAGGCCATGGCGGAAGATGTATCGCCGCCCCAGATAGTCCATGGCGATTGGTCGGCCCGCAATATTCGGATTGCGGGTGGTCGTCTGGTTGCGAGCTATGACTGGGACAGCCTGGCTGCCTTCCCCGAGAGTCGGGGCGTTGGCATCGCCGCCGCTATCTGGCGCCTGACCGGTGAAGCGGGTGAGCCATCGGCCCCAGATGCCCAAGAAACAGAGCACTACATAGACGCGTATGTAGGGGCAGCTGGAGGAGCCCGGGGCCGCACGTGGCACATTGCAGCGATGGGTTCGGCACTGTCCACCCTGGCCTACATGGCCCGATGTGAGCATTCACTCGAAGCCCGCGACGCGACCCAGCAGCATCGACGAGCCCGGAACACGCTCGAAGCTGACCGCCAGGGATTCCTCACCGCTATCGGGGGCACGTAGCGGCTCGGAGCGACGCCGGGAGCTCGGAGGGCTTCCAAGAGCCCCGACAGGTCGCCGTTCGCGGGTAATGGAATTGTCACCGTAAGACTCCCAATCGGGACCCAAAAAGGCTCAAAAGGACCCTGGAGAAGCAATGCCGAAATGCATCCTGACCTGGTAAAAGTCCCAAGAACCTCCCAGCACCTCATGAGATAAGCTGACGGGTAGTCAGATTTGAGGACACCCGGTACTCCCCGGCGTCGTCCGACCGGCCCCGGAGGTCACCGCACCATGGACTTCGAGTTCTCCGACGAGCAGATCGCGTTCGTGAAGGAGGTAGAGACCTTCCTCAACGCCAACGACGATCCTGATGTCTTCGATGTCACCCGGGAGAACATGGCCCAGATTGTCGACACGCCCAAACGGCGGGCCTTCATGGCGTCACTGGGGCAGCAGGGTTGGCTGGGCATGACGTGGCCCGCCGAGTACGGCGGCACCGAGGGGGAGGGCGTCTACGAATACCTCCTCAACGAGCAGCTGGCGGGACGGGGCGGACCACAGATCGGCAAAGGGGTCGGAATTATCGGCAAGACGCTGATCCGCCACGGCAACGAGCGCCTCAAGGCCGAGTTCCTGCCCAAGATCTTGCGCAACGAAGTCGAGTTCGCCGTCGGCTACTCCGAGCCCAATGCCGGGTCGGATGCAGCCAGCATGCAGCTCAAGGCCACCAAGGTGGAGGGCGGGTGGAACCTCAACGGCCAGAAGACATGGACCACCTCGGCCCATTTCGCCGAGTGGTACTGGGTCGGGGCCCGCACCGACACCACTGTGGCCAAGCACGCCGGCATCACGCTCTTCCTGGTCCCCATCGATCAGCCCAACATCACGGTCAACGCCATCTGGACCATGGGTGACGAGCGCACCAACGAGGTCTTCCTCAACGACGTGTTCGTGCCCGACGACTACGTCGTGGGCGAGCTCAACCGGGGATTCCAGTACATCTCCGAAGCGCTCGACCTCGAGCGCTTCACCATGTTCACCTTCGCACCCATCGCCCAACGCTTCGACCTGCTGGTTGACTACGTGCGCACGACCGAGCGCGACGGCCAGTTGCTCAAGGACGACCCCATCATTCGGCAGCGCCTGGCCCAACTGGCCACGCAGCTCGAGGTTGCCCGTGTCATGGGACTGAAGTTCGTCTTCGAGGCCGGCAAGGGTGGAGCCGCCCCCACGGCCGAGGCGTCCGAGTACAAGCTCTACGCCACCGAGCTTTCCAAGCGACTGGCCAACGCGGCCATGGACATCGCCGGTCCGGGCAGCCAGCTCCGGGTCAAAACCCCGGAGGCCCCCATGGCGGGCCGCTCCGAGTCGACGTACCGCTACACCGTGATCGACACCATCGGTGGCGGTGCTTCGGAAATTCAGAAGAACATCATCGCCCGCCGCAAGCTCGGGCTGCCGAAGAACTTCTGAGCCTTGCCCGCCGCCACGCAACTGACGGGACCCCTGAGCAGGGTCACCGTGCTGGACCTCTCCAGCGTCGGACCGGCCGCCCGTTGTACGCGCCTGTTGGCCGACTACGGCGCACGCGTTGTGAAGGTCGGCCCCGTTCCGTCCGCTGACGCCTCGCCGATTGAACCGCTGTACTTCGCCTACAGCGGTCAGCGCGGGATGGAGAGAGTACTCATCGACCTCAAGGACGATGACGGGCGAGCCGCTTTCCTGGCGTTGGCTTCGTCCGCTGACGTGGTGGTCGAGAGTTTTCGACCGGGTGTGGTCGACCGGCTGGGCATCGGCTACGAAACGGTGAAGGCTCGCAACCGGGGCATCGTCTACTGCTCGACGAGCGGGTACGGCCAGGACGGTCCCCGGGCCAACTGCGCCGGACACGACATCAACTATCTGGGGGTAAGCGGATTCCTTGGCATGAGCACGCCCGGTGTCGATGGCGCGCCACCGTTGCCCGGGGCCACCATCGCCGATGCGGCTGCCGGCGGTATGCATGCTGCGTTGGCCATCACGGCCGCCCTGGCCGGGCGAGCCACCACCGGCGTGGGCACCTACCTCGATGTCGCCGTGGCCGACGGAGTGCTCTGGCTCATGTCGCTGCCGGTCGATGAGCACTTAGCGCTCGACAACTCACCGGAACCGGGGCACGACATCTTGTCGGGCCGGTATGCCTGTTATGCCACCTACCAGGCTCGCGATGGAAAATGGCTCGCCGTAGGCGCGATTGAGGCGAAATTCTTTGCCAATCTGTGCCGTCTTCTCGGCTGTGAAGAGTTGGCCCCGCGTCAGATGGAGGACGGGGCCCAGCCCACCATCCGCGCCACCTTGGCCGCCGCGTTCGCCACCCGGGACCGCCAGGAGTGGATCGACCTCCTCGGCGACGCCGACACCTGTGTATCGCCCATCCTGAGTGTGGCTGAAGTCGGACGCGACGAGCAGTTCGCGTTCCGGGATGCTGTCACCAGCGCGGTGCATCCGACCCAAGGCACGTTCAGCCAACTGGCCCCGCTGCTGGCCGGCATGGACCGGCCGGAAGCGCCAGTGACCCTGCCCGACGGCGCGGCAACCGCAACGGAGTACCTCCTCAAGGACGCCGGGATTGATGCGGCCACGATTGAAGCCTGGATGAACCGGAAGGTGGTGGCATGACGGCTGACCTGTTGAACCAGGCGCTCGAACTTGTGGGCGTCGAGCAGTATCCCGAGGTGGGCGAGTTCCCGGTCGAGCGGGGTTACATCTGGTCGTCCTGCGCGTCAGTGGAGAACGGCAACCCTCTGTTCTGGGATGACCACGTGGCCGAAGCGCTCACGGACGGCCCCATCGCTCCCCCGAGCATGGTGTCGGTCTGGTTCCGCCCCCACAATTGGGCCCCCGGGCGCGCAGAGGTGGCGTTGCCACTACAAGTGCACTTCAACCTGAAGGCGCTCTTCGACCTGCCCGAGGCCGTCATGACCGACAACACCATTGAGTTTCATGAGCCGGTACGCATCGGTGACGTGCTGCACACCCATCAGGTGTTGCGCTCCATCAGCGGGGACAAGACCACCAAGTTGGGCACGGGTCGGTTCTGGGTGATCGACGTGATCTACGCCAACCAGGACGGCGACCTGGTGGCTGTCGAGTCCTACACCGGCTTCGGCTACCGGCGGGATGCCGCATGACGGCGCCAGTCGTTCCGTCGTTGCTGCACGGTGATGTGTCCGTGGGCGACGCCCTCCCGATTCTCGACTACGAGGTGACAGCCACGACGGTGGTGCTCGGCGCCCTGGCCACGCGGGACTGGCGTCCTATGCACCATGACAAGGACTTCGCGGTCAATCGAAACGGCACGCAGGACATCTTCTTGAACACGCCCAACCAGGCGGCCTGGTTCGAGCGCTACCTGACCGACTGGACGGGACCTCACGGTCGCCTGGGACGGGTCACCTTTCGCATGAAGGGCTCAGTCTTCCCGGGCGACACCATGACGCTCACTGGCGCCGTTGAAGCGGTCGACGTCGATGCCGTTGGCTGTGGTTTCGTCACGGTGGCGGTCACTCTGGCCGTGGCCGGCGACGCCAAGACCACCTGTCTGGCCCGGATCGCTCTTCCCACATCGCCGGAGGACAACCCGTGGGTCCGTCGGGGCAATCAGTGGCGTCCCTCACCACCCGCTCCATGACCATCTTCTCTATCCGAACGCAACCCCGGAGGTAGCTGCACAGTGTTGGATCTCGATTTCAGTCCAGAACAAGAAATGCTGCGACAGACGACGCGCGACGTGCTGGACCGGCACTGCCCGCTCGACGTCGTGCGCGACATGGAGGACAACCCCACTGGGTACCCGCTGTCGCTATGGACGCAACTGGGCGAACTCGACCTGATTGGTTTGTTGCTCCCCGAGGAGTACGGCGGATCAGGCATGACGCTGGTGGAGGGCGTTGCCCTCTATGAGGAATTCGGTCGGGCGCTGGCCCCGACGCCGCATTTTGTCAGTGCGGTGATGAGCGGAGGGGTACTGGCCGCAGCGGGGAGCGACGCGCAGAAGGCGCAGTGGCTGACCGGCGTCGCTTCCGGTGAGTCCATCATCACCCCGGCTTGGCTCGAACCCGAGAACGGGTACTCGCCCCGCGGCGTCGCAGTCCGGGTCAGCGCCGACGGCCACGGGTTCCGCCTTTCGGGAGTGAAGCGACATGTTGCTTTCGCCGCCGCGGCTGATCGGCTGCTCGTTCTGGCCCGCACGGGTGACGATGATGACGCCATCGATCTCTTCCTGGTCGACCCCACGGCAGTGGGCGTGGGCCTGCGCCAGCAGTTCACTGTCGCCTCTGACACCCAATACGAGGTGACGTTCGACGATGTGGCGTTAACCGAAGAGGATCGCATCGGGCCTGCGGGGAGCGGATGGTGCACCTGGCAGGAGGTGCTCGAGGGTGGCCTGGTGCTCCTGGCGGCTCAGGCCGTCGGCGGCGCCCGCTACGCGCTTGAGATCACCACGCAGTACGCCAAGGATCGCCATCAGTTCGACAAGCCGCTCGGTGCCTTCCAAGCCCTGGCCCACAACCTGGCCGATGCAGTGACGACGCTCGACGGTGCCGAGCAGCTGGTGCATGAAGCGGCCTGGGCCGGCGCCAACGGTCGTCCCCTGGGCTCGCTGGCTCCCATGGCCAAGCTCTTTGCCTGCACCACGTTCCGTGACATCACGGCCATGGCTCAGCAGATCTTCGGCGGCATCGGGTTCACGCTCGATTTCGATATCCAGCTCTACTTCCGCCGGGCCAAGCAGCAGCAGGTGATGTGGTCCAACGACCGCGCCCTCGAAGACAGCATCGCCGGCGCTCTCCTCGACTGAGGCATTCCGGCTCCGGCCCGCCGGGTATGTTGCGGAGCCATGCCAGAGGCACTGAGCGCCGAAGAGGCGAAGCGTCTGGCGCTGCACGCCCAAGGATTCCTGGGAGCCCGCTGGTCCGGTGGTCCAGTGTCCATGCTGCATCGGTTGGGTGCCGTGCAGCTCGACACCATCTCCGTCCTGGCCCGTTCCCACGAACTGGTGGCCTATGCCCGACTCGGGTCTATCCAACGTCGCTCCATAGAGTCGGCCTATTGGGGGCCCAAGAGCACCACTTTCGAATACTGGTCACACGCGGCGTGCGTCCTTCCGTTGGAGGACTGGCCCTACTACGCCTTCAAGCGGCGAGCCATGAAGGCCAAGGGCCGCCGCTGGCATCACTTGGAGGACGAAGCAAAAAGTTGCCGCGATGTGCTGGACCGTCTGCGGGCGGAGGGACCTTTGACGGCGCGTCAAATGGGCGGCGCCAAGAAGGGGGGCGTGTGGTGGGACTGGTCCGAGACCAAGATCGCGGCGGAGTGGCTGCTCGATACCGGCGCACTGGTGTGCCGGGAGCGGCGCGGCTTTCAACGGGTCTACGACCTGGTCGAGCGAGCCATCCCTTCTCACCTCGCCAGCCTCGAACGGACCGATGAGGAATGCGCCCGCCATCTGGCGTCCAGGGCCGGGCGCGCTCTCGGGGTGGCCACCACCGCCGATCTCGCGATGTACCACGGACTCCCCGTGAAGCTGGTGCAGCGGGTGATGGCCGAGACCGACCTGGTGCCAGTCGAGGTCGAGGGTTGGTCGCAGCCGGCGTACATTGACCCGGCGGCGCCGGACGTCCTGGGGAAGCGGCTGCGCGGTCGGACCTTGTTGATCTCGCCCTTCGACTCATTGACCTGGGATCGGCCCCGGACGGCTCGCGTCTTCGGATTCCATCATCGCCTGGAGGCGTACACGCCGCAGCACAAACGCCTCCACGGCTACTTCGCCATGCCGGTGCTGGCCGGGACGAAATTTGTGGGTCTGGTCGATCCGGGTCGTCGGGGCCGCACATTTGTGGCCAAGCAGATCACGTTGCAAACACGGGACGCGGCGCGCCAAGTCGCCGCGGCGCTGACCGAGGCGGCCACCTGGGTTGGCAGCGACCAGATTGTGGTGGAGCGGGTGGAGCCGCCCGAACGGACTTCGGAAATGACGCAGCTACTTGCAGAGCATCAATAGGTACGACCGGCGAATTGCTCGAAGATCGATCGGGACCCGCCATAGGGTCCGGTTTGTTCGGGATGGTGCACGACGAACTGGTCGAAGCCCAACTGCACGTAGGGAGCGATGAGAGCCTCGAACTGATCGACCGAGCTGATCACGGGCTCCGCCGGGGTCCACAGCACCACCTTGGCCAGAGTGGCGGGACCTCTCCCCATGTCGGCGCAGGCGGCTTGCAAGAGTTCGCACTGTTTGGACACGGCGCGAAGGATCGTCTCTGGCGTCCGCTCTCCCGGTCCGCCCGGACCGATGGTGACCCATTGCTGCCCATGGGCGGCGGCAAGGCGGAGGCCAACCACGCCGGCCGCGGCCACCGTGAGTGGAAAGGGTGACTGCAGCGCGCCCGGGGTACTGGGGGCATCGATGGCGGCGTAGTGATGGCCCTGCACCGTTGTCTTCGTCGTTGACCCGCCGTCAAGGATCGGTCGCAGAATTTGAAGGAACTCAGCGAATCGTTCCATGCGCTCGCCGTTCGTCCACGGTGACTGCCCCAACGCGCTGGCGTCGGGGCCGGCGCTGCCGGGACCGACACCCAGATCGAAGCGGCCGGCGGTGAGGTCATCGAGGGCCAAGGCGTCGCGGGCCAAGGTGACCGGATGCCGGAAGTTCGGCGTGGAGACCAGCGTGCCCAGGCGGATGCGGGCGGTCACTTCGGCCGCGGCCGCCAACACGGGAATCGACGCATGCCACGGGCCATCGGGCATGCCTCCCCACCGGACGTGGTCGTACGTCCAAGCGGCAACGAACCCGGCGTCTTCGGCCCAGCGCCACTGGTCTCGGGCGACAGCCCAGCGATCAGAAGGGAGTATGACCAGGCCGACTCGCACGATGGTCAAGCTACCTCGACCGAATGTCAGACCTTCAAGAGTGAACTCAGGAGCCCCTCTTCGACGGTGCTCAGTAGATTGTCGGTGTGGAAGCCAATCCTAAGGGCTACAACTTTCAAGTTCGGGTGACGACGGGACACGAGCACGAAGCCAAAGAGGCGCAGCTGAAGAAGAAGCCCAATCGCCTGGGCCTGATGGTTTTGAAGCTGCTGGGCTTGCGACCGAAAGCGAAAGGCTGAGCGACTAAAAGAGGTGGAATCGAGTCAGCGGCCAGAAACGAACGTCGACCTTGCCGACGACGGTTGATGCTTTGACCGGTCCCCAGTAGCGGCTGTCGCACGAGAACTCGCGGTTGTCGCCCATGACGTAGATCTCGCCGGCCGGCACTTTGTAGGACTGGCTCAGTGAATACGGCGTGCCCGCCGGGCCCGGGAAGGTCTCCGTCTGCACCGAGGCCGGGAGCCACGGCTGGTTCAGGAGCTTGCCATTGATATAGACGTCGCCGCCGGACAGGGAGACGGTGTCGCCCGGGAGGCCGATGACCCGTTTCACCAAATCTTTGACGGGGGGACCGCCGCAGTGCTCGGTCGGGGGAGTGGAGAACACCACAATGTCGGCGCGGTGGATGGAGCCGTAGTGGTAGCTCAGCTTGTTGACGAGAATTCGGTCATTGATATTCAGCGTCGGCTCCATCGAACCGGAAGGAATGGAGTAGGTGCCGACGACGAAGGTACGCAGGACCACCGCCAGAACGACGGCCACCACGATGACGATGCCTATTTCGGCGAACCACAGTCCCTTCGTGCTCCGGGTGCGCAGATGCCGGCGGCGCTCGCTCCTGGGGGTTGGTGCTTCCTGTGCCTCCAGGGTGTCAGTCATGGCGCATTGAAGTATGACCGGAGAATGACCGGAATCCTTGTCGGGGGGCGTTCACCCGAGTGGGTGCGTCGCACCCATCTGCGATAGTGGCCTGGTGGAACCGGGTACGGATCAGGGATGGCCTCGGGCGGTGATTTTCGACTTCTACGGCACCCTGGCCCGCTGGCAGGTCAGCCATGTGTCCAACTACATCAGCGTTTTCGCTGAGCACGGCTATCACCTCCCTGACACCGTGCTCGACGAGTACTTCGCCCGTTATGACGGGGTGGACCATGCCGAGCATTCGGTCAGCGAGGACATGTACGAGTTGTGGGTGCGGATGCGCTTGCGTGACCTGACTGCGGCCTGCGCCGTGGCGCCGCATGAATGTGACGGGATCATCGAGGCCCTGCGCGTGTCAGACACCGGCCCGATGTGCACCTACCCGGAAGTGGAAGCGACGTTGCGAACGTTGCGGGAGCGGGGCATCGCCATCGGGGTGTGCTCCAACTGGGGCTGGCATCTGGACCCCTACCTGGCCGACCTGGCGCTCCTGGACCTGGTCGACTCCGCGGTCACGTCCGCTCGGGCGGGCGCCCGCAAGCCGCATCCCTCCATCTACACCCGAGCCGCCGCTGAACTCGGGGTGGCGCCGCATGAGGCGATCTTCGTCGGCGACTCCTGGGTGCCCGACGTCGAAGGGCCTCGTCGCCTCGGTATGACGGCCATCCACGTGTGGCGGCCCGAGGAGAGGCAGGGGCAGACGCCGCCCAACCTGGTCGAAGGCGCGTCCCGGATCGGTGATCTGGGTCAGGTGCTCGACGTGCTCAGCGCGGTTGGCTGACCTCAATGGGTGGGCGTCCGTGTTCGGACAATCCGGCGGCCAGGATGCTTCGGTCCTCGTCGCTCAGAAGCCGGTAGGCCGGATGTGGTTCGAGGGGCAGCCACCAGACCGGTTCGTCGCATACCCAGGCTTCGGACCGCAGCCCCACCTTGGTGACCTTGCCCGTGGCCGTCTGCGGTAGCGATGCGGAAATGCGCACAAAGCGCGGCGTCCATTTGGTACCCAGATCGGGCTGTGCGTGCAGCCACTCGGCGAATGCGGCGGCATCGAAGGCCGTTCCTGGCACCATCTCAATAGCCACCATGACCTGATCGCCGGCTCCCGAGCCGGTGTCGGGCACCGGATAGACGGCGGCCACGGCGATGTCGGGATGGCGGGAGATGATCGCTTCGACCGGTCCGGCCGCGAAGTTCTCGGAGTCCACCCGGAGCCAGTCGCCGGAGCGTCCGGCGAAATAGATGAAACCGTCCTCGTCGACGTAGCCCAGGTCGCCCGTCCAGTACCAGCCGTTGCGCAACCGGTCCTGCTCGGCACTCTCGTGGCGGTAGTACCCCTCGAATTTGCCTCGCCCGCTGCGGTTCACGATCTCGCCAGTCGCTTCGCCGGCGTTGAGAATCAGGCCGTCGGCGTCGATGACAGCCCGGGGACACTCCTGCCCCGTGTCGGGACTGATGACGGCCAGGTCGACCCCGTCGACCGGTCGGCCCAACGCATTCTTGGGCATGCCCGGTACCGGATTTATGGCGGCGCCACCTTCGCTCTGTCCGTACCCTTCAATGAGGTAGCACCCGAAGCGTTTGCGGAACCGGCTGCGGTCCCGCACGGATGCTTCGGTGCCGAACGCGCTCTGCAGGGTGTTCTCGCCATCGTCGGGTCGCTCGGGCGTGGCCAGGATGTAGGCGATGGCCTTGCCGACGTAGCTGAACTTGGTGGCGCCGAATTGACGCACATCGTCCATGAAGGCCGAAGCGCTGAAGCGGGGCCGCACGGCGATGGCGGCCCCCACCATCACGGCTGGTCCCCACAGCGCCATCAGCGCGTTGCCGTGGAACAACGGCATCGGGCAGTAGCAGACGTCGGCCGCGCTGTAGCCGTAGCCGGGAGCGGCTACTTCGGCGATACCGGCCAATCGCCCCTGGGTGCAGCGCACGGCCTTCGGCGTCCCCGTGGTGCCCGAGGTGAATATCAACTGGAAGAGCGCATCTTCTTGAACCGAGGCGGCATTGGTGATGAGAGTCCGGGCCGCGTTTGGTGTGGGCTCTTCGGTCGGCTGGGCCGCCGCCACCAGTGCTTCGTAGCGAGCGGTGCCGACAACCAGCACGTGCTCGTCGTCCACCCCAAGGTCGAGGCCGACCAACAGCTCGGCCCCCTCGGCGTCGGCGACGATCATGGCGCAGTCGGTGGCCCGGATATCGGCCGCCAACGCCTCGCCCCGGCGGGTCGGATTGATACCCACGATGGCCGCGCCGGCCAGGGCGGCACCGTTGAGCCAGAACAGGTACTCCGGCCCATTGGGCAGCAGCACGCCGATGTGCAGGGGACCGTCGCCATGCAGCGACTGGGCCACGGCGCCCCGGGCCGCTCCCTCGGCCACGGCCTGTTGCCAGGTCCATGTCCCCGATGCATCGAGCACGCCGGGGCGCGGGTCGTCTGCTCGAGCGGCCACCATGGCGGCAACGGTCGTCATGTCGCCGTCCCGGCGTCCAGAGCCCAACCGGGCGCCCGGCGCACCAGCGAGCGGTCGATGTCGCCCACCGTGGCGGCTCCGCACAAGGCCATGGTCCGTCGCAGTTCTGACATGTACCACTGCAACAACGACGCCACCCCGTCGGAGCCGCCAGCGGCCAAGGCCCACAGTCCCGGACGGCCGACGAGAACGGCCCGAGCACCAAGAGCCATGGCCTTGACCACATCGGGCGGTCGGCGGACCCCGCCATCGACATAGACCTCAGCCCGCGAGCCCACGGCGTCGACGATCTCGGCCAGGATGTCAGCTGTCGCCGGCGCATCGTCCAGCTGCCGGGCACCGTGGTTGGACACCACGATGGCGGCGGCCCCGGCGTCCACGCAACGGACGGCATCGTCGGCTCGTTGCACGCCCTTGGCCACGACGGGCAAGCCGGAGAGCCCGGCCAACCAACCGATGTCGTCGGGGGTCAAGGCCGGCTCGAATTCCCGGGCCACGACGGCCATGAAGCCACCCTCGTGGGCTCGATCGGTGCTGTCGCCCGCCAGATTGGGCAGCGAGAGGTCGTTGGGGAGATGGACCCCGCCGCGCAACTCGCGTAGTCGCAGGCCGGACACGGGCGCGTCCACTGTCAGCACCAACGCCCCGTACCCGTTGGCGGCGGCCCGGTCGACCAGATCCTTGGTACGGGCGCGTTCGCGCAGGATGTAGACCTGCATCCAACGGGGCGAGTCGGGAGCGGACTGGGCCACGTCTTCGAGGGAGCAGGTGGCCAAGGAGGAGAGCACCATGAGAGCGCCCACCGAGGCCGCTCCTCTGGCGGTCGCCATCTCGCCGTCCGGATGGGCCAGGCCCTGGATGGCCGTCGGGGCGATGACCACCGGGGAACTCACGTCGGACCCCAAGAGGGTGGTGGTCGTGTTCACATCGGCGATGCCGGCCAGAACACGGGGATGAAGCTGCCAGTGGGCCCAGGCGGCAACGTTCTCGGCCAGCAGCCGCTCGTCGCCCGCTCCCCCCGAGTAGTAGGCGTACGCCATCTCGCCGACGATCTGGCGGGCGTCGGCTTCCAGCTCCTCCAGCGAAAGGTCCAGGGCCAGGGAGGTACCGCCGGCGGACCGAAGCACGCCGGTGGCCGGGTTATGTCTGCCCTCGTCGGTGCTGGCAGGATGAGCGGGCACGAGCCGCATGGTAGGCGGCGACCAGACACTCATCACATTTCTGACTCTTGGGGGGTCCATGCGCTTCTCGTACGCCGAATCGATGACCGAGCCGTCGTACTACGGGCCCCTGGCCCAGGCGGCCGAGGCAGCGGGTTTCGACTCGATGGTGATCCCGGACAGCATCTGCTACCCGGAGGAATCGGATACCAAGTATCCGTTCAACCCGGACGGCACCCGGGAGTTCCTCGACGGCAAGCCGTTCATTGAGCCGTTCTCGCTGATCCCCGCCCTGGGCGCCGTGACCACCAACCTGCGCTTCGTCACGTTCGTGATCAAGCTCCCGATCCGCCAGCCGGTCCTGGTGGCCAAACAGGTCAGCTCGACGGCGGTGCTGACCAACAACCGGCTCCTGCTGGGGGTCGGTACCAGCCCATGGCCCGAGGACTACACGGTGTGTGGAGTCCCTTGGGAGGGCCGGGGCAAGCGGATGGACGAGCAGATCGCCGTCATGCGGGGCCTGATGACCGGTGAGTTCTTCGAGTATCACGGCGACGTCTTTGATCTCCCCTCGGTGAAGATGTCGCCGGCACCGACCATGCCGGTTCCCATCCTGATCGGGGGGCATCACGAAGCGGCGCTGCGCCGGGCGGCCATCAGCGGTGACGGGTGGCTCCACGGCGGCGGCGATCCGGCCGACCTGCCCGGGTTGCTCACGCGCCTGGCCGACCTGCGACGGGAGCACGGCACCGAAGATGTGCCGTTCGAGACCCACGTGATCTCGCTCGACGCGTACAGCCCTTCCGGGGTGCGGCGGCTTGAAGACCTGGGCGTGACCGACGTCATCGTCGGCTTCCGCTGGCCATACGTGCACGAGCAGGACACCGAGGCCTTGCAGACGAAAATGGACGCTCTGAACCGGTTCAGTGAAGACGTGATAGCCAAGGTTCGCTCGTGACACCGGGCATCCTGAAGACCAACGCGAGACGCAGTGTGAGGGGGCGCCGACAATGACAGACGAGAACTTGAACGTCCGGGAACTGGCCATCCGGTCCCGGGCCGCCGTGCACGCCCGGGACCGAGAGGGTTGGTTGGCTCTCTTCGCCGACGACGCCGTCGTGCAGGATCCCATTGGCCCGTCCCCGTTCGATCCCGAAGGGAAGGGCCATCACGGCAAGGAGGCCATCGCCGCCTTCTACGACACCGTGATCGGGCCCAGTGAGGCCATCTCGTTCGAGATCACCGCTTCCTACTTGTGCGGCGACGAGGTGGCCGACGCCGGCATCATCACCACCACCATCGCCGGCGGTACCCACCAGGCCATCGTGCACGGCGTCTACACCTACCGCTCGAACGGTGCCGGCAAGTTGGCCGCCCTGCGGGCCTTCTGGGAGTTCGAGGCTCTCGAAATGATTGAGGTCAGCAGCTGACCATGGCCGGGACGCGCGTCATGGTCCGGGAAGGGCTGTTCACCGACGGGGAGCGACCCACCCTGCTGGGCAGCCGCTGTGCCGACTGTGGCGCCCATCACTTCCCTCGCCACGACACCTGCCCGTACTGCTCATCGGAAGATGTTGAGCCGGTGGCGCTGTCGGGAGCCGGGACCCTGTGGGCCTGGACCGCAGTGACGGCACCGCCACCGGGGTACGAGGGCGAGATCCCGTTCGGCATCGGGGTGGTCGAACTGCCCGAAGGTATCCGGGTCATTTCACGCTTGTGTGAGAGCGATCCGGGCGCGCTCGATTTGGGTCAGCCCATGGAACTCCGCGTCGTGCCCCTGCACCTCGATGCGGACGGGAACGATGTGGTCACCTTTGCCTTCGCGCCGTCGGAGTCACGATGACCAAGGTTGTGGTCAGCGGTGTGGGCATGCACGCCTTCGGCCGTTTCGACGGTGTCTCCACCACCGACATGGGTGTGGCGGCGGTGCGCAGCGCATTGAAGGAGGCCGGCGTCGGCCGGGGTGGTTTTCAGGCCGCCTTCTGTGGCACGGCCTACGGCGGGGTGGCCACCGGCCACAAGGTGCTCAGCCGGCTCGGCATGACCGGCATGCCCATCGTCGATGTGGAAGCCGGCTGTGCCAGCGGCGGAGCGGCCCTCATGTTGGCGGCCGGAGCCATCCGGGCCGGGCAGTACGACACGGTGCTGGTCTTCGGCACCGAGAAGATGCCCCGGGGCATCATCCGGTCGTCGTTCTTCGAGCCGTGGCAGGAAGAGGCGGGACTGGCCGCCACCCCGGCTTTCTTCGGCCTGCGGGCTCAGCGCCTCGCCATGACGTCGGGCGTGACCAAGGATCACCTGGCCCAGGTGGTGGTCAAGAACCGCCGGCACGGGGCCGCCAACCCGCTGGCCATGTACCAAAAGGAGATTTCGGCCGAGGAGGTCCTGGCCTCGCGCGTGGTCTGCGAGCCACTGCATCTCTTCATGCTGTGCTCGCCCAACGAGGGGGCGGCCGCCGTGGTGCTGACGAGGAATGAAGGCGAGGCGGGACGGTCGGCGGTGACGCTGGCCGGAGCCGTGCTGCGCTCGCACCTCCCCGGGGCCGTGCTGAGCGAATCGACGCCGCTGTCGGGGTTGACCGACGACACCGTGCCCTCGCCGTCCACGTTGGCCGCCACGGCCGCCTTCGAGGAAGCCGGGCTGGGGCCCAGCGACCTCCATGTCGTCGAATGCCAGGACACCGACGCCGCGCGCGAGCTGTTGTCCTATGAGGAGCTGGGGCTGTGCGACCGTGGTGGATCGGCCGCCCTGCTCGAATCGGGAGCCACCGCGCTGGGAGGCCGCCTCCCGGTCAATCCGAGTGGTGGGCTGCTCTCCAAGGGTGAGCCTTTGGGTGCATCCGCTCTGGGTCAGGTGGTCGAACTGGTGCACCAGCTTCGGGGCGACTGCGGGTCGCGGCAGGTCGAGGGCGCCCGGGCGGCGCTCAGCCACACGGTCGGGCGCGGGGCCAACGCCGGTGTGGTGATCCTGACCTGCTGAGGAACCGTGCGGTGGGCCAGTATGGGCTCCATGCCCCCTGACACCGCCCTCCTCGCCCATCGACCCGTGCGCCGGATGGGATTCGGCGCCATGCAACTGCCCGGTCCCGGAGTCTTCGGCCCACCCAAGGATCGGGCCCAGGCCCTGGCCGTGCTGCGCCGGGTCGTCGAATCCGGCGTCAATCACATCGACACCGCGCAGTTCTACGGGCCCAATGTGGCCAACGAGCTCATCCACGCCGCCCTGCACCCGTACCCCGAGAACCTGGTCCTGGTGTCCAAGGTGGGAGCGGCCCGCAATGAGGAAGGCCATTGGATCGCGGCGCAGGAGCCGGCCCAACTGCGGGCCGGGGTCGAGGCCAACCTGACGTCGCTCGGATTGGAGCAGATCCCCGTGGTCAACCTGCGCCGGCACCCCGACAGCGTCGTCCCATTCGCCGATCAGGTGGGCGAGATGGTGGCGCTGGTCGCAGAGGGACTGGTGGGCGCCATGGGGCTGAGCAACGGCACTCTGGAGGAGTACACCTTCGCTCGCACGCAGACCGAGGTGGCCTGTGTGCAGAACGCCTACAACCTGGTCGACCGTTCCGACCGGGCCGTCTTTGACGCCTGCCGGGCCGATGGCGTGCCCTATGTGCCCTTCTTCCCGTTGGGATCAGCCTTCAATCCGCAGAACCCGGTGCTCGGAGCACCGGCGGTGAAGGAGACGGCCGAGCGGCTGGGCGCCACCCCGGCCCAGGTGGCGCTGGCCTGGCTCCTGGCCCACGCGCCGACCGTGCTTCTCATTCCGGGCACCTCTTCGTTGGACCATCTGGAAGAGAACCTGGCCGCGGCCGATCTCGTGCTCGACGCCGAGGCCCTGGCTGCGTTGGATCAGGTGTCGCCGGCCTGATCAGAGACGGCTCTCGTCAGAGACGGTCGAGCGCGTGGGGCAGTTGCTCCAACGAAGTGATGACGGCGTCGGGCTGATGCTCGAAGCCGGCCGGCGCGACGAACGGGCCGCGGCCGTCGCGGTCGATCCATACTGCCCGCCAGCCCGCTCGCTTGGCTCCCACCACGTCGTTGAGGGGATGGTCGCCCACGAGCACCAGCGACTCGGGGTCCAGACCCATGAGAGATTCCACGATGCGGAAGATGCCGACGTCCGGCTTGGCGATGTGATGGTCCTGGGCGAAGACCACCGGATCGAAGACGTCCCCCAGGCCGATGGTGCCGGGCAGGCGGCTCCCGTTCGACAGCAGGCCCAACCGGTAGCGGGACTGCAATGCCTCCAGGCAGGGCCGGGTATCAGGGAAGAGCGCGGGATCGATGTCTCGATGGTGGAAGTACGACGCGGTGAGGATGGACACCAACGCAGCGTCATCATCGAGCGTCGTCGTGTTGTCTGCTTCGCGCAGCTGTTCGACGGTGCGGGCGAAGCCGAGCTGGCGCAGCTCGGCCCAACTGAACTCCTCATTGCCGATCTCGTCCACCACCTGCTGGCGGTGGGCCGCCAGATCCCTGGTGCTGAGCGCCGTGGTCAGGCGACCGGGGCGGACGGCCTGGAGTTCGAGGAGGACCTGTTCGAGGGCGTACTGCATGACTCGTTGGAAGTCCCAGAGGGTCTGATCGCCATCGAAGAGGACCGCCTCAACCATGCATCAATTGACCAGGACGACCTTGCCCAACTTCCCACCCTGGGCGAAGCGCTCGTAGGCCGCGGTGGCCTCGGCCATGGGAAAGGTGTCGCACACGGGCACCCGGATACGGCCCGTAGCCAGCAGCGGGATCACATGCACGGTGACCGCCGACGCCACGGCGGCCTTGTCGCTGCGGCTGCGCGCCCGCAGGGTTGATGCGCCGATGCGGGCCCGGGTTTGCATGAGTTGGAGCAGGTTGAGTTCGATCTTGGATCCTCCGCCCACGCCGATGACGACCACGCGGGCGCCCGTGGCCAGATGGGGGAGCACATCGGTCAGGCTGGCCGCACCGACGAGTTCGAGCACCACGTCGTACGGCCCGTGCGAGCCCACCTGGTCGGGGTCGATCACCACGCTGGCTCCGAGGGCCGCCACTTCGTCGCGGCGGGCCGGATCGCGCACGGTGGCCGTGACCAGGGCTCCGGTGGCGGCCGCCAGCTGGACCCCGGCCGTGCCGACACCACCGGCGGCGCCGGTGACGAGGACCCGCTCGCCCATCTGCACGTTGGCTTGGGTGAAGAGGGCGTCGTAGGCGGTCCAGAACACCTCGGGGAACCCCCCGGCTTCGGGCCAGGGCAGGGAGTCGGGGACAACCTGAACATGGGCTTCATCGACCAGCGCCATCGTCGCCTGGGCGCCCCCACCGACCACCGCCATGACGCGGTCACCGACGGCGTGCTGGTGCACCTGGGAGCCGATGGCCACGACTTCGCCAGCGAATTCCATACCGGGAATGTCGGCCGGTGAACCGGCCGGCGGCGGGTAGAGCCCGATGCGTTGGAGCATGTCCGCTCCGTTGATCCCGGCGGCGTGGACGGCCACCAACATCTCGGTGTCCCCGGGAACGGGATCCTCCCGCTCCTCCCAGTGCAGTTGGCTCTCCCTGATGACGACGGCTTGCATGCCGTCAACCCTTGCACACACCTCCCGGGCATGATCGCTCGGGCGCGTGCTGGGCCGTGCCCGGTAACCTCGGGCCATGGCTCTCTACGACATCCCCATCCACACCCTCCAGGGCGACGACTCCTCCCTCGGCGCCTTCTCCGGCAAGGCCGTGCTGGCGGTCAATGTGGCCTCCAAATGCGGCCTGACCCCGCAGTACGAAGGTCTGGAGCGCCTGCAGAAGACCTACGGCGACAAGGGGTTCTCCGTGGTGGGGTTTCCCTGCAACCAGTTCATGGGCCAGGAGCCCGGCACGGCCGAAGAGATCCAGGAGTTCTGCTCGACCACCTACGGCGTGAGCTTCCCACTCTTCGAGAAGATCGACGTCAACGGCGACGAGCGGCACCCGATTTACTCCGAGCTCACGGCCACCGCCGATGCCGAGGGCAACGCCGGGGATGTCACCTGGAACTTCGAGAAGTTCCTGATCTCGAGCAACGGTGAGATCATCGGGCGCTTCCGGCCCCAGGTGGAGCCCGAGGACCCGGCCATCGTCAGTGCCATTGAGGCTGCGCTGCCCGCTTGACCGAGCCTGAGCGGGCGGCGGGATTTGCCGCCTCCATCTTCGACATGGATGGCCTGCTCATCGACTCGGAGATCCTGTGGCACGAGGCGGAGATCGAGATCTTCGGCGATCTCGGTGTGCCGCTGGTCACCGACTCCTGCCGCAGCACCAAGGGCATGTTCGTCGGCGAGGTGACCGAATACTGGTACGGGCACTACGGCTGGACGGGTCCGACCCCGGCCGAGGTGGCGGTGACCATCGTCGACCGGGTGATCGAGCTGCTGCTGGCCAAGGGCGAGCTCAAACCCGGGGCCGAACACGCCATTGCCTTGTGCGCGGGCCGAGGCTGGCCGCTGGCCGTGGCCTCGTCGTCGCAGTACCGGCTCATTGAGTTGGCACTGGAGCACTTCGACCTGCGCCGCCACTTCTCCTTGATTCATTCGGCCGAAGACGAGGCCTACGGCAAGCCCCATCCGGCCGTGTTCATCACAGCGGCCCAGAAGCTGGGCGTCACGCCCCGCTCGTGCCTGGTCTGGGAGGACGCGCCGGCCGGGGTCTTGGCGGCCAAGGCGGCCACCATGGCCTGCATCGCCGTCCCCGAAGCTGGCGAAGAGGGGCGACCGGCCTTCGGCTTGGCTGATGCGGTGGTGGGGTCGCTGCTGGATATCGATGAGGCGCGCCTGACCACGGTGGAGCAGGCTCACTTCAGCCCGTGAGTTCCGATCGGCTGCGGGTCCACGCTCTGTAGTCTTTGCGTCACGCCGCTGGACCCTGTGCCCGCGGCCATACCGAAAACGCACCCGTGTTCACTCCTGTCCCCCCCGATACCGACTTCGTTGCCCTTGAACAGGCCGAACTGGCCCGTTGGGCCGCGCACCGCGTCTTTGAGCGATCGGTCGAGCAACGGGAGGGCGCCGAGCCCTGGATCTTCTACGAGGGCCCGCCCACGGCCAACGGGATGCCGGGCCTCCACCACGTGTGGGCCCGTGTCTACAAGGACCTCTTCTGCCGCTTCCACGCCATGCAGGGCTCCTACGTGGCCCGCCGCGGTGGGTGGGACACCCACGGCCTGCCGGTCGAGGTCGAGGTGGAGAAGAAGCTCGGCATCACCGGCAAGCAGCAGATAGAGGAGCAGATCGGCATCGCCGAGTTCACCCGCCTCTGCCGCGAGTCGGTGTACACCTACGTCGACGAGTTCACCCGGCTCACCACCCGGATCGGCTACTGGCTCGATACGGATGCGGCCTACTGGACGCTCAGCCCGGCCTACGTGGAGTCGGTCTGGTGGCACCTCCAGCAGATCTTCGACCAGGGTCTCCTCTACGAGGACCTCAAGGTTGTGCCCTACTGCCCGCGCTGCGGGACGGCCCTCTCCAGCCACGAGCTGGGCCAGCCCGGTGTGTACACAGATGAGGAGGACGAGTCGGCCTACGTCCGCTTCCCGATCATCGACCCGGACCCGGCCGTGGTGGGTGAGGCCCAGGCGCTGGCCATCTGGACGACCACGCCGTGGACGCTGCTCTCCAACACCGGTGTCGCCGTCAATCCCAACTTGACCTACGCCATCGTCGACGGTCTGGTGGTGGCCGAGGAACTGGTCGACGCCGTGCTCGGCGATGGGGCAGCGGCCCGCATCTCGCACCGCACCAGCGGCGCCTCCCTGGTCGGCCTGCACTACCGCCGGCCCTTCGACGACCTCGACCTGCCGCCGGGGTCGGACGGATGGCGTGTTGTCCCCGCCGACTACGTGACCACCGAGGAGGGGACGGGTCTGGTGCATCTGGCGCCCGCCTTCGGTGAGATCGACCGCCAGATCGGGCGGGAGAACGGACTGCCCTCGCTCAACCCGGTCGGGCCCGACGGCGCCTTCACCCACGACGTGCCCTGGCTGGCCGGTGAACAGGTGCGGGCCAGCAATACCGTCATCAACGACCGTCTCGAGGCCGACGGGCTGCTCATCCGGCGCTACCCCTACGTGCACTCGTACCCGCACTGCTGGCGCTGCCGGACTCCCCTTATCTACTGGGGCAAACCGAGCTGGTACATCGCCACCTCCAGCCGCAAGGCCGACCTGCTGGCCGCCAACGCCACCATCGACTGGCACCCGGCCCACATCCGGGACGGGCGCTTCGGCGAGTGGCTCTCCAACAACGTGGACTGGGCACTTTCGCGTGACCGCTACTGGGGCACCCCGCTCCCCATCTGGCGCTGCGGCCGCAACCACCTGCGCTGCATCGGCTCGCTGGCCGAGCTGTCGGACGCCTGCGGCCGGGACGTGACGGGCATCGACCCGCACCGGCCGGTCATTGACGACGTCACCTTCCCCTGCGCCACCTGCGCCGAGGAGGGGTTGACCGACGCCGAGTCGGTGGCCCGCCGGGTAGAGCCGGTGATCGACGCCTGGTTCGACTCGGGTTCGGTGCCAGCGGCCCAGATCGGTTACCCCCATGCGCCGGGTTCCAAGGAGGCCTTCGCCTTCCCGGCCGACTTCATCTCCGAGGCCATCGACCAGACCCGGGGTTGGTTCTACTCATTGTTGGCCGTCAATACGCTGGTCTTCGGGCAGAGCCCCTACAAGCACGTGGTGTGCCTGGGCCACATCATCGACACCGACGGCCGCAAGATGTCCAAATCGTTGGGCAACATCATCGACCCCTGGACCATCCTCGACACCCGGGGCGCCGACGCGCTGCGCTGGTGGATGTTCAGCCAGGGCTCACCATGGACACCCACCCGGGCCAGCCTGGCCGCCATCGATACCGCCATGCGGGACATGCTGCTCACGTTGTGGAACACCTTCAGCTTCTTCACCACCTACGCCTCGCTGAACGGGTTCGACCCGGCCGATGCGGCCATCCCGCCGGCGGCCGAGCGTGGTGCCCTGGACCGCTGGGCCCTCTCCCGCCTGGCCAGCACGGTGAGTGTGGTTACTGCGGCGCTGGAGGCCTACGAGCCGCTGGAGGCGGCCTTGGCCCTGGGCACGCTGGTCGACGACCTCTCCAACTGGTACGTGCGCCGGAGCCGGCGCCGCTTTTGGCGCACCGACCCCGACGCCCCGGCCGGCGACACGCTGGCCGCCCAGGCCACGCTGCATGAGGTGCTCGTCACGGTGGCGCAGCTGCTGGCCCCGTTCTGCCCCTTCGTGGCCGACGCCATGTGGCGCGCCCTCTCCGGCGCCGAGGAATCAGCCTCGGTGCACCTGGTCGACTGGCCGGCCTTGACCGAAGAGCGCATCGATCGCGAGCTCGAGGCGCAGATGGCGTTGGCCCGCCGCCTCACCTCGTTGGGCCGGGCCGCCCGTAGCGAGGCCGGCGTCAAGGTGCGCCAGCCGCTGGCCCGGGCGCTGGTGTTCCTGCCCTCGGATGCGCCGACCATCCTGCACGATCTGGTCTCCGAGGAGCTCAACGTCGACGCCATCGACATCACCGATGAGCTGACCGAGGTGCTCGAATTCGAACTGGTGCCCAACTTCCGGGCCCTCGGTCCCCGTTTGGGCGAGCAGGTCAAGGACCTCAAGCCGGCGTTGGCCGCCTTGGACGGCGCCGCCGCGGCGGCCAGCCTGGAGTCGGGTGCGTCCATCACCGTGACGCTGCCCGGTGGGCCGGTCGAGCTCAGCCCCGACGAGGTGCAGCTGCGGGTGCGGGGGCAGCAGGGCTTTGCCGTATCGAGGGAGGGCGGTGAGGTGGTGGCGCTGGACCTGACCCTCGACGAAGGGCTGCGCCTCCGTGGGCTCTCCCGCGAGGTGGTGCGCCTGGTGCAGGACCTGCGCAAGACGAGCGGTCTGGATGTCTCGGACCGCATCCATCTCACCCTCGAAGGCTTGTCGGCCATCAGCGGCCACTTCGACTACATCGCCCGTGAAGTGCTGGCCGTGAGCGTGACCGACGGGACCGGCGAGGGTGAGGGGACGCTGCTCGAGTTGGAGGCGGACGGTCAGACGCTGGCGGCCCGAGCCTGGCTCAGGAAGGCCGACTAGCAGCCCGAGTCGGTCAGCTTCGAAAGCACAGCGGCCAGGTCTGTCCGATCGCTCGCACTCAGCGGGGCGATCAGATGGCGGTCGATGCCGTCAATGTGCTCCACGATGGCTCGGCCCAAGAGGGCGTGCCCCTGGTCGGTGAGGATCACGTGGACGCTGCGTCGATCGTTGGGGCAATTCTGGCGGGCCACCAATCCGGCCTCCGCCATGCGGTCGACCAACCGGGTGACCCCGCCCGTTGTGAGCGCCACGTCGACGCTGAGGCGACTCATGGTCAAACGACCTTCGGGAGCGCCACCGACGTGGATGAGCACGTCGAACCAGACCAGGGGAATGCCGACGGCGTCCTCGAGTTCACGACCGAGGATTTCGGTGAGCCGTCGCTGGGTACGGACAAGGAGGCCCATCAGTTGGAGACGCTCATCATCAATCTGCCCCAGAACCCCACAGGTTCCCCCGCCAGCGGAGTCAGCCAGCCGGTCGCCCTCATCGTCCCTGATCGGGAAAGTCGTCGTCTCCATGTCGGTCCCTCAATCTTGCCCAATTTTTCGGGGTTTTGTCCGATACCTGATTGACAAATATCTGTCTAGTCAGATACTATCTGATCAACGATCCAGTTACAACCGTTAAGGAGAGTCACATGAGCACCGCAACCCAGACAGTTCCCCAGGTCGGCACCTACAACGTCGACGCCGCGCACAGTGAGGTGGGCTTTGTCGCACGCCACCTGGTCGGTACCAAGGTCCGAGGCCGCTTCGGCGAGTTCTCCGGTTCCTTCACCGTGGCCGAGAACCCCGAGGAGTCGACGCTGGAAGCCGAAGTCAAGACGGCCAGCATCCACACCAACCAGGCGCAACGCGATGAGCACTTGCGCACCAACGACTTCCTGGACTCTGCCACGTACCCCACGCTCACTTTGAAGAGCACCGGGCTGAAGCAGACCAATGACTCCGAGTGGGTCCTGAGCACCGACCTCACCATCCGGGGAGTTACCAAGCCGATCGACTTCACGCTCGAGTTCCTGGGCGAGGGCGACTCCATGCAGGAGGGTAAGAAGGTCGTGGCCTTCTCCGCCGTGGGCGAGATCGACCGCCGTGACTTCGGGGTGAGCTTCAACCACTCCCTGCTCGACGGCAGCGTCGTGGTGGGCAACAAGGTGAAGATCGAACTGGAAGTAGAAGCCGCTCTGGCCGAGTAGGCGACGAGGCCCGGTTGGCAGGGTCGGGTGCTGAAAGCAGGATTACGCTTCGCCGAGATGCGGACTGCTCCAGCCCCGACCCTGCGTGCCGCCGAGCCCGTGACCCTGCGGCAACTCCCTGATCTTCCGCCCGAGGGAGCGTTTGTCCTGGCCATCGATCTGGGCACGGGCGGTCCCAAGGTGGCCGTGATTTCGGCCACCGGTCGGATCGCCGCCCATGCCTTCGAACGGGTGGGCATTTCCCTCGGGGACGACGGTTCAGCCGAGCAGAACCCCGATGAGTGGTGGGGCGCCATCGTGCGCTCCGGTCGCCAAGCCATGGCCGAGAGCGGCGTCGACCCCGCCCATGTGGTGGGTGTCGGCTGCACGGCCCAGTGGTCGGGCACCGTCCCGATCGGCCCCGACGGCACCGCCATCGCCCCCTGCATCTCATGGATGGACTCGCGGGGAGCCAACGCGGTACGCGAGACGGTGCGCGGGGCGCTCAACGTCCAGGGCTATGGCGCCTCCAAGGCGGCCCGCTGGATCCGCCGGACGGGCGGCATCCCCAGCCTGTCGGGGAAGGATCCGGTCGGCCATATCCAGTTCCTGCGCCGTGAGCGGCCCGACATCTACGCCGCCACCGCCGTCTTCCTCGAGCCGGTCGACTATCTGAATCTACGACTGACCGGATTGGCCCGCGCCTCGCACGACACCATCACGCTGCACTGGGTCACCGACAACCGCGACATCCATGCCATCGCCTACGACGACGGCCTGTTCGAACTGGCCGGTCTCGATCGCCACACGTTGCCCGAGTTGGTGCCCACGGGCAGCACGCTGGGCGGCCTCACGGCCGGGGCGGCGGCCGAATTTGGACTACTGGAAGGCACCCCGGTGGTGGCCGGTACCGGTGATCTGCACTCGGCCGCGGTGGGCTCGGGAGCCGTGGACGACTTCGATCCGCACCTCTACATCGGGACCAGCAGCTGGATCAGCTGCCACGTCCCGTTCAAGAAGACGGATGCGCTGACCAACGTCGCGTCCATCCCGTCCGGATTGCCGGGCCGCTACCTGGTGGCCGATGAACACGAGACGGCCGGGGCCTGCCTGACCTGGCTGCGTGACAGCCTGCTCTTCCCCGAAGACGTCCTCTCCCAGGGCGCCGCCCCCGACGACGTCTTCGACCGCCTGAACCAGATGGTGGCCAGCGTGCCCGTGGGGGCCCACGGCGTGATCTTCACACCGTGGCTCAACGGCGAGCGCTCCCCGGTCGACGACCACACGATCCGGGGCGGCTTCCACAACATCTCGCTGTCGTCGAGCAGGTCCGACATGGTGCGGGCGGTGTTCGAAGGGGTGGCATTGAACTCGGCCTGGCTTCTAGGCGCCGTCGAGAAGTACTGCAAGAAGCGCTTCGAGTCGCTGGCCTTCGTGGGCGGGGGCGCCAATTCGGACGAGTGGTCGCAGATCCACGCCGATGTCATGGGTTGCACCATCCGGCAGATCGCCGATCCCGTCCTGGCCAACGTCCGCGGTGCCGCCCTGATCACCCACCTCGCCCTGGGCCGGGTGACGTTGGCCGATATCCCGGCCATGGTCGCCGTCAAGGCCGTCTACACACCCAATCCCGACGCCAGCGCGCGCTATGCCCCGGTGCTCGAAGAGTTCATCAACCTCTACAAGGAGACCAAGGGAATCCACAAGCGCCTCAACGGTCATCGCCTGAGCGGGCACTAAGCACCGACTTGGTGGATCGGTCGGTCACCCGACGCTAAGGGCTACTGGGTGGTGGCGTCCGACGGCGGCATCTTCTCATTCGGCGATGCCCAGTTCTACGGCTCCACTGGAGCGCTGCATCTCAACAAGCCGATCGTCGGCATGGCCGAAGCACAGGTGGGCCAAGGAGACGGGTACTACCTTGTGGCGTCCGACGGAGGCATCTTCTCCTTTGGTGATGCGCCATTCTTCGGCTCCACCGGAGCGTTGCATCTCAACGAACCAATCGTCGGTATGGCGGTGTCACAAAGCGGTGGGGGCTACTGGCTGGCGGCGTCCGACGGGGGGATCTTCACCTTCGGTGATGCCGCCTTTGAAGGTTCAGCCGCCGGCTCGCCTATTGCCGCTCCCATCGTGGCCATCAGTCGGATCCTTCCTCCGGGGACCTACGCAACGAATATGGCCGCCACACCTAACGGTGCCGGTTACGCGGTTTCTAACGATGAGGGCCTCGTGGCTACCTACGGCGATGTGACCTTTCACGGAGACCCCGGCAACCTGACGCTGGCCGACCCAATAGAGGGCATCGCGGTCACGCCCGACGGTGGGGGCTACTGGATGGTGGGCGGCGGCGGGGAGCTCTATACCTATGGCGATGCGGTCAACTACGGGACTCATCAGACCGCAGGCGTGGACGATCAGATGATCGGCATTGTGGCGACCGCCGACGGGAAGGGGTACTGGGAGTACACGGACCACGGAGACCTGTTCGCGTTCGGGGACGCCGGGTTTTACGGCTCCATCCCCGGCGTTCTTCAGCCGGGCCAATCGCTCAGCAATCCAATTGCCGGACTGGCCATTGAGGCCGACGGCATGGGCTATGTCTTTGTCGATTCGGTGGGCGGTGTCTACGACTTCGGGGACGCTCCATTCCATGGCTCAATTATGGGCAACGGCACCCCACTTTCCGAGCAGGTGACGGGCATTGCCCCGACGGCCGACGGCGGAGGCTATTGGATCGTCGATGCCAGCGGCACGGTGCACCCTTTCGGGGACGCCGTCGATCAACTGGGTCCCGCCATCAATCCCCAAACGACGTTCATCAATGGCATCGTCTCGACGTCGACCGGAAAGGGCTACTGGCTCTTCGATTTTGCTACCGGTCGGGTGTTCGCCTACGGCGACGCCAAGACGCTGCCACTCACGGACTGACCAACCGGCGTAGCCGACCTCGAAGGGATCCCCCCTCCGTCGCACTCTTTTCAACGATCAAGGCCAGCGACGTGGTGACGTACTCGCCCAGTGTCGTGCGCAGGTGCGTATTCGTATACGGCGGGATATCGACGTGGAGGTCCTCGGGGGTCGTCCCCTCCGTGTAGTCGATGTCGATGGCGTGGCCGGCCCGTCGCAAGCGTTGCACCAACGCTTCAATGTCGCGGCGCCGGTAGAGGACGGTGCCCCCGGTGTCGATGGTGTCGGCGTTGGAGGACACGGTGTACTCGGTGGTGTGCACGGCCACCCCGCCCGGTTTGAGGCAGCGCATCTGGGCCACCAGGAAGTCGGCGCCCGCCTGCAGGGAGCCCAGGTGCTCGAAGGCGCAGGACGACCAGGAGAAGTCGAAGTCACGCAGGTCCTTGGGCAGCGCGTTCATGTCTACCGGGCGGTACAGCACGTGGTGAGCGAACGCCTCCGGCGAGCACAGCCCGTCCTCATTGAGCCCGGCCAGGCCGCCGGCCCATTCGACAGACGAGTCAGTCCAGCCAGTCGACTCGGCCAGCTCGGGCGGCTGGTCGGTGGCCACCACATCGCATCCGGCGTCGGCGAAGAGGGCCACCAGCGGCTCCTGGCCGACGCCGAACCCCACGCCGCGACGGCCGGGGCGCAGCATGTCACGCTCGGACAGCGCCTCGGCGATGAAGAGCCACTCCCACATCTTGCGATGCAGCATGAACGGGCGCGGGTCTTCGCCCTTGGGATTCCACATGGGCCGCAGCCGGTCCGACCAGCGGCGGATTTCCGGTGAGCTGAGCGACTCTTGCGAGCAGAGCTGCGAGTGCAGCACGGAGCCCTAAATCCGCTCGAAGTTGCGCATCAACTCCCAGTCGGTGACGTGTCGGTTGGCCGCTTCCCATTCCTGCTGGGCCGTGTTGAGCAGGTGGTGGTGCACCTCGGGTCCGAACGCCTCTTGGGCCACCTCGGAGTTCTTCAGCTCGTCGATAGCCTCGACCAACGTGGAGGGGATGCGGGGCACATCGGTAGCCTCGTAGGCATTGCGGGGGTAGGGATCGCCCAGCTCGAGCTCATGATCGATGCCGTAGAGGCCGGCCGCGATGCAGGCGGCGACGACCAGGTAGGGGTTGACGTCGGCCCCCGGGACGCGGCTCTCCACCCGGCGCCCGGCGCCGTGCCCCACGACCCGGAAGCCGCAGGTTCGGTTGTCCTCGCCCCACACCACCGCGGTCGGGGCCCAACTGCCGGGCACGTAGCGCCGGTACGAGTTCAGCGTCGGGGCGGCACACCAGGCCAGCTGGCGCGCCGCGTGGAGCTGCCCGGCCAGGAACTGCCGTCCGACCATCGAGAGGCCGCTGGCGTGCGCGGGATCACCCATGACGGGCTCGCCGGTGCGGTCGTCCCACAGGCTGTTGTGCACGTGGCACGACGATCCGACGTCGTCCATCGTCCACTT
>DATAUC010000101.1:0-3874 GCA_036268485.1 Acidimicrobiales bacterium
ACACCAATACTCATTGGGATGCTGATCCTGATCGCCGTCGCGGTAGTCGTGAACAACCTCTCGCCAGATGAGAATCGTCACTATCCCGTCACCTGGTGGTGAGCACGCCATCATCGGATTCGAACACCTGCCTGTCGGTACATTCAGCTTGGTCAGCTACCTGCCTGTCGAACTCACGCGAAGGGGGCTATTGGGAGCCGGCCTTCCTGACCGACTCTGCATCGTCAGGCCGGCTAATGAGCATTAGCTGATCACCCGAACGGAGGACCGTTGCGCCCGAAGGAACCAGCAGTCGGCCGTCTCGCTGTATCGACGTGATCACGGTGCCCACCGGCAAGTTCGCTTCCTCCACCGATTTGTCCGCCAGGCGCGACCCAGAATGGATCTCCACTTCGAATGTGCCCGCTATGGCGCCAATGTCACTGACCCGACGGAGGCTGGTCAACAATCCCGATTGATACCCTCGAACGAGGTCGGAGAGGGACAGCGTCCCAACGACATGCCGATCGTCGTCGAGAACCGGCACCCAGCGGCTGGACGCGTCCATCAAGGCATCCAAAGCCGCGTCCAGTTGCTGGGAGACGGCAATGGACGGTGCACTCCTGTCGAGATAGCCACTGACATCAGTCAGCTCCGTCGCATCAACCTTCTCGAGCTCGGCGAGGGACACCGTTCCTTCGAACCGGCCACGCGTGTCGACCACGGGTGCACCCCGCGCACCAGCAGCGATCATCGCCTCCCTAGCCTCGCCAATCTCGGATGCATCGTCTATAACGAGATGGGGGACGGCCATGGAAGACCGAACGGTCAGATTGGCCAAGAGCGGCATTCCAGTCAAGATCCGCTGTGCCGGCGCGTCGCCTCGACTCTTGAGCTGACTGCGATAGATGGTGTCGTCGTTGCGCCGAACGATGAACCAGGCGAGTCCGACGGCGATCATGGCGGGGGCGAGGATCGAGATGTTGCCCGTCATCTCCGACACCATGACCATGACAGCCAGAGGAGCTCTCGAAATGCTCCCGAAGCAACACATCATGCCGACGACGACATAGGGAACCGGATTGTGGCCCATGGAAGGAACGATGGGCTCAAAGAGACGCCAGATTGAGGCTCCGATAAATGCCCCGATCACCATGCCCGGACCGAAGATGCCCCCAGAACCACCTGATCCGATGGAGAGGCCTGTGGCCAGGATCCGGGCCGCGGGCAAAAGCAGGACGATCCACAGGGGCAACGACAGCAGTCGCGGACCCAGGCCGGCCTGTATCCAGCCATAGCCGGTTCCCAGGACCTCCGGGATGATGAGGGCCATCCCACCGACCAGGAGGCCCCCGATGGCCGGCTTGGCCCACCGGGGCACCTGCACCCTCTCGAAGACATCGGCGATGCCGTAGAAGCCTTTGGCGTACAGCAGGCCGAACAGGCCACCCAGGATACCGATGAGTGCGAACCAAAGGAGGTGTTCGGGGTCGGTGAAGTGGTAGGCGCCATTGAAGCCGAACAACGGCTTGAACCCGACCACCGATGCGAAGATCACGTAGCCGACGATCGAGGCGATGAAGCTGGGCAACAGGGCCTCGACATCGAAATCATCGCGGTAGAGGATCTCGGTGGACAAAATGGCGCCCCCCAGCGGAGCGCCAAAGATTGACCCGATTCCCGAACCCACGCCGGTGGCCACGGCGATGCGGGCGTCGGAAGGGCTCAGATCGAGCCCTCGGGCCAACAGGGAGCCCATGCCGGCACTGATCTGTCCGGTGGGACCCTCTCGGCCACCGGACCCTCCTGACCCGATAGTCAGCGCGGAGGCCACGATCTTGACCACCACAACGCGAAACCTGATGCCCCGAGGGTTGTGGTGAATGGCGGAGATGGCTGCATCGGTCCCGTGACCCTCGGCTTCGGGTGCGACCCAATACACGAGCAACGCGCCGAGCAATGCGCCCAGACCGACGACCAACGGGAGGGCCCACGGTCGAGTAAACGACGCCGACGCGGCGTGGCCGCCCTCACCCGCTGGCGTAGGGACTTGGTAGCCGGCAAGTACGCCCAAAAAGAAATGGGTGGCCGCCACCAATGCCTCGTAGAAGACAATGGCGCCAAGTCCCGCGCTGGCGCCGATGACCACGCCAAGGATGAGCCACTTCTGAAGATAGGAAGCGCCCGACAGCCAACGTGAACACCTGGCACCCGCTTCCCGTAGCCACAGGCGGAGACCCGAGGACTCACGCCTGGGTGGATGGGCTAGAGGTCCCATCCGGCACTCCAGCTCTGTTCGGGCACCTCGCCGGCCGCTCGGGCCAACAGTTGCAGCGATTGCACCAGCGCCGCCTGCTTCTTTGCCGGAATCGCCGTCAGCAGATCGGCGATCGCCTTGCGCCGGCGTTCGGTGACCGAGTCAACCAGTTGCCGTCCCGGATCGGCCAGGGCCACCCTGATCTGGCGACGGTCGCCCCGGTCGTGCCGTCGCTGCACCAGCCCCTTCCGCACCAAGCGATCGCACATGCGCGTCGCGGTCGGCGGCGTTACCTCGATTGCCGATGCGAGGGCGGCCAAGCTCTGGGGGCCGCGAGAGGCAAGCACCACCAGGGTGCGGTACTGGGTCAGCGTCACCTCCTCAGCAACGTCGCCGAGGGAACGGGCTGCGACCGCCACCAGTACCCGGCTGGCGCTCAATACGGCGTCGACCACCGTCTCTGGGTCCGTTACTGACGATGAGGGTGCTTGCATTAGCCAATGATTGTATAGGCTAATTATCTGTTCGGCCACACCGGGACCATCCGCCAAGTCTCCGAAGGGCGGCGGCCACTCGTCACCGATGTGAAATCCGCTCGTCCCACCCCAAACAGTCGATCGCCGGGGACAACACTTTCGCTCCGGTACCCGCTTACAGTCGAACCTCTCAGGCGACCTCGGGCTTGCGAGTATGCCCTCGGTCTTCAACTGGGTGAGGATCCGGCGTGGACCCACTTTGGGTGTGATCGGCACGCTCGACGACGCGCGCTGTCATCTGACGGGGACAGCGATCCGGTCTCGAGCTCTTGTCGGCTAGAGCGGTCAGGCCACCGTTCGCATAGTGACGGAGCCAGGTGTGCACCGTCTGGCGGGTCACGCCATAGCGGGTGGCCACCTCGGTGACGGTTGCTCCGTCGAACACTTCACAGACTGCCTTGATAGGAACAACCGACCTGAAGAGCAACCTTACGAAGCGAGAGCCCCTTGCCCCTAAGCCGATAGGCCATCTGAGCCTGGCCAGCGGTCAAAACCATCATGCAACCTCCCGAATCGAGTCAACGAAGCGTCATTGACTCGCCGAGATTTTGCGTGGACCCCTTGAACGCGCCTGGTCAAGCATGAACCGGGACCGCACAAACACCTGCGAATCCGCGCGATAGACGCCCGGCGCAAATGCATCCGAAGCCATCTAACCACGTCGGAGGCGAAACGGCCTGACCGGAAGAGAAGAGTGGGGCTAGCAAGAATCGAACTTGCGACCTCAGCATTATCAGTCAGACCAAGCCGGATGTTGACGAATCCTGACGAGCGATAATTGCAGCTCAGTGCACCTGTTCGTATTTTCGTGAATAACCCTGAATCCCGGCGTCCGCGCGATAGACGCGCGATGGAATCGATGAGAAGCTTCTGGCCCAACTCCTCTCCGCCCGCCACTGGAGGAAGGTCTGGCATCTAGGAGATATAACTTTGACTGAATCCATCGACACAATGTGGTTGCATGGCTGGCAATTGCCCCCCGCCGATCGATCGCTGAGAGCGGAGGATGGGTTCTCTGAGCTTCAGCTCGTAGTGGAGCGCGTCTACGGACTACCCAATGACCGGTCGTTCGATCTCGCCGATCTCTCAACAAATGCGATGC
>DATAUC010000102.1:0-1715 GCA_036268485.1 Acidimicrobiales bacterium
CACCCTCACCACCATGGCCGTCCCCGAGGAGCCCAAGCTCCGAGCTCTTCTGGCCATCCCCGGCACCCACGCGGTGGCCGCCGTCGTGCCGCTGGGCAAACCGGCACGCCAGCTCAGCAAGCTCAGACGCCAACGCGTCGACGAATTCAGCACACGCGAGCGCTTCGACGGCGGGCCTTTCCACCCCGAGACGTGACACCAACTGCCGATACGTACACCACGGGCATTGTTGCGTTGATTGAAAGTGGGCAGCATTGGCCGCTGTGGTGCCGGATTAGATGGCGGGGGTGAGTTCGGCGAAGGCCGCGAGGATCCGATGCCTCGGGTGGACATCGACGCCGAGTTCGTAGTGTCCGCGCCGTAGATTCTGGACGAATGCGGGCCCAGTACTGATTACATGCACTGAACGCAGCTTGTGGAGTCCCCGCATCGGCCGTAGCCGGGCCTTCCAACCGTCCGTGGTCGACCTCGAGGGGGTTGGTCGCGTGCCGCTCCAGGACATGGCATGTGGCGGGCAGCAGCTCATCGAGCACTCGTGGGTAGGCCGGTGCCCGATCGGTACTCACCTCGGTCGGGCGAGGGCCGTCCTCCAGGGCGCGGAGGAAGAACCGGCGAGTGGCCATCAGATCCGGCACTGTTGCATTGAGCTATCCACCTATCCGACCAGCTATCTCAGCGCATCTAGAAGCCCTACGGCGAGCCGTCATATGCCCGGTTTGTCATAATTTTCCAAGCTGTGGAAGAGTTATTTTTCCTCGCTCTGCGGCATCGCGAGGATGCCCTTTGTCTCAATGCAACAGTGCCCCGGTCGCGGATCAGGAACCGGAACTGGGTGATGCGATCGCCGAGATCCATCACGAGGTTGCGGATCTGTTGGGTGGTCCATCGGCCGTCTGGGTTCGGGGTCGTGCCCAGCAGGTGCACGGATCGGGTAGCGACCTCCAGCACGAAGAACACGTAGATCCGCTGGAGCGTCACCGCGGGAGTCCACGTGGAAGAAGTCGCAGGCCAGCATCATCGACGCCTGGGCGCGCAGGAACTGTCGCCAGGTCGTGTCGGTGTCCCCGGATTGGCGCCGGAGGCATTCCCCACCGCTGCAGGATGCGGCGGATCGTCGAGGCCCCCACGCGGTGGCCGAGTTTGAGCAACTCGCCCTGAATTTCCTGGTATCCCCAGCGGGGATTCTCCCGGGCCATGCCGGTGCGACGGAGGGTTTCGTCGTCACGCAGTTCCTCACCGTTCGAAGCATCGCTCGCTCGCGAGCGTTCTACTCCCGGTTCTCGGCGGGAAGGTCGTCCTGTCTGAAAATCCTTGCATCATCAGGCTGGCGAATTCATGGGTGATCATGAATTCGGGCGGCGGCCCAACGCCGGACAAGCCCAACGTCTCAGTCGTGAACTACGAAGAACGCGACACGGTCTCGACCTTCATGAACCTGCGCGTTGCCGACATCGAAGCCTGTTACCGTGAGTGGAGCGCGAAGGGAGCCGAGTTTCTGACGCCACCGATTGACCGTGTCGCAGAGATCCGCTGCTACATGCGCGATCCCGACGGATATCTAATCGAAGTCGGGAAGGCGACAGGTCTTCGCGAAGGCCGGCTCGCGAAGAAACGACCGGAGGATCTGCCGGGTTAAATGAGTTCTTACCGACGCAGATGCGCTGGAGCCCACGCGGCGCCCGCCTGCTGCTCCAGATCCGCACCCGAGTACCCGG